>CALJEK010000053.1 GCA_938074445.1 Candidatus Kryptoniota bacterium | reverse complement strand
GCGAAGGAGTTTACAAAGGAGCGGTTGTTGTGATTTTTTCAAGTCAATTGTAGGCAAGCAATTTTCACACGCTAACCCCTGCTCCAACCTCTCCGCACTAATTTTGCTGCCACAGTTGGGGCAGAGGTGGCGAAATATTGTGAAAAGCATTTTCAAAATCGCCCATTAGTTTGACGATAAAAGTTCAACATTTACTAAATCTTTTCAATCGCAATGATGACAACTCTTTAAAGTCCTGCTTACTGATAAAAATACTGAAAAAATCTGAATTTAGCGATTGAGATAAAAAAATTGGGTTATGGTGCAGGTGAGCGCACCATGTCGATTTAAACTTGTTCTTAAGGTTTGGGAGGTCAAATTTGTACTTTCTCAACTGTTGATTAAAAGTAATTAAACTATTAGAAAGCCCGTGCAAAAGTGAGACGAAGAAAAATTGAAATCTTAAACATCAAAATAAAGCACAAATTCATATGGATGGGGACGCATACGCAATTGGTTGACCTCCTTTTCCCATTTATATTTTATCCACGCTTCTATGACATCTTCCGTAAAGACATCACCCCTTAAGAGAAAATCATGGTCTTTTTCAAGCGCCTTCAATGCTTCCTCAAGCGAACCAGGGGTTGAAGGGATGTTTTTAAGTTCCTCAGGCGGGAGAGCGTAGATATCCTTGTCAAGAGGTTCGCCAGGGTCGATTTTATTAATAATCCCGTCAATTCCAGCCATCAACATCGCCGAAAAAGCAAGATATGGATTACAAGACCCATCAGGGAACCTCACTTCAATTCGTTTTGCTTTTGGACTTGATGAGTAAGTTGGAATTCGAATTGCTGCGCTTCTATTTCTCTGCGAATATGCGAGGTTCACAGGAGCTTCGAATCCCGGAACGAGGCGTTTATATGAATTCGTCGTTGGATTTGTAAATGCACACAAAGCTGGTGCATGCTTCAAAATTCCACCAATATAGTAAAGTGCGATCTCGCTTAGATTTGCATATCCATTCCCATAAAACAAAGGTTGACCATTCTTCCACAAACTTTGATGGCAATGCATACCAGAACCGTTATCACCAAATAATGGCTTTGGCATAAAAGTAGCCGTTTTACCATGTCTTCGAGCAACATTTTTAACAACATATTTGAAAATTAAAAGATTATCCGCACATTTTACAAGTGGGGCAAAGCGAAAATCTATTTCACATTGTCCACCCGTTGCCACCTCATGATGTTGAGCTTCGATTTCCAAACCACACTGTTCCATAATTAAAACCATTTCGTTTCTTATATCATTGAGTGAATCAGTTGGTGGAACGGGGAAATAACCTTCTTTATATCTCGGTTTATAACCAAGATTTGGTTTCTCATCACGCCCTGAATTCCACTGCCCTTCAATTGAATCAATATAGTAATATCCCTCATGCGCATTTTGATCAAATCGCACATCGTCAAAGATGAAAAACTCCGCTTCAGGTCCAAAGTAAACTGTATCGGCAATCCCCGTTGATTTCAAATACGCTTCAGCTTTTTGGGCAATATAACGAGGGCATCTCTCATATTTTTCTTTTGTAATGGGGTCATAGACATCACAAATTAAACTTATCGTCGGAACCTCTATAAACGGATCAATGAAGGCAGTTGTCGGATCCGGAATTACAAGCATATCACTTTCGTTTATACTTTTCCACCCTCGGATGCTTGAACCGTCAAATCCAAAACCTTCTTCAAATGATTTCTCTGTTAACTCATGCACGGGGACACTAAAATGCTGCCATTGACCCGGAAAATCCATGAATTTCAAATCAACCATCTTGACTTTGTGTTTTTCTATCATACTGAAAACATTTTCAATTGCTTCACTTTTCATGGCACTTTGAAATTTTTGTTTTTAATTTCGATTTAAATCTCAATCTTCATCAAAAATTTTAATCTTTGTTGTTTCCTTAAAAGTTGACAAAACAATGTTCGTCCTCGTACCCGTGACACCTGGCCAAGATTGAATTCTCGCGAGTAACTTTTCAAGCGTTGATGTGTTTTCGGTTTTAACTTTTAAAAGATGCGAACCTTCACCCGTTATCGAATGGCACTCGAGAATTTCATCAACCTCCATCGCTCGCTCAATGAAAAGAGGATAATTCTTCGATGAATCAATGCTGACAAAGACAAAAGCGGTAATATCCTTTCCAAGTTTTTTCGAGTCAAGCAAAGCGACGTAGCCTTTTATAATCCCTGCATCCTCAAGCTTTCTCATTCTTTCGCTTACAGACGGAACAGAAAGACCAAGGATTTGGGCAAGCTCATTTCTTTTTATCCTTCCATTTTTCTGAAGCACATTTAAAATTTTAAGGTCTATCTCGTCGATTTGCACCATATTTTTAAGACAAAATTTGTTTTAGCCTAAAATTTTTAGGAAAACCACGGGTCTAATATAATAAAAAAATTTCGACTTGTCAAGTGCCCGCCCGGAATTTCTCAAAAAAGGTTGAATTTATTAGAGGTTTGCTTTAAATTTGTAAAAAAGCCATAAAGATTAATTCCTTAATGCGATTCATTCAAAAGCTCAAAAAAGCCATCGCCAAAAACAATTCTCTTCTCTGTATTGGATTGGACCCGGACCTTAAAAAATTACCTAATAGCCTGACCAAGTCAATAGACTCCGTTTTGGAATTTAACCGCCGTATAATTGAAGCAACCCATAATTTCATTTGCGCTTATAAGTTAAATTCTGCGTTTTATGAAGCACTTGGTCCCAAAGGATTTGAAATTTTAAAGGCAACGATTGAATTAATTCCAAAAGATATACCTGTTATCCTTGACTCAAAGCGCGGTGATATAGATTCAAGTAATGAAATGTACGCAAGAAGTGCGTTTATCGAGTTTGGGGCAGACTCGATTACGGTTAACCCATACTTGGGAGTTGAACCACTTAAACCATTTACCAAGTTCAGGGATAAATTTATATTTGTATTGATCTTGACCTCAAACCCTGGGGCTTTCGATTTTCAATACGTAAAGTGTAAAGGCAAATTTTTATTTCAAAGGGTTTCGGAAAAATTTGTAAATTTAAGTAATGTTGGATTTGTCGTTGGTGCGACGAGAGGAAAGGATATAAAGCTTGTGCGCGAGGTCTCCGATGAAAAATTATTTTTAATCCCAGGAATCGGAGCGCAAAAAGGAAGCTTAGAATTAGCGCTCAAATACGGAGTTAACAAAGATAAAGTTGCCCTGATAAATGTAGGGCGTGCTATTATCTATGCCTCTAATTCATCTGATTTCGCTCAAAAGGCAAAAGAAAAGGCGATTGAATTTAAAGAAAAAATAAACAAAATTTTGGCGCAACTATGAAAAATTCCTTCATCGAGATTTGGAATTTATTTAGAGAATTTTTCTCCAATCCCGTCTACATACTTTACATTATCTTAACATTTGCACTCTTGTATTTTGTCTGGTATTTACAGGCAAAAATAGGTTAGATTACAAATTTTCTCTGTTTAAAAACAAAAGCAAAGATAAGAGATGAAATTATCTTGGGGATTTGTTCCAACTTTGAAGGAAGACCCTTCAGATGCAATAATGCCGAGCCATAAGTTGATGATAAGAGCCGGGCTTGTTCGTCCACTTGCAGCTGGAATATATTCATTCCTCCCCCTTGGTTGGAAGGTTGCTAAAAAAGTTATGCAAATCATTCGAGAAGAAATGGACGCCATCGGTGGTCAAGAATTTCACCTTCCGGCTTTAAATCCGATTGAATTATGGGAAGAAACAGAAAGGTTGAGGGATTTTGGCGATGTGATTTTCCGCATCAAAAATAGACCCCTGGTTTTAGCCCCAACGCATGAAGAGGTCATCTGCCATATTGCCAAACATCACATAAAATCATATAAAGATTTGCCCCAAATATGGTATCAAATTCAAACAAAATTTAGAAATGAACCACGCCCAAGAAGTGGCGTTATAAGAGGAAGACAGTTTATAATGAAAGATTCATACAGCCTTGACGCTTCTTGGGAGGGACTTGATAAGTCTTATGAACTACATAAACAGGCATACATAAAAATTTATACAAGATGCGGATTAAAATTTTTCATGGTTGGCGCTTCAACAGGCGCAATGGGTGGTTCTGCGTCTGAAGAATTTATGGTTGAATCGCAATATGGTGAGGATACCGTTGTTTTGTGCGATAAATGTGGATACGCTGCAAATACCGAAATAGCTCAATCAAATGTCCCGCCTGCAAAAAGATACCCCGAAAGCCAACCGCTTAAAGAAATTTACACTCCAAATGTCAGAACAATAAACGAACTTGCTCAATTTCTAAACGTCCCTACAGAAATCCTCGCCAAATCACTCGTATATAAACACAATGGACAACCAGTGTTAATTTTAATGCTTGGAAACGATCAACTCGTAGAAGCAAAGCTTTTGAAAGCTTTGGGCGGTGGTGAGATATCGCCAATTGAACCAGAGGAACTAAAGAACTTAACAGGAGCAAATGCTGGCTCGATCGGTCCAGTTGGACTTAAAAACTTCAAAATAATTGCGGACAACAGATTAAAGGACGCAAACAATTTGATAAGCGGGGCAAACAAAGATGATTATCACATTGCAAATATAGATATGCTAAGAGATGTCAAAGTTGACGGCTATTTCGATTTACGAAAAGTTGAAGAAGGCGAACCTTGTATAAATTGCGGGAATCCATTAAGAATTATAAACGCAATTGAAATTGGACATATATTTAAACTTGGAACAAAATATTCGGAAGCTATGAAGGCAACTTTCCTCGACGAGAACGGTCAAGAGAAACCAATAATAATGGGAAGTTATGGAATCGGTGTTGAAAGAATAATTGCCTGCCATATTGAGCAAAATCATGATGAAAATGGAATAATATGGGATAAATCGATCGCTCCATACCAAGTTCACCTTATTTCAGTCAATACTGAAAATCCAAAGGTTGTTGAAGTATCCGATAAACTTTACGAAAAATTTAACGCTGAAAAAATTGAGGTTATCTATGATGATAGATTGGATGTAAGCCCAGGATTTAAATTTAAAGACGCAGATTTATTGGGTATGCCATTGCAGGTAATTGTAAGCGAGCGAAATTTGAAAAATAACCAAATTGAAATAAAAGTAAGAAAAACTGGCGAAAGAATTCTCGTAAATCTTGAAGAAGTTATAACAGAGGTTAAAAAGATGCTCGAAATATAAAAAACACATATCCCAACTTGTCATGGTCAAAGAATACAAATTTTTTATCAATGGAGAATGGAGAACCTCTCCAAGAAAGGTTCAAGTTAAAAATCCATTCAACGGAGAAATAGTCGGCGAAGTTTTCTTTGCAACTCCTGACGATCTTGAAGATGCTGTAATTTCAGCCCAGAGCGCTTTTGAGGAAACAAAAAAACTACCCTCTTATAAGAGAGCGGAAATACTTGAGTTTATCTCAAATGAAATTTCGAAGCGTCGCGAGGAATTCGCCGAGATGATAACTAAGGAAATGGGGAAGCCAATTTCATTTTCACGCGTGGAAGTAGATAGGGCTATTTTCACATTTAAAATTGCAAGTGAAGAAGCAAAAAGAATTAACGGCGAGATAATCCCGCTTGATTTAGCTTCCCATTCTGAACGAAGATATGGGCTTGTTAAAAGATTCCCGATCGGAGTCATACTTGCTATAACTCCGTTTAATTTCCCCCTAAATCTTGTAGCGCATAAAGTAGCCCCGGCAATCGCCACAGGTAATTCAATAATCCTGAAACCCTCCTCCCAAACTCCAATTGTCAGCATTATGCTCGCTGAAATAATTGAAAAATCTGGTTACCCAGTTGGGGGCTTTAACCTCGTCCCTTGCAAATCAAATGAAATCGAACTGCTCGTGCGAGACGATAGAATAAAAATGGTGACATTTACGGGAAGCAGTGAAGTTGGATGGAGGCTGAAAAATATATCCGGTAAAAAAAGAATTACACTTGAGCTCGGTGGGAACGCAGCCGTTGTAGTTGAACCAGATTCAAACCTTGATTATGCGGTTAAACGAATTGCTCTCGGTTCATTTGCTCAGGCTGGGCAGTCATGCATAGCGGTGCAAAGAATTTATGTCCATAAAGACATTTATCCTGAATTTGAGAAAAGATTTATCGAGGAAACAAAGAAATTGAAAGTTGGAAATCCATTTGAACCGGATACAGTAGTTGGACCTCTTGTTGATGAAAACGCAGCTATAAAAACTGAAACTTGGGTCAACGAGGCTATTCAAAATGGGGCTAAAGTTCTAATTGGAGGAAAAAGAAACGGGACATTTTACGAGCCAACAATTCTTGTCGATGTGAAACCAGATATGAAAGTAAGTTGTCAAGAGGTTTTCGCTCCCGTTGTAACGCTTGAAAAATACAATTCATTTGAAGAGGCAATCGACAAAGTCAACGACTCAAAATATGGACTTCAGGCGGGGGTTTTCACAAACGATGTGAGAAAAATCTTTTATGCTTTTGAAAAAATCGAAGTTGGTGGCGTGATAATAAATGATTATCCGACCTATAGAATTGACCATATGCCATATGGCGGTGTTAAAGATAGTGGTTTTGGGCGTGAGGGATTAAGATATGCGATCGAAGAAATGACGGAAATCAAACTTATGGTGTTAAAT
>CALJEK010000052.1 GCA_938074445.1 Candidatus Kryptoniota bacterium | reverse complement strand
GACTCTACAATGGAACGAATAGCCTTTACTTTCACGTTTGGATCGTCAAGTTTACCAAGTTGTTGATAGGTTAAAGCTTTAAACTCAACAAAATTAACAGCGTTTTCAATTAATTTATCAAACTCGGACACAGGATATTTTCTTATGAATGAATCCGGGTCCTCCCCATCTGGCAACTTAACAATATAAACATCAATTCCCTGAGCAAGTATTAAATCAACGCCACGCATCATCGCTTTTGCCCCAGCGGAATCAGCATCGTAAAGAAAATAAATAGTGTTTGTATAATTCGAAATCAAACGCACTTGATCCTCGGTAAGAGCTGTACCACCAGAAGCCACAACATTCTCAATCCCAGCCTGAAATAACGAGATACAATCCATATACCCTTCAACAAGAATAGCGTATCCTTTTTTTCTTATTGAATCCCTACTTTGATAAAGCCCGTATAAAACCTTGCTTTTCGTGTAAATCTTGGTTTCGGGAGAGTTAATGTACTTTGGTATATTCTCGTCCTCTTTCAACCTTCGCCCGCCGAAGGCAATGATCCTACCCAAAGTTGAAAAAATTGGGAAGATAATTCTACCTCTAAACCTGTCATAGTAAGTTCCATCTTCCCTTTTTATTATAACACCAGCCCTCTCAAGCGCTTCAAGTGGAAAATCTTGCGTCATAGCATATTGAACGAGAGCGTCCCATTGCTCAGGAGAGTAACCGATTCCAAACTTACTTATCGTCGCATCATTAACCTTGCGTTTATAAAGGTATTCCATCGCCCTTTTCCCTTCGGAAGTCTTTAGCAAGTTTCTGACGAAAAATTCCTCAGCGAAACGATTTGCCTCATAAAGTTCTTCGAATTCTGTCTCAATCCATCTCTCTTTTCTCTCAGGCTTGGGAAGCTCTACCCCAGCAAACTCCGCAATTCTTTTAACCGCCTCAAAAAAAGAAACCTTCTCATACTGCATAACGAAATTAAAGACATTGCCTCCCGCACCACACCCAAAGCAATGATAAAGTTGTTTATCTGGACTTACCGTAAACGACGGGGTTTTCTCATTATGAAAAGGACACAATCCCACATAGTTTTTCCCAACCCTTTTCAACTGCACGAATTGATTTATGTAATCAACAATATCAACAGAGGCTCGCACTTCCTCTATTTTATCATCAGGAATCCGCATTTCCAGATTATTTTGTTCAAAAGCCAATTTTAAAATTCAAACGAACAACCCAAACCACTAAATCTTTTCTTTAAATTAAAGTATTGACCGTAAATATCAAAACCATCATAAAAAACAAGATAAATAAAGATTCCCCTTGAGTTCCATTTCCCAAACTTCACCCCACCAGTCGCACTCAAACTCAAAATCGCCTCGTTAAATTTAACATCACAAGCAAAAATAAATGTAATCGAATTGAGCTCTTTAAAAAATTCACCGCCCAATTGAAAATAAAACCTTTCCACATCGGATGGTTTTATTCTAAACATATAAAATAAACCACCGTATAACCTATAAAATTTGTCCGAGTAAGCAAAAACTAAATCTGCAAATTCACCTGTAAATGGAAAAGGTTTTCGCTCAAGCTCATCATATTCATCAACAAGGTGAGCACTACGATGAAGAATTCTAAAACGAGATGAAAACTTCGCACTCCTCACGCTTATATTCCCACCGAAAAAACCATCAATTGCTTCGACTCTCAAAACTAAGAACCCATGATTGTTAGCAAGAACATACGCAAAGAAATCCGCTCCAACAGTAAGAAAGTAGTCTTTGCTTTTCACCTCAATCAAATCAAGCGAGTTACCAATGTCAACTTTTAAACTATTCCTGTCGAAATACTTCATTATCCCCATTTTAGCTTCATAAAAACTCGCTGTTAAACATTTAAAAGTCAACCCATTTGAATCAACGAGCTTGATCTGGGCATTTAAAATAGAAGCAAAAACTAAAAATGATGGAAAAATCTTATACATCCCTTGCACCCTCAAGCCCTAACAAAAATTCTTTTATTTTAACCCCACCCGTATATCCTCCAAGAGAACCATCCGAGGCAATAACTCTATGGCACGGTATTATAATTGGCAAAGGGTTAGCTCCAAGGGCGTTTGCAACCGCTCTGTAGGCGTTGGGTTTATTAATTTTCTCAGCCAATATCGCATATGTGGTTGTTTTACCATAAGGAATCTTCATCACCTCACGCCATACCTTTTTCTGAAATTCAGTTCCAATTAAGTTAATTTTAAGACTGAATTTCTTTAACCTCCTTGCCAAATAAAGTTTGATTTGTTCAATGGCTTCTCTATTCTCTTTTTTGCTTTCAACAATTTCATGTTCACCGAAATGTTTTTTTATCCATGCTTTAAACTCATCAGCGGATTCAAGTGTGAGTGAAACTTTGCAAATCCCTTTTTCAGAAGAAGCAATATAAATTATGCCAATGGTCGTCTCAAAAGATGTACAATAAAGCATAATCCCCCTTACATTAATTTTTTCAAGATTTCAAAGGCAAGGTAAAAAGCAAAACCTAAGATTATAATCCCGGAAACCCGATGAAAGCGCGCAATCGTTTTCGTCCTAAACTCAACAAAATTATGGATAAATTTCAACAAAAGATAAAACCATAAAACAACGCCAAACCCAACTCCAAGCGCAAAAAAGAGGTTGTCAAATGAATTTCCAACCAAACCTGTTGATTGAACAAAACCTGCAACCGTTATCCAAAAGATTATAAATGTTGGATTCAAAGCATAAAGAACCGCTCCCACTAAAAATGTATTATGAATATGATGTTTTTTAATGAAATTAAGTTTGCCGTTACCGTTGTTAAGAGCTAATTCACCATTGTAAATCTTTCTTGGGTGAACGACAAGGTTGCGAAACCCAAAAATGAGTAAAATTAAAAAAGCAAAAATTTGGACAATTATATCACCAAGCGAATGCTCAACAATTGCACCCATACCAAACATTGCAAGAAGACAGTATAAAAATTCCATCGTCGCTGAACCTACCCCTGTCCAAAATGCGGGTTTAAATCCATCCCTCATCCCTTTTGTTAGCACCGTAAGGTTTATCGGTCCAATAGGTACAGACACAATCAAACCAAACATTATTCCAGCTAAAAGTGTTATCAATTTCTCCCAAATTTTTATTTTACATAAAATTACTCAATCGCATACAAATATCCATCTTTTGAACCAATAAGCAAAATTCCATCAATGATAATAGGCGAAGCGAACGCTCTATGATACAAATCAAATGCGGAATCCATATCACCAGTTCTCCTATTCAACCTGTAAACGCCCGAATACGTTGCGGTATTAACACAAACATAGATATAATCGCCAGCCACAATTGGCGGACTCCATATTGAGACCGCATCAAGAGATATCTTCAAAATAAGTTTCCCATTAAGTGATAGAATATAAAAAATGCCGTCAGCCGAACTAAAGTAAACAGCCTTATCATCTACAGCTGGAGTTTGGGTTATCTGTCCACGCGTTTGAAACTTCCATTTTACAAAACCAGATCTTGCATCAACTGCGTAAAATTTTCCATCATGAGAACCAAAGAAAATGGTATTGTGAGAAACCACAGGTGAACTGTTTATCATTCCATCAGTGGCAATAACCCAAACAAGTTTTCCTGTCTTTGAATCGACCGCATAAAAACTTTTATCAAGCGAACCAAAATAAATTTTTCCGTCATAATAAGCGGGCGATGAATAGATTGCTTTCTGCGCTTTAAATTTCCAAATTAAACTTCCATCCAAAGCTGAAACCGCATAAAGAACACCTTCACCTGAGCCGAAGTAAACGATTTTATCAACAATTATCGGCGAACTCATAAGCCAACCTTCAACCTTAAATTTCCATAACATCTTCCCACTCCTTGCATCAAGACAATAAAAATGCTTATCATTTGAACCAAAATAAATTTTCCCGTCGAAATACACCGGAGATGTTTCGATTGTGTTTCCCGTCTTAAATTTCCATTTTAATTTTCCCGTTTTGAAATCAAGCGCGTAAAAATTTCCATCATTCGAGCCAAAGAAAACAGTTCGTTCTGCGACCACAGGGGTAGAATAAATAGTCCCATTTGTTTTAAATTTCCACCTTATCTTATCAAGTTTAGGAATCTTATCGCCACGATAAATCCCGCTGTGATGAACGTCGTAACGATAAACATGCGATTCAAAAACGCTTTCCCAAAAAAGCAAAGGAATAAACCAAAACAAAAAGATTAATTCTAACTTTCTCATTAAACTTTAAGCCCGTTTTTCATTAAGCCCTCACTCTTTGAAACAGCAACAGCAACCATAGCATCACCTGTGATGTTTACAACGGTTCTGTACATATCAAGGATTCTATCCACGCCAAGAATAAGGGCGATTCCTTCAGCGGGTACGTGAATTGCTTTTAAAATCATAACAAGCATGATTATACCTACTCCTGGAACCGGAGCGGTTCCAATTGAAGCGAGCGTTGCAGTGAGAACAATTGTAAGCTGTTGGGTTATATCAAGATTAAAACCATAGACTTGTGCTATGAAAACAGCAGCAACTCCCTGATATAGAGCGGTTCCATCCATATTGATAGTTGCACCAAGAGGAAGGACAAAACTTGTGATCTGCTTTGGAACACCAAGATTTCTTTCTGTGCATTCAAAATTTACCGGAAGTGTTGCAGCACTTGAACTTGTGCTAAAGGCAATTATTTGAGCATCGCGCATGCCCTTGAAAAATTTTAAAAGGTTCATCTTACCAAGAAATTTAACACCGAGAGAATAAACACCAAACAAATGGAATGAAAGTCCAATTAAGACTGTAGCCACATACCATAAAAGCGTCTTAAGAATTCCGAAACCAAATTCAGCAACTGTTGCAGAAATTAAAGCAAAAACACCATATGGTGCTATCTTCATCACAAGGTCAACCATTTTTATCATAGTTTCACTCACACCGTCCAAAAATCTAAGAACCTGATCAGATTTATTCTTATCAATCATCGTCAATGTGATACCAAATATCACCGCAAAGAAAACAATTTGAAGCATATTACCATTTGCCATCGCATTTATCGGATTCGTTGGCACAATATTTACTAAAAAATCAACAATGTCAACGCCAAGCTCTTGTTGGATTTTTTCGGAGACATCCGCTTGATATTCCGAAGCGATTCTGTCTCTTATATCCGACGAAATTTTCTCCCCAGGTTTAATTAAATTAGCAGAAATAAGACCAACTGTAATTGCGATCGATGTTGTAATGACGTAAAGCCCAAGCGTTTTCCCACCAATTCTCCCAACTTTTTTAATATCACCTAAGCTTGCTGAACCAACCACAAGCGAAGCTATCACAAGTGGAATTGCGAGAAAACTTAACAAACGAACAAATATTGTTCCAATTGGCTTTATCTCTGTAGCGATTGTTTTAACTTTTTGAATCTCAACAATATTTTCAAATTTTATGACCTGCGTTTGACTAAAGTTCTCGCTTGGCGATTTCTTATAAAAAATTAAAATCGCACTCCCTTTCTCAGATTTTGGCAAATCTTTAAAAAATTTGATTATCTTCGTTTGGTCCTCGCTCGTAAACTCCTTTTTAGAATTTGGTAAAATAAACTCGGCTTTATCCCATCTTTCAACGATGCTCTTAGATTCGCCTTCGCTCGTCCTTGTAATTATTTTCAACTTATAAGTATCAATGCTGAAGATAACTCCGAAAATCGCGCCAAGAACTAAAGCAATGATTATTTTCGTATGAAGTGGGACTGGTCTTTTAAAAAACATAATTTTAAATTTTTGATTTTAAAACGTTTGCCCCTCCTTGCGCAAAGCAAAGAGGGGCTTTTGAAAAGTTAAACCTTACCTAATCCTCCCATGCTCAAGCTCGTCAACTAATCTATCAGCATTATAGATATGTCTTAACGCTTCAACTATCCCGCGCACATCGACAGCAACGGCTCTATTTTTCTCGTCAACATAAATAAAATCGCCTGGCAAGCTTTCGATATTTCCGTCAAAGATCAATCCAACAACCTCAAGATTCATATTAACAACCGGGCTCCCAGAGTTTCCACCAATTATATCATTTGTCGCAACGAAATTAAGAGGAGTGCTTAAATCAAATGTCGAGGGTAAGTTCTTCCATCTCTCTGGCAATTCCCAATCAGTTCTGTTTGTAGTTTTAAACGAATAATGCCTGTCATATAAGCCATAAAATGTTGTTATAGGTGGCGCAATTGTCCCATTATATTCATAACTTTTCACAACCCCATCCGCTATTCTCAAAGTAAATGTGGCATCCGGCGGAATTGATGTTCCGTAAACATCGAAAAACGCCCTTCCAAGTAGTTGAAGCTTCGCTGATTCTTTAGAACTAATTGAATTATATTTTTTTCTTACCTCAAGCGCTCGTTGTCGCGTTTTAACAACAAATGAAACAAAAGGATCGTTCAAATTCAAAATATCATCTGGATTCCCATCAAGCAATGCAGTGACTTTTTCTTTGTCAGTTAAAATCGTCGCGTTAAGTAAATCATCAACTACTGCCTCCGGTGATTTGCCTTTCAAAAGCTCGTTAAATGCTTTATTTTTATCGCCGAAAACTGATTTCATATAGCTTAGTTGATAAATAAGAATTGCTTTTTCGAGTTCGGGTTCAATCTCCTGCGGGAAAATGCCTGCTTTCGTTCTCTTTAAACGTTCGCCCTTGTAAGCATCTGCCCTCTTTTCTTCCGGGAGTTTCATCTGTTCAGCATATTCAACAAGGTCATTCGCAATTCTAAAATAAACACTTCTTGAAGGTCCAACAAAATTAAACGCTTGAAGTTCATGGAATAACTTTGACTTTTCTTCTTGATACTTTGCAATCTCGCCCCAAAGGTTGCCATACTTAGCCTTAAGATTTGGATTGTTTAAAACTGAATTTCTAAAGTTTTTCTCAAAATCGCGTTTCCTCGCCATAAGGTATGGGTCTCTAAGTCCTGCAAGCCTTCCTGTATAGGCTTTTTGAGAGTTTGAAAAACTGAACAAGCGAGTTTGATACTTCAGCTTCTTATCGGGATATTTGTTGAGAAAATCGCTGTAAATCCTGACGAGATTATCAAGCGTCGACAAAGTATAGGGATAACTTACATCCCGGAAAAATTCAAGTTGCGAAACCGTAAGTAAACGATTTGTTCTTCCTGGGTTTCCAATTACAAAAACTGGATCACCCTCTTTAACGCCCGTTTTGCTGAATGGAAAGTAATAATTTGTCTTCAACGGTTTTCCATCTTTATAAACTCTGAAAAACGCAACATCAAGATCATATCTTGGATAGGTGAAATTATCTGGGTCACCCCCAAAGTAAGCAACGCTTGTCTCAGGTGCATAGACAAGGCGCACATCAGTATATCGCTTGTAAATATAAACCGAATACTTCCCACCGTTATAAAATGTGACAACGCTTGCAACAATTGAATCCTCAGGGTTTAACTTCTTAAACTCTTCATAATACCTTTGCTGGATTTCCCTTATTTTCTTGTCCCTGTTTGCTATCCTCTCCTCATCAGTTTTTCCCACCTCAAATGCCTTTTGAATTTCATCGGTGACATCTTCAATATGAATCAATTGATCAACATAATGATTTGGTACCTTTCTTTCCTCTTCAAGTGTTGGAGCATAGAAACCCGTCTCAGGCAAATTTTCTCCCTCACGATTAACCGCATCTAAAGCCCCTCTTGCACAGTGATGATTTGTCATAACAAGACCATCTTCTGAAACAAATGACGCGGAACACCCAGGAAGTCGCAACGCTGAAAGCCGTGCTTTCTCAAACCAATCAGAAGTTGGAGTAAAATTATATGTCTTTTTGAAGTAATCAAACGGTGGGTAATCAAAAGTCCACATTTTCCCAGTATCAAATTGCCCTGCCTTTACGGTATCAAGATAAGCTAAGTAATCGGGCTTGGTTGCTTGATAAGTTGTGCAACCAGTTAGAAGAAAAACTGCGAGAAATAAGAGAAGCAAAAGGTTCTTGAAATCCTTGAGCATTTTTTCCTCGAGATTTTATTTTTGCATAGCGAGGTTAAATTAATATAAAACGACTTAAATTTCAAGTCCACCCGGGAAAAGCTTTTACAGCACGAAATTTAAAACTCAGACATTAAAATTTTTGACTCAAGTCAATGTTTTCTCATCGCAATAATTTTTAAATTCCTCAAAAAGAGAATTTAAAAAATGACGGCAACAGAACAACTCAAAGCGGAACATAAAGCAATTCGCACGGCTTTAATCCTGCTCGACATACTCAGAAACAAAATTGAAAGCGAAGGGGTAGCGGACATTGAAAAACTTGAAAGATTAGCAGAATTTTTCTCGATTTTCGCTGATAAATGTCATCATGGGAAAGAAGAAAATATGCTTTTCCCCGAACTCGAGAGAGTTGGCATCCCAAGAGAAAATGGTCCAATTGGAGTAATGCTTGCCGAACACGAACTTGGCAGAGATTATATTCGAATAATTAATGAATCGATCAAAAGTTACAAAGCAAATCCTGATAGCCCTGTTCTTGAAAAGATGATTGAGGCGATAAAAGGTTATATCGACCTGCTTGAACAGCACATTTATAAGGAAAACAATGTTTTGTTTGTAATAGCAGATATGAATCTGTCGGACGAAACTCAAAAAGAACTATTCGAAAAATTTGAGGAGTTCGAGCTAAATGAAATAGGTCCACAAAAACATGAAGAACTCCACAAAATGTTGAACGAAGTGAAACACGAACTTTTAGGCAAAGCGAAAATATTAGATGTTCGGGATATTCCACCAGTCCAAAGACATACGTTCATACTTGAGGAATTTGACAAATTGAATCCGTCAGATAGCTTTATACTTGTAAATGACCATGACCCAAAACCTTTATATTATCAATTTCAAGCGGAAAAAGAAGGAAAATTTGATTGGGAATATATAAGTTCAGGTCCAACCATATGGAGCATTAAGATAACAAAGAAAAATTAACCCTGTGACTTTTACAGCAAGCAAATCAAAATTTGAGAAACTGATATTAAAAGGGTCAATGCTGATTGGCATTATCTCGTTTATTTTCGCTGTGGTGATAGGCGTATGGCGGATTGCGCTAACCCGAGGTTTCGTATTGCCTCCAATACCTGATTTTTTGCCTCCGCACGGGAACCTGATGGTTGGTGCATTTCTCGGGACTCTAATAATTTTTGAACGGATGTTTGCTTTGCCTGTAAAATGGCTCATCTGGGTCCCCTACACTTGGGGAATATCCGCTATATTAATTCATCTTGGTTACCCTCCCTTTAAAATTCTTAATATTGTTTCTCTGCTTGGGTGGGGAGTGCATAGGTTTATCAGTTATCGCACATTTAAACATTTATGGAATCCACTTGTTGAATTCCTTTCCTACGGGGTTCTTTCTGTCGCACTATTTTCAGAAGGTGGACTTGCTGGAAGCGTTGAATCTGCTCTCGCTGGCTTTTCTTTTGTGATCGCTGTGATAGGTGTTGAGAGAATAGAATTAACGCTTGGTTTTAAGAAAATATCCGCAAAAATTGTTTACGCAAGTTTAATAATTTACCTTGGCATTTCAATTATCAATTTGTTCTTTTACATTATACCGCTTCAAATTGTTGGGGCTATTTTATTTTTAGTTTGTCTTGGGCTGATTTACAATGATTCCGCTGTGATTGCTTCGTTTAAAAGTCTACTTTCCAAAACAGCACAAACATCACTGCATAAATTTTCCAGAGAAACTTTAACGGTTGCGTATCTTTGGCTTATATTTTCGAGCGTGAGCCTAATTTTATGGAACCAAATCCAGCCGATGTCAAAAGATATCGTCTTTCACTCTATTGGCTTGGGATTTATATTTACGATGATACTGTCTCATGCGCCAATTGTGCTTGGTTCGACACTTGCAAAGATGCCTAAACGAGCTCCGTCCAAAGTTCTATTCTACCTTTTTCAATCGGTGACAATTGCCCGAATCATCTTTGATTTACTCGTTGACAAATTTGTTGAATTATGGGCTTGGTCTGGATGGATAACTGGAACTCTGCATTTCATCATTTTTATACTCTACATTTTAAACTTGCTGAGAAGCTTCAAGTAAAGACATTCCAAAAATGAAACAAACATACCAAGAGTTTGAAGTTGGCTTTATTTGGTGGTCACTCGGAATAGCCATCGTTGCTGGGTTTATGCTTGGGGCACACATAGCGATGCAAATTGGATTTAACATGAACTTACCAAGGGCGTTAGATGTATGGATCCAAGTGCATGGACACCTTCAAATTATTGGGTGGGCTGGGCTTTTCATAATGGGCGTAAGCCTACATTTTCTGCCACGAATGACAGGGGTTCCAATTCAACGAAAAATTACATTGAAATTTATTCTCTACCTCACTGCGATAGGACTTTTAACGAGAACAAATTTTGAATTTTGGCAACCCTATGTTGAAAACGAACAAATAAGCGCTATTTTTAAATACCTCGCAAACATTGGGAATATCGTGGAGTTTTTAGGAGTAATTCTTTACGTTGCGGTTTTAATAAGAATATTTGTGAAGGCGCCAGATTTTAAAAAGAAAGGCTTTAGAATAGTAAAACCATTTTTTATTCAGTTCATTCTCGGGTGGGTAATTTATTCAACCGTTCAGGTATCATCAATTTTCTCCAGCAGATACGAATGGCTTGTATGGAATAAATGGAGCATAAATCTGTTTGTGAACTTCGTCCTGTTCCCAATTACATTTTCTTTTTCAATCTTGAACTTCCCACTCTATATTCACCTGAAACCACCAAAAGAATCCCTTAAGCACGTAGGATATTTTTATCTTATGATCGCTACATTAAACGAATTTATTTCTGCCCCAATTCAATGGGAAATCACACTGGTTAACTTGGATTTAATCGCGTTGCTCCTCGACATAACAATCGTAGTGTTATTGTTTTTATCGGGAATAATTCAGCGGATTTTTCTGCCCGATAAAGCTCTCGCTAAATCGCCATTTTGGAGAAGGGATGGAATTGAAGAACCAGACACAGATAAAAAACCAAGAAAAGGCTATTCAGACTACGGCGAATTTGGAAAGTTTGAACTTTTAATTTACTCTGCTTATTTATGGCTTGTGATCAGTGTATTTCTTGATATCCTCGCAAGGTTAATTTTATTACTTGGTTTATCAGTTCATTATGGGGTTGATCCTGTAAGACATTCATTTCTCGCTGGTTTTATTTCGCTGTTGATAATCGGTATGGCACAGCGAATGTTGCCTGGTTTTATGCATAAGAGCAGAATCGCAAATCCAAAAATTGTTTTACTTACATTTATATTTGGAAACATTGCTGTTTTCTTCAGGGTTATACCGATGCTTATTCCATTATATTTATCTGGTCCACTGCAAATTCTTACCCAGTTTATGCTTTATCTCTTTGGAATTTCAGGTTTTATTGCCATCTTTTCATTAATTCTTCTTCTCATAAACCTGCGCAAGACCTTTAAAATGCAGTAAACCCATCCGCACAATGCTTGAAAATCCTGAAACGATAAGAGAAATTCAAGGTAGGAAAGTAATATCCCGAAAAACTCAAACAGATTCGCGATTAATCAAAATCGTAAGAATAATACAGCGCTATTTTCTTCTCCCGAACAAAATCTTCAACATCGGGCTCACTTATCATATAGGTCACTATCACAGGGAATATATTCTCATAGACGCCCTCAAACCTTTTTAATCTATCTTCTATAAAACTTATGACATTGTTCTTGGACAGTTGGCTTTTGCATTCACCAATTATTGTAAATTCAACGCCATCTTTTACACCTTTGCCAAATATATTGACTTCAACATCTTTACCTCTGGCATCTTTGATAAATTTTCTTAACAGTCTTCCTTCCACCTCAATACCATAATCTCTTTTTAAAAGTTTCGGCAAGGATTTAAATGCTCTATCTTCAAGACCAAAACCAACTGCGTCAGACAAATCGCCAAATCTCTTTTTAAGGTCCCTTATCTCTCCAACAATTGCTCTAACTTCTTCAGTTAATTGCTCAACCCTCCGCGTTAGAGATTCAAGCCTTTCCTCCGTTTTTCTTTGTGCTTCTGCAAGTTCTTCAACTATTTTCTCAAGCCTTGAAACCCTTTCTTCAGTCTTTTTCTGTGCCTCTGCAAGTTCCTCAACTCTCTGAGCAAGTGAATTGAGTCTCTCCTCAGTCCTCCTCTGCGCTTCTGCAAGCTCAGATACCTTTACCGTTAGTTCCCTCTGTGCTTCAATGAGTAACTTAATCGCCAGTTTCAAATCATTAACATCAGCCTTGGTCGCATAGATTGCAGAAATCTTTTCATCAACAATCTGCTCTATCTCCTTTTTAACCGCTGGTGTTATTTTAAACCCTTTTTCAACCTTTGGCATAAATTAAGCAATTAATTGTTTTCTCATCGGTAAAGATAAAAAACTCAAAACTTACAACCAAATTCAATTACTTAGATTTCTTTCCAACCTCGTAATGGCATCCCAGAGGGTTTGAAGCATCCTACCGTCAACTTCCTTCTTTTCCATGAGTTTCAAATAATTCAAGACTTTTCGATCACCTATATCACCCAGAACATTGTAAACCACCATTCGAACGAAAAACTCAGGGGTACTTGCCATTCCGAAGATAAAATCCTTTATACTCGGTTCCTTATCAGCAAAAATTGAAAGAGTTGAAATCGCAGTTATCCTGACTGAAGGATGATTGCCACGAACAGAATACCTTTTAAGTATATCAATTGCCTCACTCTCATATTTAGTGCCTTTAAAATCGCTCAACCGCCTCAATGCCGTGGTCCTGATGATTTCTTGATGCGAATCCAAAGTAAGCGCATTTTTTATAACACTTATCTTGTTAGCCGAATCAATCAACGCAAGCGAGTTAACAGCTGATGCGATAACATAATAACTTTTATCAGTTTTTATAACCTCGGATAAAAACTCTGCGACAAAATTAAATTTAAATTCTTTTAAAGCTTCCACAATGCTTCTTCTAACCCTTGAATCTTGTTCCCCTTTAAACACATCTATCAAAAATCTCGCCGTGCTTTCATCTCCCAACTTCCCAAGATTATTTATCGCTTCCTGCCTCACCGCATAAAATTCACCGCTATTAATAATTTTAATCATTGCACTTACAACATCCCTTTCGTCCATTTTCCTCCCAAGCTCCTGAACAGCCCACAATCTATCTACCATCTCACTGGCATTTAACGCTTGATAAATTAACTCATCTTTTGACTTTTCAAAAAACAAGTCTTTTAAAATCCAATTTCCTTTGTCAAATATAACCATCAATGGTTTACCGTCAACACTGAAATCAAAAGTTTGCTTCCTCTCATTGATAAAAATTCTATAAATTTTGCTCCCTGAACTTGTCGTTATCTCAACATCGACAGGTGTTTTAAAAACTGCCGGGGTAAGTGAATCAGAAGGTTGAATTTGCTCAACCGTTAGTTTAACGCTCCTTGCCGAATCATCGTAAACATAGCTCACCTCAAAAATTGGATATCCAGCTTTATAAAGCCATTGATCGAAAAACCATTTCAAATTATATCCAGTTGCTTCCTCAATCGCAATTTTAAAATCATTTGTCTCTACATTTTGATATTCGTATTTTTTCGCATAATAATTTATTGCTTTCCAAAAAAGTTCATCCCCGAGGACAAACCTTATCATATTTAGAATTGCGCCACCTCGCTGATATATGTGAGGTCCGAAAAGGTCCGTTGGGTCAAAGTATCTATTCCAAACCGTTGGCTTTTTATCGCTCATATCAGCAAATTTTGCAGTTCTCTGCATATTGTAAACGCTATATTGAAACTCATCCTTCCCCTTGGCATACTCAAAGTAAAGCGCGGTGAAATAGGTTGCAAATCCTTCATTCAACCACGCATGTTCCCAACTTCTACATGTCAAAAGATTACCCCACCATTGATGCGCCATCTCGTGTGCAACAAGCCCATCGCTCGAAACATCAAGATGCGCCCTCTCATCATGAATCGTTGAACTCGTAAGCGTCGTCGCAGTTATATTTTCCATCCCTCCATAAATGAAATCCTCAACTATCGTTTGAGCATACTTATTATATGGATACTTATAACCAATCTTTTCAGAGAAAAACTTCATTATCTCCGACGTTTTTTCAAATGAAAGTTTCGCATATTTTGCATTTGATTTATAAACATAGTACTCGAGCGGGATATCAAGGTAATAATCCTGAAGTTTCACATATTCGCCCGCAACAATTGAAATTAAATAACTTGAATGGGGTTTATCCATAAACCAGTGATATGTTTTCAACCTTCGCTTTTTATCCTCTTTAACGGAAAGCAACTTCCCATTTGATATGACCGTAAATTTTTCGTTAACAGTTGCGATAACTTCACTTGTAGCCTTATCGTTCGGGAAATCATAGCACGGAAACCAATAATGATTGTCTTCCGGTTGACCCTGTGACCAAACTTGATAAGGTTTGTCAGGATAAGCTGAATCAGGTTGGATAAAGTATAAACCTTTGCGCGGGTTTAAAACAAAATATTCAACGACAACCGAAAGCGTATCCCTAAGCGAGTAAGCACGATCAAGATAAATCCTTAACTTTTGAGCAAGCGAATCAAAATTAAAATTTAATTGCTTCCCACCGATAAAATAAACTTTCTCAATCTTCATCTCAGCTGCATCAAGCTCAAAAACTTTAAACTCGGGACGAAGTGGGACAAACTTAGTTGTAACTTTCCCATCAACTCTTTTCTGCTTCTCATCGAGTTTAACTTCAATTTTTATATGGATGACGTCGTAAGTTCTTTCTCTGGTTTGATGTTCGGGTGGCGGGGTTGGCGATTTATAATAAAACCTCGGGCGTTGCGCAAAGGATAAACTAAAAAACAAAACGAAAATCAATAAAGCAAGAAGCTTAACCTTTTTCATCTTTCAACCTCCAAAAGTTTTTGAAAATTTTGACGGCGTGAAAAACGAGATAGTTTCAAACTCTATCAAGAGCTTGCTCAAGGTCCAAAATTAAATCCTCAACATCCTCAATCCCAACCGATAACCTTAAAACCCCCTCCGTCAAACCAAGTTCTCTTTTCTCCTCTTCCGGCACGGACGAATGGCTCATACTCCACGAATGATTCACCAAACTTTCAACTCCACCGAGCGACTCAGCAAGCGTAAAAATTTTTAAACCATCAAGAAATTTTCTAACCTCCTCAATCGAACCAAGTTCAATTGTAACTATACCGCCAAAATCTTTCATTTGAGACTGAGCAATCTCATACTGCGGATGTGAAGGAAGCCCCGGGTAAAAAACCCTTTTAACCTTAGGATGAGACGCGAGGAAAATAGCAACCCTTTTTGCGTTAAAACAATGTTGATTCATCCTAACAGCAAGCGTTTTTATAGACCTTAAAAGAAGCCAACAATCAAACGGACTCGGAACAGCTCCAAAAGCCCTCTGAATATACCAAAGCGGTCTTTGAAGTTCATCCCTATTCGTTACAACAATTCCACCAACGACATCGCTATGACCATTTAAAAATTTTGTGCTACTGTGAATAACTATATCGCATCCAAGCTCAAGAGGTCTTTGAAGATACGGAGTCATAAATGTATTATCAACCGCAATTAAAATTTCCTTGTTAAACGAATCCCGAATTTCAACCAGCTTACGAAGATCGGTAATATACAAAAACGGATTGGAAGGCGTCTCGGCAAAAATCATTTTTGTCTCTTTTCTAAGTTCATTTGCAACGTTTTCAACCTGCGTCATATCAACAAAGGAAAACTTAATCCCCCATTTTTGCATCTCTTTAAAAACCCTCAATGTGCCACCGTAAATATTTTTCGTCGTTATGACATGGTCACCTGGTTTCAAAATCTGCATAACCGCAGTTACAGCAGCTACCCCGGACGAAAAAGCAAAACCATATTTCCCGTTTTCAAGTCTTGCTATGTTTTCCTCAAGCATTTTACGATTTGGATTTTGCGTGCGCGAGTAGACATACGGAGCCTCTTTATCCTCAAATTTTCTCGCATATGTCGTCGCAAGGTAAATCGGCGGTATAACTGAAAAAGATTCCCTATCTGGCTTTTGCCCAAAATGAATTGCATCAGTTGAAAATCCCATTTTGACCACCCCCAATTTATTGTAAATAAAAAAGGCAGGCAAAGAAATTTTGCCTGCCTTCATTTTTAAAATTCAGAAATTATTTTCTACCCCTTAGCTCATCTGCCTTCTTAAAAGCTTGCTCTGCTTTTTCAACCTCACCAAGATTTGCGTAAATCCTTCCGATAAGCTCCCAAATGAAAACATCATCAGGCTCAATCTCAGTTAACCTTTCAAGATACGGAAGTGCTTGCCTAAATTTATCCTTTGCCATCGCTTCATACTTTGCTTGCTCCTCAAGATTTTGCCTTAAGGCAAGGTCCTCTGACTCCTGTTTTAACTTAACTCCCCAATTAACATAAGCAGCCCCAAGGTTATAAATCGCTTCTTTATAATTTGGGTCAAGGTCAACAGCAGCCTTAAATTCTCTTATCGCATCCTCAAATTGCTCCGCTTTGAGAAGAAGAACACCATAATTGTAATGGAAATATTTATTCCCAGGCTGAGCTTGAACGGAGGCACGAAAAGTTTCAAGCGCTTCATCACTACGCCCAGCGTTTATATAAGCGTTCGATAAGAAAGCGAGCGTCTCCTCATCAGAAGGAGTAAGATTTCTAACTTTGTTAAAAACTTCAATCGCTTTATCATACCACTGTCTTGCTGCGTAAAATTCAGTTGAATCAAGCGCAACCGTTACCCCACCATTTTCATATTTCTCCCCTTTGAAATAAATCGTTTTAACAACATCATTTTCAAATTCAAGCACTACACCATACTTTGAATAAAACCATTTCTCCGGCTGAGGCTGTTGAGGCACTGGTCTGGTAGGTCTCCTACCCTTCACCTGCTCCGGTGGCTTGGGCTTAACGACAGAATCAGGTACTCCCAGAATTGATTCAACTTCGGCTTTGGACTGCCCAATTTTTATGTCGCGCTTGTTTGAAGGGTCCTCAAACTTAATTGTATGACGCGAAGCGTAATCATAGTAAATTTTACCAAGCATCTTCATCGCCTCAACATCCTGCTCCTCAGAAAGCTCAATTGATTTCTTAAGTGGCTCAACCGCGGGGTCAATTTCCCCCTTGGCAAGATAACTGTAAGCAAGATTCTTATAAGCTGCCGAGCTATCCGGAATTATCTCAGTGCAAGTTTTAAACGATTCAATCGCCTTGTCAATGTAAACAACCGAATCACGATTATTGGTAAACCTTGTGAAATAAGCTACACCAGCATTGAAATTATCAACCCAGTATTTGAGCTTATAATTGTTAATATCTCTCTCAAATCGATTTGAAACCTCTAACGACTTTTTAAATGCCTCAAGCATTCCCCTATAATTTTTCTGCTCACCTCTGACATAACCAAGCAAAAACCAAGCCTCATCGTTTTTAGGATTATTTTCAACCTCTTTTAAAAGTTGCTTTTCAGCGTTCACCCAATCCTGCCTCTGCATATAAACCTTCGCTCCTGTGACCTCGGGACTTGCACATTGAAATCCCGTGGTTGAAACGTAGATTAAAATGCCGATGAAAACAAATAAAACTAAAACTGACTTTGTCCTGGGCATGTCTCTTAACTTGTGAATTAATTTTTAAAAAGTTCTCCCCTAAATATATCAAAAAATACCCGATTTTTCAAAAACCTATCCCAAAATTTCCCCTATCATCTTGACAAGCTTATTTATATCAAACGGTTTCTCAATAAAACCCGCTACACTCCCAACCTCCTCTTTCTCAGATTCAGTAATATACCCAGTTGAAATTATCACCTTTACATTCGGATTTAACAAAAGAAGCTGTGCCAACGTCTCCTTGCCACTCATCTTTGGCATATTAAGGTCAAGAATAATAAGATCAATTTCATCTCTATGTTCCCTATAAATGTTTATTCCTTCAGCCCCATCGCCAGCAGTATAGACTTTAAAGCCCTCAGCCTCAAGCAATTCCTTTGTAGCAATCCTTATTTCTTCTTCATCATCAATTAAAAGCAAGGTCGCCGATTTCTTTACTTCCACCTTCTGAGTATCTTCTCCTTTCTTTTCGCCTTTCTCTTTATACACAGGGATATACACCGAAAATTTTGTCCCTTTCCCAACCTCGCTGTAAACCTTTATAAACCCGCCGTATGATTTTACAATCCCATACACAGTCGAAAGCCCAAGACCAGTTCCTCGCCCAGGGGGTTTGGTCGTGAAGAACGGTTCAAAAATCCTTCGTTTTACCTCTTCAGTCATGCCAATACCGGTATCAATTATATGCATAACCAAATATTCAACATTTGCCTCTCCGTTAAATCCATTCCCAACCCTATTTTCGGTCTTAAAAATCAATTTGCCACCACCTGGCATCGCATCCCTTGCATTTACGGCAAGATTGAAAATAATTTGTTGAACCTGCGGCTCTTCCCCAAGAATTACGTGGTTCTCCGCATCTAAGTAAGTTTCTATCTCAATGTTTCTCGGAAAAGTTTCTTTAAATACCTTTGCCGAATCCTCAATCAAACGATGTATATCGATAGGTTTCATCTCACCCGATGGTTTCTTTCGTGCAAATGTGAGAAGTCGCTTCGCAAGCTCAGCCCCACGCAATGCCGTTGTTTCAATCGTATCAATCCACTTTGCATATTCAAAATCCTTCGCCCTCATTTTAAGAAGCTGAGCAGCGCCGATTACAATTTGTAAAATGTTGTTAAAATCATGGGCTATGCCACTTGCGAGTGTGCCAAGAGCTTCAAGCTTTTGCGCCTGCTGA
>CALJEK010000051.1 GCA_938074445.1 Candidatus Kryptoniota bacterium | reverse complement strand
TTTATCCTCTTCCTTCTATTTCTGATATAATCCACGAACACGAACTCGCCAAGTTTATCAAGTGAAGAATAATAAGCCCTGCCACGATTCGCTCTTGTCAATTCCTCCACAAAGTTTATCAAATATGGCTCCTTCGCAACCATAAATGTACATATCGTTATCTTCTCCCTTCTGCATGCAACTGCTTCATCAAGAGTTTTGTTAACTATTTTTGGATCAAGACCAAACGAATTTTTATATAACCTGCCATCCGGCTCAAAAATCGCAGAAGGTTTTCCATCCGTAACAAGAAAAATTTGTTTATTCACATTCCCCTCTTTCCTCAAAAGATGTCTGGCAAGCTTCAAAGCTGCTTTCGTGTTCGTATGATAAGGTCCAGCACTTATAAATGGAAGCTCGGACAAAGTTATAAGTTTTGCATCATCACCGAAGACGACGATGTAAAGTTTATCCTTTGGAAACTTTGCCTTTATAAGCTCTGCGAGAGCAAGCGAAACTTGCTTCGCTGGGGTTATCCTATCCTCACCATACAAAATCATACTATGACTTATGTCAAGCAAAATCACAGTCGCACATGACGTCATAAATTCAGTCTCATAAACTTGTAAATCCTCTTCCCTTATTGTAAAATCATCAACCCCATCTCTTATCAAAGCATTTGTGACGGTTGATGTCAAATCAATGTTCGTCGGCTGATCCCCAAATTGATAAGGTCTTGTCTCGCTCAATCTATCAATGCCTTCGCCAGAGTGAGGAGTCTCGTGAAATCCCGACAGCGGACCCTTCTTCAAATTGTTAAAAATTTCATTCAGCGCATCTTGTCTTATCCTTTGAATTCCCTTCGTCGTCAGAACTAACATATCCTTTGCTTCATCAATGTAGCCCATCTCCTTTAACTTTTGCACAAAGTCATCAAATGTAAATTTCTCGTCAAATAAATCATTCTCCTCCCCTATCATCCTCATCCATTCAAGCGCCTCCTTGACATCACCGCTTGTTTTAAGCAAGAGATAGCTAAAAAGAGAGAGCAACTGCTGTAACCTCTGCTCATCTGTCATCGATTGATCCGTCCATTTAGAATAGCGAATGAACATACCTCTTAAACCCCATCTTTAATTTTCAATCGCTCAACCCATAAACTTTCTTAAACTCCTCATAACTTAATCTTCTCATCTCAAAGATATTGTCAACGAGCGTGTATAAATCGCCACCAAGTCTTCCAACAACTTTCAATTTTTTAGGGTCAACAACCCCATTCTCAAAAATATCGTCTTTGATATGAAACATCACTATTTCACCGAACACAACAGAATTTGGTGCATCACCTATTTCGATAATCTTTATAACTTTACATTCAAAATTTATCGGCGATTCAAGTATTCTCGGCGACTTCACAACATCGCTATCAATTGGTGTAAGCCCCGCCATCTGAGCTTCACTCACCCCGTAAGGAAAATCAACAGCGCATATATTCATCTTTTCGGCTATTTCCTCCGTGACGATGTTAACAACAAAATCACCGTTAAGTTCAATATTCTTCAAAGTATCTTTTTTATCTCCATCCCTCTTTCTGTCTATAGAAATGTAAATTATGGGTGGTTTCGAACTTATTCCACCAAAGAAACTAAACGGAGCGACATTTACAACCCCTGATTCATTTACTGTTGAGACAAGAGCAATTGGGCGTGGTATAAGGGCACTTATTAAAAGTTTATATGCCTGGGATTTCGAGAGCTCTTCTGGTTCAATTTTCATCGCAATTTTTGCTTTACTTTACAATAATTGAGTTAAAAAAGGATTGGTCTGCTTCTCCTTCCCAATCGTAGTTGAAGGACCATGACCTGGATAAACTACGACATCGTCTTCAAGCGTGAAAAGTTTTTCTTGAATTGATTTCATTATCGCATCATAAGAACCGCCCGGAAGGTCTGTTCTCCCAATCGTCCCCGCAAACAATGTATCGCCACTAAACAAAACTTTTTCATTCTCCTCATAAAGGCAAATGCTACCAAGCGTATGACCCGGCGTGTAAATCACCTTTAACCTTAAATTCCCAACTTCGATCACATCCCCATCATTCAAAATGATATCCGGTCTAATTCCCTCAATTCTAAACGGAAGTTCATAAAGCACAGATTTTGGGTCTTCAAGCAGATGCGCATCTTTTTGATGAATTGCAACCTTAGCTGCGGTTAAATGCACGATTTCAGAATCATCAGCGATATGGTCCCAATGCCCATGCGTGTTAATTAAACAAAGAATTTCGCAATTATATCTCTTCGCCTCATTTACGATTTCTTTCGCCGAATCCAACGGCGCATCAATTACAACTGCATAGTTACTACTTTCATCAATCACAAGATAACCAATTGTCAAAAGTGGACCTGATTCAAAAGCTTTAACTATCATCCCAAACCAAATTTTGTTTTAAAATTCCTCCCTCGTTTTACTTGAAAAAATGCTTACAACCATATCCTTATAAGAGCTAATGTTGTCAATCTCATCCTTCGCTATCCTTGAAAATTGGTGCAAACCATCAAGCACAAACTCCATTGCTGTCGCCATCGCGTATTTGTCACCCTCATCAACCTTAAGATACTTCTTTGCGATCTCTTTCAAACCCTTTACCTTGCAAAGTTCGGCGTAAAAAGCATCGATCGGCATCTCATCCGAAATTTCTATCTTATTTCCGCTTTCAAACCATGAAATTATTTGCGCATACTCCTGATGACTTGATTGAACTTGTCCCTTCCCTTTTTCTTCGTAAGAGTGATATCTTGCTTTTGGCAGAGGGTCTGGAAAATATTTTTTGAACACCTCCCTTATCGCTTTGCCAATTAAAGCCTTGCTTACCTTAACACTTCCTTCTTGCTCCCCCTCGAAAACAAGCTCAATTTTCCCAGTTATACCGGGCAAAACAAAATTTAAATCGCAAATCCGCGGGTAAACAATATCTTCGTTGAGCCTTATAGCCCTTCTCTCGGCGTTGCTTACAAGATTTTCCATACACGAAATCGTCAACCTTGCGCTTACACCCGACTTTTGATCGACAAATTCGCTCGCCCTCGCTTGAAAAGCTATCTGTTCGATTATCTCCTTGAAATAATTCGGAATTACAACTTTTTTGCCAGAATCCCTACTTATCCAAGCCTCCTGCTCCGTAATTTTAATCGCATCTTCAATCGTTTTAGGATAGTGCGTCAATATCTGCGACCCAATTCTATCTTTTAAAGGCGTAATTATATTCCCACGATTTGTGTAATCTTCAGGGTTTGCCGTGAAAATTATCATTATATCAAGCGGAATTCTTATGTTAAATCCTCTGATCTGAATGTCTCGCTCTTGCATTATGTTAAACAAGCCAACTTGAATTCTCGGCTGAAGGTCTGGAAGCTCGTTTATAACGAATATGCCCCGATTTGTCCTCGGGATTATACCCCAATGTATCACCCCTTCGTGTGAATAATAAAGCTTTTGTGTTGCTGCCTTTATCGGGTCTATATCCCCAATTAAATCCGCTATTGTCACATCAGGTGTGGCAAGCTTTTCACCATATCTTCTTTCCCGCGGAAGCCATTCAATCTCAACATCATCACCGTACTCTTTCACAAGGTCAACGCACCTTTTGCACAAAGGTTTATAAGGATTGTCATTTATCTCGCACCCCTTAATTATCGGTATGTATTCATCGAGAAGGTTCACAAACATTCTGGCAATTTTCGTCTTAGCCTGTCCCCTTAAACCCAACAAAATTATATCATGCCTTGAAAGTATCGCATTTATTATCGCTGGAATTACAGTTTTATCGTAGCCGATTATCCCTGGGAAAAGAGTTTCGTTATTTTTGAGCTTTTGAATCACATTTTTTCTAAGTTCCTCCTTGACTGAGAGAACTTTATATCCAGAGCGTTTCAGCTCCCCTATCGTTTTCGCAAATTTCATTTTTAGAAGTTAAATTTTGTTGTGAATTTTTTTAACAAACGAAAACATAATTTAAATGGACCCGCAAAAAATCCTGATAATCAGATTAAGTTCAATCGGCGACATCGTCCTGGCAACTCCACTTATAAGAGCGTTGAGAAATAAATTCACCGCTTCTCAAATTGACTTTGTAGTAAAAAAAGAATTTTCAGAACTTTTAAGGTTCAACCCAAACTTGACGAATCTAATTGAGTTCGACTCAAAGAATGGTTTCAAAGAACTGCTGAATTTGAAACAAAGGATTTTAAAAGAAAGATACGATTTAATCATTGACATTCACAACAACTTCAGAAGCCTATTTTTAAGAGCTTTCTCACGTGCGAAGGTGGTCAAAATCAACAAGAGAGTTTTCAAAAGGTTTCTTTTGGTAAAATTTAAAATTAATCTATACAAAAATGCAATTCATGTCGTAGAAAAATACCTCGAGACCGTGTCAAGGTTTTCTATCAAAAATGATAACCAGGGGCTTGAGATATTTGTTCCTAAAGACATAATTGAGCAAGTGAAAAAGAAAATTAATTTTTCCGAAGAAAACCTTTACATAGCGATCGCACCGTCAGCAAAACATGAGACGAAAAGATGGCTACCTGAAAGATTTGCACAACTCGGGGATGAACTTGCGAAGAAATTCGATGCGAAAATAATTTTGCTTGGCGGAAAAGAAGATAAGGAAAGATGCAGGACCGTTGAACATATGATGAAAACTCAACCGATAAATCTATGTTGTCAAACCACGCTTCTTGAATCGTCCGCCGTTTTATCACTTTGTAAACTTCTCATCACGAACGATTCGGGACTAATGCACATAGGCTCTGCTATGAAAACGACGGTAGTTGCAATTTTCGGCTCAACTGTTAAAGAATTCGGATTCACACCATACGCAACCAAAAGCATAATCGTTGAAAAAGATATCCC
>CALJEK010000050.1 GCA_938074445.1 Candidatus Kryptoniota bacterium | reverse complement strand
AGGTTCGGGTCATAGACAACCCCAAGTATCACTTCACCTTTGTATTCAAGTGCTATTGACACGCAGAAGACGGGAAAAGAGTGAGTGTAATTTGTTGTTCCATCAAGCGGGTCGATTATCCATTTATATTCAGAAGTTTTTGATGTTTCCCCGCTTTCCTCTGCAAGTATGCTATGGTTTGGGAATTTGTTTTTAATGTGCTCAATTATCTTTTTTTCAGAGCCTTTATCGATTTCGGTTACAAGATTTATCTCTTCTTTTTTTCTTTCAATGTTTTTAACCTTGCCGAGGTTCATTTTTAGAAATTTTCCCGCTTCTTTTGCTGCTTCTATTGCAGTGGTGAGATAGTCCATTTGAAATCTTTTTTTGTTTTAAAATTCCAATTTTTTGCTCTCCTCAGCCCCTGCTATCACAATCACGCATTCACCTTTTTTCTTATTCTCGGATAGATAGTTTATAACTTCAATCACATTTCCCCTGATTATTTCCTCATCTGGCATTGTTAAGTTATAGGCGACGCAAATTTTTCTATCAACTCCAAGTATCGTTCCGATATCCTCAAGCACAGGGATGATTCGATATGGAGTTTCAAATATTACAACTGTTCTCTGTTCGCCCTTTAATCTTCTTAATTCTTCCCTTCTTTTTGACCTTTTTTGTGAAAGCCACCCGTAATAAACAAATTTTTCAATGTTAAATCCTGAAACTATCAATGCAAGCAAAAGTGCAGAAGCCCCTGGTATTGGGACAATTTTAATTCCTTCTTTTATCGCCCTTTTCACAAGCATAGAGCCTGGGTCTGAGAAAACAGGTGTTCCAGCATCTGAGATCAAAGCAATGTTTTTACCTGAATTTAAATCGCCTATGATTTTTTCAACTTTCAAGCTCTCATTATGTTCGTTGAGCGTATCCAGCTCCTTGGGTTCTATCTTGTAGTTTGATAAAATTTTTTTCCCCTCTTTAAGCTCTTCGCATAAGATGATATCAACCTCTTTTAGAACCCTTAGTGCGCGAAGCGTTATATCATCTGGGTTTCCAATTGGGGTTGCGACAAGATATAATGTCCCTTTGGAAGGTGCTTCCATTTTACTTTTTAATTTTGTTTTTCGCAAAATTTATTCGCATTGTGAATTCAGAGAACAAATTTATTAAATTTAGTTTGAATTTTTCAAAATTTGAGGCATTAATTTTTCTGCGCAAAGACGAAATCGTGTCGATTGAATAAACTGCAAATCTGTGATATACCCCATCAAACTTCATCCCGTTTGATAGCGCATAGATTCCTTCATAACCTAAATCAGTTGCAAATTTTACAATTTTTTCATTGTATCTGCTAAATGGCGGGGCAAATGATCTTACTTTTATCCCAAGGTTTTTCTCTATCTCACTTTTCGAGATCTCAAGTTCATACTTGATTTTTTCATCATCTAAAAAGGTAAGGCATAAATGGTTTGCCGAATGTGAACCGATCTCCCAGCCGTTGTCTAAAAGGATTTTAAGTTCTTCCCAGCTTAGGTGTTTAAATCTTATCCCAAAACTGAAATCCCAAGTGTTAAGTTTTCCGACGAAGTTTGAAATGACAAAAACCGTTGCCTTGAAATTGAATTTTTTTAAAATCGGAAATGCGAAGTCAATTACATTTTTATATCCATCGTCAAAAGTTATACAAATAAACTTTCCCTCTGCGGTTTTTAAGTTTCTTGCCTCTGAAACCGTAAGCGATTTAAATCCTTCACTTTGAAGAAATTTAATATGTTTTTCAAATTGGCTCGGCGTGACTCTCGTTATTCCAAATTCAAATTTTGTATCGACTTTGTGGTATGTTAAGATTGGTATGTTCATGTACCCGTATGCCCGAAGCCCCCGGCACCTCTTTTTGTTGCGTTAAGTTCAGTTGTTTCCTCCCATTCAACCTTCGCATACTTTGATATTATCATTTGGGCAATCCTATCCCCGCGCTTAATTTTAAACTCTTTCTTGCCGAGGTTTATAAGAATAATTTTAATTTCTCCGCGATAATCTGAGTCGATAGTTCCAGGTGTATTGAGGAGCGTTATCCCGTGGTTTAACGCAAGTCCACTCCTTGGTCTTATTTGAGCTTCATATCCGGGTGGGAGCTCAATCGCGATTCCTGTTGGTATCATCGCAATTTCCCCTGGTTTAACTGTTATTTCATTCTCTATGTCAGCGTAAATGTCCATTCCAGCTGAGCCTTCGGTCGCATATTGAGGTAAAGGTAAATCGTGATTCTGTCGAAGTCGGGTTATTTTGATTTTTAATTTTTCCATTTTGAGGGGGAATTATTTAATGAAGGGGCACATTTAAGTGCCCCTTTGTCAGTTTTTATTTAAATAAAGATGCAAACCAGTTGTAGTGTAGGCTTTTGAGATAAATTCCAAACACAAGTGCAACAATTGACATTAACTTTATAAGTATATTCATTGATGGACCGCTCGTATCTTTAAATGGATCGCCGACTGTGTCTCCGACAACCGCTGCCTTATGCGCGTTTGAACCTTTTCCACCAAAGTTTCCAGCTTCTATATATTTCTTTGCGTTGTCCCACGCAGCACCGCCGTTTGCCATAAATAGTGCAATCATAACACCTGTTGCAATTGCACCTGCGAGCAATCCACCGAGTGCTTCAGGACCAAGGATTATTCCAGTTAGAATCGGGATAGCAATTGCGAGTATCCCTGGTAGAATCATTTCTTTCAGAGCTCCTGCGGTTGCTATATCAACGCATTTTGCGGTGTCTGGCTTTGCTTTTCCTTCGAGAAGTCCGGGGATTTCACGGAATTGTCTTCTTACTTCTTCTACTATTTTAAATGCTGCTTTTCCGACTGCTTCCATTGTAAGTGCAGCGAAAAGGAATGGCATTCCAGCTCCGATCAAAAGACCGATAACGGTTTGTGCTTTTGTTAAATCAATTTTTTCAAGCCCAACGCTCTGCGAATAAGCGGTAAAGAGTGCAAGTGCGGTCAAAGCAGCTGAACCAATCGCGAAACCTTTACCAATTGCTGCGGTGGTATTCCCAAGCGCATCAAGCTTATCAGTTATCTTTCTTACTTCAGGTCCAAGATGAGACATTTCAGCAATTCCACCAGCGTTGTCTGCTATAGGACCGTAAGCATCAACTGACATTGCTATTCCAATTGTCGCAAGCATTCCGACTGCAGAAATTGCTATCCCATAAATCCCACTGGTTATATAAGATATAAAAATTGCTATTGCTATTGCGAGAACTGGGTAGGTTGTGCTTTTGAATCCGACGGCTATCCCTGTGATTATATTTGTTGCTACACCTGTTGTTGCTGATTGGGCAATTGATTTTATCGGTGAACCTGAAGTATAATATTCGCTTAAAAGTCCGATCGCAATTCCAGCGAAGACACCTGAGGTAATTGCCCAGAACGGTTTTAAGTCCCCAATCAAGTTTTTAACTATAAAATACGAGAAGATTATAAGCAAACCCTCAGCAACGAATGTCGAGTATCTAAGAGCTTTTTGAGGGTCTATATTCTGAAAAATTCTGATTGAAAGTGAGGCTACGAAGGATGCGATTGTCCCAAACATTATAACTATGAGTGGCAGAGCCATCCAAATTTCTTTATTTGGCAGATTAAGCGTTGCTCCAACTGCTATCGTTGCTATCACCGAGCCAACATATGATTCAAAGAGGTCGGCGCCCATCCCAGCGACATCTCCTACATTATCTCCCACATTATCTGCAATTACTGCTGGGTTTCTCGGGTCATCTTCGGGTATTCCAACTTCAACTTTTCCGACAAGATCTGCTCCGACATCAGCACTTTTCGTGTAAATTCCGCCACCGACCCTTGCAAAAAGCGCTATTGAACTTGCCCCCATGCCGAAACCGCTGATTATTGTTGGGTCTTTGTAAAAAATATAAAAGAGCCCAAGCCCAAGCAATCCAAGGCTTGCAACTGTTAAACCCATCACAGACCCGCCGGTAAATGAAATAACAAGAGCCTTGTTTTGTCCTTGGGTTGCTGCTTGAGCAGTTCTAACGTTTGCTCTCGTAGCTGCTGTCATTCCAATAAAACCAGCAAGCATTGAACAAATTGCACCACTTATAAAAGCAAATGCAGTTTTAATCCCTATTACAACAAGAAGGATTATAAACATTACCGTTATAAAAATTGCAAGCGTTGAGTATTCTCTTTTGAGAAAAGCTGCTGCGCCCTTTTGAATTAACTCCGCAATATCTTGCATTGTTTGGTTGCCGGCGGGCTGTTTCTTAACGTAATAGAAAAGATAAAGAGCGTAAAGCACACCCAAAGCCCCAATAACTGGGACCAAAAACACCAAGTCCATACAAGAATACTCCTTTTTGTTTTTTGAAATTTTTCAGTGAAGAAAACTTGGAATGAATTTAAAAATAACATTCCTAATTTTCAAATCCCTCAGACTTATCCTGTCTTACGCTGGTTGTCACCATCCACTGAAAATACCGCCATCTACGTAATCCCACAATACAAATCCAACATATCTATATTTGAAAGGTTGACCCCCGTATATTGGTATTTCCCTTCCGATGGATAATGCAATATGTCCTCGCCTTGTGAGGGCGATGTAAATTTTCGGGACGAGTGAGATTTGATGTTCTTCAGTTCCAAGCGTTTTTATCCCTATAAGTTCGACGCCAGGAAAAATTCCTCTTTTGCCCTCCGGGATGACGATAGTTGTTGAAAGGGCATAAATTAATTCGGGATTTCCCTTGGCTTTATTAACGGGTGTTTCAATTTTTAAACTTCCTTGGATTTCAATTTTTTCCCCAAGCCCCTTTGCACCGGCAAGATACGGAACAAGGACAACTGTCCCTTTGCCAAAACCTTTCGCTTCACTTCCAGTGGGCAAGGAAACTTCAAAACCAGCTGTTAAAATTGACAGATTTTTATAGTTATCATAAAAAGCGTATTTCAAACCGAGTTCCAAGTCGCCAATGCCAGTTGTATTTTGAACGCACGATCTCAAATTTTGTATCGGCAGCTTAACTTCGTATTGATATCTTGTTCCGAATCTGTTTGCATAGTATAGAACAACCTTCGTGTCATTTATATTATGACCGTTTTCAAATTTATATGTAAAGGTTGGGATCAAAAGAAATTCTTGCTCGACATACGCTTTTGTCACATAGTGTGCCCTTATAAAGTTTACCTCGCCTTGTGGATATTTTTTCTGATCGACGAAAGATTTTATGTGTTCTATTGTTTCATAGATTTGTTGGTCGGTGAAAACATCGCCAAAAGCGGGCATCGTTTGAGATAAACCTCTTGATGTTCCACCATATTTTATTACTGCATACCAGTCCTTTCTGGTTTCTCTTGTATTGAAATAGCCATCTGTGAAGTCTGGCGGTGGGACATCCCAATTTTGCTTTATCTCCTCCGGGATGTTCCCTTTTCCATCTATGCCATGGCATTTTGCACAAAATACCTCATAAATCTGTTTACCGTTCATTGTTTTAATCGTTTCAAAATCTATAATTTGCTCTGTTGTATCTTGCTGTCCAAAGACAAAACCAACGATAAATGCAGATATAAAGATAAGTTTGCGCATTTGCTTGTCTAAGTCTTTTGTTTTATAAATTGTTTAATAAAGTATTCCAACGCCATGTTTGTAGACTAATTCGCCACCCTTTAGCCCTGTTTGAATCAAAAAGAACATTCCAATTAAGGAAATGGCGAAAACGATTAAATTGGTTTTAAAATTAAATTTCCCAGTTCGTATCAAGATCACTTTTAAAATTAGAGCGATGAAGAAGGTTACGCCAGTAAGCTTTGCAAACGTCTCATGGGACTCAATTAACTCCTCAAGATGTGACACCTTTTCGAAGTTTTCTGCAGATGCTTCACCTGATAAAATTGATGGAACAACGAAGATCAAGCCAAGCAAAAGAAGAAGAAGAGATGAATTTTTAAGCCAATCTTTTTGAAAAAGCATCCAGAGAATTTCAAAGATAAGATAGCTTGTTAAAAGCGCAATCGGAAAGTGAACAAGCATTGGATGAAGTGGCATGGCTAAAACCTTTTTATTTTAAATTTACGAAACAAAAAATTAGAAAAGCATCAAAAACCGATTAGAATTTATTAATTTCGAGGTTAAAATTTGCTTGTAATTTCGGACGGAATTAATTTTAATAGTAGTTGCAAAAAAGTTTTAATTTGCCATGAGATTGCTTTTGATTGAAGACGAAAAGGATTTGACAAGGACATTGAAGAGAGGTTTAAGAGAGGCGGGATATAATGTTGATGTGGCATACGATGGTGAATCGGGTGTTTTTATGGCCATTTCAGGGGTGTATGATTGTATAATCCTTGATTTAAGATTACCTCAAAAAGATGGGCTTGAGGTTTGTAGAGAAATAAGAAAAAACAAAATTACAACTCCTATCTTGATGTTGACAGTTGTTGATTCGGTTGATATGAAAGTTAAATGTCTTGATGCTGGGGCGGATGATTATCTTACGAAGCCGTTTTCATTTTCGGAACTTCTTGCGAGGATAAGGGCATTGACAAGACGTTCAAAGGTCGTTTCCTCTACAGTTCAAATTTATGACCTTGTTATTAACCCGATCAATAGGACAGTGACCAGGGGTGGGAGAAAAATTTATCTTTCGCCAAAGGAATTTGAACTTCTTTATTATCTTGCGATAAATCGAGGGAAAGTAGTAACAAGGGCTGAAATAGGAGAAAACGTGTGGGGGATAAATTTTGACACGGGGACAAACTATATTGATGTTTATATCAATTACCTCAGGAAAAAAATTGACAAGGATTTTGACAAAAAGTTGATTCATACTGTTCGAGGCGTTGGCTATGTTTTAAAAGTGGAATAAAATTGTGTCGCAAAGATGAATTATAAGTCGTTAAAATTTAGGCTAAATTTGTGGTATTTGTTTGTTTTTATTTTAGCGATTTTGATAGCGGAGGCATTGGTTTACATATACCTTGATAGGTCCCTTCATAGGGAACTTGACATTTTGTTAAATGACGAAGCTAAAAAGATCACACAGAAATTGAAATTTGATGGTGAAGTTTTATCTTTTGTAGATTCAACCGAATTTTATGAGGCGGAACATTTTTATCTAAATGAGTCCTCGATTTTTTTCAGAGTTTTTGATAAAAATTTAAACGTCATCTCCGAATCTGAAAATTTGAAGAAGGGGAAGTTCGTAATTCCTCAGCCGAGAGCGAGCAAGTTGGGCGAGGCGGATGAAATAGAGGTAAATGGCAAAAGATTGCGAATTTTTTATCTTCCGCTTTATTATAATGGTGAGGTCTGCGGTGTTATTGAGACGTCAAAGTTTGAGGGGACCGTTCAGACTGCGATGGGGCTCTTAAGAACTTCGCTTGTCATTGCTTTCATTCTCACATTTGTTCTTGTGGCGTATGGTGGGAATTTAATCGTTTCAAGATTGATAAGTCCGCTTGAGCGAATCATAGAGAAGGCGGATAAAATAACAGGGGAAAATTTAACTGAAAGAATTGACATCGGTGCGGGTAACCATCCCGAGGAAATTGTTAAACTTGTAAACTCACTCAATAGATTGCTTGATAGGTTGGAAAGGGCTTTTAAACAAATATCGCAGTTTACATCTGATGTTGCGCATGAACTTTTGACTCCGCTTACGGTTATAAAAGATGAGGTTGAGATAACTTTGATGAAGAAGAGGCGTTCAAACGAATATATTAGCACTTTGAATTTGATTCAGAAGCAAACCGAGCGGACAATTTCAATAATAAAGTCAATGCTTTACCTTGCAAAGGCTGAATCCGGGGTTATAAGGGCAAATTCGGGGATGGTTAATGTGTCGGATTTAATTGGCGAGTTAATTTCAACTTTTGGTCTCAAAGCGAAGCAAAAAAATGTAAAATTGAGGTTTTACTGCAATAGCGATGTATTCGTGTATTCTGACGAAAAACTTTTATTTGAGGCATTGAGAAATATAATTGATAACGCAATTGAATACACAGGTTCAAATGGAAAAGTTGAAATAGTTTGTGAAAAGGTAAATGGTAAAGTTAAAATTTCTGTTTCTGACACAGGGATTGGAATCAGTGAAGATGATTTGCCCCATATTTTTGATAGGTTCTACCGTGGTAGAAATGCATTTGAGATAAATCCATCTGGAGCTGGTCTTGGGCTTTCTTTGACGAAATCCATAGTTGAAATTCTTTCGGGTCAAATTGAGGTCTCAAGTCAACTTGGAAAGGGGACAAAATTTGTTATTTACCTTCCCGAAAAATTGTGAGCTCTGCGGTTAACAGATTAACTTAATTTCATCTCCTTGATTATATCAGTTTAACAGATTAAATTTTACCAAAAATTAATTGATCGCTTGGATGAAAATTGCATATTTTGATGCGTTTTCAGGGATAAGTGGTGATATGACGATAGGTGCTTTCATAGATGCAGGCGTTGATTTTGAGGAATTTAAATCCGAAGTTCAAAAGTTGAACTTGGAAAACTTTGAAGTTGGAGTTAGAAAAGTCATAAGACATGGGATAAGTGCGACAAAATTTGATGTGATGGTTAAGGAGCAGGAACATAGGCATCGTCATCTTTCGGATGTTTTTCAGATAATCGATGGAAGCAGTTTATCTGAGTTTGTTAAACAAACTTCAAAGAAAATTTTTACAACGCTTGCTCAGGCTGAGGCTAAAATCCACAACACAACAATTGAAGAGGTTCACTTTCATGAGGTTGGGGCGATTGATTCAATAGTTGATATAGTTGGAACTTCAATTTGCATTGAAAAACTTGGGATAGAGAAGATTTTTGTTTCAAAAGTTCCCCTTGGTTCAGGTGGATTTGTTCAAACACGACATGGAAGGATGCCAATTCCATCACCTGCAACTGTTGAGATTTTGAAAAATGTTCCCGTTGTTCTCACTGATGTTCAATTTGAATTGACGACTCCGACGGGTGCAGCTATAGTTGCAACGCTTGCGGAGTTCGGTCTTGAGAAAGAAATAATAAGAATAAATTCGGTCGGGTATGGGGCTGGTGAATTTGAAATTCCAAATCAACCTAACCTTTTGAGAGTTATAATTGGAGAGGCGCCACTAAAATATGAAGAAGAGAAGCTTCTTCTTATTGAAACAAACATAGATGATATGAACCCCGAAATTTATCCTTATGTGATTGAAAAACTTTTATCCGCTGGCGCAAAAGATGCTTATCTCGTGCCGTTGATTATGAAGAAGGGACGCCCCGGGATTTTGCTTTCGGTTCTTGTTTCAGAATCAAAACTCGATGATGTGTTGAATCTTATTTTCACGCAGACAACAACGCTTGGCGTTAGAATTATAGAGATCAGAAGGAAAAAATTGCCGAGGACACAAAAAGAGATTGACACGCCATTTGGGAAGGTTAAATTTAAACTTGTCTCGATTGACAACACCGAACGTTTGATCCCCGAGTTTGAAGAATGTAAAAGAATTGCTGAAGAAAGAAATCTTCCCTTGGTTCAGGTTTATAAAATTCTTGAATCGCTTGTGAATCAATAAAAAATTTGAAAGTGTGTGTTTATGGGAAACCTTTATGTAAATGTGGCGCTTCCTATCCCAGCAAATAAACTTTTCACTTACATTGTTCCGGAGGAATTAAAAGATGATATCGCCATCGGGAAAAGGGTGATAGTTCCATTTGGAAACCAAGAATTAACCGGAATAATCGTTGAGATTTCAAATCAGAGCGCATGGCACAAGTTGAAAGAGATAAAAGATGTGCTTGATCCAAGTCCCGTTTTTTCAGATGAAATGTTGAAGCTCACAAAGTGGGTTGCCGATTATTATCTTTCAAGCTGGGGCGAGGTTTTAAAAACAGCTTTGCCCGCTGGGACTATTTTAGAAAGCAAAAGAGTCGTAAAACTTATTCGCCAGCCTGACCCGGAGACTTTATCAAAAATGGAAAAAATTTCGCCGAACAGAGCCCTTGTTTTAAAATACCTTATGGATAAAAATTCTGCTCTTGCGATAAAAACTTTGAAGTCCAAATTTAAATTCAAAAACATATATTCAATTCTACACGGGCTTGAGTCGCTTGGTTATGTCGAAGTTGAAAAATATCTCCCAGCGCAAAGGGCTAAAATAAAGGTTGAAAAATTTATCAGCATATCGGAACCGTATGCAGATAATTTGAAAAAGTTAACTCAAGTGATCAGTGAGCTTGAAAGGTCAGCACCAAAGCAGGTGGAAATTTTGCTTTTTTTGATCGACCAATCGAGGAAGGGTAAAAATGGGATTTTGGTTTCAGAAGTTTTAAAAAGAACAGGTGGAAGCGCTCAAACGATCAAAAAACTGGTTGAAAAAGGTTTGGTTAAAGTTTATGAAAAGGAAATGGTGAGGAAGTTTGAGTATGAGTATAGTGAGCCTGACAAGGAGATTGAGTTAAACGAGCATCAAAAGAGAGCTTTAGTTGAGATAAAGTGTGCGATTGATTCGGGAGAGTTCAAAACATTTTTGCTTTACGGCGTGACTGGAAGCGGGAAGACGCAAATTTACATTGAAGCGATAAATGAAGTAATAAAATTGGGGAAAACGGCGATTGTTTTAGTTCCTGAAATTTCGCTTACACCTCAAATTGTGAACAGATTTAAAAGAAGTTTTGGAGATATAGTTGGGATTTTGCACAGCAGGATGTCCCTTGGTGAAAGATATGATTCTTGGAGGATGATAAAAGATGGGGTTTACAAAATTGTAATTGGTCCAAGGTCTGCTGTCTTTGCACCACTTAATAACATTGGTTTGATCGTTGTTGATGAGGAGCAGGAAAGCGCATATAAGCAATTTGACAACCCGCCAAGATACAATGCGAGAGATGTGGCGATAATGAGGGCGAAGTTAAATAACGCGGTCGTAATACTTGGTTCGGCTACGCCATCACTTGAATCATACTATAATGCGAAAATTGGCAAGTATCATCTGCTTGTTCTTCCGGAGAGAGTTGATAAAGCGAAGATGCCAAAGATTGAAATCATCGATATGATAAAGGAACGAAAAGAGCGCGGTAATAAAAGTTCAATTTCGACGGTTTTGGCTCAAAAAATTGATGAGCGGATTTCGAAGGGGGAAGGTATTATAATTTTTCAAAATAGGCGTGGATATTCAACTTATATTGAGTGCGAAGATTGTGGATATGTTGAAATGTGTAGCAATTGTAGCGTTACTTTGATCTATCATAAAGTTCAAAATCACTTGAGGTGTCATTATTGCGGTTCAGTTAAAGGGGTTCCCGAAAAGTGCTCAAGGTGTGGGGGAGTTAAACTTAAATTAAAGGGGGTTGGGACGCAAAAAGTTGAGGATGAATTGGCTCAGATTTTGCCGAACGCAAAAATTATAAGGATGGACCTTGATACGACATCTGGTGGGAGGTCTTATGATAGAATTATGAATAAATTTGTAAATGGGGAAGCGGATATATTGCTTGGGACGCAGATGGTTGCTAAGGGGCTTGATTTTTCAAGGGTGACGCTCGTTGGCGTGATATCTGCGGATATACCGATGCTTATCCCTGATTTTAGGTCAAGTGAGAGGACATTTCAACTTTTAACTCAGGTTGCAGGCAGAGCTGGTAGAAGCGCAAAAGAAGGCGAAGTTATAATTCAAACATTTCAATCAAACCATTACATTTTTGATTATGTTGCCGGGCATAAAACGCTTGAATTTTACGAGCGCGAACTTAAGGTGAGAAAAGATTTAAATTATCCGCCATTTTCAAGGCTTATATTGATTGAGTTCAAGGGAGAGAACGAGAAGAACGTTGAACTTGTTTCAGATGAATTCGCGAAGGAATTAAAGTCTAAAATTCACCGTCTGGTTCAGGTCCTCGGTCCAGCTCCAGCTGCGATACCAAAGATAAAGCGAAATTATAGATATCACATAATAATGAAAATACCAAGGCAAATTGATAAATCTATTGGGGAAATTTCAGGGGTGATCTGGCAGTTGAAAGAAAAGTTTGAGCCGAAATTAAATTCAAAAAGTGTTAAGTTAATAATTGATGTTGATCCGCAAAGCACAGTTTAAAGTTTTTGCTTTTCTTTTGATCCCATATCTTTTATTCTCGCAATCGATAAAAATTGAAATTTTCGGGAATAGGCATTTAAATGAGGGGGAGATGGTCAAACTGGTTCGGGGAATAGTCGATGATGAAGTTACAGCGGAGAAAATAGAATCCGTGAAGGAACAAATTTTAAATCTTTACATTGAAAATGGATTTTATTTTGCAAAGGTTGAATCGATAAAATTTGACGGTGGGAAATTCAAAATTTACATCTATGAGGGGGAGCAGGCAAAATTTGGCGAAGTTGAAATCTTAGGGAATCAAATTTTATCGCACGAAGATATAATAAAAATTTCTGGCTTCAGAAAGGGAGAAAGATTTTCACCGAAGATTTTGGAAGATAAGATTGAAAAAATTCTTAGCGCATATGCAAACATCGGGCATCCGCTCGCAAGGGTTGAGGTTTTGGATTTAGGATTTGACGAGCGTGGCTTTGTAAATTTGAGACTTCACATAAGCGAAGGCAAAGTTTTGAAAATTGATCAGATAAGAATTGAGGGGAACAAATTAACGAAGGAAGATTTTATAGTGCGTGAGATGAGAATTAAGAAGGGCGAAATTTACCGTGAGGCGAAATTTGATCAGGTAAGAAAGAGGTTGGTTAAAATTGGATTGTTTGAATCCGTTGAGGAGCCTGAGATTTTTATCAGTGATACAGCCAGCGGGATTTTAATTAAGGTTAAGGAAGGGAAGATGAATTTATTTGATGGGATAATCGGTTATGTTCCGAAGGGTGAAAATTCCCGCGGGTATTTTACTGGGTATATAAACATACTTTTAAAAAATCTCTTCGGCACAGGTAGAAGATTTGGGGCTCGGTGGAACGCTGAGGCTCGGGAGACGCAGGAATTTGAAATTCATTATTTTGAGCCTTATGTTTTGGATACACCTGTTGGTGCTCAAGTTTATTTTTATCAAAGGAAGCAGGATTCAATTTATGTCGTGAGGGAACCAAAATTGAGCCTTTCGGTTGAATTGACCAGTTCTGAAAAGGTTTTGGAGATTTTGAAAGCATCGTTTTATATTTCGCAAAGGTCCGTAATTCCAACTGCAACTGAATATGTGGGTTATCAAATTTTTGAAAGCATAAGTTTAAATGCGGGGTTGGGAATTTCGTATGATTCAAGGGATGATGTGGATTTCCCGAGGTCTGGAGTTTATTTTTTAAGTTTTTATGAGGTCGGGAACAAGAAAATTCTCGGTCCCGAAAAATTGTTAACTCCTGATGTGAAGAGAAAGATTAATATAAATAAGTTTCAAGTTTCGCTTGATTTTTATCTCAATTTTGAAAAAATTTTAAAAAGTGTTTTCGTCCCGAGGTTCAATGCGATGATGGTGGTTGGTGATGGACTTGATGAGAGTGATGTTTTTAGGTTTGGCGGGACGAGGAGTTTGCGTGGGTATAGGGAAAAAGAATTTCTTGCGACGCGAGCAATTTGGCTAAATCTTGAAGATAGGTTTATGTTCAGCAGCGATCTGTGGGGATTTATATTTCTTGATTTGGGTTATATTTATCGCCCTGTTCTTTTGCCGAGGATAAAAAGTTCATTTGAGGCGGTAAGATATGGCTATGGCGTTGGAGCAAAGTTTAAGACTGGGATTGGCAGGTTAAGTTTGATTTACGCGCTTGGTAAAGGAGACTCTTTTAAAACAGGGAAAATACATATCGGAGTTGAAAGTGAATTTTAAAAAGGTTTTGGTGGGAGTAATTAAGATAATCAGACCTTCAAATGTTTTGATTTCTGGTTTGACGATATCGGTCGGCGTTTTAATTTTGGGTTCTGAAAGTTTTGATATATTTAGACTTGCTTTGGTGGCTGGGATTGTTGGAGTCTTGATTGATGCTGGGGCGAATGTAATAAATGATTTTTTTGATGTTGAAATTGACAGGATAAATAAACCACACAGAGCGATACCGTCGGGTTTGGTAAGCAAAAGATTTGCTTTGTTTATTTATTTTGTTTGCACAATTTCGGGGCTGTTGTTTGCGTCGTTTTTGAATAAAATAGCGTTTGCCATAGCTTTTTTCTCAAGCGTTGTGATTTTTCTTTACAGTTATGTTTTGAAGAAGATTCCGCTTGTTGGGAATTTCACGGTTGCTTTTATAACTGGGCTTGCTTTCATATTTGCGGGTAGCGTTGTAGGGAATTTTAAAGGTGCCTTATTCCCGTTTCTTTTTGCATTTATGATAAATTTTGGGCGAGAGATAATCAAGGATATTGAAGATATGGAAGGGGATTTGAAATCTGGGGTGAGGACATTCCCAATAGTTCGCGGTGTTAATTGGGCTGTTGCAGTTTCAGTTTCTGTGTTTCTTGTTTTAATCTTCGCAACGATAGTTCCTTATTTTATTGGGGTTTACAATCACTACTATATTTTGATTGTTTCGATCGCTGATGTCGGTTTAATTTTTGTGATATTTTCGTTGATAAGCGATAGAAGTAGGCGGAATTTGAACAGATTGAGCAACATTCTTAAATTTGAGATGTTAATTGGTTTATTTGCAATTTACTTTGGCAGTTTGCGATGGTAAAGTTGACGCGCAAAAGCGAGATGATGAGGATAGAGAATAAATTTTATTCTCAGGGTTATTCTGTTATAGCGGGGGTTGACGAAGCTGGGTGTGGACCGCTTGCTGGACCTGTTGTTGCATGTGCGGTTGTTTTGCCGAGGGGATATTTCAATCCTTTTATTTATGATTCGAAGAAAGTTTCATCTCAATTGCGCAAAGAACTTTGCGAGATAATTTCAAGCGTCGCCATTGACATTGGCATCGGGTTAGCGTCAAATGTGGAAATTGATAAATTTAACATAAGGAGGGCGACGAAACTCGCGATGCTCAGAGCATTGCTTGACCTTGAGATAACCCCAGAGGTTGTCTTGGTTGATGGTAATTATTTTGATGTCAATTTGTGGATGTTAAACAATCGGGCGAAGAAAATCGTTGTGAAAAATGTGATCAAGGGTGATAGAAAATCGATTTCAATTGCTTCTGCGTCAATAATTGCGAAAGTGTTAAGGGATGAACTTATGGAATATTACGACAAAATTTTCCCGGGTTATAATTTTCTAAAGCATAAAGGCTATCCAACCAAAGAGCACCTTTCAGCGATAAAAAAGCTTGGACTTACCGAGATTCACAGAAGGTCTTACAAGCCTGTTAGAGAAATTTTAAAATCACCAATTCAATTTGATCTTTTTGATGAAGAAAGATAAAGGGAAACTTGGCGAAGATATCGCTGTTAAGTTTCTGACCGATAAAGGTTATAAGATTTTGAGAAGGAATTATAGATATGGACACGGTGAGATTGATATAGTTGCTATGGATGGTGATGTGCTTGTATTTGTTGAAGTTAAAATGAGGTTTTCGGATAAATTTGGTGCCCCTGAGGATTCGGTCACAATCGCGAAGAGAAAACAGTTGAAAAAGATTGCCAGCGCTTTCCTTGAGACACACGATGTGAAATTTTCGGAGTGTAGGTTTGATTTCATTGGCATAGCGTTTAAAGATAGAAAGTTTCAGATAAATCATATTGAAAACGCATTTCAATAAAAAATTGAGGTGTTAAGATGAATCTTGCGGTTGCAATGCTTATATCAGTTTTAGGTTTATTTATCGGCTTTTTAACTTGGGGTAAATATGTTGCTCGTAAGGCTGGGGTAAATCCAAACATCCCGACTCCTGCAGTTCGCATAAATGATGGAGTTGATTATGTTCCAACCAAGCCGATAGTTTTGCTTGGGCATCATTACGCTTCAATTGCAGCAGCTGGACCAATCATTGGACCAACCCTTGCGTTAATTTATGGATTTGTTCCGGTCTGGCTTTGGCTTTTGCTTGGGGTAATTTTTATCGGTGCGGTCCATGATTTTTCTGCTTTGTTTGTAAGTGTCAGAGAAAATGGTCGTTCAATTGCGCATATAGCGAGAAAAACGCTTGGGAATACTGGTTTTGCTTTTTTCCTTTCGTTTTCGGTTTTGCTTATAATGCTTGTAAATGCTGCGTTTCTTCAACTTACAGCGGTGGCTTTGACTTCTTTTTATCCGATTTCGGATTTGGGGCTACCTCCTGATCAAACACTTTTAAAGACCGCTGTTATAAACGGTAAAGTTTATGGCAAAATAGGGGGCATAGCTTCAACTTCGGTTATAATAATTACAATGTTTGCTCCATTGGTTGGTTATCTGCTCTATAAAAAGCGTGTCAGAACATATATTGCGAGCGTTTTAGCATTGGCAATAGCCTTATTTTCAGTAGTTATTGGCTTTAAGTATCCTGTTACGCTCGATCCAAAATCGTGGATGGTGATAATTCTTTTTTATTCTCTTGTGGCTTCGTGGATTCCTGTGTGGATAATTTTACAACCTCGCGATTTCACAAATGTTCACTTTTTATACATTGGTCTTACAAGTTTACTTTTGGGGATAGTTGGGAGTGGTTTGTCTGGGGTGAAGATTCAGTTCCCAACTTTTAACATAAATTCAGAGTCAGTTGAAGCTATTGGATGGGTTTGGCCATTTTTGTTTGTGACCATCGCTTGTGGTGCTATTTCTGGGGCTCATGCTTTAATTGCAACTGGGACAACATCAAAACAGCTTGCTAATGAGAAACATGCTCATCTTATCGGGTATGGGGCTATGCTTCTTGAGTCCCTGCTTGGGTTAACGGTTGCTTTTGCGATACTTGGTGCTCTTGATTTTGGGCATTATAAGGAACTCGTATGGCCTATGCAGAATGGTCACTTGAAGCAAGGCAACGCTCCTCTTGCGTTTGCTGTGAGCGTTGGTAAAACACTTAACGCTGGGCTTGGGATACCCGTGGCATATGGAACGGTGTTTGGGATTTTAATGCTTGAGGGATTTTTGATAACGACAATTGACACGCTTTTCAGATTGATGAGATATTTCTTTGAGGAATTGTGGAATGTTTTATTTGAAAAGAAGCCAGCGATTTTAAGTTCAAGAGTTTTTAACTCGCTTATTGGAATAATTCTAACCGCGTTGCTTTCATTTACAAATAGTTATCAAAAAATTTGGCCGATATTTGGCTCAGCGAACCAACTTTTAGCAGCTCTTACGCTTGTGGCTGTGACGGCATGGTTTGCGCAAAAGGCAATTAAAGCATATTTCGCCATCATACCCGCCGGGTTTATGATATTGACGACGATGACTTCGCTTTTAATCCTTTTGAAAAGATATATAGAGGCGAAAAATTTGACATTGACTATAACCGATATGCTGTTGTTAACTCTGGCGATCGGAGTTGTATTTTTAACCTTCAAGCACTTCTTCAAGCTCCGAGAAGAATTGGTCAGGGAAAGATTTCCAGAGTCCGTGAAGTGATGCTCCTTGTTTTTAAATTTACGTTTTTGTAAATTTACTTGCGATTGGAGTCATCAAAAATTAAAAAAATTTCCCACAAGAGATGAGCCAAACAAGGAAGATTTACATAGAGACATATGGTTGCCAGATGAACCTTGCGGATTCGGAGATCGTTCTCGGAATTATGAAAAATTATGGCTATGCGCTTACCGATGACGCTTCAAAAGCAGATGTGATCCTTGTAAATACTTGCAGTGTTAGGGAACACGCTGAACAAAGGGTGATGGGCAGGCTAAGCTCTTTTTTAAGGTATAAAAAGCGGAACCCAAACCTAATCATCGGGGTTTTGGGGTGCATGGCGGAAAGATTGAAGAAAAAACTAATAGAAGATGAAAATCTTGCTGATATAGTTGTTGGTCCGGATGAGTATAGAAAACTTCCGCAACTTGTGGACGATGCTTTCGGTGGTCATAAAGGGATTGCGGTGAAGTTATCAAAGGTTGAAACTTACGACGATATAACTCCGTTGAGGACGGATGGGATAAGCGCTTGGATTGCGGTTATGAGGGGATGTGATAAATTTTGTACTTTTTGCATCGTCCCATTCACAAGGGGAAGGGAAAGGAGCAGACCTCTTAAGAGCATAGTTAAAGAAGTTGAGATGCTTTCTGCGCAAGGTTATAGAGAGGTCACACTGCTTGGACAAAATGTTAACTCATATCGAGATGGCGAATATGATTTTGCAGATTTACTTTCCGCTGTCGCGCAGGTTGATAGAAATATGAGAATCAGGTTCACCACATCGCATCCAAAGGATATGTCGGAAAAGTTGATTATGACGATCGCTGAACATCCAAATATTTGCAATTACATCCATCTCCCAGTTCAATCAGGCTCGGATAGGATACTTCAGTTGATGAATAGAACTTATGATAGAAAACATTATCTTGAACTTGTCAAAAAGATAAGGGATATAATCCCTGGGGTTAGTTTATCTACGGATATAATCGCTGGTTTTCCAACCGAAACAGAAGAAGATCACAAATTGACTTTGAGTTTGCTTGAAGAGGTTAGGTTTGACGGTGCTTTTATGTTTAAGTATTCACCGCGCGAGGGGACAAAAGCGTATGAGATGGGAGATGATGTCCCTGATGATGTGAAGATAAGAAGGTTGAATGAGATAATTGAACTTCAGCAAAGGATTTCGCACGAGATTAATCAAAGTATGATAGGAAGCGAAGTTGAAGTTCTCGTTGAAGGTGAAAGCAAACGTTCATCTGATCAGTGGATGGGCAGAACAGATACGAACAAAGTCGTCATTTTCCCGAAGGTGGATGGAATAAAACCCGGCGATTACATCATCGTTCGTATAAATAAGGCTACATCTGCAACTTTATTTGGTGATATAGTTAAAACCCTTCATGAAAAAAACAGCTCTAAAAATATCCCTGCTCCTTTTAATTAATTTCGCTTTCTCCCAAGATGTTGATATAAGCAGGTACATTTATCTTTTGAGAGTTGGAGATGTTGAAAGCGTCAAGACTGCTCTTGACAGTTTAAAGAGAGTTTATCCCAATTCCGTCAATTTGAAATATCTTGAGGCAAATTTGGTCCAGGATGGGGAACAGGCGATAAAAATTTATTACGACATCGCTTTAAATCATCCAGATAATGAATATTCCGATGATGCGCTTTTTAAAATTGTCCAGTTTTTCTACGCGAAAGGTGATTATAGTCGGGCAAAAAACGAATTTGAAAAATTGAAGACGCTTTATCCATCTTCCCCTTATGCTAGGGTAAATCTTCGTTTTCTGGAGGGTGAAACCGTTTCGCTTTCAGATAAGATAAGTTTAAAACCATCGGATTCAAAGGTCAATTGTAACTATTCTCTGCAGGTTGGGGCTTTTGTTGATAGAAAAAATGCGGAAAAGGAGAAGGAATTTTTTGAGGGCAGAGGATATGGCGTGGAGATTCGCACGAAATTTAAAGATGGAAAGTTGCTTTATCTTGTTTGGGTTGGATGTTTCTACAATAGGGGCGAGGCGGAAGTGATAAGGTCGGAAATTAAAAGAAAATATGGAAGAGAAAGTTTTATTATCTCAACATCAGAGGTGAGATGAAAATTACAATTTTCGGTAGCGGTTCTGGAATACCTGAAAAAGGAAGAGTTCAAACCTGTATCGGGGTTGAGTGCGATGAAAAGATGATCTTGCTTGATGTTGGAGAGGGTGCGACATCTTCGATCGTTGCTGATGGGATCGATGTTGATAAAATTGAAAAAATTTTCATCTCCCACACGCATGCGGATCACTTTATCGGGTTGCCGAGGTTGCTTCAGTATCTCAAGTGGAAGAAAAGAACGAAACCGCTCGAGATTTATCTTCCGCTGAAGCATATTAAAATTGTTGAGGAGTTTTTGCCGTTTTTGTATATTTTCAAGGAGAGATTTGAGTTTGAATATAAATTTTTACCGTTGCCAGAAGGAGAGTTTTTCGCTATTAAAAATTTGAAGTTAAAGTTGTTTCCGACGAAGCATTTAAAAAAATATCAAAAATATGCCGAACTTTACGGAGTTGAGACAAGTTCTTATGGTTATTTAGTTGAAGAAGTTTTAAGCGATGGCGTTGATGTGAAGAAGTTTCTCTTTTCCTCCGACCTTTATTCTGCGGATGAAATTAAAGATTACCTTGATGGGCTTGATCTTTTATTAATTGAGTGTTCCCATATTGAAATTGAGGACATAATCGATGTTGTATCTGATTTTTACATCCCGAGAGTTGTCCTGACGCATGTTTCTCCAGATAAAGATTTAACGCAGATGATTGAATACGCAAGAGGCAAATTTGACATTAATATTGAACTTGCTTATGATGGAATGAAAATAGAGGTTTAATTTTTATGACGGATGTGAGGGTAGATATACAAGAGAAATACGGGATTTATGGAGAATCTCAGGCGATAAAAGAAATCATCGCCGTCGTAAGGCAGGTTGCTCCAGCTGACATCACCGTTTTGATCACGGGAGAGAGCGGAGTTGGTAAAGAGCTTGTCGCTCGGGCAATTCACGGGGAAAGCAGAAGAGCGGATAAACCATTTATAATTGTCAACTCCGGTGCCATACCTGAGGGAATTCTCGAGTCAGAACTATTTGGTCATGAAAAAGGAGCGTTTACTGGGGCAATAGAGACGAGAAAGGGTTACTTCGAAATGGCGGACGGTGGGACAATCTTTCTTGATGAGATCGGCGATATGCCACTTACGACCCAATTGAAAATTTTGAGGGTGATCGAAACGGGTGAATTTATGAGGGTTGGTTCGTCTCAATTGAGGAAGGTAAATGTCAGAGTTATAGCAGCGACAAATAAGAACCTTGATGAAGAGGTAAAGCGTGGGAACTTTCGCGAAGACCTTTATTATCGTTTGAGGACAGTTAACATCTATATCCCCCCGCTTAGGGAGAGAAGGGAGGACATACCTATATTGTTTGAAAAGTTTGTGGCGCAGTTTTGTGAAAGGAATAAAGTTGCTTTTTCTGGGATAACGGACGATGCGATGCAGGTCTTGATAAGTTATCACTGGCCTGGGAATGTGCGTGAATTGAAAAATTTTGTCGAAAGCATACTCGTCCTTGAAAGCGGAAAGATTATAGACGCAAATATGGTGAGAAAGTATTTAAGATATGATTTCAATCAATTTGATTACGGTAGGAATTTGCCGATAAAGTATGGGAAGCCGGGCGAACAAGCGGATAGAGAATTAATTTACAGGGCTTTGGTTGATATAAAAAGCGATTTAATTGAGATAAAGAACTTGCTCGGAAACTTTATTGATTTTTTCTCAAGGCAGGTTTCATCACCCCTTGCTTTGCCCGAAGCTAAAATTGATTTTAAGACTGGCACAGTGGTTGAAAACTTTTCACTTGTTGATATGGAAAAGAGAATGATAAAAGCAGCTCTTGATAGATTTAATTGGAATAAACGGCTCGCAGCGAGAGCTTTGAAAATAAGCGAAAGAACGCTTTATAGAAAGATAAAAGAGTATGGACTTGAGGAGGAAAGACAAAAGAAATAAACTTCGCTTTTTTATTATATTTGCGATTTTTTTAATTTACGGCTGTAGGTATTCATTTACAGGCGCATCTGTTCCACCACATTTGAAAACCATAGCTATACCTGTGTTCGACGATCAAAGTGGTTACGGCAGAGCAACTTTGAGAGAGGAATTGACAAATAAAATTATTGAAAGATTTATTCGGGATAATACTTTGAAAATTGCTGATAAAAGTTCTGCGAATTCGCTTCTTGAAGGGGTTATAGTTAACATCCAAGATAGCCCTGTTGTGGTCGGCGCTGGGGAAAGAGTTGTTAAATCAAGGATCACTATAACTGTTAAGGTAAGTTTTTATGACATGGTAAAACGTGTTAAAGTTTGGGAGAGGACTTTTTCTAATTGGGGTGAGTATGAGCTTGAAGGCAACGTTCAATTGAATTTACAAAACGGAATTCAGCAGGCTATAGATAAACTTTCCGAGGATATTCTCTTGGCAACGGTTGCAAATTGGTAAAACAAAATTTAATGGAGCACTTTAATGGAAACGCTTGTTCTTACGCTCTATTTCATTTCAATTTTCGTTCTTTCAATTTTTGGCTCACATGGATTTGTGCTTGTCTATTACTACCTAAAGAATAAGAAAGAAGAGATCGAGGGGAAGAAGAAAAAGTTAAAACCGAAGACGCTTGAAGAGCTTTTCGGTGATGAGAAAAATTACCCTGCCGTTACGATTCAACTCCCAATTTACAATGAACTTTATGTTGCGCCACGACTTCTTGATGCTGTGAGCAAAATTGACTATCCGAAGGAAAAGATGCAAATTCAAGTCCTTGACGATTCAACTGATGAAACAGTTCAAATCGTTGCTTTGAAGGTGATGGAGTTAAAAGCGAAGGGTTTTGACATTGAGCATATACGCAGGGGGACGAGAGAGGGTTTTAAAGCAGGCGCTTTGAAGTATGGGATGCAATTTGCGAGGGGTGAGTTTATTGCTATATTTGATGCTGACTTCGTCCCGAGATCAGATTTTTTAAGAAAAACATTGCCATATTTTTATCTTGACGGAAACATCGGGATGGTGCAGACGCGATGGGAGCATTTGAATGAAGATTATTCGCTTATAACACAAGCACAGGCGCTTGCATTAAATGGACACTTCATAATGGAGCAATATGTGAAAAATGAATCGGGGTTTTTCATAACTTTTAACGGAACAGGTGGGATATGGAGGAAATCGTGCATAGAAGATGCAGGAAATTGGGAAATTGACACACTTGCTGAGGATATGGATTTAAGTTATAGGGCTCAACTTAAAAAATGGAAGTTTGTATTTCTAAAAGATGTTGTCTCCCCAGCTGAATTGCCAGTTGAAATAAATGCGTTGAAATCTCAACAATTTCGCTGGACCAAAGGAGCGGTAGAAGTGGGGTTAAAGTATCTTAAAGAAATTTGGAGAGAAAATCTACCTTTAAAAGTAAAGATTGAGGCGACATTTCATCTGACAAATAACTTCGTCTTCCCATTTATTTTGTTAGCTGCTTTGCTTAACCCGCTTGTTGTGATGATAAAGGAAAGGGGAGGATACGATTGGTATTATTTAATTATGGGTGCCTTCGTTTTGCCGTTTTTTGGTCCCTTTCTCACTTATACACTTGCGCAAAAGGAAATTTACAGCAACTGGAAGGACAAAATAGTTTTATTCCCGTTATTTCTTGCTGGAAGCATCGGACTTGCTGTTAATAACACAAGGGCTGTTGTTTTAGCATTGCTTGGAAAGAGAAGTGAATTTGTCCGAACACCTAAATATGGTATTGAAAAAGCGCAGGAAAACTGGAAAGCTAAAAAGTATGTATCCTCGCGGGTTGAATGGGTGACTTATGCGGAAATTTCGCTTGCGATATATATGTTTTTCGGGGTAATGATAAGTGCGTATTACCTTGAGCTTGCTGCGTTGCCTTTTCAAATGATGTTTTTTGCCGGATTTTCCTTCATAGGGGTTCTATCGTTGAGGCATTCGAGAATTTGGAATGAGTACGCGGAGAGGATAAGGTTGGTGATGAGCATAATCAAGAATAGATTTGCGTATAAAACTTTAAACTTAAAATAAAAAAGGGGTGCGCTTTAACGCACCCCAATTTAATCTT
>CALJEK010000049.1 GCA_938074445.1 Candidatus Kryptoniota bacterium | reverse complement strand
AGCACTGTGATATTGATTTAACTTATCTTTTAACTCCTTTCCAGCTGTTTCCCTTTCAAGGACAGCAAGCGAATAATAAATATCGTCGTCATCATCAAAATAAGTTTCAACGATTTTTAATCCACCAATTTTAAGTTCACTTGTTATCTGAAGCTCCGCCGACGTTCGCTCCATTGCTTCCGCCTTTTTACCAGAGATAACTTCCATCTGCTCAACGATTGATCTCGATGTAACCGTAACCCTGATCTGTTTAACTATATCGGCAAAAGCCTCATCATTTGCCTTTCGAATATCTTCAAGTTTATTTTTTGTTTTCTTCGCTGCCCCAATCCCAAGAATATATAATTGTTCAGGATATCGCGGATGTTTCCTATTCTTTATCCATGTCGGCTTTTGCTCAGATAAAACTTGAATTGAAAAAGTAAATAAAATTAACGCTAAAATTAACTTCCTCATCATCATTTCACCTCCACCGTAAATGTTAACTTGCCGATGTTATGATAAAAATCTCTCGCGACGATCTCAACTATATTTTTCCCCTTCTTAAGTCGTAGTTTTTTATAGAAACTCATTCCAGCAAGTCCAAGCTTAACATCAGCGGGTTCACCATTGACCTTTATTGCAACAATGCCACTCTCATCGGTGACAATCCCTCCGATTTCAAAATCTCGACCGCTAACTCTCAAATATCCTTTGTCTTTAATGGCTGGATAATAAAGTTCAATTTTAGGTGGCTGACTATCTTTAAATGGGTCTTTTGCGATGTTGAACTCTTTGTATAAATCACCAAATATATCTTCTTCCTCTTCATCTAAAACTTCCTCCTCCTCAACTTTATGCTTTTCTTGGGCTTCTTGCTTAACCTCGCGCTCCATTTTTAACGCCACATATTTTTCAGAAGGGTTCTCCGCAAGCTTATAAGCAAGTTGTTCCATAACCTTTAAAAGACCTGAAACCTTGCCCTCATAATCCGCACTCGCAGTTTGAACTATTTCAGAAGTCTCAACACTTATCCTTCTCAAATTCACTGTATAAAGGTCTTCAATTTTACCGATATCCCCAGTTATTATTTCTCTTACACCAAGAATTTTTCCGATTTGGACATTATCTCCAGCACCTTCAGCGATTTCACTTTGTTGCAAATTCTGTTCAGCGAGTATCTCTTTAATTTTTTCTCTCTCAAGCACGTTAAATTTTCCTGTAGCGTTAAGAGCAACTCTAAACCTTGAAACAAGCACATCAATTTGTGCTGGCTCAAATCCTTTTGCATCAAATTTTAAAACAGCAACACTTATTTTTCTATCCTGTGAGAAAATCACAAGTGGGATTAAAGCAACCCATAAGATTAGTTTTAATTTTTTCATTTTAATTTCCCCCTTATTTTTTGTTTAACTTTTCAAGTTCGCGATCAAGCTGATTCAGCGCATCATCCAAAAGTTCTTCAATTGATTTATCCCGCTTTACGATTTGTTCAGGTGGATTTTGCCTGATCGCGTTCGCCGTAATTTGCTTAATTTGATAGATCAAACTCTTTTTATACATGCGTGCGAGCGCATAATTAGCCCCTGTCTTTGGATCTATCCAAAAACCAACAATTTGAGACCCAAATAACTTCGCTTGAGAGACCGTCCTTGAAATTCGCCGCGAATAACCCAACTCAAAAACATTGTTCCCCACCGCCCAATTGTCAAGTAAAACTTGAATTTTCATATTTATAATTCTTGAAAGCTCCGCACGCGCATTTTGAATCGCCTTTTTCCTCGTCTCAGCTGGGTCATAATGTCTATCTGCTGCCCCAACCGCATAAATTGCAATATCTGAAGTGGGAACTTTATAAATCCAAACAGGTTGTCCCCTTCTTGAAACTCTCAACTGTGCAAGCGAAGGGTCATAAATAAACTCGTCAGGCATCGCAAATGAAGTGTCAGATGAAATACTCTTTACAGGGATACGAACAAGCACATATAAAATCCTTGATTTTGGGTCGCGCCATTCCGAAACAACTTCACAATTTGACTTAACAAGGTTCAAAAGCAATGAATCAATTTCCTCTTCATATTCCTCGGCAAAATGAGAAAGCCCCGAAAAAAGACTTCCCGTATCCTCAAACCAATTAACCTGCTTCACTTTAATCCCGACCTCAATCGTTCGCGCAAGTTCAAAAATTGCATCCTCAATTGCCTTCGCTTTCGTAGTTTCCGGATAAAAATACGGGGACGATGCACCAACGGCATAAAGAAAATCCTTCGCCTGTGGAAGAATAGAAAGCCACGATGGTTGCTGTGAATAAATTCTTGAAACGACAAAAAAAGTTAAAATTATAAAACTAACTTTCTTCATCTTATTGTTTTCAATGAAAGAATATGTTTTGTAACGCCAAGACCGATTAAAATCAAAATTGCGCTTACAACAAGATTTGAAACAGCAAAAAACGCCGTATATCCCATAACAAGCCACATAATTGAGAGAGACATAATTTTCCCACGCAATGTGATAGCCCTATGCTCGCGATAATTTTTTATATATGCCCCAAAAATCTTATGATTTAAAAGCCAATTGTAAAACTTCTTTGAACTTCGCGCAAAGCACGCAGCAGCTAAAAGAAGAAAAGGCGTGGTCGGAAGAACAGGGAGAAACACTCCAAGAATTCCAAGACCAATAAAAACGAAGCCGAGACCGATTAAAATAAGTCTATAAAGTTCTAACATAGTTTCCCTAAGGGATCGAGCTTTTTGTTTTAATTTATCCCAAATCCATTAAAAAGTCAAAAGTTCAATACAAAAACCACCCAAAAATAAAAAGGTCGGGAACAATCCCGACCTTTAAAATCAACTGATTACTTACTTAAATCCCACTTTTCAAGTTCTTTGTCAAGAAGTTTAAGAGCTTCGTCCGCCTTCATTTCAACAAATGCTGTCTTCTTTTGACGTTGAGCTTCATTCATTGAGCGCATTATCTCGTTCACAATGTCATTTTTCCTCAAAACAGCGAGGGCATAATAAATCTTGTTATCTTTATCATAGTAAAATTCCACAATTTGAGAACCAGCAAGTGTTGCTTGGCTGACCGATCGGCTCACACTTCTTGTGAACTCTTCAGATGTTATCGTTCCTTGATTGTTTACAAATTCCTGATGCTCCTGCATAAAGTTATCAAGCAAGCTTTTAACTTTCACTTGAATTATCCTGCCAAGTTCTTGCCTTGCTGCATCCGCTGCTTTATTTCTTGCAAGCACAGGATTTGCTCCAACATTCGCTGCACCAACAGCATAAATTGCGTCAACCGCCGTCGGTGGGGTGTTAACCCAAGCTGGGGCTGCTTCAGGAACTGCAACCCGCTCTTTCCCCCCACAGCCAATTACAAATAATGCAACCGCAAAAACTAATACTAAAGAAAGAATATACCGCATGATTTTTACCTCCTTTAATTTTGTTTGTGATTTTAACCTTACTTGATTTTATTCCTCAAGTTTAGCATTTGAAAGCATCTCGGCGATCTCCTTGTTTGAAAATTTCATCCCCCTCAAGGCTTTCTCATATGCTTCCTTTTCGCTTTTTCCAACAGCTCTCGACTTAACACTCATGCTCCCAATCACCTGCCCATTCTCTAAATCTTTAAGAAACAAATTTAACTCAGCCTCAACTGTATAAAGCATCCCTCCAACACCTTGAACTGTTGAAACAACCCTTGAACTTATATCACCACCTACGACAAACCTTGATTCATCCTCAACTTTATATCCATTCTTTTCAATCACTTGTGTCAACTTCTTCATAACATCAAATATCAACTTATTTTCCTTCGCTCCCTTCAAAGATACGCTGACCGTTGGGGTTGCCTCAGCACTTGTCGTATAAGTGAATTCAACCCTAACCTGCGAAATCACCCGAGCATATTCGCTCGGCAAACCCTGAATAGAAAAACTTGCCACAATGCTATTTGCCCTTCTACCTATAGCGATCGCCCTGACGCTCGCCATACCCTGTTCATCCGTTGTAGCTCTTTCTATCACCTCACCAGTTTTATAAGCAAAGACGACATTCGCATTTGCAATTGGAATAGCAACATTACCTTGATAAAATACTCGCACGACAAGTGGCTCAGGAAGTTCCTCACCGATTCTCCCAAATTGATTATCGCCTGAAAACTTCTCTATTTTTATCTTTGAAATTAAATCCCTTATCTCCGACTCAATCCCACTTGCGGTAAGTTCAATATCTGGCTTATAAGGTATTTTTGACAAAGCATTGTAAAAAACCTGCTTTGAATATACCTCGTAAATTTTTTGTTGCGCATCTTTTAAATTTTGAATCGCCTGCAAAACCTTACCGGAATTTAAAAAAACTTGCGCGTCCTCGTAAAGTTTCTTTATTTGAGTCCAAAAGTTATCAATTTCTTCTTCAAGGGAAGCAAGATACCTTTGTTTATCAAGAACCGCGAGAGCATACCAAGTCTTTGTCTTCCTATCAAAATCCATTTCAACTATTTCACAACCTGTTAAAACTTCATCAATTATCGTCTTCGATTTTTGTTCAAATTCAGAATAATAATCAGACGCCTTGTTTATTATTCGCTCCTTTTCAAGACTTGTGATCTCTGATTGAACTTGAACCCTTATTTGCGAAGCGACATCTGCAATTGCATTTTGCTTCGCCGTTTCCCTCGCCTCATCCCCAACAGCAGCACCAATCCCAAGGATGTAAAACTCCTTTGGATACTTCGGGTGTTTCTGCGTTTTATACCAATTAGGTTGAGAAAACGCACAGACCGAAAATAAAATTGTTAATAAAACCCAACGCATAACTATAACACCTGTTTGATTTTATTATTCAGTTATTTCAAGGATTAAAAGCTTCCTATTTGCATTTATCCTTTTAACCTTAACTGGGACGGCGCTCTCAATCTGCTTTCGTATATCCCTGAATAAGGCAAGCGGAGAATTATACTTCTTCGGATCAACCCAAACTATATAATCTATCGTTTGATCAGTTACAACATTCTGCTTCGTCCTATTGCAAAGTTTTTTCAGAGCAGATTCAGTTGCCGTTAAAATTTCATCATGCGTATCCTCATCAAAATTTCCAGTTATTCTAAAAAGAAGTTTAAACTGCAAACCTCTTGCTATATCATCCTTCCAATAAGCCATAATCCTACTTAAAACTTTATCTATCGCATCATTCATAGCTTCTTCAACAACTGCCTCCTCTGGAACTGCATACTCTCTACTATAACCTGTCTCCGTCCCCAGCAACCTCGCTGTGGTTGTCTCATAAGCTCTTGCTCCAACAACTGCTTTCCTATATTTGGTGGTGCCAACATATCTTTCTTCAACTTTCACATTATAAGTGATATAAACATCACTACCGATTGCAAGAGCAAGCTGATAAGCGTAATCTTCTTCAATTCCTTTTAAACCAGCCTGCGCTTGTGCAAGTTCACTCAATGTCTCCATTTGCTCTGGAACCTGAACATCGTATTTTCTCGCCGTAAGATATGATTCTATCACTTCAGCTCCCTTCTTTAACAATCTATCAGATCGAAGCAAATCAACTGGGCTAACGCCCTTCGGTGCCTCTGGAATAACCATTATAAACGGTAAACCAATAGCCTCGGTTATCTCCTCTTTCGGTTTAATGATGTTCCTTGCGATAAGATCATCGCTCAAAAGTTTCTTGTTAACTCGGTAATACTTCGTAATTTTAACTCTGCCATCCGCAAGTTTAACGCGAGATTCATATTCAGTCGTTTCAAAAGATATATATTTTGCTATATTTTTCGCGTCAAATATCTCATCTTGAACGCTTTCAAAGGCTTTTCTCTCCTCTTGAGTCTGTAAAATCGCATCGGTTGCACCAAGCAAAACATACCAAACAGCAGCGCGTCTACCATCAAGTTCTGCTTGAGCATTATTTTTTCCAAGCCCCGAAGCCTTTATTGTGACCTCACTCGGAGAATAACTTTCAATAAAAGTCGCTTCCCTCGAAACAGGTAAGTTTTTCTGCGAATAGCAAATTAACGGCAAGAAGAAAAGCAACAATAATTTCCTCCTCATAACCAAAGCCTTTTTTATTTTTCTATTCCAAAATTAATTTACAACAAATTTTAAAATTGTGCTACAAAACACACTTTACCATCCCACTGCACCCTTAATAGCAGCAATCGGATCAAATCCAAGCTTAGGAAGCGAATAAGTGACATATATTGAAAAAGCAAAGCCAGAATGATCGCCAGATAAAATTGGAATTTCCATAGAATCCCACTCTTTACTTTCAGAAAAAGCCCTATAACCAAAATTAAGACCCAAATTTAAATCAGGCGTAATCACATATTCAACCCCAAGTCCAAACCCTAATCCAAGTCCTGAATGCTTAAGTTCGGCTTCATTTTTCGAAAATGTTATATTTTCAACAATTAATTCCACTTTCCCAACGCCTGCAAATCTCTTGTAGTAAAACTTCTTCATCAAAATTCCATTTAACCCCAAAATTGAGACATCAGGCTTCTCCCCGCCAAAATATATTACACCCTCAAGATTTCCTGCATCTCCACCACCAAAAAAAATTCCAGCCCCGACCCAAAGCTGAGGAATGTTGATATTTCTTCCGAAGTTATAAATCAATTCCGCCTGAATTGAATAACCTGTCATACTACCTTTTACCTCTTGTCCCCAGTAACTTATATATTTCTCCGTAAATGGATTATTTATTAATCTAACAACGACATCTATCGGTAATCTTGGTCTTTCTGAAACATAAACCCCTGGCTCAATTCCACTGCCGATTATAATTTGCGCCATTGAAAAAGTCCTTGGATTTATGCGATTATTGGCAACCTTGGTTACCCTTACAAAGCCTATATTCTTCTGAACAAACCCTCCGTTTGGATTTTCCTGTATTTCAACAAGGTTAAACCCGTCGTCAATTTTTATCCCTTCACGTGTTCCCATTGGGAAGCTGACAGCGTTTGAATGCACTTCAACAACTTGTGTCCCCAAACGAAATTCAGGAATATCACGCGTCGCCACTTGAATATCGCGGGCAAGAGCTACAACAGCGGTTCTAAACGCATATTCTTTATAATCAACCTTTTTACCCTCGTGTTTAATCTCCTTTCCTATCTTAGCAACCCCAATACCTTTCGTTTCCTTTTTGGTAATGAGATTTAACTCCCCTTCTCCATTTTCCTTATAAACAACTCGATACCAAATAGCCCCCGCATTTAACTCCGTTGTGTGAAGTTGATTTATCTTATCAACATAAACATTATATTTGCTTATCACTGGAACATATATAAATGCTGAATTCATAATTTTCATCGCTTGTTCCGCTGTTATACCAAGCGCCTTAGCCTTTGTTGCAATGAAACTATTTCTCTGTTCCTCCGTTAACAAACCCAGAGCTCTCACCTCTTTTTCAATGTCAAGAATTTCGATGATCTTCGGGACAAATTTCTGCTTTAAAATTTCAACAATCTCATCAAGTGGAACATTTGAACCGCGCGATTCAACCTCAGCTTTAAAATCTTCAAGAAGTTCAACGGGTATAGGATTATAATCAAACCTCGGCATCTCGATATATTCACGAAGCTTCTCAATGATATACTCAGATTCCTTCTTCTCAACTTTTATAGATGGGTCAGAAACCAGCAAAATATTAGCATAGGAAATTGACTTTCGCTCGTATTTAAGGTCCTGAGCTACTACCCCTATGGATAGGGAAAGAATTAAAACTATAAACAAGAACCTCATCTCTCACTCCCATTTTTATTTTCTTACACGAAATTTATAAAATTTTTTAACGCTTGTCAATAGGGGGGATAATTAATTCCGATTTCTTTTGTATTTTGTGGATTGCATAATTGCAAGGTCTTTTCCCTGTTCGGTAAGAGCATATTGACACTGTTATTTTTATTTCTTAACTTTTACTTGAACCAAAAACTTAAAACAGGAGGAGGCTATGAACAAGATAGTTTTAGCAGGGGTAGCAGTTGCCATTATAAGTTTGATAATTGGATTGATCGGTAAGATAATTGGACACAATATCATCTTTGCCAACGCGACATGGCACAACTTTGCCCAAACGTGTTTACTGTTTGCAATAGCTTACGGCATAGGGAAACTAACAGGGGAAAAGGAAAAGTAAAAATTACCAAAAATCGTAGTTGGTTGACCGCTCTGTTTCCTTGACTGAAAAAGTTGCATATCTAAAAGTGTTAATTTCGATACTGGGGATATTTTGCGCACAAACTAAGTTGGAACATTTGGAGAAAATAACTATTTTCTAAATGTGTTTTAAAAAGTTCCTTTAAAAAATAACCCCAATTTAAAACAAAAAGGAACCACCTATGAAGATCGCCGTTTGCGTAAACAGAGTTCCAGACACAGAAACAAAGGTAAAAATTGGACCAGACGGCAAAACAATTGACAAAACAGGGGTAAATTACATTTTAAATCCTTACGATGAATTTGCAGTTGAAGAAGCATTAAGAGTAAAGGAAAAATTTGGTGGTGAAATTATCGTGATCTCACTCGGCGGGAGTGAAAATGTTGAAGTAATAAGAAAATCGCTCGCAATGGGAGCTGACAAAGGAATTTTGCTTAAAGATGACTCCCAGCGTGATACTTTCTCAATTGCAAAAGCACTTGCTGAAGTTTTAAAAGAAATATCGCCAGATATAATATTTTTTGGCAAACAATCAATTGACTACGATGATCAAGCGATGCCAAGTTTAGTTGGAGAGATTCTTGGAATACCTTCAATTACAGTTGTTGTTAAACTTGAGATTAATGAGGATGGAACAGTTATAGCGGAGCGTGAAATTGAAGGCGGTAGAGAAAAAGTTCGCGGTAAACTTCCGATAATAATTGGAGCACAAAGAGGTTTAAACGAACCAAGATACCCTTCCCTTAAAGGAATAATGGCAGCGAAGAGTAAACCTGTCGAAGAAAGAGAAGCACCGAAGTTTGAAAACAAGACCGAAGTTATTGAAATGTTACTTCCGCCACCGAAAAAACCGGGTAGAATTCTCGGCACAGATGCAAGCGCGGTTCCAGAACTTGTGCGCTTGTTAAGAGAAGAAGCAAAAGTCATTTAAAAATTTTAAGTTGCAAAATACTTGCAGAATAATTATTTTAAAACAAATTTAAAACGAAAATGGCAATGAAAGTTTTAACTTTCGCTGAACAAAGGGAAGGAAGGTTTAAAAAATCAACTTTTGAAGCAGTAAGAACAGGAAGAAAAATCGCTGATGAATTATCAGCCGAATTTTACGCACTTGTCATCGGGGATGAAAATGCTGAAAAAATAGCACCCGAACTCGGTAATTACGGAGCCGATAAAGTTTTTGTTGTTCAAGATCAAAAACTTGGTCAATATTCCTTAACCGCTTATGCAAAGGTGATAGCCGATGTGATAAATAAGCTTGATGTTGAATACTTATTTATGTCTGCAACTTCTATGGGCAAAGAGCTTGCTCCAAGAGTTGCTGGAAAAATTGAAGCAGGATTTGCAGCGGATTGCACAGATTTAAAAGTTGAAAATGGTGAAGTAATTGCAACCAGACCCGTCTATGCAGGAAAGGCTTTTATAAAGATGAAAATTAACTCATCTAAAAAAATTTACACCCTACGACCCAATGTCTTCCCAGCTGGGGAAAGCGACGGCAAGTTAGCTGCCGTAGAAAAATTTAATGTGGACTTAACTGATGACGATTTCAAAGTTGTTGCCTTTGAAAGCGTTGCATCAACGAAGGGAAAGCTTGATGTGACGGAAGCTGATATAGTTGTATCTGGCGGAAGAGGTTTAAAAGCGCCGGAGAATTTCAAACTGATTGAAGAACTTGCCGAAGTTCTTGGTGCTGCTGTTGGCGCCTCAAGGGCAGTTGTCGATGCGGGATGGCGCCCCCACGATGAGCAAGTTGGTCAAACCGGAAAAACAGTTTCACCCAAACTTTATATCGCAATAGGTATCTCCGGGGCAATTCAACATCTTGCTGGAATGTCATCGTCAAAAGTGATAGTTGCGATAAATAAAGACAAAGACGCACCTATATTCCAAGTTGCAGATTATGGCATAGCTGGTGATTTATTTGAGGTTGTTCCAGCCCTTACTGCAGAATTGAAAAAAGTTCTTGGAAAGTAAATCAAATTTTAAAAACAAGGAGGACTGATTTAAGGTGAGAAAGATTCGGGTAGACATAGTTGGTTTATCTGCAACTCCTACGGGACCGAGCTCTTATGCTTTGATCTTAAAAGAGGTTGGAGGTGACAGACGCTTGCCAATAATTATCGGCTCATTTGAAGCGCAGGCGATTGCTCTTGAAATGGAAGGCATAAAACCGCCACGCCCTTTAACACACGATCTGATAAAAAATATATTGGATGGGCTTGGTGTTAATATACTTGAGGTTATCGTCACAGATTTAAGGGATGGGACATTCTATGCAAAAATCTATCTTGAATTGAACGGAATGACTTATGAAATTGACTCACGACCAAGCGATGCAATCGCCATCGCTCTGAGATGCGGGGTTCCAATCTATGTAAATGATGAAGTTATGGAAGAAGCAAGTTTCACTCCCGAAGAGGAATCACAAATTGAAGAAGAGACAGAAGAAGAGGAAAATCCTATTGCGCCTAATGAAGATGTCTCCCATCCCCCGGCTCCAAAGCGAACCCCGAAGCCAACTTCAAAAGAAGAAAAGATAGCCGAACTTCAAAGGCAACTTGAAGAGGCAATTAAAAAAGAAGATTATGAAAAAGCTGCAAAAATTCGGGACGAAATCAGAAGATTGAAAATGGGCGATTGACTATCTGTAAAAATAAATCAGGAGCCATAAAATGAGACGCCTTTTCTCCGCCCTTATTATTGCTTTGGCAATTTTATCTAACTTTGCAATTGCACAATCAAACGAAAAATTCAACCAACTTATCGCTGAAGGTGACGAATTTTCTGAGAAAAAGTTTGACAACTACAAAGCACTGGAAAAATATCTTGAGGCATACAATATTAATCCACAAGATTACAATGTCCTTTGGAAATTAAGCAAAGTTTACGTTGACATTGGTGAACATCTTCCCACAAGGACAAAAGAAGAGAAACAAAAACAACTTGAGATGTATGAAAAGGCAAGGGAATACGCCGAACTCGCAATTAAGGTAAATCCAAATGGTTCAATGGGCTATACCCGAAGGGCGATCGCTTTAGGTAGAATTGCGCTCTTCAAAGGAGTCTGGGAATCTATCGACCTTGTAAAAAAGGTAAAAGAAGATTGCGAAAAAGCAATTCAACTTGACCCGAACAATAGCGTTGCTTACTATGTGCTTGGACGAACACATGCAAAGTTGTGTGAAAAACCCAAATTATTCCGTGCCCCCCTTGGACTTGGCTGGGCAAACTATGACGACGCGATAAAAAATTTCGAAAAAGCAATAAGCTTAAGACCAACTTTCATAATGTATCGCCTTGATGCAGCGAAAGCATACATTGAAATTAAAAACTATAAAAAAGCAAAAGAACATCTAACAAAAATTGCAGAACTACCAACTGAAGATGAGGATGACCCGCAATTCAGACAGGAAGCCAAAGAGCTTCTGGAAAAGATAAAAGACAAAGCACCATGATAAGAAAGATCTTTATCATCATACCCTTTTTAATTTTTCACCCTTTATTTGCACAAGAAATCGATTGTAAGGTCTCCGTCAACTTTGAACAACTTCCACCGCAAAACAAATCAGATCTGGCGGATTTTGCCGAAAAAATTCAACGCTACATCAATACCTACAAATGGACAAACTTTGATCTCGGCGATGAAAAAATTCAATGCACTTTAAACATTTTCTTTACATCTGCAAGTGGAAATAATTATCAAGCTCAAATCTTTATCGGCTCGCAGAGGAAAATTTACAATTCAGATAAAAGCACAGCTGTTTTGAGGATTTTTGACGATAAAGTTGAGTTTTTTTACGATAAGAACGCACCAATGTATCATGACGAGTTTCGTTTTGACCCGTTGTTAAGTTTGATTGACTTTTATATGTATGTTATCATTGGCTACGACTTCGACACATATGAGCCCTTTGATGGAACTCCCTTTTTTGAAAAGGCATTTAGAATTTGCACAAATGCTCAATCCTCAAGATATGCAAAGGGATGGCAAAAGGTTAACTCAGGCTATAGCAGATTTAATTTAATAAATGAAATACTCGATCCAAGATACGCAAGCTTTAGAAAAGCAATGTATGAGTATCATTACAATGGACTTGACATACTTCAGAAACGACCGGAGAACGCCATCGCGACAATCGACTCAGTGATCGACATTCTAATAAAAATAAAAAATGAAAACCCAACCTCTACGCTTGTGAAACTTTTCTTCGACGCAAAGTATATGGAACTTGCCGAAATTCTAAAAAACGCAAAAAATAAAGAAACAATTTTTAAAAAATTAATCCACGCTGACCCCTCACATCAATCAACTTATCTTGAATATATGAAAGATTAAAAATGAAAGTTCAATTCATCGGTGCGGTAAGAACCGTAACCGGTTCAATGCACCTTGTTCACGCCAACGGTGTAAAGTTTTTGCTTGATTGTGGTCTTTACCAAGGCATTCGCTATGATCAAATCTCCTTTGCTCGCTTTTTCTTCGATAAATTTAACCGCCTCCCTCCATTCCTCTTTATTCGTTTTACCGTAATACCACGCAAGGTTTATCACGGATAAAAGCAAGACAATGTACGCGATGTGTCTTTTAAATCCGCCGTTATAATTTTCAAACCCAATTGAAGCGAGAAAGTAAAACGCGATGGACGAAGCTATCGCATATGATGAGATAATAAAGCGGAGGATGAGCATCTGTT
>CALJEK010000048.1 GCA_938074445.1 Candidatus Kryptoniota bacterium | reverse complement strand
ACTCTAAAGACACGCGCTCGTTATATCCCGCTTGATTTAAACAATAGAAGCTATCCCAACAGATTAAAGCATATTTTCTTTCTCATAAAATTAATCAAAAGTGAAAAAATCGACTTGCTTCACGCGCACTCAAGGGCATCTGGATGGGTAAGTTTTTTTCGCCTCAAAAATTTGTGGGGTCCCACTTGTCACGACTGTCCACGGGAGACAACATCTTCATATCTCAAGGAAAATAATAAAAGCGTTTGGGGATTATATAATTGCTGTATGTGAAAATATAAAAGAACATTTAATCGACGACCTTAGCGTTAAGCCAGATTATATTGAGGTTTTGAGAAACGGGATTGATATGGATGAGATTAACTTGCATCAAAAAAATCTTAAGGAAGAAAATTCTTGTGACAATTGCTGGCAGATTATCTGGCTTAAAAGGCGAGATAATTTACCATTTGATAAAAGAACATATTTCAAAAATCCCAAATATAAAAATTAATCTCGTTGGGCATGCAAAAGATAAAGAGAAATTCGCTTCCATCGACCCAAAGATAAATTATATTGGCTTTAATGAAAATTTAGTTGAAATAATAAGCAAAAGTTCGGTTCTTATTGGTTCGGGTAGGATAGCGATAAAAGGGCTTTGCCTTGGGGTCCCAACGATTGCAATTGGTGAGGGATGTTCTCATGGGTTAATCACGGAGGAAAACATTAAAGAAGCATTAGAAACAAACTTCGGTGATGTAGTCCTTAGAGAATATAAAGGTATCGAAGGAAATCCAAATTTTGATTTTAATAAAGTTAAGGAAGATGTCATAAAGGCTTTTAAAACAAAGCCAAGCGTTGACAAAATCAAAACTTTCGCTCAAAATGAATTCGATCTCAAAAATGTAACGGACCGGATAGAAATTATATATGAACGACTTTTGAGAGGTAAGAAAGAAATTCCAGTTTTAATGTATCATAGAGTCGTAAGAGATAAGAAAGAAGCTGGGAGAGAAGGAATTTATGTAACTCAAAGCAAGTTTGAGTGGCAGATGAGGTATCTTTTTAAAAAAGGGTATAAAACGATAACATTTAATGAATACAAGGGCTATGAAGATAAGGCTGTGATATTGACTTTCGATGATGGGTATGAGGATAATTACACTATCGCATTTCCAATTTTAAGAAAATACAATTTTAAAGCAGTTATATTTCTCGTTCCCGGGCTTAAGGAAAATCTTTGGGACAAAGATAAGCCTTGGGAACCAAGCGTAAAACTTTTATCTGAAGAGCAAATCCTTGAAATGAGTAGATATGGTTTTGAATTTGGTTCCCATTCCCTAACTCATTCTCATCTTACAAAAATAAGTGAAGAGGAAGCGGTTGAAGAAATTTTCAAATCTAAAGAGAAGCTTGAAAGGTTACTTAAATGCAAAGTTATATCGTTTGCTTATCCTTACGGTGAATTAAATGAGAAAATTAAAGATATTGTTAAGCGCGCTGGATATAAATACGGGGTTGCGGGCGATGCCGGTCCTCCATTTATTGATGACGATTTATTTTGTATAAGAAGGGTTCAGGTATTTCCTAATACTTCGAGATCAAGCTTCAAACGTAAAATTAGGGGTGATTATTTTTGGTATAGACTGAAAAGGAAATAGACTCATCTTTTGTAGCCTTCCCCAACCTTCTCATATCCTTAGGCTCAACTCTTAAGCGGGAATTTTTGGTATATTTGATCGATTTTCATACTTTTTAAAATAAAAACTGGATTGAAACCTGATGTCTAATTCTCTTAGGTTAACTTTTCTAATATTTTGTGTTGCGGCTCAACTTTTCGCACAGATAAAAGTTTACGATGATCTTGGCAGAGAGATTGAATTTGAATCGCCACCCAAAAGAATCATTTCGCTTGCACCGAGCATAACTGAAACTCTTTTCTTTCTTGGTGTTGGTGACAAAGTTGTCGGGGTCACGAGATACTGCGATTTTCCACCCGAAGCGAAGTCTAAAACAGTGATTGGTGGAGTTATTGACCCAAATTATGAGCTTATCGTTTCGCTTAAACCTGAACTTATCATAATGACGGTTGAGGGGAACACGCGCGAAATATTCGATAAATTATCAAATCTCGGTTTTAAAATTTTTGTCACAAATCCAAGAAATTTTGAAGGCATCTTCAAGACAATTGTTGATATTGGTAAATTATGCGGTGTTGAATCAAGGGCTAATTTTTTGGTTGACAGTTTGAGAGAAGAACTTGAAAAGGTGAGAAGAGTTAACAGTAAAGGAACAAAGCCCAAAATTTTTGTAATTCTTTCGCTTAACCCACTTATGACCGCGGGGAGAAATACCTTCATAAACGAAATAGTAAAAAGCGCGGGTGGAATTAATGTGGGTGAAAACTTAAAACAAAATTATCCTATATTTAGCAGAGAGGAAGTTTTGAAAGTTAACCCTGATATTATAATTTTAACTGATCAAAATGTTGGCAAAGATGAACTTCTAAAATTGTTTCCGGAGTGGAGGTATATAAGGGCAGTGAAGGAGGATAAAATTTTTAAGATTGATCCAGATATTTTACTTCGACCATCCCCGAGAGTTGTTCTCGCAGTGAAGGTCATCGCGCAGTTGATAAATAAATTTTCAAAACAAAATCAAGATCTATATGAAAAAAGATAAGATATTTGTTGCGGTTGCAGGAAATATTGGTTCGGGAAAGTCATCTCTTACAAAGCTTCTGAGTGAGCATTTCGGATGGAGAGCATATTATGAATCTGTTGACGACAATCCGTATCTTGATGATTTTTACAAGGATATGAGGCGATGGTCTTTTAATTTGCAGATTTACTTTCTTTCAAAGAGGTTTAAAGACCATATGGAAATCGTAAACTTGCCTTATTCGGTGATTCAAGACAGGTCAATCTACGAAGATGCTGAAATCTTTGCCAGAAATCTTTATGAAATGGGTAATATGGATGAACGAGATTATAGAAATTATGTCGAGCTTTTTAATATAATGACGAGTTTTCTTAAACCGCCAGATCTTATCATTTATCTTCGTGCAAATGTTGATACCCTTGTTAAGCAGATAAAGCTTCGCGGTAGAGCGTTTGAACAAAACATCCCTCGTGAATACCTTGAGCAGCTCAACAAACATTATGAGGATTGGGTTTCAAGATATAATCTTGGGAAGATATTGATACTTGAAACGGACGAGATTGATTTTGTAAATGATAAAGAAGACTTTGAACATGTCGTTGAAATAGTTAGCAAAGAGCTTGAAAAAATTGGGTATGATGTTAAAAACAAAATATTTCAAAGGTAAATGAAGTATCTTGTGATTGATGTTGAATCAACCGGGCTTGAGCCTGGATATCATGAGATAATTCAACTTGGTGCTTGTTTATTTGACGAAAACTGGAATGAGCTGGGTACATTTTTAACAAATGTATACCCCATTCACGAGGATAGATTTTCAATTCCTGCGATGGGGGTTCATCAACTTTCACTCCACGACTTGAGGGATGCTCCAATGATTTACGATGTCATTCCAAAGTTTGAATCATGGATTCTTAGAACCCTTAAAAAACCTGAGACCGCAAGGAGTGTTTTAAGGGAATTGACGCTATGTGGACAGAGTGTGACATTTGATATAAATTTTTTGCATTTCGCATATCGGGAGGCGAAATATGAGTGGCCCTTTTCAAGCAGGGTGCTTGACCTTCACATACTTGCCTTTTATTACTTCACAATTTTAAAAAACAACAATCTGCCGACGCCAAAGTCATTGAGTCTGGATAGTATCGCTGAATATTTCGGGCTTAAGCGAAAGTTCGAAGGACACAATGCGCTTGAGGACGCTCTTATAACCGCGAAATGTATTGCAATGATAATGAACGAGTCAAAAAAATTTAAAATTCAACTTTGATAAGGGTTCACAACATAGTTTTAAAAGGAGAGAAAACATTGCTTCGCCCGTTTACACCTGAAGACCTTGAAATGGCTTTTGAATGGAACAACGATCCACTTGTTCTTGAAGCCGAGGGTGAATCGGAACACACATGGGAGGAGGTTATTGAAGTTTATGAATATCTTTCAAACAATGGCTTTCTTTTTATAATCGAGGCGACGGACTTACAAAAATCTGAAGCGATTGGGGAGATTTGCCTTCTTTATGATGACGATTATGAACGTCTTGGAGTTGAGGATAGAAGCGAACTTATTTACTGCATCCCAATTCTCATTGGCAAGCCCCAATATTGGGGTAAGGGTTATGGAAAGGACGCTGTGAAAACAATTTTGAAATTTGCTTTTGAAGTAATGAATGCTGATAGAGTTTTTGCTACGGATATCTTCTCGTTTAGCGTGAGGTCAATTCGCCTTTTTAATTCGCTTGGGTTTGAAGAAGTTAGAAGGGATAAAAATAGAATTTATTACAGGGGCGGGTATTATGATATAGTTGATTTTTGCATTACGAGGGAGAAATATTTTCTTCTAAATAAAAATCCGGTTGGGAATCAAAATTTCCCGAATAAGAGCAAATGAAGATTGCATTTTTAATTGATTCAAATCCGACACAAGAGCAAATTCACGCATATAAATGGGTCAGGGCAAGAACTGGATGCGCTTTTATGGTTGAAATTGAAAAGATTTTTGATGTAAATCTTGATAAGTTTAACATAATTTGGTGGCACTATGATAAAAGTCTAAAACTTCCAGAGATAACTGGGGACGAAAGATTTAAGTCGATCATTTTTGATTTTTTTGAACGGGGCGGGAATTTGCTTTTAACCTTATCAGCGGTGAAGCTTTTAAATAAAATTCAAATCGAGCCAATCGAACCAGACTTTGAAAATTTTGAGTTTATCACTATAGAAGTTCCTCGGGGGTTTGTGTCTTTTTTAGGACATCCAGTTTTTAGAAGGCTACAAAATGGTGTTAATACATATCTTCCAAGGCAAGGGGACAAGATTTTAACGATTGCTTATGTAAAGCGAACACCAGAAAAATTGAAAGTTGTTGGCGTTGAAAAATTTGGGGATGAGATAAATTCGGAGAGAAAGATTTTGTTTGAGTATGAGGATAGAGGTCGAATTATAGCGATTGGGGGGGATGTCTATTTTTCAGCGATTGAAAATCCATTTTTTTATAATCTCGATCGTTTCATTTTGAACTCACTTTTATATCTTAATAATCCAAAAAAGTTTCCGGAGCCGAGGACATATTGGTATCTTTCGAAAGGAATTGAGCGAGTTAATTTAAGTCTTGAAAATAAAGCGTTGAGAACAGCGCAGAAAAAAATTGGCGAAAGGGATACTGGGCTTGCGGTGGAAGGTTATGATTGTTTTTTTATTCAAGGTAAGGGAATTTTTGCAAAGGTTTCAAAGGATGGCGTTGAACGGATTTCAATTTTTCCGTTTCAGTTTATCGAACATTTAAAAATTTTTGTGAAGTATGGTGAGGGCTTTTTCCCACCAGAAAATGTTAAAGTTGTCTTTAAACCAGAAGCCGTAATTCGGGAGTTTGAGGTAAAATCAATAAGATTCAAAGAAACAATTTTCACACATCCGAAAAAGTCTGTGTTAATTTTAAATGCTTTGACAACATCTGATGATGATTTTGAGATTTGCTTTGATGTAAAGGTCTCACCAAAAATTTTAAGTTGCTCGGTCATACAGCTTAAAAATTTTTGCTTCGGCTATGAGGAAAGGTTAAAGGGCGTTTATATGTTTAACGATGCTCTTTTTTCACTTTTTGTGGGAAGCTCAAGAAAACCGGAGGCAATTGAGTTTAAAACCGATGATGAACTAAATGTTAAGATTTTTTATAAAGTTTCGGCAGGAATTGATAAAGCGTTTAACTTCTGCGTTGTCGGTGATGTTAAGCGTTTGCTATCGGATGAAGATGTATTGATGGATTCAAAGGAGGTTTATAAATTCGCCTTGAAATTTCCGCATAAAATATTTAGGGAGAGTTTTAAATCGGTCAAGGATACATTTAGAAAGCGTTTGATGATTTCAACCCCGGATGAGGAATTGAACGAAAATTTTAAACTTGCAGTGTCTCTCATTCCAAAATTTGTAAAAAGTGTTAAGACGCTTGGTGATTTTTGGGGGGATTGTTTTGATGGACATAGGGTGAATTTAAAAGATGTTCTTTCTGCTCTTCCTATAGTTTTGAAAATTGGGGAGTATGAAATTGTAAGGGACACGCTCGAGTTTATAGGAAGATATATGGACATAAAGGGGGAGATACCGTCAAGATTTTCGTTTTCGGGAGTTTTTGAGTATGATGATAGTGAATTGAAATGGGATTATATAAAAATTTGTGCTGATTACTTGCGATGTTCAAAGGATAAACTTTTTGCAAAGTTTACATGGCGAAGGGTGAAAAAGATGATAGAGGGTGATATTGATGAAAAAATTAAAAACGATGTCTTCGATTCGTTGCTTTTGTTCGCAAGGGTTGTTAGGGATGAAGGATGGATTAATAAGTTAAGCGAATTAAAAAAAGATGGGGTAAGCGTGAAAAGTTTGCGAGATGGTGAACCTGTGGGAGTTGGTTTTGATGTTAACTCTGGTGCGTCAATTAGTGAGTTTATCGGAAAAATTTTGTCGAGGTATTGTGTTTTTGATGTGGATTCGTTCGATAAAAGAATATATCTTTCGTTGTTTGTGAAGGATGGATGGGAATTTTTTGAGGTGAGAAATTTGAGAATTCAGAATATGAGGGTGAATGTTCTTGTGAAAATACTGGATAATTGCGTTGATTTTTCATTTGAGAAGAAAGACATTCCAGAGATAAAAGTTATTTTTGAGCCAAGATTTGAGAAGGGGATAACGGTTGAAAAAGTTTTGATAGATGATAAGCCGACGCAAAGTTTTGAGTTTAACGGCAGTAGCGTGAAATTAGAATTTTCCTTCAGATTTAAGAAGACGATAAAAATCTTCTTCAAATGAATTTTTCACAAAAAATCTTGATGGGAGTGCGTAGGGGATTTTATGCAGTAGAAGTCCAAACCTTTGTCCAAGTCTATTTGCGATTATATCTCGTTCATCTTGGACGAGGTTTAAGCCGAATTTTTCACCCTTTTCGACCAAAATTCCAATTTTATCGGCTGTTTCCCTTCCTGTGTTTTTATATGTGATATATGCGGAGAAAAAGAAGTGTTGAAGTTTATCTCTATCGTCAATTGTATCTGAGAAAATTTTTGAAGGCAAGTTTGAGACTCTTTTTTTGAATTTTTCTCCGCTTTCGGAGGTTAGAATCAGCGGAATTTTTAAGCCAATGATGGGGAGTTTGAATTTGATCTCTTTGTGATCAAGTGTTGCAAATCCACAGATAAGAAGCGCTTCCTCAATGTCGTAATTACATAGCACCAATGCTTTTTTATAAATCAAGTCAATCGCAAGAACGTCTCCGAGTTTTTCTTTGAGGGTTTTGAACTCTTCACTTCTTATAAAATCTCGCAATTTGTGGACGCGTGAAATTTTACTGTCTATTAACAGCTGAGCGTTTGAATATGAAATAAGAGCTATGAAGGTGAGGATTTTAAGTTTGTATAACGCCGACATTGAACTTGGGTATATATGGGTTGTTATTTGCGATTTCAATTCCACGGGAGATGATTTTTCTTGTTTCAACGGGGTCAATTATGCCATCAACCCAAAGTCGTGCTGCAGCGAAGAGCGGTTCCATTTCCCTTTCGTATCTTTCTTGAATTTCTTTCAAGAGTTTTTCTTGTTCTTCTTTTGTTATAATTTTCCCCTCTTTTTCCATTTGTGAAAGTTTTATGCTTAACAGGGTTTCGCTTGCTTGTCTTCCGCCCATTACTGCGATTTGAGCTGTTGGCCATGCGAAGATGAATCTTGGATCATAGGCTTTTCCGCACATTGCGTAGTTTCCAGCGCCGAAGCTATTCCCGATGATAAATGTAAATTTGGGGACAGTGCTATTTGCGACTGCATTTACCATTTTAGCCCCATCTTTTATAATTCCACCCCATTCGGCTCTTTTTCCAACCATGAAACCAGTGACATCTTGAAAAAAGACAAGAGGGATTCTTTTTTGATTGCAATTCATTATAAATCTTGCAGCTTTATCAGCGCTATCTGAATATATAACTCCGCCGACTTGCATTTCACCGAGTTTAGTTTTAACAATTGATCTTTGGTTTGCGACTATCCCGACAGCCCATCCATCGATTCTTGCATAGGCACAAATTAATGTTTTACCATAGCCAGCTTTATATTCATCTATTTCGCTGTTGTCGACTATCCTTGCGAGGACTTCATACATATCGTAAGGTCTTGAGATATCTTTGGGGATTATGCCGTAAATTTCATATGGATCGTATTTTGGGGGTTGGGGTTCAGCGCGATTAACGTTTGCTTTTGGTGTTTCGCCAAGTTTTGAAATTATGCTTCGTATGGTTTCGATTGCTTCTTCATCGTTTTTACACTTATAGTCTGTCACTCCGCTTATTTCGCTGTGAACGGTTGCGCCACCGAGGGTTTCAATGTCGATTTCTTCACCAATTGCAGCTTTTACCAGATGTGGTCCAGCGAGAAAGACGCTACCCGTGCCTTCAACTATTAAGGCTTCGTCGCTCATAATTGGGAGATAAGCGCCACCAGCAACACACGGTCCCATAATAGCAGCAATTTGCGGTATCCCCATTGAGGACATTATGGCGTTGTTTCTGAAAATTCTGCCGAAATGTTCTTTGTCTGGAAAAATTTCACTTTGCAATGGCAGAAAGACGCCAGCGGAGTCGACAAGGTAAACAATGGGGATTCGATTTTCCATCGCTATTTCCTGCGCTCTTAAATTCTTCTTGCATGTTATGGGGAACCATGCACCAGCTTTAACCGTAGCATCATTTGCAACAATTACGACATCGCGCCCGTGAACTTTACCAATTCCAACTACAACACCAGCTGATGGTGCACCCCCATATTCTTCGTACATTCCATAGGCAGCAAATAGACCAATTTCAAGGAATTCGCTTCCCGGATCAATAAGTTTCTGAATTCGCTCCCTTGCGGTTAATTTTCCCCTTTTGTGGTGTTTTTCAATCGCTTCCTTGCCCCCGCCGAGTTTTATCTGTTCAGCTTTTGCGTTTAAAATTCTTAACAAATTTTTTATATTGTCTTCATTCTCAAAGAAGGCTTTATCCTTCTTTATCGGGTTTCCAATTGCTTTTGGCATTTTTGAAATTCATTTTTGCTTTAGATGTTTTTTCTCGATCTCGATTATTTTGTTCAACCTTTGCAGATGCCTTCCGCCAGCAAAGTTTGTTTCAAGGAAAGTTTTTATTATCTCTTTCGCAAGTTCATTTCCAATTACCCTTGCCCCGATGGTAAGAATGTTCGCATCGTTATGCTCTCGGCTGATTCTTGCGGTAAACTCATTGTGACAGCATGCTGCTCTTATGCCGGGAACTTTGTTTGCAACTATTGATGACGCAACACCTGTTCCATCAACCATTATTCCCCGCCATGCTTTACCCGATGTTACTGCATAAGCTGTGGCATACGCAAAGTCTGGATAATCAACCTGCGTTTCCGAATTAGTCCCCAAGTCGAGGACTGAATAACCGAGATCTGAGATAAATTTTTTTAATTCTTCTTTCATCTTAAAACCAGCATGATCGCTTGCAATTGCGACGATTTTTTTGCCCTCCGCTTTTGGCTCGGGCTTTAATGGATAATTAAATTTTTGAGTCGTTTCTTGCTTTTCTATAAACTTAACCCTGAGCTGAAGAGCCTTGTCCCTCGCAGAAGGGGTTATGATTGTATTCTTATCGATCTCAATTTCTGTTTTCCCCTGATTAAAGAAATCTACAACGTTTTTTTCAGTTATAAGTTTTTTGGGCATTTTCTATGAAACGAGATTTAAGTTTTTCAAAAGGGGGAGGCATTTATAACCTCCCCGAATTTCGTTTAATTGATCCCAAGTTCTTTTAAAACATTGACAACTTTTTCAGCTGCATCTTTGAAGCCATTTGCAACGATAAAATTAAGCCCCGATTCTTTGAGGATTTTGGCTCCTTCTTCCGCATTTGTTCCTTCAAGTCGTATAACCACTGGAACATTTACACCAACCTTTCTCGCAGCCTCAACAACCCCTTGTGCGACGCGATCACAGCGGACGATTCCACCGAAGATGTTTATAAGTATCGCTTTTACATTCGCGTCGGAAAGTATTATTCTAAATCCTTGCTCAACCGTTTCTGCTTTTGCACCGCCTCCGACATCAAGGAAATTCGCTGGCTCCCCACCGGCAAGTTTTATCAAGTCCATCGTTGCCATTGCAAGACCAGCGCCATTAACCATACATCCGACATTACCCTTCAAGCGAATATAGTTAAGATTATATTTTGATGCTTCAACCTCAAGTGGGTCTTCTTCGTCGATATCCCTCATTTCAACTATTTCGGGATGCCTAAACAACGCATTGTCATCGAAATTCATCTTTGCATCGAGGGCGAGAACCTGTCCATCTGTTGTTAAAACAAGAGGATTAATTTCTGCAAGCGAAGCATCGGTTTCTTCATAAGCTTTATAAAGCGCAAGTAGGAATTTAACCCCATTTTTAAACGCTTCACCTTCAAGTCCAAGCCCAAAGGCAAGTCGTCTCGCCTGATAGGGCATAAAGCCAACCTTCGGGTCAACATATTCTTTTAAAATCTTTTCTGGGCTTTCGGCAGCAATTTGCTCAATTTCAACTCCACCTTCGCTTGATACCATAACAACATTTCTTGAAGTGCTTCTATCAAGCGTTATGCCAACGTAAAGCTCTTTTTGAATGTTTAAACCTTGTTCAACAAGAACTTTTTTTACGATTTTTCCTTCTGGACCTGTTTGATATGTTACAAGCCTTGTTCCAAGCATATTTTTCGCATGCTCATAGACTTCGTCGTAACTTTTTGCAAGTTTTATTCCGCCAGCTTTTCCCCTTCCGCCCGCATGGATTTGAGCCTTAACAACCCAAACGTTCCCACCGATTTCTTTTGCTACCTCAACTGCTTCTTCAGGTGTAAAAGCAACTTTACCTTTAGGTACAGCAACGCCAAATTTTTTTAAAATTTCTTTTGCTTGATATTCGTGTATTTTCATTTAAACGCGCTTTTTGTTTTTAATTTGTTTTGTTCACTTAACTTTTTCGGATATGGCTTTCCCTTGCAAGAAGAGCAAGAGGTAATCAGGACCGCCAGCTTTTGAATCAGTTCCGCTCATGTTGAAACCACCAAATGGATGCACCCCAACGATTGCACCAGTGCACTTGCGATTTATGTAAAGATTTCCAACATGGAAAAGTTTTTTTGCTTTTTCGATTTTCTTGCGATTCTTTGTGTAAACTGAACCAGTCAAGCCGTATTCAGTGTCATTTGCAATCTCAAGAGCGTGCTCGAAATCCTTAGCTTTTATAACTGCGAGCACAGGACCGAAAATTTCTTCTTGAGCGATTCGAGCATGCGGATCAACATCAGCAAAGATTGTTGGTTTGATATAATAACCTTCATCTTGACGCACCGCTTCGCCACCTGTTAATAATTTGCCCTCCGATTTTCCAATTTCAATGTATGAAAGAATTTTTTGATGAGCACCGGCATTTATTACAGGTCCAACTGGATAATTATCCTTAGCAGGTCCAATTTCGAGTTTTTCTGTTTCGGCGACGAGTTTCTCAATGAATTTATCATAAACGCTTTCAACAACGATCGCCCTTGAACAAGCTGAGCACTTTTGACCTTGATAACCAAACGCTGAAACCACAACCCCTTTAACAGCCGAATCAAGGTCAGCTTCATCGTCTACAATTATAGCGTCCTTTCCGCCCATTTCAGCTATTACGCGCTTGAGCCACTTTTGCCCAGGTTGAACTTTGGATGCAAGTTCGTATATGTGGATTCCAACCTCTTTTGAGCCAGTGAAGGCGACAAATCTCGTCTTCGGATGAGCAACGAGCGTATCGCCAACGGATGAACCGGGACCAGTTACAAAGTTCAAAACTCCATCCGGTAGCCCAGCTTCTTTCATCAATTCGTAAAATTTTGCGCCTATCACCGGTGAATCACTTGATGGTTTCAGTACAACTGTATTCCCAGTTACAAGAGCGCCAACTGTCATCCCAAGCAAAATTGCAAGCGGGAAATTCCATGGTGGAATCACAGCGCCAGCACCAAGTGGGATATAAACCATTTCATTTTTTTCACCGGGATATTTGACCACCGGAGCTCCTTTTGCATAGTGAAGAGCCCATCTGCTATAATATTCAAGGTAATCAATTGCTTCTGCTACATCGGCGTCAGCTTCAGCCCAATTTTTCCCAACCTCAAAAACTTGCCACGCTGCGAATTCGAATTTTCTCTTGCGCAATAGTTGCGCTGCTTTTAACATGATTTTTACTCTATATTCAGGCTTTGTAGCACTCCATTCTTTGAAAGCTTCATTTGCCACCTCAATTGCTCTGTTAGCAAGTTCAGCGTTTCCCTTTTGTAGAACCCCAACGATTTGGTCCTTCTTGGATGGATTATAGGAATAAAACTTCTCATTAGTTTTAATCCTTTCACCACCAATTACGATGTCATATTCTTTCCCAAGTTCGCTCTCAACCTTTGCGAGAGCTTTTTCCATCTTTTTACGATTCTCCGGTTTTGAGAAATCGGTAAAAGGTTCGTTCTTAAAGCGAGGTAATTTCATTTTTCCCTCCAAGTTTTATTTTTGCTTTTTCACAAATTTAAAAAATTTTTGCCTCAATGTTCAACCATTTTACTTCGAAGCATTTGAAATAGGTTTCCGAAAATTATCGTTGTTCCAGCTCCAATGAAAGTGTGCCATGTCCAAGCAATTTTTGTGTTTAAAATAACATAAACCATTGCGAGAATTCCTGCTGCAAATCCAACAAGTGCGCTTGTTTCATCAACCTTTTTAAATAGAACCCCAAGAAGGAATGTCCCAAGCAATCCACCATATGTAAATGATGCGATGCTTAAAGCAAGCTCAACAACTGTTTTTTCCGTTCGCATGAAAAACATTGCGGAACCAACAAGAAGGATAGCCCATACAGCGGTTATAATCCTTGAAATAATTAACTCCTTTTTATCGTCGGGATTTTTAGCAAAATACGGTTTATATATATCAATCATTGCCGACGAAGCGAGTGAACTCATTGACCCTGCAAGTGTTGACATCGCAGCTGCAAAAAGACCAGCAATTATTAAACCCGAGATCCCAGATGGGATATATTTTACGATGAAATCAGCAAAAACTTCGTTTGGGTTCATATTTTCCCCGTTATAAAAAGTGTAAAGCATCAACCCAACGAATAAAAACATGAAAAATTGAACTGCTACTATAAATCCCGTCGTTATAAGAGCCTTTTGGCTATTTTTTAATGAATCGGTTGTAAGAAGCCTTTGAACGATGAGTTGATCGGTCCCATGTGAAGCCATTGAAAGAAATGCACCTCCGATCAAGCTCGCGAACAGAGTATATGGTTGATTGAAGAATTCTTTCAATGGTTTATCGAAACCCCAGTTTATAATTTTAAATTTCTCAGCTGAGAAGTTAATCACTTGTGGAATTCCTCCATCTATCTTGCTCCAAAGAACGATGATCGCTGCAATAGCACCGCCAATGTAAATAAACATTTGAACGACATCCATCCATATGACTGCCCTTACACCGCCAATGAATGTGTAAAGGAATGTGATAAGGGAAATGATGATGATTGAAATTACATATATTTGCACATCTGACCATTCAGCAAATTGAGCTGAGTTTTTCAAAATCACTGCAAGAGGTATAGCGGTTGTAAATAATCTGACGCCATCAGCTGCAAGTCGCGTTAACATAAAAACAATTGAAGCGAAATTTCTAACCTTTCGCCCAAATCTTATCCCTAAAAATTGATACGCTGTTGCAAGTTCACCCCGATAATAAGCTGGCAAAAAAAGAAAACTTACAGCAATTCTGCCCAAAATATAACCAAAGGTCAACTGAAGAAAATTTAAATTTGTTGCATACGCAACCCCAGGAATGCTTAAAAAGGTTAATGCGCTTGTTTCCGTTGCTACAACTGCGAAGCAAACCGCAAGCCACGGGACTTGCCTTGCCCCAAGGAAATAATCAAGTGTGCTTCTCTGTTTCCCACCGGAAATTATCCCAAAGATAAGAACCCCGAGAAGGTAAAGAACTACAATTACCCAATCAATTAAACCGAAGTTCATTTAACTTGCTTTTTTATTTTCAAATCGAGCGCTTCCTCTACAGAAGGAAAGATTTTAAAAAGTGTGTCAAGTCTCGCTATTCTTATTAAGCTTAAAACTTTATCAGCTACGCCCGTAAGGATAACTTCGCCGTTATTTTCTCGCATCCTTCTTTCGCAAAATAAAAGCGAACTTAGACCAGAACTGTCGCAGTGATCAACTTGCGATAAATCAATTATTAACCTTTTTACATCGCTTTGGCATAAAACAAGAAATTCAGCTTTCAACTCTGATGAGATTGTCACATCAAGTTTCTTCTCGCGGAGTTTAAATATTATCGTGCTTTTGTCCGGCTTCAGCAGTTCAAAGTTCATATATCTGGAAAACTTTGAATTAAAAAATATTTAAAGTGCTGATTATACCTAAATAAGCCGATTTTAAATCTATGTTCCCGCTGAACGCAAGCTGAAAGTTATAAAATAAATCCGCATTATCACGCTTGAACCCAATTTTTATTCCAGCATTGAGCTCCTGGCAAAGCCAAGCGTTGAAAAGATCAAACTCAAAACTCATATCAATCGCAATGTCATATCTAAACAAGACAAGTTTTTTTATGAAGTTTTTCTTGGGCAACCCAAAAATTGAAATGTTCTCCTGTCCAACTTCGATATAACGATATCTCTTTACCGTGAAATATTCTTTAAAATCCGACGCAGCTATCACGGTTATATTATATCTGCTTGGTATATCTTTAAGCATCTCATACGCAATTAAAAACTGCTCAGTCTTTCTCGGCATTATGACGACAATGTATTTTGCCCTTTGAAATGCTTGTGTGAAATTAACAATTTTTCTACCTTTAATTTCGCTTCTCAATTTGGCAAACGCGATAATTGCCTTTTGAATGATATCTTTAAACATTTTTTGAATCTGTCACTTTGATCTTCTGCCTTTTATGTATGCCTGCCGAATGTATTCTTTATCATAAAAATAATATGAAAGCCCAAGCTTCAAAGCAATGAACCCATCTTTATCTTTAGTTAATGAATTTCCATCAAGGTCGCCCCTTGTTGTTAAGTTATAAGAGGATGAAAAGTCAATTGAAAGGAAATGTTTCACAAACATATTCAACCCGAGTCCAAAGCCAACCGTTGGTGTGTTTTTGCCCATATAAGCGGGTATATTGGGCTGATAGTGAATTATCCCAGCTGAAATAAAAAAGTACGCATCTGACCTGCTTCTTGGAACTATGTGAAATTCGCTCTGCAATTCACCTGCGATCACCGTAGACCATTTTCTTAAGTTATTATCTTTATCCTTAAAGCCGACCCATCCACCCGAAAACTTCCCAGAGACCGAGAAAAAATCAAGAAGTCCAAGCCTCACCTTTGCACTTCCAATAGGTTGAACATCAGGTTTTGATTGTCCTTGAAAGATTGAAATGCCAAGGTCAGCCCCAAATCCAAATTTCCCAGGCAAAGTTTGAGAAAATAAAAAATTGCTTATTATAACCACGAGAGTTAAGAATATGCTCCAGCGCATTTTTATCTCCGTTTGTTTTATTTAATAAGTTCAAGAAACTCTTCTTCAGTTATTATTTTAACACCAAGTTGTCTCGCTTTGTCATATTTTGAGCCGGGGTTTTCGCCAACCACGACATAATCAGTTTTTTTGCTCACGCTATTGCTTACCTTTCCACCGAGTTCTTCAACTTTTTCCTTCGCTTCTTCGCGGGTAAAGCTTTTCAATGTTCCCGTGAAAACAAAAGTTTTCCCGGCGAGTTTTTTCTTTGCTTTTTCCTCAGGTTTAACTTCAAAATTTAGTCCCGCATTTCTTAATCTTTCAACCAGTTCGAGATTTCGCTGGTCATGGAAAAATTTATAAACACTTTCGGCTATTCTTGGTCCGATTCCGTAAACAGATTCTATCTGTGAGGGTGTTGCTTTCATAAGTTTGTCAATTGATCCAAAAGCATCAGCAAGAAGTTTTGCTGTTTCTGAACCAACATATCTTATCCCAATAGCATAAAGAACGCGATGAAATGGTTGCTTTTTGCTGTTTTCAATTGAATTTAACAAGTTTTGTACACTTTTTTCGCCAAACCCTTCAATCTTTACGAGCTTCGGTTTGTGTTTATAAAGTTCATAAATGTCAGCATAATTTTTCAAAAACCCAAGAGTAACAAGTTTATCGATAATTGCTTCTCCAAGCCCTTCAATATCCATCGCTCCTCTTGATGCAAAATGTTCAATTCTAGCTCTTACCTGAGCTGGGCATTCAGGATTTTCGCAGTAATAGTTTGCTTCACCAACCGGTCTTTCAATTGGTCCACCACATACAGGGCATACTTTTGGGAATTCAAAAGGAACTGCATCAGGAGGACGTTTTTCAAGCACAACTCCAACTATTTTTGGAATCACCTCACCACTTCGCTCAACTATTACAGTATCTCCAACCCTTATGTCTTTTTCTTTGATGTAATCTTCATTGTGAAGTGTCGCCCTTGTTATAGTCACACCACCAAGCGGGACAGGTTGAAGCTCAGCAACTGGGGTGATAGTTCCAACCCTCCCGACTTGAAGTGTGATCCCAATAAGTTTGGTTTGCGCTTGTCTCGGTGTGAATTTGAAAGCAATTGCCCATCTTGGACTTTTGGCTATAGCGCCGAGGGTTTCTTGCTGACGAATTGAATCAACTTTAACGACAATCCCATCAATCTCATACGGTAAATCATCTCTATGAGCTTCCCAATATTTCCAGAAATCAATAACCTCGTCTATGTTTTCGCAAAGTTTAATGTGTTCACAAACTGGGAAACCAAGCTTCTTTAAAGTTTGCAGGTTTTCATAATGGCTTGTAAGTTCGGTATCTTCGGCTGACAGGTAATAGGCAAAAAATCTAAGAGGTCTTTGTGCGACAAGATTTGGGTCTTGAAGCTTTAAAGTTCCGGCGGTCGCGTTGCGCGGATTTGCAAAAGTTTTTTCCCCAAGACGTTCTCGCTCCTCATTCAATTTTTCAAAATCAACTTTATTCATATAAACTTCTCCACGAACCTCGATGTTTAAAAATCTTTCATCCGGATTCATCAACCGCAACGGGATTGAGCGAATCGTCTTTATATTATTTGTAATGTCATCACCTTGAACCCCATCCCCACGAGTTGCCCCAAGGACAAGAATTCCATTTTCATACTTTAATCTTACAGCAACCCCATCAAATTTTAACTCTGCAACATATTTATATTTTTCACCTTCAAGTAACTCTGAAACTCTTCTATCAAAATCTTTTATTTCCTCAACTGTGAAGGCATTGTTTAAGCTTAACATTGGGGTTGGATGTGTGACGGTTGGGAATTCCTTTGTTGGCTGTCCACCAACCCTTTGCGTTGGTGAGTCCGGGGTTATAAGTTCTGGATACTGTCTTTCAAGTTCAATTAATTCCCTCATCAACATATCATACTCAAAATCGGAAATTATAGGCTCTGCGAGGACATAATATCTGTAGTCATGCTCTCTTATTTCCTTTCTTAACTGTTCAATCCTTTCAATGATTTTCGGATCAATATGCCTCATGTCAATGAGGGTGAGTTTGTTTTATCTTTGAGGTAGAAGCGTCTTTAATTTTTCTCTATCAATAGTGTAATTTCTTATCACCACTCCTCTTCCGCCTGGGGATTCAAGTTCGTATCCGTTGAGGGTAAACTTTATCCCGCCAGCATTTCCAATTGTGAAATTAAAACTATTCTTTGCCTTTAATCTTAAACTCGAACCCGGGGGCATTAAAAACTCTTTGACTTGAAGGCTATCAATTATAACGCTGAACCATACTGAATCGCTCGCAGTTACTTTCAGGTCAAGACTGTCGATCCCAATGTCTGCCTTTTGTTCTGCGGGTTTAATTGGTTCAAGTTTTGAAATTTCTTCAACAGCAGTTTCAAAACTTTTCCTTTCGACCGGTTTTTTTTCTTTCTCAACCCCAATGAGGATGAAGAAGGCTATAAATATTAAAATGAACGCGCCAAGCAACCATAAGGCATTTTCAGAGATAAAAGATGCAAAGTCGAACTTAATCTTATGTTCTTCTTTCTTTTCATCCGCTGGTTTTAGGGAAGCAAGTTCCTTTTCATATTCTTTTATGATTTCATCAGGATTTAAACCGACCGCTTTCGCATAGCCTTTGACGAAGGCTCTGACATACGGCTCGGGGGCAAAGTTATAAATTCCCGCTTCTATCTTTTCGAGTAATTTTTCGCTTATCCTTGTCTTTTTTGAAATATCTTTAAGAGTTAAATTCTGACCCTCGCGCGCCTTTTTCAAAATCTCAGCAACGCTCATTTCGTTCCATTTTAGTTTTCAAAAAATAATGTAACAAAATTAATTTTTTAAATCAACTGCGGAATGAAAATTTTAACTCCCTGCTAAATAACCCCCATCTTAAAGCCTTTGTGGGCGCTGCAGGATTCGAACCTGCGACCTCTACCGTGTGAAGGTAGCGCTCTGGACCAACTGAGCTAAGCGCCCA
>CALJEK010000047.1 GCA_938074445.1 Candidatus Kryptoniota bacterium | reverse complement strand
CTAAAACAGGTCAAGTTGTGGGGGTGCATATCCTTGCCCCTGATGCTGGAGAGCTGATTGCCCAAGCGATGCTTATTATCAAAAACAAAATGACCATTTTTGATGTAATTGAAACTCTGCCTGTGTTTCCAACTTTATCCGAGGCAATCAAATTATGTGCTCTTTCATTTACAAAGGATGTCTCAAAGTTTCCATGTTGTGTATGAGTGAAAATTGCGTTATCATTAAGGTGGGTTAAAGCAATGGAAGTTATTAGCAGTAAAGGAGTACTAATTATTAAAAATATTTCCCGTGAAGGGCCTGGGCTTTTAGAGGAGGTGTTAAGAGAATACGGGATCGAATATACGGTTATTGACCTTAGTAAGAGCAAAGTTAGTTTTTCAATATAAAACTACACGGCAGTTATTGTTCTTGGAGGTCCAGATAGCGCAAACGATAAAACAGATAAAATAAGGAACGAATTGTCTATAGTTCACGAAGTGGTCTCATCAGGGATACCTTACCTTGGCATCTGCCTTGGTCTTCAAATTCTTGTTAAAGCAATGGGTGGTAAAGTTATAAAAAGCCCAACGAAAGAAATTGGGTTTATTGATCCGGAAGGCAACTATTTTACAGTGGAACTTACAGATGAAGGCAAAAGGGATCAACTATTTGAAGGGTTCCCCCACACATTTGAGGTTTTTCATCTTCACGGTGAAACAGTAGAACTTACAGGAGATATGAAGTTATTAGGAGTTGGAAAATTTTGTCGAAATCAAATCGTTAAGATTGGCTCCAATGCTTATGGTATTCAAGGACATATTGAACTTACACCAGAAATGTTCAAAACGTGGATAAACGAAGACCCAGATCTTCTCCAGCTTGATAAAGAAGATTTAACATCGAGTTATGATAAAATAAAAGTTAAATATACGCAGTTAGGTCGACAGCTGTTTAAAAATTTTTTAAAAGTGGCTGGTTTTTTAAGATAGGGTTGATATGGCTAGAAAGTGGGAATCAAACTTAGACGGGGGTTGGGGACAAGATAAGATTAAGATACTTTTCAAGTTTTTCATTTCTTGCTAAATTTAAGTTTGTGAATTGAATAAAACCTTAAGAATAGGTAACAATGAACTTTGCGGTGGTTGATTGGGTGATATTGTTTTTATACCTTGCCTTTTCTGTTTTTATCGGTATAAGGGCGAAAAGGTATGTTGAAGATATGGAAGCATATTTCGTTGCTGGTAGGAGAGTTAGGGTAGCGCTTGGTTCTGCAACTTTAATTGCAACTGAGATAGGGATAGTCACGTTTATGTATCTTGGGGAGATAGGTTATTTAACTGGTTTTTCTTGTTTCATTCTTGGCATAATAGGTGCGGTTGCATTTTTCATAATAGGTAAAACTGGGTTTATTGTGTCAAGATTAAGGAAGTTAAAAGTTATAACGATCCCTGAATTTTACGAGTTAAGGTATGGTAAGGGAGTTCGTTTGTTAGGTGCCGTGATTCTTTTTATGGGCGGGGTTTTAAATATGGGTGTCTTTTTAAAGTTTGATGGTTTATTCCTTGGTGAGGTTATGGGTTTTGGTGTAAGCAAAAGCGTTTTATTTGTCATCATGACTGTTATGTTGATAATAGTTATAAGCTATACGGTTCTTGGTGGAATGTTTTCCGTGGTCATAACTGATTTTATGCAGTTTGTTGTTCTTTCGTTTGGAATGTTTATAACAACTTTTTTCATTTTAAAAAATGTCAGTTTATTTGATGTGGCTAATGCGGTTTTAAATTACTATGGTGAAGAGGGTATAAATCCTGTTTTGAACCCAAGATTTGGATGGGAGTTTTTGCTTTGGATGTTGATAGCAAGTGTTACAACATCTGGATTATGGCAGCCGGTGACATCAAAGTCGCTTTCATCTAAGGATGAGATCGTTGGAAGAAAAATTTTTACATATACTGGGCTTACGCTTGCTGGAAGGTATATGATGCCTATGTTTTGGGGTGTATGTGCGCTTTCAGTTTTTGGTCCTGGGGTTAACTCTCAAATAGCGATGCCTAAGTTGATTGCTCAAGTTGTTCCAACTGGGTTCTTGGGACTTTTGGTTGCTGGGATGCTTGCTGCTTCAATGTCAACATATAGCGCATATTTGCTTGCGTGGAGTTCTGTTGCAACAAGGGATATAATTCAACTACTTTTTAAGAAAGAACTCGGTGAAAGAAGTTCAATTAACATGACCAGGGTGGTTGCAGTTTTAATTGGTTTATATCTTCTCTTTTTTGGTTTGTTTTACGAGATACCAACTACAGCTTTTCAATATATTGCTGTTACAGGTGCTATGTACACTTCTGGAGCCTTTGGTTGTGTTGCTGGTGGGTTATACTGGAAGAGAGCAAATTCAACAGGTGCATATGTTGCACTTATAGCTGGAGCTATAGGACCTCTTGCGTTTTTAGTTTTATCTTTATTTAAGGATTTCATACCCAAGTCTTTATATTTTCTTCTTGATGTCAATCTTTCGGGTTTCTTAAGTTTTATACTTGCTAGCATTGGGATGGTAGTTGGTTCTATTTTAACTGGCGGGATAAATCCACCAAAAGAGGTAAATTTTGAAAAATGAGCGCTGGAGCCATCTTTTGGATTGTTGTTTACCTGATTTCAGCGGTTTTATTTTTTGTGGTTGCTGGCATTATAACATTTGTTGGTTTAATTGACTTAAAGTTTTTGACAAGGGGGCAGAAAATGCAAAGCAGTAAAAATGGTAACAGTTAGATTTTAAAAGCAAATGGATACGGTGAAGTAATGCGACAGAGGAATTTTAAAATCTTATCTCAATAGAATTGATTATAAACCCCAAAAGTTTTTAAATTTGTAGGTGAAGCAAATGCTAAAAATATAAGCGTCACTTCGACATCATAAATTGGGCTTGTCAAATCGAACTCAAGCGCTATCGGTGTGCTTATTAAACACTTTGAAACCATTTTAATCATGTCCATTGTTAACTATTAGTGAGGGTTCAAAATAAAAATAAGGATTTGAAAAATGCGGAATGAAATCAAATTTGACCGCAGAAATTTCATTCGTATCATCACAAGCATTTCGCTTCTTCCACTTTTGAAGGCTTGTAAATTAGATAATTTAATCAAACCGGAACCTTCCCCAGCGAAGCCGAAAGTTGACCTAATGCTTGAAGGGAACAATGATGAGATCGCAGAGAAGATAAGAAACCAGTATGAAAACATTAAATCCATTTGGGAGCAACAGGGCAAGGAATTTAAAATTGGTTTTGAATATGGGAATGGTTATGGAGTTTTAAGGTTATCTTTCGTAAAGGATGATTTGGCAAGTTATCCGCATTTAAGGATTGTAAACGATTTGACGGGAGATAGGGCAAATATTTTGTGGGGAATGGATGGGATTTACCCGTCGATTAAATTTGTTGATGACTCGGGTAAAACGATAGTTAAGAATGGTTATGTTCTTGAGTTTCCTTTAAAGCTTACTGGAACGGGTAGAAGGATAAGCTCGACAAGTTCTGCGCGCGATTGGCTTATGATTGGGATAAAGGTTTTTGCAATTGCATTTATGATTTGGCTTGGATTGTCAATAGGTAAGTTTATAATTTCAGCAATTGCATTTGTCGCCTTCAATGCGATGGTAATCGGTCTCGTTTTAGTTGCTTTAAGCGTTGTAATTCCACTTGTTAAATGGATACTTGATGTAACTGGTATAACTCTTGATGATGTGATCTCTTTGTTCAAAGAGACAGTTGATATGCTCATTTCAATACTTCTTTCGGTGGTTGATTACTTGAAAGATTATTTCGGAAGGTGAGATTTTTTAGTTGTCAATTTCTCGCTGTAAAGTCTTTGGGGGTGGGGCAAGTTTCAAAGTTGACTTTTCGTTTAAGATATTTTAAATTAAAATCGAAGCTCAAAAACATAACCTTCGGGGAGGACTTATGCTGGAGTTTAAAAATCTTGCCGAGCTTTTTGAATTCGGAGTAAAGACCTACCAAAATCCCAAACTTTTAAACTACAAGTCACCTGAGGGGATATGGAAAACAATTTCAGCTGAAGAAGCATTAAATCGTGTTAGAAACATTGCTCTTGGGCTTTATCAACTTGGGATCAGGCATAGTGATAAAGTCGCACTTTTATCCGAAAGCCGTCCCGAGTGGACGCTTACGGACCTTGGGATTATTTCGCTTGGTGCGATTGACGTCCCGATTTACACAACTCAAGCATTGCCTCAGGTTGAGTTTATACTTACGAACTCCGAATCGAAGTTAATTTTCATTTCGACAAAGCAACTTTATGAAAGGGTTTCACCTGTGCTTGAAAAAGTTGGGCTTGTGGGGAAAGTTATAACATTTGAAAAAGTTTCTGATGATATTATGACGCTTAAAGAGCTCGAAGCAAAAGGGGAGGAACTTAACAAGGAAAATCCAGAGCTTTATGATCAACTTAAATCGCAGGTAAATCCTGACGATCTCGCGACGATAATTTACACATCCGGAACAACCGGGGATCCAAAAGGGGTTATGCTTACGCATTCAAATCTTATTTCAAATGCCGTCACTTGTGCTTCACTTTTTACATGGGATGCAACTAAGGAGGTTGCTTTAACTTATCTTCCGCTTTCACATATTTTTGAGCGCATGATAATTTATCTTTACCTTTACATTGGTATTCAAATTTGGTATGCCGAGTCGATAGATAAGCTTGCGGATAATTTGCTTGAAGTTAGACCAACGGTTATGACGACGGTGCCAAGATTTCTTGAAAAGGCTGAAGAAAGAATGTTAGCACAAGTTCAAAAGATGTCGCCATTGAAGCAAAAACTTTTCAACTGGGCGATGAACATAGCAAGGCAATATGACCCTGAGAAAAAATTCCCAATCTCTTACAGGATTAAACACAAAATTGCGGATATACTCGTTTATAAAAAGTTGAGGCAAAGGTTTGGCGGAAGATTTAGGTTTATAGTTTCGGGTGGAGCTGCGTTAAGACCAGACCTTGCAAGGATTTTCACGGCTGCTGGGATTCCAGTGCTTCAAGGTTACGGTCTTACCGAGACGTCGCCTGTTATATCGGTTAATCGCCTTGAGAGAAATAGAATTGGCTCAGTTGGGCCGGTGATACCTGGAGTTGCTGTTAAAATTGCCGAGGACGGAGAAATTCTCGTTGATGGTCCAAATGTTATGAAAGGTTATTACAAAAATGAGATAGAAACTCAAAAGGCTTTTTATTACACTTGGTTTAAAACTGGGGACATCGGTTACCTTGATAAAGATGGGTTTTTGTTTATCACAGACAGGAAGAAAGATTTGATAAAGACGAGCGGTGGTAAATTTATCGCGCCACAAGTCGTTGAAAACCTTCTTGCATCAAGTGTTTATATTGATAAAGCAGTTGTAATCGGGGAGGGTAGGAAATTTGCCTCTGCTTTGATTTTCCCGAATTTTGAGGCTTTAAAGCAATTTGCTCAAGAAAATAAGATCTCTTATTCAAATAATTCTGAACTTGTAAATCATCCCAAAGTTCAAGAGCTTTATCAAAAAATTATTGATGATGTAAACCAGCATCTCGCTCAATGGGAAACCATAAAGAAATTCGCTGTAATTGATGGTGTCTTAACAATAGATGAGGATTATCTCACACCGACTTTAAAAGTTAAAAGAAGAAATGTTGAAGCGAGGTATCGTGATTTGATCGAATCATTTTACAAAGAGTAAAAATTTAAGCACACAAAGTAAAACCAAACAAAAAGGCGAACAAAAATGAAACCTATTAAAAAGGTTGCAGTCCTTGGGGCTGGGGTAATGGGGGCGCAGATAGCAGCGCACCTGGCAAATGCCGGAATCCCATCATATCTACTTGACATTGTTCCAAAAGAACTAACGGAGGATGAAAAAGCAAAAGGGTTAACACTCCAAGACCCCGAAGTAAGGAACAGAATCGTCCGTGATGGACTTGAAAAAGCCAAAAAGTTAAAACCGAATGCCTTTTTTATACCAGAGCTTGAAAAACTTATAACGATTGGAAACTTTGAAGACAACCTAAATTGGCTTTCCGAGGTCGACTGGATAATTGAGGCTGTGGTGGAACGGCTTGATATCAAGAGGGAACTCTTTAAAAAAGTTGATCTCGTCAGAAAACCTGGAACAATTGTTAGTTCAAACACATCTGGGATTAGAATAAGCGAGATTGCGGAGGGTTTAAGCGATGATTTTAGAAAGCACTTTCTTGGCACGCACTTCTTCAATCCGCCAAGGTATATGAAGCTTCTTGAATTAATCCCGACGCCGGAGACATCAAAAGAGGTTATTGAAACGATGGCTGAATTTGGCGAAAAGTTTCTTGGGAAAGGGATTGTATATTGTAAAGATACACCAAATTTCATAGCTAATAGAATTGGGGTGTTTGCAGTTATGTATGTCTTGCATTATATGCTTCAGAATGGTTATACAATTGAGGAAGTTGATGAGTTAACTGGACCAGTGAGCGGAAAACCAAAGAGTGCAACTTTTAGAACTCTTGATATTGTTGGGCTTGATACGCTTGTCCATGTTGCAAATAATCTATACAACGCTGTTCCAAATGACGAGATGCGGGAGTACTTTAAGGTCCCAGATGTAATTCAGAAAATGATCGAGAATAAATGGCTTGGTGAAAAAACTGGTCAGGGATTTTACAAGAGGGTAAAAAAAGATGGAGAAAGCGAAATACTTGTCCTTGACTTTTCGAGTATGGATTATAGAGCGAGGCAAAAAGTTAAGTTTGGTTCTCTTGAGATGGCTAAAGCGACCGAGGGATTGAAAGATAAAATTCAAATTTTAATGAACGCAAAAGATAGGGCTGGTGAATTTTTCTGGAAGACAACGAGTGCGGTTTTAGCTTACGCATCAAATAGGATTCCTGAGATAAGTGATACAATAGTTGACATTGATAACGCTATGAAATGGGGATTTAATTGGGAGTTGGGTCCATTTGAAATGTGGGATTTGATCGGGGTTGAAAATTCAATTGAGAGGATTGAAAAGGAAGGATTCAAAGTTGCTGGTTGGGTCAAAGATATGGTCAAGTCCGGGAGGAAAAAGTTTTACGAGAAAAAGAACGGAAAAATTTACTTTTATGACGTTGTCGGCTTAAAAGATTACGTTGAGGTGAAAACAAAACCAGAGGTAATTAACCTTGATCTTTTGAAGGATGACAAATCAAAAATTGTTAAGCAAAATGCTGGCGCGAGTTTAATTGACCTTGGGGATGGTGTTCTTTGTCTCGAATTTCATACAAAAATGAACGCGATCGGAGAAGATATTCTTGTGATGGCAAATTACGCTCTTGATGAGCTTGAGAAAAACTATGAGGCTCTTGTGATCGGAAATCAGGGTCAACATTTTTCCGCGGGTGCTAATTTGATGATGATACTTATGCTTGCTCAAGAAGGAGAATGGGATGAGATCGACAGAGCGGTGAGGATGTTTCAGAGAATGAATATGAGGATAAAGTACTCGCCCAAGCCAGTTGTCGTTGCGCCACATGGAATGACGCTTGGCGGAGGGTGCGAAATTGTATTGCACGCTCCGAAGGTCAGAGCTTATGCTGAAAGTTATATTGGTCTTGTTGAAATTGGTGCTGGGGTGATCCCAGCAGGTGGTGGAACTAAGGAAATGCTTTTGAGAGCGATTCAGAAGGCACCGAAGCAAGGCGATATTGATTTGACCCCATTCATACGTGAGGCGTTTGAAACGATCGCCTTTGCAAAGGTTTCGACAAGTGCGCTTGAAGCTAAGAAACTTGGATATCTGCGTGAGTTTGATACAATCTCGATGAACAAAGATTATTTAATTTATGATGCTAAAAAAATCGCTCTTTCAATGGTAGAAGAAGGCTATAAACCACCACTCCCAGCTGAAATCGTAGCGCTTGGGAAACAGCTATATGCAAATTTCCTTGTCGGTATTTACTTGATGAGAGAAGCTAATTATATAACTGAATACGAGGCTCATATTGGGAAGAAATTGGCTTATATAATGTCTGGTGGAGATTTTACATCACCACAAGTTGTCAGCGAGCAGCACATCCTTGACCTTGAAAGAGAAGCTTTCTTGAGTTTGTGCGGTGAAAAGAAAACGCAAGAAAGAATGCAGTATATATTGAAATACGGGAAACCATTAAGGAATTAACTTAACTAATTTAAAAACATAAAGGGGTTTTAAAAATGCAAGACGCAGTAATAGTAACGGCTTTGAGAACACCGGTTGGAAGAGCGAAAAAGGGAAGTTTAAAAGATTTTAGACCTGACGAGATGCTTGCAGCTGTAATTTCAGAGGCGGTTAAAAGAACCTCAAATTTAAATCCAAGTGAGATTGACGATGTCATAATTGGTTGTGCATTTCCAGAGGGTGAGCAAGGATTAAACGTTGCGAGAATTGCAAGTTTAAGGGCTGGGCTTCCAGTCAGTGTTCCAGCTATGACGATCAACAGATTTTGTTCATCTGGGCTTCAGTCCATAGCCTTTGCAGCCGAAAGAATCAAACTTGGGTATGCTGACATCATAATTGCTGGTGGAGTTGAATCGATGAGCATGGTTCCAATGACGGGAAACAAATTTTCGGCAAACCCATATCTTGCTGAGAATTATCCTGAGGTTTACATTAGTATGGGGTTGACAGCTGAAAGGGTTGCTGAAAAGTATCAAATTACGCGCGAGATGCAGGATGAATTTGCTTTAAAGAGTCATCAGAAAGCGTTGAAGGCAATTCAAGAGGGAAAATTTAAAGATGAAATCGTGCCCCTTAAAGTTGTGAACAAATACATCAATGGTAAGGGAGAAAAGGTAGTTGAGGAAAAAATCTTTGACACTGATGAGGGTCCGCGCTCAGACACCTCGCTTGAAAGACTTGCTCAATTAAAACCAGCATTTAAAGAAGGAGGGACAGTTACAGCTGGTAATTCATCTCAAATGAGCGATGGTGCAGCTGTTGTAGTTGTCATGTCTGATAAAAAAGCTAATGAACTTGGTTTGAGACCGATTGCAAGATTTGTTTCTTATGCAGTTGCTGGTGTTCCACCAGAGATTATGGGAATTGGTCCAGTTGAAGCGATTCCGAAAGCCTTGAAATTAGCTGGACTTAAACTTGACGATATTGGACTAATTGAGCTTAATGAAGCGTTCGCTGCACAATCTCTTGCGGTTATAAAGCTTGCTGGTTTGAACGAGGAAATTATAAATGTTAATGGTGGCGCAATTGCTCTTGGACATCCGCTTGGTTGCACAGGGGCAAAATTAACAGTGACAATTTTAAATGAGATGAGACGAAGAAATGTAAAATACGGAATGGTGACGATGTGCATTGGCGGTGGGATGGGTGCTGCTGGAATTTTTGAATTGCTTTGAGAAGTTAAAGCCCCGACCTTATGTCGGGGCTTTTTAGTTTCATTGTTTAGAAATGTAATCAAGATAAATTAAAATAAGCGAAGCCCCAGCAAGTGAAAGATTTTTAAAAAAGTGAGCCATCTGATTTGCAGAAAGTCCAGGGTCTTGAATTCCCCAAAACTTATGCATTATAAATGCTACCGGAACGAGAAAAAGGAATAATAAGATAGCTCCAACAGTTAAGTAGAAGTTGAACAAGACGCTCAACCCACCAAGTATAATCATAACTCCAGTTAATGGAACGAATAACTCCGGTGCAGGAGCCTTCATCATCTTGGCATATTGAATCATATCTTTGTAATTTTTGAAATGTCCAAAGCCAGACATTATAAAGAGGGCTGAAAATAAAATCCTGCCAACCAACCAAATTATCTCCATTTTATTCATCCATTTTTATTTTAGGAAATTTCCCTTTTTAAAACTCCTAATTCAATGGAAATCGAACCAGGACCAAATACAAGTATTGTCAATGCGCAGGCGAAGAGTGCAAGGTCAAGTTCAGCCCCAACCCCTGGTTTATCCATCGGTGCTATAAGTCCAACCTTAACTTTGACAAGCAATGTTGCGACTATCATATTAACCGCGAGCAAAAATGCAGCCCATCTTGAGAAAATTCCAAGTATGAGGGCAATTCCACCAAAAAATTCAACGATGGCTACTACCACAGCAAACAATCCAGGGAAAGGCACGCCAAGTCCTGATAGGAAATTTGAAAAACCCGAGATGCCAAAGACGAAAAGTTTTGGGTAACCATGCGCTATAAAGATAACGCCAAGAATCACCCTTATTATAACAAGGGCTACATCGGTTATGATTTTATTTGAAAGTTTCGTTAACATAGTTCGCTCCTATTTTTGTTTTTGCTTTACGCCAGTGTCGTTGAAATTTTTTAACTTATTTTTGGCTTATAAATTTGTTGAGATAGTTTGAAAACTCTCTGAGCACCTGGTCATTTAAACTGAAATAGTGGAATTGTCCTTCTCTTCGCACGTTTATAATTCCGCTTTCCTGTAAAGTTTTTAAATGATGTGATATTGTCGGTTGTTTTAATCCGATTTTTTCTGTTATTTCCTTGCAACTTATCTCTTTTGATTTGGCTATCAATTCGAAAATTTTACACCTTGTCTCGTCAGCAAGCGCTTTCGCAATTTTTGAAATTTTTATTTTCGCCATGTGCTTAAAGCTCTTGATTTAGAGATGTAGAAATATAGATAAACGTCTATATAAATATAATCAAAAGAATTCGATTTGTCAAGATTTGGATGTCGTAAAGTTTCGACGCGATTGTTATTTGATTTTGATTCCCGCCTGAAGTAATTTATTTTAGATTTAAATCAATTGTCCGTTTGCCTATGAATTCATCTGTTGTTATATGTCACTATCATGAGGTCGCTTTGAAGCAAAAGAACAGGGAAATTTTTGAAAAGAAGTTGAGAACGAATATCGCTTTCATGCTTTCTGATATCGTTAAGCAAAATATGGTGATGCGTGGTTACGGTAGATTAAAAATTGTTTTGCCATTTAACTATGAGGATTTAGAGAAGGTTGAGGTTGTTAAGTCGAGGTTGAAGGATGTCTTTGGGTTGACGAATTTTGGGATTGGGATTGCTACTTCGCTTGACTTTGAAAAAATTTGTGAGGCGAGTTTAAGGGTTTTGCAAGGCAAAGAATTTAAAACTTTCAGTGTAAAGACAAAAAGACAGAATAAAAAATTTCCTTTGAACTCCGTTCAAGTAAATCAAAAGGTTGGTGCTTTCATCCTTGAAAAATTTAAAAGCAGGGGGCATGAAATTAAAGTTGATCTTAAAAACCCCGATGTCACGGTGCATATTGAAATAGTTGACAGGGAAGCTTACGTTTACTCCGATAGATTTAAAGGTCCTGGTGGATTGCCAGTTGGATCGAGCGGTAAAGTTGTTGCCTTGTTATCCGCTGGATTTGATTCACCGATAGCATCTTATATGATGATGAAGCGAGGGGCAAGGGTTATATTTGTGCATTATCATAGCTATCCATACACATCTTATGATTCGATTGATCAAGTTAAGCAAATTGCTAAGATTTTAAGCAGGTATCAGTTTTATTCAAAACTTTACATCGTTCCGATAGCGGAGGCTCAAAGGATAATAGTTTTAAATGCCCCTGTTGGATTGAGGACGATTTTATATAGAAGACTAATGATTAAAATTGCTGAAGTTGTGGCTCAAAAAGAGGGAGCGGAAGCCCTTGTCACGGGTGAAAGTTTAGGACAAGTTGCATCTCAAACTCTGAGGAATATAAGGGTCATAAATCAAATCGCCAGCTTTCCGATATTAAGACCGTTGATCGGGGTTGATAAGGAGGAGATAATTCAAAAGGCAAGGGAGATTGGAACTTATGAAATTTCGAGTCAACCATATGATGATTGTTGTAGCTTTTTGACGGGGAGACATCCGCAGACGTGGGCAAATTTTGATGAGATATTTGAAGTCGAGAAGAAGTTTTCATGGGATGAGCTTGTTGAAATGTCGCTTTCAAAGGCTGAAGTTGAAAATATATATGCCGATTTTCTCAATAAGAGCATAGTTGAAAAGATTGAAGATTGAAAAATGTTAAAAATTTTATTGCTTTTTTTAATCCTTGCGCAAATTCTTTATCCTCAAAGTTTCAGATTAAAACGCCCGGTGCCAGATCATATTCAAATCAACGGTTCATATCTTTACGGTGAGCCAAACATCCGCGACCCTCAAAATAGGGCTCACACCGGTGTTGATATACTTGTAAGGTATGACACTGTTTATTCGGCTTGCGATGGGGTGATTTATTTTGTTGCATATAACCCGTATGATACCGTTGGTGGTTACGAGCCTAATGGAGCTGGAAATTATATCTTTGTTAAAGGGCAATGGGAGGGGAAGGATTTATACTTACTTTATGGACATCTTTCAAAACCATTAAAGAATCAAGGGGACAGCGTTAGAGCTGGGGAACCTATTGCGATTTCTGGAAATACTGGATATTCAACGGGACCGCACCTTCATTTTGAAATTCGACTCGGGACGCCAAGATATGACGCCTATAGGACAAGGCGAAATCCGGAACTTTGGTTTGCAATGAATGGAACAGGTGCTATTTACGGGAGAATTCCGAATGCTTCTAATTCAACTCGAGTTGATATAAGCCCAGATCCAAAACCAAGACCGCCATATACAACTTTTAGCTATGCTTTAACTTATAATTTCAATGACCCATACATTGGAAGTGATGATGTTTACCAGGAAAACTATGCGATAGGCGAGGTTAAACCGGGGACATATACAATTACCGCTCTTAATGGGCTTTACAGAAGAACTGTTGTTGTGAGAGCTGGGGAAGTTGTAAATGCAGACCTATCAGTTCAAGTTGCTGAAGAGGAAATTAAACTTGACAGATTTGAACTCTATCAAAATTATCCTAACCCGTTTAACGCTTCAACTGTTATAAGATATTATCTTCCTGAACCAAGACGTGTCGTTCTTAAGGTTTACGATTTACTTGGTAGGGAGGTGAAAACGCTTGTGGATGAGGAAAAATCTTCGGGTTTACATTACGCAATTTTTAACGCTGATGACATTGCAAGCGGGGTTTACGTTTATACAATTTTCGCAGTGGATTTCGTCGCATCAAAATTTATGATTCTTGTAAAATAAAATTTGGAGGACAAAGTGAAGAAAATTGGTTTTATTGGGCTTGGGATAATGGGAGAAGCGATGGCAAAGCGACTTTTAAAAAATGGATATGGCTTGGTAGTTTACAACAAAACGCAGGAAAAGATTTCTAAACTTGGGGTTGAGGGTGTGACCCCAGCTTTATCGCCAGCTGATGTCGCAAAGAACTCTGAACTTGCTATATCAATGCTTTCTAATTCAAATGCTGTTGAAGAGGTAGTGTATGGTAAGGGCGGAATTTTTGAAGGTATGAAACCTGGATTCATTCATATTGATATGAGTACAATTTCACCTATAACTACGAAGAAACTTTACGATGATTATAAAGAGCGCGGTGCTTATTTCGTCCACGCGCCTGTGCTTGGAAGTAAATCTCAAGCTATAGATGGGAGTTTGTTAATTTTCGTAGGTGGTGATAAACCGGCGGTTGAGAGGTGCAGAGAAATTTTGAAAGTCATTGGGAAAAGGGTTTGGGAATTTGATTCAGTTGAAAAAGCTACACGATTAAAGTTAGTTATGAATTCAATGATTGCGATGATGATTGTCGCATTATCTCAGGCTTTTGTTCTCGCTGAAAGATCCGGCGTTTCAAAAGAGATAGTTTTAGATGTTCTTGAAAATTCTGCGCTTAACTCAGCAATGTACCAAAACAAGGGCAGGACGATAATGAATGGAAACTTCGAACCAAATTTCTATGTCAAACATATGTTGAAGGATATAAAACTTGTTCTTGAAATGGCTGAGGATTTGAAAGTTTCGCTTCCAGTTATTTCGATCATTCGCGAGTTTTATGTTCAGGCGCTTTCCAAAGGATATGAGAATGAGGATTATTCAGCCGTCTTTAAGGTTATAGCTGAACTTGCTGGGATAAAAATTTAGGTTCGGGATTTGATGAAACTTAGAATTTTAACTTTGTTTGTCTTCATTTTTTCATCTTGTGCAACATTGAGACCGCCTTTTGAATATCAACCCAAAGTTGTGATTGCTTGGGTTGTTAAAGCTGATACAACTAGTTTTTTATCTTTGCAAAAGAATTCTTCTTTAATCTCAATTGCTTCTCCAGTATGGTTTAGCATTGATAGCGCTGGGAATATAATTTCAAATGTAGATTCAAATCTTTTGAATTTTGCGATACAAAATGATATACCGTTGATGCCTTTAATAGCAAATCAGGGATTTCGCACCGATGTTGCTGAGTCTTTGCTTTCCGAACCGAGAGTTAGGGAAAGAATTGCGGATTCAATTTTAAATCTTGTTCTTAAGGGTAATTATATTGGGATTAATCTTGACTTCGAAGGTCCATTCCCAGGTCTCAGGGATGGATATACAAAATTTGTTGAGCTTGTTTGTGCAAAGCTTCACAATTATGGGAAGATTGTAAGTGTTGATGTTGTTTCAAAGCCACAGGAGAAATTAACTGATTGGGCTGGGGTTTATGATTACGCTGAGCTTGGGGAGGTTGTTGATTATTTTGTGATAATGGGGTATGATTATGCTGGTCGACTTGATCCGCCTGGACCAGTTGCGCCGAAGTGGTGGGTGGAGGAAACGATAAAATTTGCCATCTCCAACGGCGTGAAACCTCAGAAAATAATTCTTGGAATTCCGTTTTATGGGAGATGGTGGAGGGGCAATGAACAGGGTAGGGGAATCTATTATCCGCAACTTAAGGAATTGATCACAAGGTATAATCTCAAGAAAAAATGGGATGGCGAAGCAAAATCTCCATATTTTAAATTCAAGGATGAGAACAATGTTGAAAACATAATCTATTTTGAGGATGAAAAGAGTTTATCAGAAAAGTTAGATCTCGTGATTAAATATAACCTCGCTGGAATTGCTATATGGCGACTTGATGGTGAGCCGGATGAGTTTTGGAAGGTCATTGAAATTAAACTTAAACTAAAAGGCTTTTTATCAAATTAAAAATGGAGGATGGCTATGAAGAGAAAATTGTTTGTCTCGATTCAACTTATCTTGATTTTGGTTGTTGTTAGTTTTGCCTTTTCACAGGATAGGTGGACGCCAGATGTTATGATAAAATTTAAACGAGTTGGTGCAACGGATATTTCGCCAGACGGAAAGCTTGTTGCTTATACTGTTTCAATCCCCTTGATGGAAGGAGAAAAGTCTGAGTATCTTACACATATTTGGGTTGTTTCATCGGATGGAAAAATGAATTATCAATTTACATTTGGTGAGAAATCGTGTACGAATCCGTCTTTTTCCCCGGATGGTAAATATCTTGCGTTTATCTCTGCGAGGGGAAAAGACGGGAAAAATCAAATATGGATTTTAAGGTTGACAGGTGGGGAAGCTGAGCAGGTGACAAGTGTTAAGTCCGGTGTCATCTCTTACAAGTGGTCGCCTGATTCTAAAATGATTGCTTTCACAAGCGCCGATCCCGAAACTGAGGAAGAGGCAAAAGCGAAGAAAGAGAAACTTGATGTGACGATAGTCGACAAAAATTTCAAATATGCCCATCTTTATGTTGTTAAACTTGAAAAGGACAAAAAAGGTGAATACCCAGTTAAGCGTTTAACATCGGGTGAGTTTCATGTAACTTCATTTGATTGGTCTCCGGATGGCAAGTTTATTGTATTTTCACATCAAGTGAATCCAACCGCTGATGTTTGGACGACATCGGATATTTCGATTGTTCCGTCGGATAGTGGCGAAGTAAAGAGTTTGGTTAAATTTGGTGGCGCTGATACAAATCCGGTGTTTTCACCAGATGGAAAGTTTATAGCTTTTGAATCTGATGGAGGGACGATAAAATGGGCTGGGCTAAGATATGTTTACATCATCCCATCTTCCGGCGGGGAACCCAAAAGGTTAGCACCTACACCAGATGAAAATTGCCGAATAATTAATTGGTCAAGAGATGGGAAGCATATATATGTAAGTGAATCCTATAGAACATCACTTGTGGTGTATGCTCTCCCTGTTGATGGGGGAAAACCTCGTCTTTTGACACCAGCAAATGGTAATTATACTGGTGTTTCGTTTAGTTTAGATGGAACCGCTATGGCGTTTGTTTATCAAAACTCTGAAACTGCGCCAGATGTTTATATAACAAGTTTGAAAAAATTTGAACCAAAGAAGTTGACAAATATCAATTCTGACTTTCCGAAACTCCCAATGGGTAAAACTGAGATTCTGACATGGAGATCAAAGGATGGGAAATTTGAGATTGAAGGGCTTGTTACTTATCCAGTAAACTATGAAAGAGGCAAAAGATATCCTTTAGTTCTTCTTATTCATGGGGGACCAGCCAGTGTTTTCACTCAAAATTTCACAGCAGCTGGTGCTGTTTATCCTATTCAAGCTTTCGCTCAGGAAGGATATGTTGTTTTAAGACCAAATCCAAGGGGTAGCACTGGCTATGGCAAGGAGTTTAGGTTTGCAAATTATAACGATTGGGGATTTGGTGATTATGAAGATTTGATGGCTGGAGTTGACAAGTTGATTGAACTTGGGATCGTTCATCCAGAAAGTTTGTGCGTTGCTGGTTGGAGTTATGGTGGTTATATGACTTCGTTTATTGTAACTAAGACGAAGAGATTTAAAGCCGCAAGCGTTGGTGCTGGGGTTACAAATTTGATAAGTTTCACTGGCACGGCTGACATACCAAGTTTCTTGCCCGATTATTTTTCAGGTGAATTTTGGGATAGGGTTGATGTTTATATGAAGCATTCCGCGATTTTTAACGTCAAGGGCGTAACGACACCAACTCAGATAATTCATGGTACGGAGGATTTGAGAGTCCCGATTTCACAGGGTAAAGAGTTTTATAATGCTTTGAAGAGACAAGGTTGCCCGACGGAAATGTTAATTTATCCGCGCACCCCACATGGAGTTCAAGAGCCAAAGTTTATAGCTGATATCGGTAAAAGAATTATTGGATGGTTTAACAGGCACCTTGGACGGGAAACGAAACTGACTATGGAAAATTGGCGATGATTGTAGTTTAAATTAACTTTAAAACAAAAATTGCGGAAAAAATGAAAAAGTTAGTCATCCTTCTTATGCTTTTCATCTTCAACCTTTCGGCTTCGCAAAATAAAATTTTTCCCTTCAAAATTAACAAGGTTGTGCTTGATAACGGGTTAACTGTGCTTTCTGTTCCTTTTGATTCTCCTGGGATAATAGCTTACTATACCGTTGTCAGGGCTGGTTCGAGAAACGAAGTTGAGCCAGGCAAAACTGGTTTTGCTCACTTTTTTGAGCATATGATGTTTCGCGGAACAGAAAAATATTCGGAGCAAGTTTACAATGATATTTTAAAACGTCTTGGAGCTGATTCGAACGCGTTTACAACCGCTGATTGGACCGCATATCATATCGTTGCAAGCAGTGATGCGCTTGAGACGATCATTGATATTGAATCTGATCGTTTTATGAATTTGAAATATACGGAGGAGCAGTTTAAGACTGAGGCAGGTGCGATTTTAGGTGAATATAACAAAAATGCATCGAGCCCATTCCTTCCACTTTATGAGAAGCTTCAAGATCTTGCATTTACCACTCACACATATAAGCATACCACTATAGGATTTTTAAAAGACATTCTCGATATGCCAAATCAATATGATTATAGTTTACAGTTTTTTGACCGTTATTATCGTCCCGAGAATTGTGCAATTGTCGTAGTTGGTGATTTTGATCAAGAGAAGCTGATTGAACTTGTGAAAAAGTATTATGGTAAATGGGAAAGAGGAAATTACAAGCCTGAAATTCCCATCGAACCACCACAAACAGAGGAAAGGGTTGGGCATATTGAATGGAAGGGGAAGACGTTGCCTTATCTTGCGATAGGTTATCATGTTCCTGAGTTTTCAACAAAGAATATTGAACGGGCAGCTATAGATTTTATCTCTGAGCTTCTTTTTTCCAGAACTGCTCCACTTTATCAAAAGCTTGTGATTGAGAAGCAATGGGTTGATTTCATTCAAGGTGGGGCGCCAAATAGAAGGGACCCGTTTCTATTCACCATTTTAACCCGAATTAAGAACGAAAGTTTAATTGATTCTGTGAAGAATGAGATTTTTAACGCAATTGAAGAGTTAAAGACGAAACCTGTTCCGAAGAAAAGGCTTGAACAGATAAGGTCGTATCTTAAATATTCCTTTGCTATGTCGCTTGATAATCCAAACACTGTTGCTTATATAGTCGGGAATTACTTTCAGTTGACAGGTGATCCCGAGTCTGTAAATGAACTTTACCAGTTATATGACAAGGTAACTCCACAGGACATAATGAACGCCGTAAAAAAATATTTCACAAAGGAAAACAGAACAATAGTAACACTAACGGAGGAGAAAAAATGATCAAAAAAATAGTTTTACTGACCTTGTTTGCTGTCGCAATTTCATCGGCAAAAAATTCGGAGATAAAAATTAAAGAGCTTTACAGTCCAAATTATCCGATAATAACATTCAGAGTGATGGTTGAAACAGGTTCGGTAAATGATCCAAAGGGGAAGGAAGGTTTGAATGCCTTAACTGTTTTGATGCTTGCGCAAGGTGGAACTAAGGAGTTGACATATAAAGAGATTCAGGAGAGGCTTTATCCTTGGGCAGCGAGGATAAATTATCAATTTGATAAAGAGGTCAGCGTTATAATTGGTGAGGTTCATAAGGACCACTTGGAGAAGTTTTATAAAATTTTCTCTGATTTAATTTTAAATCCAAGATTTGACGAACAGGATTTCAAAAGGAATAAAGATTTGTTGCTAAATTATATTAAGGCGACGATAAGAAGTGGAAACGATGAGGAGCTCGGGAAACAGGCTTTGGTGTGGTTTATATACGAAGATCACCCATATCATTCACCTGAATTTGGGACTGTTGAGGGATTAAACAACATTACGCTGGAGGATGTGAAAAAATTTTATAAAAAATATTTTACACAGGGGAATATAACATTTGGGATTGCTGGTGGTTATCCGAAAAGTTTAATTCAAAAGATAAAGAAGGATTTTTCAAAACTTCCTTCAGGAAAGCCCGAACCAGTTAAGTTGACGGAGCCGAAAAAAGTTGATGGGCTTGAATTTCTCTTGATTGAAAAGGAAACGCGTTCAACAGCGATCTCATTTGGATTTCCAATTTCAATCAATCGTTCTCATAAAGATTTTTATGCTTTAATGGTTGCAAATTCGTATTTTGGTGAGCATAGGACTTTTAATGGTGTTTTAATGCAAAAAATAAGAGGTCAACGTGGTTTGAATTACGGTGATTATTCATACATTGAGCATTTTGTGCAAGACGGTGGATCGACTTTCCCAGTTCCAAATATACCCAGAAGACAACAATATTTTAGCGTTTGGATAAGACCAGTTGAAAATAAAAATAGGCATTTTGTTTTGAGGCAAGCGATAAGAGAGCTTGAAATCTTAGTTAGGAATGGCTTGAGCAGAGAAGATTTTGAATCTACAAGGGAATTTTTATTGAACTACTCTAAATTATGGGTTCAAACTCTTAACCGACGGCTTGGCTATATGATGGATTCGGATTGGTATGGAATTGACTATTTCATTGATAAAATTCAAAATGAACTTCCCAAATTAACAGTTGAAGATGTCAACAACGCAATAAAAAAATATCTTAACTTCGAAAACATAAAGATAGTTGCTGTGACAAAGGATGCGCATTCGTATATGCAAGATTTGGTCTCGAATAAGCCAAGCCCTATATCTTATGTTAGCCCAGTGTCGCAATCAATCCTTGAGGAGGATAAAATAATACAAGAATACAGGTTAAATGCCAAGCCAGAAAACTTCAGGATAATGTCGGTTGATGAGGTTTTTGAAAAATAAACTTTACGGGCGGGTTTATCCCGCCTGAATTTATATGAATTTTTGCAGTATTTGCGGCGAAAGAGCTCAAGTTTCGAGAATTTTTAACGCCTGCATTAATTGTATACGCAAAAATAGAAACAATATAGTTGAGAAGATTCTTAAATTTCACGCTAAAACAAGGACAGAGTTTAACCTTCCAACTCAAATTCCGCGTTCGTCCACCGATAAGAGTGTCACTTGTAAAATCTGTGGCAACGAATGTGCTTTGTCTGAAGGTGAAGTTGGGTATTGTGGTTTGAGGATGAATCTTGAGGGGAAATTGTTTCACTTTGCGGGCACATCAAGCGATGGATTGCTTGATTGGTATTTTGATCCATTGCCTACAAATTGCGTCGCCAGTTGGATTTGCGATGGATCAAAGCAATACGGGAAAAAGAACTTGGCTGTATTTTATCGAAGTTGTAGCTTTAACTGTTTATTTTGTCAAAATTGGCACTTTAGGGAGACAAATATAAGAAAGTCGAGGAAGATTTCATCTGAAAAACTTGCTGATGTAGTTGATGATGAAACATTTTGTGTTTGTTATTTCGGTGGGGATCCATCCACGCAGATGGTTCATGCCATTAACGCTTCGAAGATGATTTTGAAGAGAAGAAAAGACGTTCGAATTTGCTGGGAAACAAACGGAAATATGAACAGGAAATTTCTTGAGGTTGCTGTTAAGTTATCTCTCGAGTCGGGTGGTTGTATAAAGTTTGACATAAAGGCGCATAACGAAAACTTAAACGTAGCTTTATGTGGTGTGAGTAATCGTAGGACATTGGAAAATTTTGAGTTTGCTTGTCGATTTATAGGTCAGCGTCCTGAGCCACCGCTTGTTGTTGCAAGTACGCTTGTCATACCTGGGTATATTGATGCTGAAGAGGTTTATCAAATCGCTAAATTCATAAGCCAATTTGATAAAAACATCCCTTATTCTTTGCTTGCATTTTATCCGCAATTTTATCTGTGTGATCTTCCTGTGACATCGAAACGGTTGATGAAGGAATGCGTAGACGCGGCTATATCAGCGGGTTTAAAAAGGGTTCACATTGGAAATGCCCATTTATTGATTTGAGTCAGTGCCCCTGGCAGGATTCGAACCTGCGACACGCGGTTTAGGAAACCGCTGCTCTATCCATACTGAGCTACAGGGGCAAGGAAGTTTGTTTTAAAATTAAAAAAAGGAAAAGAAAAAATCAACAAATCTATAGTGCGATGCTTCAGGTTGGGAAGTTGTTTTTTTATGCCCAAATTTTTTAACTTTAGAAAAGTAAAAATCAAGTTGAAACTCCAAATGGGAAAGCAAAAGAAGGACATAAAGATAACACCGGAATTAATTGAGGAAGTAGCAAAGTTGGTGTATGAAAGAATCCGGGTCACATATGTTGAGCGAGATGATTTTGAAGAGTTGAAGGGAATTGTTAGACAGCTTAGCCAAAATGTTCTTTCTCTTGCAGAAGCACAAAGGAAGACGCAAGAGGAATTCGTATTGTTTAGAGAAATGACTGAGGAGAATTTTAGGAGAGTATGGGAGGCTATAAATCAGCTTGCCGAAGCACAGAGAAGGACGGAGGAGAGGTTGAATGCATTTGAGAAGGCGACTGAAGAGAATTTTAGAAGAGTATGGGAGGCTATAAATCAGCTTGCCGAGGCGCAGAGAAGGACGGAGGAGAGGTTAAATCAACTTATAGCTGAGCATCAAAGGACGAGAGAAATACTTGCTGGCATTTCAGACACAGTTGGGTATGGACTTGAGGATAAGGTTATGCTCTACATGAAGGAGTTTGCAAAGGATGAATATGGAATTGAAGCTGAAGCAGTGGGACGGAGAAACATTGTCTATCCAGATGGTAGATATGATGAGGTCAACATTTATATTGAGGGAAGAAGAGATGGCGAAAAGGTTTATGTAATCGGTGAGTGCAAGTCGAGACCAAGTAAGAGTGAGGTTGACAAGCTTGTCAAGAAGAGAGAAAGGTTGAGAAATTACTTGAATGCTGATGTTTATGCCTTTATAGTAGGTTATCATTTTACTCCAGAAGTTGAACTCTATTTACAGGAGGAACATCCTGATGTAAAGGTATTTAGGAGCTATGAATTTGAAATGAGGTACGGAAGGAGATAAAATAAATTTTTTCGTCATTATGTCAACGCCCTTGATGAGGCAATACCGTAAGATAAAGGCACAATATCCAGATGCTATAGTTTTATTTAGAATGGGGGATTTTTATGAAACGTTTGAAGAGGATGCGAAAATAACAGCTAAAGTTTTAGGTATAGCTTTAACTAAAAGAGCAAATGGTGCTGCAGCAGATGTTCCACTTGCTGGTTTTCCACATCATGCACTTGATACATATCTCCCTAAGCTTGTCAAGGCAGGATATAAAGTTGCTATCTGTGAACAGCTTGAGGACCCAAAACTGGCGAAGGGGATAGTCAAGCGGGATGTTATTGAGATAGTTACCCCAGGTGTTGCGGTTAGTGATAAACTTCTTGACAATAGGGCAAATAATTTTGTTTGTGCTTTGTATTTCAAGGGTGATAGGGTTGGAATTGCTTTTGCTGATGTTTCAACTGGTGAATTTTATACAACTGAGATTAAGGTTGATGAACTAGCAAATTTACTTGATGCTATAAATCCAAGTGAGATTTTGTATAGCAAATCGTACAAAGATATCGTTGAGCGAGTTTTTGAAGAAGTTCGGATTAAGCCAGCTTTCACAAAGCTTGAGGATTGGATTTTTAAATATGACTATGCCTTTGAAATTTTGACTGGGCACTTTCAAACTCAATCATTGAAAGGTTTTGGAATAGATGAACTTGAGCTTGGGATAATTTCCGCTGGGGCTGTTTTGCATTATCTCCAAGATACACAAAGGACGAAGTTAGTTCATATTAGAAGAATTTCTCGATATGATGTAAGCGATTATATGATACTTGATCCTGCGACGAAGAGAAACCTTGAGATAGCGGTTTCATATTTAGGTGAGACAACCTATGGCACTCTTTTTTCAGTTATAGATAAGACGCAAACTCCGATGGGGGCACGTCTTTTGAAGCGATGGGTTTTGAGACCTTTGAAAAAGCTTGAGCCTATACAGAAAAGGCTTGAGGCTGTAAAGGAACTTTATGAGAATTCAAAGTTAAGAAAGGAACTTAAGGAGATTCTTTCTGAGTTTGGGGATGTTGAAAGATTAATATCGAGGATAGCAATCCGCGCTCATATTCCAGGAACAACGGGAAGGGCAAACCCAAGAGATATGATAAATTTAAAAGAAGCACTTAAAAAGATTCCACTAATAAGAGCGCTTCTTGCTGAAACCAAATCTGAAACTCTTCAAAAGATATACAAGCTTTTAAATCCGCTTGAAAGCGTTGTCGCGTTGATAGAATCTGCAATAGTTGATGATCCACCAGCAACGGTTGCTGATGGTGGGGTCATAAGGGATGGATATAATCTAGAGCTTGATGAATTGCGCTATATAAGTCGTTCAAGTAAGGAATTTATAGCAAATTTACAGCAGAGGGAAAGGGAAAGAACAGGGATTCCGAGCTTAAAGATTGACTATAACTCTGTTTTTGGGTATTACATTGAAGTTACAAAGGCACATCTTGATAAAGTTCCTCCTGATTACATACGTAAACAAACGCTTGTAAATGCTGAAAGATTTATTACGCCGGAGTTAAAAGAGTATGAGGAGAAGATATTTACCGCTGAGGAGAAAATAGTTGCGCTTGAGGCAGAAATTTTCAATCAATTGAGAGAGAAGATCTCTGAATATACGGAAACAATTCAGAAAAATGCGCAGTTGATAGCAATGCTTGATTGTTTTGTTTCACTTTCAGAAGTTGCGGTCGAGAACAATTACACATGCCCCATTGTTGATGAGAGCGATGTGATTGAGATAAAAGATGGGAGGCATCCAGTTGTTGAGAAGATTTTGCCACCTGGGGAAAAATTTGTTCCGAATGATGTAAGGCTTGATAATTCTGAAAACCAGATTTTAATAATCACTGGTCCAAATATGTCCGGTAAGAGTGTTTTTTTGAGGCAGGTTGGTTTGATAGTTTTGTTAGCGCAGATTGGGAGTTTCGTTCCGGCAAGTTATGCTAGGATTGGAATCGTTGATAGGATCTTTACAAGGGTTGGAGCTTCTGATAACATAGCTGGGGGCGAGAGCACGTTCCTTGTTGAGATGCACGAGATGGCGAATATTTTAAACAACGCGACACCTCGCAGTTTAATACTTTTGGACGAGGTTGGACGTGGAACAAGCACATTCGATGGAATTTCAATAGCATGGGCTATAACTGAATATCTTCATGAGAATCCGCGCGTCAGGGCTAAGACAATTTTTGCAACGCATTACCACGAATTAAACGAACTTGCAGAGATATTCCCGAGGATAAAGAATTTTAAAGCGGATGTTAGAGAGGTCGGCGATAGGGTTATATTTTTGCATAAGATTGTCCCTGGGTATGCAGATCACAGTTATGGCATAGAGGTTGCTAAAATGGCTGGGCTTCCTAAGGAAGTTACAGATAGGGCGAAGGAAATTTTGATGAACCTTGAGCATAAGGAGTTAACACCGCATAAAAAATCGAAGAAAAAAATCTCGAAAGAATTGCTAAAAGAAAAATTCCAGATAAGTTTGTTTGAGTTAGATGATAGCAAATTGAGGGAAGAAATTTTGAATCTTGATATAGATAATCTCACTCCAATTCAAGCTTTGATGAAGCTGCACGAGCTCAAGCAGAGGATAAAGGAAGGGGAAATATAGGCGTCTTGCTATTTAACAAATTGTCTCATATATTGAGACAGATAATAACTTAACTATTGACAAACATCCCCCCGTTTTTTAACTTCGTTTAGAACAAAAATTGGAGTTATTATGAGAGGAACCCCTCTCAATAGTTCAATTGAGAAAGCCTTCAAAATTTTGTCAGTCTTCTCGGAAAACGGCAAATCTGAGCTGGGGGTTAGGGAGATAAGTAAAATTTTAAAAATCAATAGAAGCACAGTTCATAGATTTCTTAGCTCTATGGAAAAAATTGGCGTTGTTGAAAAGAACGAGGAAACGGGGAAGTATCGCCTTGGTTTAAAACTTTATGAGATTGGGAATAGTGTTCCCTTGAGAAAAATTATGGTTGATAGGGCGCGATATTATCTTGAGGACCTTCATTGGTATTTAAATGAAACTGTTCACTTCGCAACGCTTAAAAATGGTGAGGTTGTGTATCTTGATAAAATCATCGCTGATAGAAATTTCGTTATAATTTCTGAAGTTGGCAGAAGACTTCCAGCGCATTGCACGGGGCTTGGTAAGGCGATGCTTGCCTTTTTACCGGAAAGCGAGGTTAGAAGGATAATAAAGGAAAAGGGATTGAAAAAATTTACAAAAAACACGATAACAAGCAGTAGAAAATTTTTTGAGGAGTTGAGGAAAATAAGAGAATGCGGGTATGCCATTGACAATGAAGAAATAGAGGACGGTTTGAGATGTATTGCAGTTCCTGTTTTTAACGGGGAGGGTAAGGTTATCGCTGCTGTTAGTATTTCAGGTCCATCGAGCAGGATAAACGAATCGGTTTATGATGAATATTCAAAATATGTCATTAGAACCGCAAAACTTATCTCCGATGAGCTTAAAAATATAACATGGAGAATGGTTTAATGTCAGAGTTAGCATACAAAACAGGAGTTATAGACAAAGTTCTTGACCTTAAAAATTTCATCGGGGGTAAATTTATTGACTCCTTTACAGGGAGAAAATTTGAGAATAGATATCCAGCAACAAATGAAGTTATAGCAATTGTTCCTGAAAGTGGGAAGGAAGATGTTGAACTTGCGGTTAAATCTGCAGTTGAAGCGTTCAGGATATGGAGTAAGATGCCTGTCAAGGAGAGGAGCAAGTATCTTATGCGAATTTCGGAACTTATCATGTCTAAGATTGATGAATTGGCATATCTTGAGTCAATAGATGTTGGTAAGCCGATAAAGCTTGCTAAGGAGATGGAGATACCGCGAGCTTCTTATAATTTTTCGTTTTTTGCCGAGTTTGCAAAGTATGTTCATACGGAATTTTATGAGACCGATGACAGAGGCGCGATAAATTATGTTTTGAGGCGTCCGGTTGGCGTTGCTGGTCTTATAACTCCGTGGAATCTCCCACTCTTACTTACAACTTGGAAGGTGGCTCCTTGTCTTGCTGCTGGCAATACTTGTATAATAAAGCCTTCTGAACTTACGCCGATAACCGCAACAAAGCTTGCCGAGATAGCGGCTGAGGCTGGACTTCCAGATGGAGTTCTTAATGTTGTTCATGGTTTTGGTCCGAATTCCGCTGGGGAATTTATCGTTGCGCATCCACAGGTGAAGTTAATTTCTCTTACAGGCGAAACTACCACAGGTCAAGCGATAATGCGAACCGCTTCACAGCATCTCAAAAAGCTTTCATTTGAGCTTGGTGGGAAAAATCCAAATATAATTTTTGCCGATGCAGATATAGAACAAGCGCTTAGTGTCACGATTCAGTCAAGCTTTTCAAATCAAGGCGAAGTTTGCCTTTGCGGTTCAAGAATTTATGTTGAAAGAAAAATTTATGATGAGTTTGTTGAAAAACTTGTCGATCGAGCGAAGAAACTAAAAGTTGGTGATCCGCTCAATTATGAAACTGAAATGGGGGCATTGATAAGTGAAGAGCACTTAAATAAAGTTCGAACCTACCTTGAAATTGCCGTAGCAGATGGCGGAGAAATTTTAACAGGGGGTAAAACACCAGAGCACCTTCCTGAAAAATTCAAATCCGGAAATTGGCTTGAACCTACCGTAATAGTTGGGTTAAACGATAATTGTAAAGTTGTGAAAGAAGAAATTTTTGGTCCTGTTGTAACGGTGTCTCCATTTGATACTGAAGAAGAGGTTATTGAAAGAGCGAACAATACGCATTATGGATTAAGTGCAACTATATGGACGCGGGATTTAAATCGAGCACATAGGGTAGCTGGGCAAATTGAAGCAGGAGTTATTTGGATAAACACATGGTTTTTGAGGGATTTAAGGACCCCGTTTGGAGGGATGAAAATGAGCGGAATTGGACGAGAGGGTGGAATTTACAGTTTTGAATTTTACACCGAGTTGAAGAACGTTTGCATAAAATTGTGAGTTTAATTTGGAACGGCGGTGAATTTTTCGCTGAAAAATAATTTTAAAGTTGTCATGGGAAATTATATCGAAACATTCGCAGATGAATTGTATCAGGCTGAGTTAAATTTAAGACCAATTGAGCCGTTGACTTCGAGAAATGGGAATATTACGGTTGAAGATGCTTATAAAATTCAGCTTAAAAATGTTAAGAGGAAGTTGGAGACGGGGTTAAAGGTCAAGGGGAAAAAGATTGGAATTACAAGTTTTGCAGTTCAAAGGATGCTTAATGTGAATCAACCTGATTTCGGTTATCTTTTCGATTCGATGTATGTTGAAGATGGCGGTGTTGTTAATCTTGACAGTTTAATTCAACCGAGGGTTGAGGGTGAAATTGCGTTTGTGATGGAGAAGGATTTAAAGGGTCCTGGCGTGACAGAGGTTGATGTTTTAAAGGCTACTGCTTTTGTTGTTCCAGCGATCGAAATAGTTGACAGTAGAATTAAGAATTGGAAGATAAAAATTCAAGATACGATCGCTGATAATGCTTCGTCTGCTTTATTTGTTTTGGGTGGGAAGAAGACGCTTGTTGATAACTTGGATTTCAAATGTTTGGGTATGATACTTGAGCAAAATGGTGAGGTTGTTGTTTCTGGTGCTGGCGCAGCTTCGCTGGGCAATCCTGTGAGAGCGGTTGCATGGCTTGCTAATAAGCTTGCTGAGTTTGGGGAATATTTAAGGGCTGGGGAAATTGTTCTTTCTGGAGCCCTTGCCCAGTTGGTCGTCCCGAGGAGAAACGATTTCTTTAAGGTTACAATTCAAAAACTTGGCAGTGTAAGCATAAAATTTGAGTAGGGATTAAACTATGTATGTCAAATTCACAAGATTTCTTGACAAGTTTGTTGAGTTTCGCCTTTCTCATTATCCCGATTGGCTTGAGTCAGGTAACCTTGTGATGCCGTATGAAATATTCGAGGATTTCAGGGTGAAAAATAAAATTGTTCTTGTCGCTGATAGCGAGGATGACAAGAATAAAATTAATGAATACTTAAGACATCTCGTGAGATTGAAGATAAAGTCGCCTGATGAAATTGACATAGACGAATATTTCCCAATAAAATTTTAAATCAAAAATGTCGGTTGATTATAAAAACGGCAAGGTCAAATGCGCAATTGTTGGGAGTGGGAACATTGGGACTGATCTTTTGATAAAAATTTTGCGTTATTCTAAATATCTTGAGCCAGTTATGATGATTGGGATAGATCCAAATTCAGATGGTCTTGCGCGCGCAAAGCGTTTGGGGATAGAGACAACTTACGAGGGGATAAATGGTTTTTTGAGGAGAAAGGATTTAGTTGATGAGGTTGATATAATTTTTGAGGCAACAAGCGCTAAGGCGCATATTCAAAATGCGCCAATTTATAAGGAGTTAGGTAAAGTCGCGGTTGATCTCACTCCCGCTGCGCTTGGTCCTTATGTTGTTCCACCGGTGAATTTAGGTGAACATCTTGATAAGTTAAATGTTAATTTGATAACATGTGGGGGACAAGCAACAATCCCGATGGTTTATGCGGTTTCGAGGGTTGTGAAGGTCCATTACGCTGAGATAGTTTCGTCTGTTGCAAGCAAAAGCGCGGGACCTGGAACAAGGCAAAATATAGATGAATTCACTCAAACGACAGCGAAAGGTCTTGAGGTTATAGGCAAGGCTGGTAAAGGCAAAGCGATAATAATTTTAAATCCAGCGGAGCCACCAATCATTATGCGAAATACAGTTTACACGATAACGGATGAATGTGACGTTGAGGAGGTTCATGAGTCAATTTATCAAATGGTTGATGAAGTGAAAAAATATGTTCCCGGATATAATCTGAAGAGCGAGCCAATATTTGATCCCCTTGATAAATATCCGATTAGAATACCTGGATATGGTGAATTTAGGCGAGGTTATAAAGTTACAATTCTTCTTGAGATTGAGGGGGCTGGACATTACTTGCCTAAATATGCGGGAAATCTTGACATAATGACGTCAGCAGCACTTAGAGTTGGGGAACTTTTTGCGGAGAAAATTTTAAAGGAAAAAGATGTGCAACAAAAACAGGGATGATAAAAATGAAAGATGGGAAAATTATCATAAATGACGTAACCCTTCGCGATGGGATGCATGCTATGTCACATCAGTATGAAATTGAAGATATGGTTAAAATAGCAAAGGCGCTTGATTCTGCTGGTGTAGATATAATTGAGGTTTCACACGGAGATGGGCTTGCGGGGAATGCGATAAATTACGGTTTTTCAAAATATTCGGAAATAGAATATATTTCAGCTGTTTCAGGTGTTTTAAGGGGCGCAAAGCTTGATGTTTTGCTTTTGCCAGGGATCGGCACTATAGAAGACCTTGAGGTTGCAATTGAGTATGGAGTCAAAGTTGTAAGGGTAGCGACACATTGCACAGAGGCGGATATAGCAATTCAACATATTGAGTATTCAAAGAAAAGGGGGCTCGATGTTGTTGGTTTCTTGATGATGGCACATTCAATATCTCCGGATGAACTTGCAAAACAGGCGAAAATAATGGAAAGCGCCGGGGCTGATTGTGTTTATGTTGTTGATTCGGCAGGGGCTATGTTGCCTCAGGATGTCGCTGATAGAGTTAAGGCTTTAAAAGATAATTTAAATTGCGAAGTTGGTTTTCATGCTCACAACAATCTCTCTCTTGGAGTTGCAAATTCGCTTATTGCTGTGCAAAATGGCGCAAGTAGAATTGATGCTTCGCTTTGTGGGCTTGGAGCTGGAGCGGGGAATGCACCGCTTGAAGTTTTGATCGCTGTTTTCAATAGAGCTGGGGTGAAAACGGGATGCGATCTCTACAAACTTATGGATGCAGCTGAAGATATCGTTAGACCAATGATGAAAAGAAAAGGTGTTGAAGTTGTGATTGATAGGGATAGTTTGTCGCTTGGATATGCAGGAGTTTATTCGTCATTTTTGCTCCACGCTAAGAAAGCTTCACAAAAATTTGGCGTTGACACGAGAGATATTTTATTTGAACTTGGCAGACGAAAGATGGTGGGAGGGCAGGAAGATATGATAATTGATGTTGCTGTGGATCTCGCAAATGGATTTAAAAACGAAATTTGAGATAAAAAAAGAGTCAAACGATGACAGGGAAAAGAGGAAATGAAAATAAAAAGTTGAAGCAAATAGCGAGTTATTTGCATTTATGTGAACTTGAAAAGAGGGAGGCTGAGCAAATTGTCAAAGCATATCCTGAGATAGGCATTAATGAAGCGTACTTGATTCAAAAGGAGCTTGTTAAGATTAAACTTTCACAGGGGAATAAAATAATAGGTTATAAACTTGCTTTCACCACTCGGACCAAGCAAAGGTCAATGGGAATTTCAACCGTTGGCTTTGGCTATCTTTTTGATTATATGAAGATAGATGATGGGGGTGAGCTTAATTTAAATGATGTGATTCATCCAAAAGCAGAGGCTGAAATTGCGTTTATAATTGGCGAAGATTTGTTCGGTGATGTTTCACCTTACGAAGTTATCGAAGCGACGAAGTTTGTTGCCCCGGCGATTGAATTTGTTGATTCAAGATATAAGGATTTTAAGTTTGAGTTAGTTGATGTTATTTCGGATAACTTTTCAGCTTCACGATTTGTAATTGGTTCTGACATTAGGAAACCGAGCGAGGTTGATTTAAGATTATCAGGTGTGATTTTTGAAAGGAATGGGGTTCCTGAAAAGACCGGGGCTTTAGGCGCGGTGCTTGGTCATCCTGCTATCGCTGTTTCACAACTTGTTAAGTTTCTTTCAAAACGCGGTGAAAAAGTGAAGGCTGGAAGTGTAATTTTAACTGGAAGCATAACAGAGGCGATTAATGTGGTTGAAGGTGATTTTATAAAGGTTATAATCTGTGGAGTTGGCGAAGTTTCTGTTTTTGTTGTGAGAAAATAAAGACGGGAGATTTTATGCCAGTTGTAATTATAAATATGCTTGAGGGAAGATCGAAAGAAATGAAAAGAGATTTAATAAAAAGAGTAACTGATGCCGTTGTTGAGTCCTTAAAAGTTAAACCTGATAGCGTTCGTGTGATAATAAATGAAGTCCCCAAGGAAAATTTCGCCGTTGCTGGTTTGCCAATTGAAGATTATAGAAAGGGTGAACAGGGGAAGGTTTCGAAAAATAAAGTTTCAGCGAGGTCAAATCAAAATAAAAAGTAAAACGGAGGTGCTATCATGGCGGTACAATATGAGATCAAGCAAAAGGTAATTGAGCCGAAAAGGCTTGCCTTTGATTATCTCTTGAAGCGATATGGCAATAGGCAAGCATCAAGATATGAAGAAGCAACAGTTGATATCCAGCAAAGGGAAAACTTTCATTACAGGCCAACTTGGAGGGAAGGGGTTGAAATTTTTGATGTTAATTATTCAGAGTTAAAGTTGACAGATTACTATTCTTTCCTCGATCCGAGGCAATTTTACTATTACACTTATAATGCAGCTCGGGCTAAAAATTATGAATCAGTTGACAAGTATTTTGAGTTTTGCGAGGAACGTGGGCTTTTTGAAAAGGTTAGTGATGATTGGCTTAAGGTTTTTAACAGATATTTCATTCCTTTAAGACATCTTGAGTATGCTGGATGGGTTCTTCTGTGCGGAGTTGCGAGATTTGGTTATGGGACTTCAATAACTCAATGTGCGATGTTTAACGCGTGTGATAAATATGCTAATGCACAACTTATAACGAGGATAGGCTTTGAACTTCCAGAGCCAGATGGTGATATTTTTGAAAACGCTAAGAAGACATGGCTTGAGGACGGAATTTTTCAGCCATTGCGTGAATATGTTGAAAAATTGTTGACTGTGCAGGATTGGGGAGAGGTTTTAATAGGACAAAATCTCGCCATTGATGTTTTTATCAATCCACTTGTTCATATTGAACTTGACAATCTTGCTGTTGAAAATGGGGTTAGCCTTTTCTCGTTTTTCAGCAAGTATTTCTATGATATGTATAAGGATAATATGCGGTGGACGGAGAAGCTCTTTGAGGTTTTACTTGCTGATCCAAACTATGGTGAAAAGAACAGGAAATTTATCGAGTCTAAGTTAAGTCATTATGCTGGACAAATTTCTAAAGCCATTGATGAATTTTCTGATGTCTTTAAGATGCCAAAGAAGAAGGGCGACTTTAAGATAGCGAAGGAAAATGTTTTGAAACATGCGAATGAGATTTATGGCAAACTTGGCTTAAATGTTAAAATTTAAATAAAAACGGAGGCGCAAAATGACGGCGGTAGAAACAAAAAGGGAAAGGTTTGTAGCGGTCGATCTTCAGAAAACTGAGGAGGGTTATAATGTGTTGCAGGCGATTTTGAAGGATAATCCAGGGACGAGGATTGATGAATTTCCGGGGTATTATAAGGTAAAACATCCCGAAAAACTTATAATTAAGCGTGAAACCGTTGAGAGTTTTATGGGGCGCTCATGGGATACGCAGGAATTTAATCTTGTGATAATTTCATATGCTGGGAACTTTGCAGAGTGGGATGACGAGAAAATTTTAATTCAGTGGGATACACATATGTAAAAAATAAACAACGGAGGTGAAAAGCTATGGCAAAAAAGAAATTAACACTGGCTCAAAAATACCATATCTACACGCGCGGGCTTGACTGGGAGCCAACTTATGTGAGCAAGAAGGATATTTATCCTTATGCTGAATATGAGGGAATCAAGATCAAAGATTGGAATAAATGGGAAGATCCATTTAGAATGACGGTCGAAGCTTACTGGAAATATCAAGCCGAGAAAGACAGAAGATTTTATGCAATCTTAGATGGATTTATTCAGAACCAAGGGCACTTGACCCTTTCTGATGCAAGATATTTGAATTCAATCAAGCTTTTTATTCAAGGTGTCACGCCACTTGAATATATGGCGCATCGCGGTTTCGCTTTCGTCGCGAGGCATTTGCCAGGACCTGGACCTAGAACAGCGGCGTTTTTCCAGTCAATGGATGAGTTAAGGCACACGCAAATTGAAGTTCACGCTGCAAGTAATTTCAACAAGTATTATGATGGTTTTCACTCAATGACGCATATGCATGACAGAGTTTGGTATTTAAGCGTTCCCAAATCATACTTTGATGATGCTGTAACTGCTGGACCATTTGAATATATAACAGCGATTTCGTTCTCGTTTGAATATGCTCTTACAAATCTTCTCTTTGTTCCATTTATGTCAGGGGCTGCATATAACGGTGATACACCTACGATGACATTTGGGTTTAGTGCGCAATCCGATGAATCAAGACATATGACACTCGGACTTCAAGTTGTGAAGTTTTTGCTTGAACAGCATGAGGATAACGTTCCGATAATTCAAAGATGGATTGACAAATGGTGGTGGCGTGGTTATAGGTTGACATCCCTCGTTGGAGCTATGATGGACTATATGCTGCCGAAGAGAGTTATGTCGTGGAAGGAATCGTTTGAACTTTACATTGAAGATCAAATTCTTGAGGGTTTGTTCCGTGACCTTGAGCGTTATGGAATTAGACCTCCGCTTCATATGAACCAATCAATTAAAGAGAAGGAATTTTTGTCTCACGATGTTTATTGGATTTTGTTCTCGTTTACATTTGCAGCTGCTTTCCATTCGTGGATTCCAAAGGAAGAAGAAATGGAGTGGCTTGCGGAAAAATATCCAAGGACATTTAATCAGTATTATCGTTGGAGGTATGAAAAGGCTAAGGAGGCAAAAACACCTTTGCCCGGTGACAGATTTTATTATATCGGATTGCCACAGCTTTGTCAGGTTTGTCAAATCCCAATGGGCTTTACAAATCCTGATGACCCAAATAATTTCGTTCAAAGATATGTTGAATACGAAGGGGAGATATATCATTTCTGTTCTGATGGTTGCAAGTGGATTTTTGAGCAGGAACCGGAGAAATATGTTCAAGCATGGTTGCCTGTGCATGAGATCTATAAAGGGAATTGTTTTGCTGAGCCACCGAAGGGTCCGGATGATGTCGTGCCTCAAGTTCTGAAGTGGTATAATATTCAGACGGATAATTTTGACTACTTTGTCTCTGAGGATTACAAGAACTGGAAAGAGTGGCATAAGGATATGGCGACTGTTGTTGTTTAGTTTTATAATTTCTCAAAGTTGGGCGGATATTTCGTCCGCCCTTTTAAAAAGAAAAATAAAATTAAAGGAGGTTTGAAAATGCCTGTTAAAGCCCTTTACAATTATAAGTTCCCCCCTCGTGATAGGGCGGAGGTTTTTGGAGATGATATTTTGGTGTATGCTTACTGGATTGATAATCCTTTCTTTTGCGCTGCTTCTACATGGAGGGTTCCAAAAAATATGAAATGGAAAGATTTCATAGGGCAAATTTTTGGTCAACTTTACGGGCTTGATCCGGATTTTAAAAAAGTCAAGGGCTGGAAATGGTATCATTTTGACCAAGAATTTAATCCAAGTGATGAAAAAACATTGACCGAACTTGGCTTAAGGCATAAGTCGATTGTTAAGTTTAAGCCAATTGAAAAATAAGTAGTGTGGTCTTGTATGAGATACAAAGTTAAAATCGAGCCAATTGGGGTTGAGTTAAATTGTGATGATGGTCAGACAATTCTTGAAGTATGTTTGAGAAACGGAGTGTGGGTTCCGCATGCATGCACTCACGGAACTTGTGGCACATGTAAATCAAGAATTTTGCAAGGCGAGGTGGACTTTGGGCTTGCTTCAAATTTTGCATTGATGGACTTTGAAAGGGAAGAAGGATATGTATTGCTTTGCACGGCTAAACCAAAATCTGATCTTATTGTTGAGGCTGATGTTGAAGTTGAAGAAGGAATTGAATTCTATCCAGTAAGGGACTTTTTGGGAAAAGTCGTTGATATTTATGAGTGCGCAAGGGATACGCGAAAAGTTTATATTGAAATTGAAGATGGAAAAATTTCTTATCTTGCTGGTCAATATATTCAACTTCACATTCCGGGGACGGATCAGAATCGGGCTTACTCAATTGCTTCAAAGCCACTTGAGGGAGGAAATTCTGTGATAGAACTTCAAATTAAAAAGGTCCCGGGTGGGCTTGGCTCAAGATATATCTTTGATGAATTAAAGAAAGGTGACTTTGTTAAGTTCACAGGTCCCTTTGGTAGATTTGTCTTGAGAAAATTTTATGATAATCCGATACTTTTTCTCGCTGGTGGCACTGGTCTTGCACCAATAAAAGCTATGATACTTGAAGCGATTGAAAGTGGTATGAGGCAAGACATGTATTTGTTCCATGGTGTCAGATCAACTCGGGACCTTTACGATCAAGATGTTTTTATAAAGATTGAACAGGAAAATCCGAATTTTCATTATATTCCTGCTTTATCGGAGAAATTGCCCGAAGATGAATGGGATGGTGAACTCGGTTTTGTGCATGAAGTTCTCGAGAGAAAATTTCAAAAATTTTCCGGCTTTAAGGCTTATATTTCTGGTCCACCACCGATGGTTGATGCTTGCGTGAAGGTATTGATGCGTGGAAGATTGTTCGGGGAGGATATTTATGTTGAAAGATTTTTCAATGAAAAGGATAGAGTAAGCGGAGGCTCTAAAGTTGGGACTGTGTCAAGAATTTAAAATTAAAAAACCATTATACATGGTTGAACTTAAAGACCTTGAGATTGGAGAATATGAGGTTATCGGTGGCATTAAAACACATTTTCATAGGGCTGGTTCAGGGAAGCCGGTTATTTTTATACATGGTTCGGGACCTGGGGTTTCAGCGTGGGCAAATTGGAGATTAAATTTACCGTTTTTCGCTGAGAATGGATTTGAAGTTTTTGCGCCAGATATAGTTGGATTCGGCTACACCGAGAGACCAAAGGATTTTAAATACACTCACGAAAATAGGGTAAAGCATATTGTTGATTTCATCAAGCATTTTGGATTTAGAGAGGTTAACATTGTTGGTAATTCAATGGGGGGAGCCATTGCCCTTGCGGTTGCTCTTGAAATTCCCCAGAGAATTGAAAAACTTGTGATAATGGGAAGCGTTGGTGTTAAATTTCCTATAACAAATGGGCTTGCAACCATCTGGGGATATAAGCCAAGCGTTGAGAATATGAGAAAAGTTATTGAACTTCTTTCAAGCGATCTATCGGTTGTTGGTGAAGATTTAGTTCGCATAAGGTATGAAGCATCAATTCAACCCGGTTTTCAGGAGACATATGAGAAAATGTTTTCCCCGCCTTATCAAAAACATATTGATGAGATGGACGTCGAAGACAGGCTAAGTGAGATAAAAGCACCAGTGCTTGTAATTCACGGAAAACTTGATAAGGTTATACCTTACCAGATAAGCATAAGAATTTTTGAGAAGTTGCCAAATGCTGAACTGCATATTTTCGGCGATTGTGGACATTGGACGCAAATTGAGAAAAAGGATGAATTTAACGAGCTTGTTAAAGATTTTCTTTTAAAGTAAAAAGATAAATTTTTGACCCGTGAGTGAAGTCAGGACTGCGTTTAAAATACATCTTTTGCCAAACAATATAACTTTTATATGTCATGAGGGGCAGACGATTCTTGACGCTGCGTTAAGAGCTGGGATTGAGCTCCCACATGGTTGTACGAGGGGTGGATGTGGAGTTTGCAAGATTAGAGTTAAAGGGAAAGTTGATTTTGGTAGAGTTTCAAGGGCTATGCTTACAGATCAAGAGAAGGAAAGTGGATTTTGTCTATCATGCAGAGCTGTCCCGCTTGAGGATTTGGAAATAAGCTTGATTGATGGGGCGTCGGCTAAAGTTATCCAACATGATGAGTTTTACTCATTTCTTTTCAAAACAAGAACAAATCTTTAAAAAACTAAAAACGGAGGTGCGCTATGCCGTTTAGAATTTCTCGTTTGGGTTATGTTGAGGTCAGGGTACTTGACCTTGACGATGCGCTTGATTTTTATACAAACGTTCTTGGACTTCGTCTTGTTGAAAGGCTGGGGAAAAAAGCTTACTTGAAGACATGGGATGATCAACTTGCTTATTGCGTCATACTGACTGAGTCAGATACACCCGGAATGGTGAGGGCAGCTTTTAGGACGGTTGATCCCGAAGATGTTGATTATTATGAGAAAAAGTTGAAACAATATGAGGTTCCTTATGAGGTTATACCTGAGGATTATAAACGTGGCAAAGCGCTGAGATTTAAGACGCCATCGGGTCATACTTTTGAAATTTACTATGAGATAGAGGTTCCAGGGAATTTCCTTCCTAAGGAGAGTCCTGACCCGTGGCCGAGGGACTTGAAGTCAGATGCGATAAATCCACCCAAGATTGACCATACATTAATTACAGCTCCTGATCCGACGAAGATGATAAAATTTTGTGAGGAAGTTCTTGAGTTCAGGGCAACTGAGTATGTTGTAAACTCCGATGGTCAACCGGTAGCAGCTTGGCTTTATCAGGCGCGTCAGCAACCCCATGACCTTGCCATAATCCCAGGAAGGGAAGCAGGAATGCATCACTTTGCGTTCCACATTTCAAGTGCACAAGATATATTTAAGGCTGCAGATATAATGGTTATGAACGATGTTAAAATTGATTGGGGTCCAGGTCGTCATGGGATAACTCGTGGTTCTGGAATTTATTTCTTTGATCCATTCGGAAATAGAATTGAAACATTTGGTGGATATACGGCATATTTATATGACCCAGGCGCAAAGCCAATCATTTGGACTGAGGAGACGATGGGTAAAGGTGTATTTTACTATGAGCGTAGACTTGTCGAATCATTTTTAACTGTTTACACATAATTTTAAGGCGGGGCTTAAGAGCCCCGCTTTTCATTTCCCGCTTTTAATCCTTCCAATTTTCCAACCGAGATTGGGGTGTTTTAATTTGTTTGTTTCATCCTTTTGGCATAAATTTTCAAGATAAATTTTAAAACAAAATCGTTATTTTTTCAGATGCAAAATAAAAATTTGCCTATAGACGAAGTTAAACAAGTTATAAAGCAAGCCCAGAATTTTGTCATCACTACGCATGTTAACCCAGATGGTGATGGGCTTGGCTGTGAAGTAGCTCTTTTATACTTTCTGGAGAAGATTGGCAAATCCGCAGTTGTTATAAATGTCAACGAAACGCCAGATAACTATAAATTCCTTGACCCAGAAAATAGATTTTTAACTTTTGATGAACAGAATCTTGAGCAGGTTGAAAAAATTTTAAGCGCTGATTTAATTTTCATATGTGATATGAACCAGTCCAACAGGTTAAAGGCTATGGAGAAATACGTGCTTAGGAGCAAAGCGACAAAAGTTATAATTGATCATCATCTTGAAGCCCAAGATTTTGCTGACTTTTATTTAATTGATGTCGATGCTCCCGCAAGCGGTGAGATCGTTTATAAGCTTATAAAGTCATTTGATGATTTTGAAATAGATAAAAAAATTGCGACCGGTATTTACACCGCAATTATGACCGATACAGGTTCTTTTAGATTTCCGAGAACTGATTCTGAAACCCATCGCATAGTTGCAGAACTTCTTGATGCTGGAGCAGATCCAGTTGAGATTTACGACAAGGTCTATGAGCAGAGTTCACTGGGAAGGATTAAACTTCTTGGCAAATGTCTTTCAGAGATTGAAACAAGGTATGATGGAAAGCTTGGGTATATAGTTGTCACTCAACAAATGCTTAAAGATTATGGGGTTGAAGAGTGGGAGACAGATGGTTTCGTGCAATCAATTTTGAAGGTTGCTGGTGTGAGGGTGGCTATTTTTATTCTTGAGTTAAAAGATGGTGTTAAGGTGAGCTTTAGATCTAAAGGTGAGATACCAATAAATGAACTTGCAAAGGAATTTGGTGGCAACGGTCATAAAAATGCAGCTGGGGCACGTTTATATGATATTTCCCTTGATGAGGTCATTGAACAAGTTATTCAAAAGGCAGAAAAGTATGCATATTTTGAAAAACAAATTGGAGTTGAAAAATGAAATTGAGATACTCAAAAGGGGCAATAACTACTGTCAAAGCGGATTCAATAATTGTATTCACATTTTCTGATGAAAATTTGCTTAAGGAAACAGCAAACAGGCTTGACAAATTTTTTAACGGTCAGCTTAGCGCTTTAATATCAGTCGGAGATTTTAAAGGAAAGGAAAAAGAGATTGCTGTGCTTTATCCAACCGATCGTGCGGTGAAAGCGAAGAGAATAATCCTTGTGGGTCTTGGGGAGAGGGATAAAATAACGCTTGAAAAATTACGGCGTTCATGCGCGGTTGCCTCCAAAAAAGCTCAAAGTTTAAAATCTGAAACAATTGCAATTGAATTCCCAAATTATTCACTTTTAAAAGATAAAATTAACGAGACGCTCGATTATGTCGCGCAATCTATAGCTGAAAGCTCTGTTCTTGCGCTTTATAAATTTGACAAGTATTTAACCGATGAAGAAAAGAAAAACAAGAAAGTTAAAGAGGTAAACATTTTTTCGGAAAGGGAGTCAAGCGAAATAAGAGAAGGGATCAGGGTTGCTGATATAGTTTGTAGTGCTGTTTATTTTGCAAGAGACCTTGCAAACGCCCCTGCAAATGAAATTTACCCCGAAACACTCGCAAAGGCAGCGGTTAATTCTGGCAAAAAATACGGTTATAAAGTTAAAGTCCTCGATAAACCTGAGATTGAAAAGCTCGGTATGGGTGGGTTGTTAGCTGTAAACTCCGGAAGTGCAAGACCCCCTAAATTCATTATCATGGAGTATAATGGAAATCCCAGAAGCAACGAAAGATATGTGATTGTCGGCAAAGGTATAACATTTGATAGCGGTGGGATTTCGCTCAAGCCAGCGCAAGGTATGGACGAAATGAAAATGGATATGTCTGGAGCAGCTGCTGTGATTGCGACTATGGAAGCTGTAGCAAGGTTGAAATTAAGTGTTAATCTCGTTGGACTTGTTCCAGCAACTGAAAATATGCCCGGAGGGTCCGCATATAAGCCCGGGGATATTGTGAAGACGTACATCGGAAAAACTATTGAAGTTGACAATACGGATGCTGAAGGTAGAATCATACTTGCGGATGCCCTCGGGTATGCTCAAAAATATAAACCAACTGCGATAATTGATCTTGCGACCTTAACGGGTGCGTGCGTTGTGGCGCTTGGATATTTTGCAACTGGTATGTTTGGAAACAATGAAAAACTGATGGAGGAAATTAAAAAAGTAGGTGAAAAAACTTACGAACGCGTATGGCAACTTCCAACTTGGGATGAATATGATCAACTTATAAAAAGCGATGTTGCAGATGTTAAAAATACGGGCGGAAGATGGGCTGGAGCGATAACTGCTGCGAAATTCTTACAAAAATTTGTCGGTGATTACCCATGGGTTCACCTTGATATCGCAGGGACTGCAATGCTTGATAAAGAGTATGACTATCAACCAAAAGGTGGATCGGGAGTTGGAGTAAGATTGCTCGTTGAATTTTTCAGGAACAAATCCGAGAAGAAATAAGTTTTCTTTTTTAGAATTTTGGCTTGAATAAATCCAAAATTAAAGCGCTTTTTAAATGAAATCAGGCTGTAACTGTAGGCATAAAGAAGAAATACTTTGTTTTAACATAGATGGATGTTTCGATTTTGTCAAAAATAGGAAACACTCCGCTTATAAAGATAGAGAAAATAACCTCGCATTTAAAGGGAATTTCAATTTACGCAAAGGCGGAGTGGTTCAACCCCGGGGGTTCGGTTAAAGACCGACCTGCTCTTTATATGATAATGGATGGCATAAAGCGTGGGATTTTAACTAAAGATAAGATCATAATTGACGCAACAAGTGGGAATACTGGGATTGCTTATGCGATGATAGGGGCTGTCCTTGGTTATAAAGTTGAACTTGCCCTGCCAAGCAATGTGAGCGTTGAAAAAAAGAGAATTCTCAGAGCATACGGAGCTGAACTTATCCTTACAAATCCTCTTGAGGGGACGGACGGAGCTCAAAAGATTGTGAAGAAGATTGTTGAAAGTGACCCAGATAAATATTTTTATCCAGATCAATATAACAATGAAGCAAATTGGCGCGCGCATTACGAGACAACCGCTGTCGAAATAATAAATCAAACAAAAGGGCAAATCACTCATTTCGTCGCTGGACTTGGAACGACGGGGACATTTGTCGGCGTGGCGAAAAGGCTAAAGGAGTTTAATCCCAAGATAAAAACTGTAGCGGTTCAGCCCGATCTTCCTCTTCATGGGATTGAAGGTTTAAAACATTTGCCTACAGCGATTGTTCCGGGAATTTTTAAACCAGAACTTGCAGATGAAATTATTGAAATTTCAACGGAAGAAGCTTATGAGATGGTTAAACTGCTTGCAAGGAAGGAGGGTCTTCTTGTTGGAGTTTCATCCGGCGCGGTAATGGCAGCATGTTTAAAATTGGCAAATAAAATTGAAAAAGGCTTGATCGTTACAGTTTTCCCGGATTCAGGTGTAAAGTATATAAGCGAAAAATTTTGGGACGAAGATGTGTATTTGAAAAATAGTGCAAACAAAGTAGAATAAAGCCCAATGATCAAAATACCGAACGAAATTGTTGAGGAGATAAAGTTGCATGCGGAAAAAACATATCCAGAAGAATGTTGTGGGATTTTGATTGGAGAGGTTAGGGGCTTGCAAAAGGTTGTTTTTGAAATTTTAAAAGTTGAAAACTCAAGGGAGGATGAGAGAAAAAGGAGATATGTGATAAGACCACAGGATTATATCAATGCCGAAAAGTATGCAAGAGAGAAAGGTTTTGATATCATTGGATTTTATCATTCGCATCCCGATCATCCAGCTTCGCCATCTGATTATGATAAGGAGCACGCTTTTCCGTTTTTATCTTATATTATTGTTTCCGTTGAAAAAGGGAGAGCAGGTGAAGTTAAAAGTTGGGTTTTAAGGGAAGATAGAAGCAAGTTTGATTTTGAGAAAATTGAAATTAAAAACAAAATTTAACTAAGAAAATGCCCGTTAAAATCGCGATTCCAACACCGTTGAGACCATATACTGAAAATAGAGATATAATTGAGGTTGACGGACAAACTGTGAAGGAGTTGCTTGAAAATATGAGCACGAGATATCCGCAGTTGAGACGACATCTTTTTTCTGAGGACGGCAGGTTGAGAAGTTTTATAAACATTTATGTTAACGATGAAGACATAAGATATCTTGATGGGGAAAACACAAAAGTTAAAGAAAGTGACTTTATCAGCATAGTTCCAGCAATCGCTGGAGGGAATTGAAAATAAATCTTGAAGTGCTATGATGCACCGTGAAGTAGAACTCACAAGGGAAGAATTTTTAAGGTATGGTCGTCATCTTATAATGCCAGAGGTAGGGCTTAAGGGACAAAAGAAGTTAAAGTCAGCGAGTGTTCTTATAGTTGGGGCTGGGGGGCTTGGCTCGTCACTTGCTTTTTATCTTACGGCAGCTGGGGTTGGGAGAATTGGGATAGTTGATTTCGATGTTGTTGATCTCTCAAACCTTCAAAGACAAATAATTCACACCACAAGAGATGTGGGCAGGTCTAAACTTGAGTCGGCAAGGGAAAAGCTTTCAGCTTTAAATCCGAGTGTTGAGATTGAAACTTATGAGACGCGCCTCACAAGTGAAAACGCAATTGAGATAATTAAAGATTATGATATTGTTGTTGATGGGACAGATAACTTTCCAACACGTTACCTTGTAAACGATGCTTGTGTTCTTTTGAAGAAACCGAATGTCTATGGGAGCATATTCAGGTTTGAGGGGCAAGTATCTGTTTTTTATGCTGAGAAAGGACCTTGCTATCGTTGCCTTTATCAAGAGCCACCCCCACCTGGGCTTGTCCCAAGTTGCGCTGAAGGTGGAGTTCTTGGGGTTTTACCAGGAATTATAGGGACAATTCAAGCGCTTGAGGTGATAAAGTTGATCCTTGGTATTGGGGAGCCGTTAATTGGGAAGTTGCTTCTGTTTGATGCCCTTAAAATGAGATTTAGAGAGTTGAAACTGAGAAAAAACCCAAGTTGCCCGGTTTGCGGTGAAAATCCAACAATTAAAGAATTAATTGATTATGAAGAATTCTGTGGGATTACACCTGAACGAATTCTCCATGAGTTGGGATTTGAGATAACTGCTGAGGAATTGAAATCAAAACTTGAAAACGGTGAGAACATAATTTTAATTGACGTTCGCGAACCCCATGAATATGAAATTAACAGAATTCACGGAAGTCGGTTAATCCCTCTTTCCGAACTCCCTGAAAAAGTTAACGAGCTTGATCAAACCAGTGAGATCGTGCTTTATTGCAAAATGGGCGGAAGGAGTGCAAGGGCTGTGCAATTCTTGAGGGAATTGGGTTTTACAAGGGTTAAAAATCTTGCTGGAGGAATTGATGCTTGGATTGAAAAAGTTGACCCAAGTATGCCGAAGTATTGATTTGGCTTATCCTCTGTTTTACTTGAAAAATTTCACAAGTTTTGGTAATTTCCTTAAAAAAGGAAAACACATGAAAAAGAGCTGGCTGTTAATTTTGTTCTTTTTGTTTCCCTTTATTTCTAACTCGCAAAACAAACTTGGTGTTGGCATTTATCTTGGTGCTCCTACAGGGATAACGGGAAAGTATTTCTTATCAAGAGCAAATTCTGTTGATCTTTTATTTGCGTGGCGATTTAGCGATGCCTTCTTTGCTCAGGGACATTATAATTTTAACATCTCTGAAATCGAAAGGTATAGAAGTGGTGTATTTAATTTTTACGCAGGTCCAGGTCTATTTTTTAAAGCTGCATCGAAAAAGGGCGATAGTTTTGGGGTAAGTGGGAATTTTGGCGTAAACTATTTTCTAAAGCAAAGATATGAATTTTTCTTTGAGCTTTCGCCAAAGCTCGGGCTCTTTCCTGGGACTGATTTTGATTTAACTGGTGGAATTGGTTTTAGATTTTACTTTTGAAAACAAAATTTGAATTTTCACTTCACAAAGTGAAAAAGATAAGGTTACTTCAAATAGCGCACGCAAGATCGGGGGATAAAGGGAATTCGGCTAATATCGGGCTTATCGCAAGAAAGCCTGAATATTATAAAATTCTTGTTGAAAAGGTCACACCTGATGTTGTCAAGAAACATTTCGAGGGCATTTGCCTTGGTCCGGTTGAAAGATGGGAGTTGCCAAATTTATATGCGTTAAATTTTTTATTACATGATGCACTTGCAGGAGGTGGAACTGTATCCTTACGAAACGACGCCCAAGGTAAAACGCTTGCTTACGCTCTCTTACGGCTTGAGATAGAAGTTCCAGATGATTTCGAAGTCGACCCTGTTTAGTTTTTATTTCAATTGCAATAAATTTTTTATCACCGATGGCTAAAAAAGAGAAACTTTTCCTCCTTGATGGGACAGCTCTTGCATATCGAGCTTATTATGCATTTATTGGAAGACCCCTTGTTACATCTGGCGGAATGAATGTGAGTGCAGTTTATGGCTTCACAAATTCATTGATTAAAATTCTTGAGGAGGAAAAACCGGATTACATCGCTGTCGTTTTTGATTCTGGTCAACCAACCTTCAGACATGAGATACATCCTGAGTATAAAGCCACGCGTGAAAAGATGCCGGAGGATATGGCAATTCAACTTCAGAAATTGAAAGAAGTAATTGAGGCGTTTAATGTTCCAATTATTGAGATCCCGGGTTATGAGGCTGACGATGTTATGGGGACGATCGCTAAAATTGCTGAATCAAAAGGAATAGAAACATATCTTGTCACAGGAGATAAAGATTTTCTTCAACTTGTTTCACCGATGATAAAGATTTATAGACCGACTAAAGGACTTGCTGATATAGAGATAGTTGATGTGGATAAGGTTAAACAGGAGTGGGGCGTTACACCAGAGCAAATTATTGATGTGCTCGGACTTATGGGGGATAAAGTGGACAATGTTCCAGGGGTTCCCGGAATAGGTGAAAAAACGGCAATTCAACTTATAAAAGAATTTGGCTCAATCGAAAACCTCATAAAAAATATTGATAAAGTTCCAACTCAAAAAATAAAAGAAAATCTCAAAAACTATACGGAAAGCGCAATTCTCTCGAAAGTCCTTGTCACGATAAAAACGGATGTTCCGCTTGATATAAACATTTATTCTCTAAAAGCAAGCCAACCTAATAGGGATAAACTCGCCGAACTTTTTTATGAACTTGAATTCAAAAGTTTGATAAAGAAGCTTGGACTTACTTCTGCGGTGAGAGAAGTTGAAGAGGAAAAAATCGAAGAGCAGAGGAAGCCGATAAAGTATGATTCGATAAAAACCACAACCCATAGCTATCGTATAATTGAGAACGTTGACGAATTGAAAGAGCTTGTTGAAAAGTTAAAATCAGCGGATTTAGTTTCGTTTGATACGGAATCAACTGGTGTGGACCCGCTTAATGCGGACCTTATAGGGATTTCGTTTGCGGTAGAGCCTGGTGAGGCGTTCTATGTGCCAGTTTCTGTTGAAACAGAAACTTCTGGTTCTCTTTTTGAGCTGGAGAAGAGAAAGAAAACATATGGGATTGAAATTGAAACCGTTTTAAAGTATGTTAAGCCAATACTTGAAGACCCTGGAATAAAGAAGTGTGGTCAAAACTTGAAATATGACATTCTCTTGATGGCTAAATATGGTGTGTGGGTAAGTGGGATAAGTTTTGATACTATGATTGCAGGTTATATTCTTAATCCGGAGGGTTCACATACGCTTGAGTTTCTCGCAAAAGAATATCTTAAATATCAAGTGATATCTATCGCTCAACTTATTGGAGAGGGACGCTTTCAGAGAAAGATGAGCGAAGTTCCCGTTGAAAAAGTTGCCGAGTATGCTTGTGAAGATGCGGATATTACTTTAAAACTTGTGGATAAGCTTAAATATGAACTTGAAAAGAGGGAACAGCTTAAACTGTGTGAGGAGATTGAATTTCCACTTGTTGAAGTCCTTGCTCATATGGAGTTTTCAGGCGTCAAGTTGGATACGGAACTTTTAAGGGAGATGAGCAAGGAGCTTGATAGAATGCTTGATAATTTAACTCATGAGATTTATCGTCTCGCTGGTGTGGAATTTAACATAAATTCGCCACAGCAGCTTGCGGATGTTCTTTTCAAAAAATTAAAGCTTCCACCTGTTAAAACAACCAAAACTGGTTATTCAACTGATGTTGAAGTCTTGGAGGAACTTGCCAAGGAACATCCAATCGCGGAGAAATTGCTTGAATATCGCCAAATTCAAAAATTAAAATCCACCTATGTTGATGCCCTCCCAAAACTTGTAAACCCTAAAACTGGCAAAGTTCATACCTCGTTTAATCAAACTGGGACAGCTACAGGTAGGTTATCAAGCAGTGATCCAAATCTTCAAAATATACCAATCAGAACTGAGATCGGTAGGGAGATAAGAAAAGCTTTTATCCCATCTGAACCTGATTGGTTTATAATGTCGGCTGATTATTCTCAAATAGAGCTTCGCATAATGGCTCATCTTTCTGGGGATGAAAATTTAATTTCAGCTTTTAGAAGTGGGCTTGATATTCATTCATCAACTGCAGCGAGCGTCTTCGGGGTTAGACCTGAGGATGTAAATTATGAGATGAGAAGAAAGGCAAAAGAGGTTAATTTTGGAATTATGTATGGTATAAGTCCGTATGGACTTTCGCAGCGACTTGGAATTCCACAGCCAGAGGCAAAGAAGATAATCGAAGTTTATTTCCAAAAGTTTCCAAAAGTGAAAGAGTATATTGATAAAACAATTGCAGAGGCGAGGCAAAAAGGTTATGTTGCTACATTGCTTGGCAGAAGAAGATATGTCCCCGATATTAATAGCAGAAATAGGACTGTTCGAGAATTTGCGGAGCGCACAGCGATAAATATGAGAATTCAAGGAACAGCAGCTGACTTGATAAAGCTTGCGATGGTTAGGATTTATGACGAAATGAAGAGACGAAAATTAAAATCAAAAATGATTTTACAAGTTCATGATGAACTTGTTTTTGATGTGGCTCCTGATGAGGTTGAGAATTTGAAAGAAATCGTGCTTGATAAAATGCAAAACGCACTTCAACTTAATGTGCCCCTCGTTGTTGAGCTTGGGGTTGGGAAAAATTGGTACGAGGCACACGAGTAATTCCCACCAATTATTTTTCCACCATACTTTTTGCCACTATTTCAGCTGTATCAAGAGCTATGATAAGTTCTTCATTCGTTGGGACGACAAGAACTTTAACTTTTGAATCGTCAGTCGTTATAATTTTCTCTTTCTCTGGGGAGTTATTTTTATCATCGTCGATTTTAATTCCCAAAAATTCAAGCCCTTCACAAACTTTTTTTCTTACATCGGGGCTGTTTTCGCCTATCCCGGCGGTGAAGACAATTGCATCAACCCCACCCATTACTGCTGCGTAAGCGCCGATGTATTTTTTTATGCGATAGCAAAAAACATCAAACGCAAGTTTTGCCCTTTGATTCCCATTTTTCATTTCGTTTATTATCTCTCGCATATCACTGCTTACACCCGAAATCCCGAGAAGCCCACTATGTTTATTTAAAAGAGCATTTATTTCCGACATCGTTAATCCTTCTTTGCTCATTATGTAAAGAATAACCGCCGGATCCAAATCTCCTGAACGCGTTCCCATCATTAAACCTTCAAGTGGTGTAAATCCCATTGTCGTATCGATTGACACCCCAAATTTAACCGCGGACATACTGCATCCATTCCCAAGATGAGCCGTTATAATTCTTAATTGTTCGATCGGGATTCCGAGCATTTCGCTTGCTCTTTTTGAAACGTATCTATGCGATGTTCCGTGAAATCCATATCTTCTTATTTTATACTTTTTGTAAAGTTCGTATGGCAAACCGTAAATGAAGGCATATTCAGGCATTTTTTGATGAAAAGCGGTGTCAAATACCGCGACTTGTGGGGTATCGGGGAGAAGTCGCTTACAAGCCAAAATTCCGCGAAGATTATGTGGATTATGAAGCGGGGCAAGTTCGATGTTTTCTCTTATTTTTTCAATCACTTCATCTGTTATTAAAACTGAGCCCGAAAACGCTTCACCACCGTGAACGACCCGATGCCCTACAGCTTCGATTTCAGATTTATCCTTTATAACTCCATGATTTTTGCTCAGAAGGACAGCGATGACATATTCAATTGCAATGTTATGGTCAAGTATCTCTGCGCTTATTTTAATTGTATCTCCATCTGCTCTGACATGAGTTAAAACTGCATCATCCATCCCTATTCTTTCAACTTGACCTTTCGCAAGTACATCACAAGTTGAAGTTTCAATGAACTGATATTTTATTGAAGAGCTTCCGGAATTTAGAACGAGAACTTTCATTTTGAGGTTAAATTTAGTTTTTTAATTTGCTTCAACTTATTTTCCGTCCGTATTCGTCATACTTAAAAAATCCTTCGCCTGTTTTTTTACCAAGTTTTCCCTCGCGAACAAGTTTTCTAAGCAAAGGACAGGGTCTGTATTTTTCGCCGAGCTCTTTGTAAAGTGTTTCCATCCAAGTTAAAACTTCATCAAGTCCCATTGTGTCTGCCATCTCAAGAGGTCCCATTTGAAAGTTATATCCAAGTTTCATTGCGGTGTCAATTCCTTCAGCGGTTGCAATTCCCTCCATCAAAACATGCATCGCTTCATTTAACATTGGCACGATGACTCGCGTTGTCACGAAGCCAGGATATTCGTAAACTTCAACGGGTGTTTTGCCTATTTGCTCCGCAAATGCTTTAACTTTTCTGAAAGTTTCATCGGATGTTTTAAGTGCGCGAACAAGTTCAACTAATGGAATTTTTGGAACTGGATTTAAAAAATGCATCCCAATAATTTTATCAGGTCGCCTCGTCACTTCGGATATTTTTGTCAATGATAGCGTTGATGTATTTGAAACGAAGATTGTGTAAGGTGGGCAAATTTCGTCAAGCTTTTTAAAAATTGCCTTTTTAAGCTCAAAATCTTCATCCACCGCTTCAATTACAAGTTCGCACTCCTTTACATCTTCAATGTTAGTTGTCCACTCAATTCTCGATAAAACCGACTTCTTCTCACTTTTTGTCATAGCCCATCTTTGAATCTCATAATCAAGCGCCTCTTCAAGTTTTTCCTTAGAGTTGTTCAATGATTCCTCGTCTTTCTCAACTGCGATGACATCAAATCCAGCTTGTGCTATCGCTTGCACAATTCCGCGACCCATTACCCCAACTCCTACAACTGCAACATTTTTTATCCTTTGCGCATCATCTGAACTTGTTTTAATTTCAGCGAATATTTCGGACTTGAGAGCTTCTTCAGAATTTTGTTTCATACTCGATATTTTGTCGCTTTTGTTTCCGTTTTGTTTTTCAAAAATTAGAGATAATTTCGAAGTTGTGCAAGAATTTCAAATGGAATTATCTGCCTATGTTAGATTTCCTTTTCACAATTTTTAAATCGTGTAATTGCGGAGCTTTTACCCTTATCTCAAGGTCGAAACCCTTTGCATATCCAACCGGTCTCCATTCAAAATTTGCTTCCCAACAGTGCAAATCCCTATAGATGCTTATACTCGGGACGATTATCTCCTTCCGTATCGGGTCGTAACTTCCGCTTCCCATTATCCTCCAATTTTTCGTCACATCAAATCCAAAATTAAATCTCAAGTTTGCTGACTTTACAGTTTGATATGGGTTTATTCTATTTAGTGAGAAATCGAATCCAAAAGAAAGGTTCCATCCAAATTCAAAACTTGGCTTAAAAACATCATAATTTTTGAAAAAACCTTCGCCCGGTTCTGCAATTCCCTGCATTCTATCGCTTTCCTGTTTCTTTCTTCCGGAAAAAGAAAACGAAAAAGAAAGTGTAAGGCTTGTCATCCTGGCGATTTTTCCGTCTTTAAGTAGTGGTTCTGTGCTATTGAATTTGTAAAAATCAAAGACGGAGCTTGAGAAAATGTCGATGCCAGCAATCGTTGTTCGAGCGGTGATAAATAAAGGTGAAAGTTTTTTATTTGGGGCGACGAAGTTATATGAGAGGGATAAGTTTAAATTTAGAAGTTGATACTTTTTGGGTTGTCCAACTGAGTCTGTGGAGCTTGTTTTCATCTCAAATATATTTCCAATTCCAATGTTTAGTGATTGTGACTTGCCGATAGGCGCGCCACCAAAAATAGAGTTTTCAAAATAACTGTATTTAACAATTTGACCTGTCGAATCAATGTAAGTTCCGTAATTTTTCCAGAATGGAGATGAAAAGTCAGGTTGGTAAACAAGCGAAAGGCTTGGCATTAGAGTATGTCTAAAACCCGAGATGCCTAAAATCCCAGGTTGTAAGATGCCGTAAAGTTTTGTTGAGATCGAAATCCCGAAGTTAAAATATCTTGCTTGGAAAAATCCTTTTTGAATTTTGGTTTCAACTTGTTTTGTCGCGGGATTGTAAAATTTTATGGTTCGCCTATCGTACCAGTTCTCGTTGTAAGTGAAAAATGGCGTTATATTGAAGTATCTAACAGTTGGTGCAAAATTAACCGATAAGTTATGCGCTATACCATAGTTAAATTGTTTTGTCCTTGCGGTGCTTCTTCGGTTTGTAAATCTCGATGAATAGCCAAAACTTAATTTCTCATACCATTTTCCAGCTGTTAAGCCATACATTCTCCCACCGAACGGGAAAACTTGGGGCAGTGAAAATGAAATTTCTGGAAGCACCTCATCAACCGTTCCAGTGTTTAAATTTTGAACTCTTGATGCGTTAATAGATATTGAGCCATTTATTCCCTCAATTGTTTTTGAATAACTCACGTTCGAGATTAATGTTTGTTGAAGTACATCCCTTACGGTTGTCCCAGTTGCGCGGAAATAGTTATTGGTTGAAATATTAACATTCGCGCTTACCCTTGATGTTGGATCTAAAACTTGGCTGTGAATTATGTTAAGCCTCCATTCTTTGCTTGATGTTTTATCAGGATCACCCTCTTCACCACTATAGAAATTTGCAAACGCAAAACTTATCGCGCCGTTAAATTTGTATCTCATTGCATATCTAAAGTCGTTAGAAACTTGCCACCCGCCTCGCGTATACCAATCAAACGTTGTAGTGAAATCGGTATAATCACTTATAGCCCAATAGTATCCGAATCTTTTAAAGTAAAAGCCCGCGTTATAGGTTTGTCCCCAAACTGGAGGGATGAACCCTGATCTTCGTCCTGATTTGTTTGGGAAAACGCCAAATGGCAGAGCAAAGATAGGGACATCTGCAATGTATAAAATTACTGGGCGAGCAATGACCTTGTCGTTTACAATTATTTTCATCTCCCGTCCCTCAATATAAAAATGCGGTTCCTCAGCGTCGCATGTCGTGTATTTCCCTTTATAAACAAATAAAACATCCTTATCAACTTTTTTTATTCTATCGCCGTAGTAAAATGCGTTTTCCATTTGAGTTGTCGCTTGCGTGATCCTTCCTTTTTGTGTTTTAAAGTTATAGGCAAGTTTAAAACCGTGATATTCTTCTCCACCGTCATTTAAAATTGGGAGCCCAGTAAATTTATTCCCAGTTGAGTCAGGCATACCAGAAGCCTCAAGCAATGCGTTTTCAAGGTTCATACTCACGATTGCGGATCTCAAACGCATCGTTTTATATTTTATATCTGCATTTCCAAAAAGAAACATTTCTCGATTTTCAACATTGTAAACGGCGGAATCAACTGCTGTATATACAACGATTGTATCTATTTCACTTTTTTTGACTTCCACAGTGTCCACTTGCCCTCGAACATTTATAGCCGTAAAGAAGATTAAAAGGGCAATTATTTTCAATCTAAGTTTCTCCAACTTCGATCGTTCAAATTTTTTAAAAACAAAAAAGCCGTCCGCGACCATTGAGGACGGGACGGCTGCAAGCTGGAGTTAATTTAGTTTAGTTTTGTTTTTGTTGAGCTCCCTGAGCTCTTTGCCCAGGGAAATTTTCCTTCCCATGATTTGATTCAACGAAAACGCGCTCCTCGCCCTCAGCTTCAATTCCGATCGATGTAACAGGTGCCTTAAGTTGTGCTTCATCAGATGGAATCGGATGTTTGGAAAGAAATTCCTTAACAAGCCGTTCTGACTTGTCTTTGAAATATTCAGACACCGAAAGAATTATTTTTTGTCTTTCTTTATCAAATTCAATTACCTTTAAAGGTAATGTTTCGCCCTCTTTGAAGACAGCGTGAATATTTTTTATCTGCGTGTGTCCGGGCAACAAATGTGAAATCGGGACAAAAGCATCAACCCCATCGGGTAATTCAACTATCACACCTTTTTCGATGATTCTTGCTATCTTACCTTGTGTTTCTGTTCCAACCTTATAAATTTGTTCAAATTTATCCCACGGATTTGGGTAGATTTGCTTATACCCAAGAGTAACGCGTCTTTGCTCTTTATCTATTCCAAGTATAACAACTTCTATCTCTTGGTCTTTTTTGACAACCTCAGCGGGATGGCGAATTTTCTTTGTCCACGAAAGATCGGAAATGTGAATTAAACCATCAATTCCAGGCTCAAGCTCAACAAATACACCGAAGTTAGTAATATTTCTAACTATTCCCTTATGCTTTGAACCGACTGGATACTTTTCTTCGACTTTTTCCCATGGATCTGGTTCAAGACGTTTCATGCTCAATGATAACTTTCTGCCCTCTTTGTCAAGGTGTAGAATCACCGCATCAACTATTTGTCCCATCGTCACAAATTGGGATGGATGCTTTATATGTTGTGTCCAACTCATTTCAGAGATGTGGATAAGCCCCTCTATTCCTTTCTCAATTTCTATGAATGCACCATAATCCGTAATTGCCACAACCTTACCCGTAACCTTTTGTCCAACTTTATATTTCTGTTCAATGTTATCCCATGGATGCGGTTGAAGTTGTTTCAAGCCGAGGGAAACGCGTTTGACCTTTTCACCTGTTGGAAGTGTGACCTCATCAACTCTTGTTACAACCATTTCAAGTTCCTGGTCAAGTTGAACGACTTCGGATGGGTGATTAACTCTCCCCCATGAGAGATCTGTTATATGAATCAAGCCATCAATTCCATCCATATCAACAAACACACCAAAATCAACAATTGCTTTAACTGTTCCTTTAACTCTGTCCCCAACTTTTACTGTTTCAAAGAATTTGCGTTTGCGTTCTTCGAGCTCTTTCTCCACGAGCGCTTTTCTACTTACGACAACATTCTCAGCAGCTTGATTGATTTTAACAACTTTGCACTCTATCTCTTTTCCGACCCATGCGTCGTAATCCCTTATTGGTTTGATATCAACTTGGGAACCAGGCAAAAATGCCAACAGTCCGTCTATATCGACGACGAACCCACCTTTGATTCGTTTTATAATCGTTCCTTTTAAAATTTCATCTTTTGCAAAAGCGTCATTTACCCTTTTCCAAACCCTAAGAAAGTGAGCTCGTTTATGCGAGACAACGATTTGTCCTTCCTTATCTTCAACTTTCTCAATGCTTACTTCAACTTTATCCCCGACCTTTAAAGCCTCGGGATTTCTAAATTCATTTAGTGGAACAATGCCAGGAGATTTAAAACCAATATCAATCACAACCTCACCTTTTTCCCGATCGATCTCGATCACTTCACCTTCAAGTATGTCACCTTCAACAACCTTGCTGAGGGATTGTTCATAAAGTTTAAGCAATTTTTTCTGTTCCTCTTCGCTGTATCCCCCTTCGTTGTAAATTTTAATCTTATCGCCCTTTCTCTTTTTTAAGTAAGATGACACTGTCTCATGCTCATCTTCAACGATTTGTGGTGTTGTTTCCTGTTGCGTTGATTTCTGGTTTAAATTTTCAAAAATTTCTGCCATTAACTCTCTACCTCCTATTGTTTGGTTTTTGCGCCTGCGTGGGAAGTTAACGCCAAAAGCCATCCAAAACTCGTTAACTCCACACAGGCAGGTTTAACAAATTACTTCGCGATGGCTTTTGAAAACTCGTCTTTAAAATTAGAACATAAACTTTCAATTGCTCTTTTAACCTCCTCCATCAACCACTGCGGAGTTGATGTTGCACCTGTGATTCCGACCGTTTCGCAGTCTTTGAACCATTCAATATTTAGCTCTCTTGGCGTCTCTATAAAGTAAGTTCTTGGGTTTTCGGCTTTGCAAACCTCATAAAGAACTTTCCCATTTGAACTATTCTTTCCCGCGACAAAGATTAAAACATCAACACTTTTTGCAAACTCTTTCAATTTCTCATCCCTATTTGAAACCTGTCTGCAAATTGTGTCTTTTGCAACAAATTCAACATTTTCTTCTGGGTTTATCACCACAAGCTCTTCAACTCTTTTTTCAAGTTCTTCTTTTATTTTGTAAAACAAATCCTTTGACATCGTAGTTTGGGAGAACAGAACAACTTTTCCCGTCAATGGAACCTTATCTATTTCATCAAGTGATTTTATCACGATCGCATTCCCATCGCATTGACCAACCAGCCCAATAACTTCGGGGTGCTCTTTTTTCCCAAATATCACAACATTATATCCTTCGAGATAAAACTTTCTTATCCTGCTTTGAAGCTTCGTCACCACAGGGCAAGTTGCGTCAATGATTTCAACACCATATCTTTTCGCCATTTCATATGTTGACGGCGGTTCCCCATGGGCGCGAATTAACACTTTTGCATCTTTAGCATTCCTTAACTCCTCATGGCTTATCGTTGACAATCCTTTTTCTTTTAATCTCTCAATCTCAACTGGATTATGAATTATCTCGCCGAGAGAGTAAAGCTTCCCTGAGGCGTTTAACTCTTTTTCAGCCATCTCAATTGTTCTCACAACGCCCCAGCAAAATCCAGCATTTTTATCTATGATAACTTGCATTATTACCTCATTTTGAATTTTGATTTATTAATTCATACGCTTTTTTTAGGACAATTTCCACTTGCTCATCAATGGTCAAATTTGTGGTATCTATCTCAATTGCATCATCTGCTTTTTTCAATGGGGCAACCTCACGATTTGAGTCAAGTTCGTCTCTTTCTTCAATTTCTTTTATCAGTTTTTCAATTTCAATTTCAAAGCCTTGAGTTCTCAATTCCTTTTGTCTTCTTTTCGCTCTTTCTTTTACATCGGCTGTCATAAAGATTTTTAGATCCGCATTCGGGAAGACAACCGTTCCAATATCCCTTCCGTCAATTACAACTCCACCGTTTTTCCCAAGTTCGCGCTGTTTTTTAACCATTATATCTCTAACCTTCGGTTGTGCGCTCACAATGCTAACAAGCGATGTGACCTCTGGCGTCCTTATCTTATCGCTCACATCATGTTCATCAAGTATAACCTTAAGGTTTCCGTTTTCATAGACAAGTTCAATTTTTGTATTCTCGGCAAGTTTTACAATTGAATCCTCATCGTTCGGGTCGACATTTGACTCGAGCACTTTAAGCGTGAGAGCCCTGTACATTGCACCAGTGTCGATATATGTGTATCCAAGTTTTTGGGCTACAAGCCGAGCGGTTGTGCTTTTACCCGAGCCTGCAGGACCATCAATAGCTATTATTATTCTCCTCATTACCTTTGCAAACTTGAAACCGTTGTCTTCCATAGCCTTTAAATATAAAAAATAAGGCTAAAATAAACAAACTGATTTTTCGGTGATGCTCACTTGTTGAATTTGTTGACGAGACATAAAGCAACGCGAACGCCTATGGATTTTTTGACTATATTTTCAATTTTTATTAATTTAGCAATGGCTTCGATGTGAAATGTTTTGAAACGCGATTTCGTTTTTTGTTGTGATGTGACGGTGGCCAGAAATTGATCAGGTCGAAGTTTTAAATTGCAAAATTTTCTTAAATAAATGTCAAAAAATTTTAATGCTTAACAGAGATTATATTCTCGGCGTTATTGAGAAAAAGCTTAACGCGGGCGATACACAGGGGGCAATAAAATTTATAGAGGCACTAATTAAAGATAACCCCACTGATCTTGATGCTTTAAATTTACTTGCGATCGCCCATCGCCTAAAGGGAGATTTTAACGAAGCTATGCGCATCCTTAAAAAATCGCTAAAAATTGATCCAAATTATCCAGAAACCCGATATCATCTCGGGCTTCTTTATTATGAACAGGGGAATTATCTTAAAGCGATTGAGGAATTTTACAAGGCTATAGAGAATTACTTGCCTCACGAGAAAAGTTGGAAATCGGACGCTTATGCTGCGCTCGGTGAGACTTTTTACAAACTTGGAATGATTGATGACGCAATTAAGTCATGGAAGATGGCGCTTGAAATTTATCCTAAAAATAAGCGCGCAAAGTATTACCTTAACAAAATTAAAGTTGGGAAGATCAGAAGAGTTAAAAGTCCAATACTCGTTTTTGATTTCCTGCGGTTTAGCGATATAAAGATCGATGAGTATCTTAAGCAGAAGGGAAAGAGCAAATTTGATTCCGAAAAGGAGTACAAACATGTGCTTAATAAGATCATCAACGCGTGGAATACAAATGTTTCAAAGGTTTCCGATAAGTTGAAGAGGATGACTGATAAGGAGAAGTTAAATTACTTCAGGTCGATAAAAATAAATTTTTGACTTTACTGTGGACCTTGGGCTTAAGGGTAAGGTTGCGATAGTTGCTGCGTCAAGTAAGGGGTTGGGCAAAGCATGTGCATTTGGGCTTGCCCGTGAGGGAGCAAGAGTTGTCATTTGCGCAAGAAATGAAAGCGATCTTCAAAAAGCAAGAGATGAAATTGAAAATAACATAAACGGCGAAGTTTTTGCAGTTCGAGCAGATGTCACAAAAAGTGAAGATATAAAAAATCTTGTTAAAGCGACGGTTGAAAAATTTGGAACTGTACATATATTAGTCACGAACGCTGGTGGACCTCCGAGCGGTTATTTTGAAAATTTTTCGGATGATGATTGGCTCAACGCTTTTAACTTAAACTTTATGAGCGCTGTGAGATTGATAAGAGAGGCTCTGCCATATATGAAAACTCAAAGATGGGGAAGGATAATTAATATAACTTCTGTCACCGTAAGACAACCCATTGATACCCTTATACTTTCAAATTCGATTCGTATGTCCGTTGTTGGGCTTGCGAAAACGCTTGCACTTCAACTCGCCAAATATAACATTTTGGTTAACAACGTTGCCCCGGGTTATACCCTTACGGATAGAGTTAAATATGTAATAGATCAGCGCGCAAGGGAAACGGGTAAAACATTTGATGAAATTAAATCTGAACTTGCTAAGGATATCCCTCTTGGGAGATTGGCTGAACCGGAGGAGCTCGCGAATCTCGTTGTTTTCCTCGCCTCTGAGAAAGCAAGCTATATAACAGGTGCCACAATCCCCGTTGATGGTGGTTGGATCAAGGGAGTTTTTTGAGTAAAACAAAAGCAAATAGGCTAATGTTAAAATTTTTCCTCTTTCTTTTTTTGTTCTGCGATCTTTATTCCCAAATAATAAAAACCCCGCCTTACGAAAAGTATGTCGACTCAACCAAGATAACATTCTTTTGGAAAACAATGTCTATCTCCGACTCCAGAGTTAAAATTGGGAAAACACCAAACTTTGAACTTGGTGAATTTATTGACACAACAAAAACTAAAGACCATGAAATAACAATCACCGGGCTTGAACCCGCAAAAATTTACTATGTTCAGATAGCTTCTTATGGTATTATAAAAGATTCGGTTCGGTTTGTGTCCTCAACCTCTTCTGATTCAAGGTCATCCGGCGTTATAAATGTTTATTTCAATAAGAGCATTGATACAAGCGTAAGCATCTGGCAAAAGGCGATGGGAAATGTTGATCTGAAAAGCAAATTAATTGAAAGGATAAATCAAGCGAGATATTCAATCGATGTTTGCATTTATAACTTTAGCGGAACAACCGCAAGCCAAATCGCTGACGCACTCGTTGAGGCGAAAAAGCGCGGTGTAAAAGTTAGATTTATAACTGAAAGAGAAAATTATAATCCTGCACGCGCTGGTTATTCAAAATTGATAAATGCTGGAATCCCAATTCTCGTTGATAACACAGATGGTTATATGCATAATAAATTTGTCGTGATAGATTATAGAGATTCAAATTCTTGGAATAACGTGTGGGTTATAACTGGTTCATGGAACTTTACTGATGAGGGGACAAACAGGGACTTTCAAAATGTGATAGAGATTCAAGACAGGGCTATCGCTGGAGCGTTTACCAGAGAGTTTGAGGAAATGTGGGGAAGTTCAGGTGATTTCCCCGATTCGCTTAATTCAAAATTTGGTGTGAATAAAACTGACAATACGCCTCACCTTTTTAACATCAAAGGAAAAAATGTTGAAGTCTACTTTAGTCCATCCGACAGGGTCGCTTCAAAAATAGTCAATGTGATAAATAAAGCGGATTATTCAATCTTTTTTGCTCTTTTAACATTTACGAATCAAACTCTTTCAAACGCAATTTACACGAGGTATAATTCTGGAGTTAGAAATATCAAGGGAATCCTTGATAATAACACTGATCAGGGAAGTCAATATTCTTTCCTTTCGGGTTTTTCGGAGGTATTGCTTGATACCGATAGGACAGCATTACTTCATCACAAATACTGTTTAATCGATCCGACGCATATTTATTCGGAGCCAATTTTGGTTACAGGCTCTTACAATTGGTCGAATTCTGCTGAGACGAGAAACGATGAGAATGTTATCATAATTTACGACACGCTTATTGTAAACCTTTACCTTCAGGAGTTTGTGGCAAGGTATAAGCAAAACGGTGGGAGTGGTGTAATCACATTCGTTCAGGAAGTGGGGAGTGAAGTTTTGTCTTTTGAGGTTTCGCAAAACTATCCAAATCCATTTAATTCCGAGACAAGTATAGAGTATGCGCTCCCGTTTGATGGTTTTGTTAGTTTAAAAGTTTTCGATGTTCTCGGGCGCGAGGTTTTATCAGCCGTCAACTCTTATCAGACGGCGGGGCGATATCGATTGAATTTAAAATTTAATGGTGTTAATTTAAGTTCTGGAGTTTATTTTTATCGTCTTGAGCTTGAGGGCTCAGGGCGAAGGTTGTCGAATACGAAAAAGATGATCATTATAAAGTAATCTATGGCTTGTGCAGAAAAATTTATCATACGATGAAATAAAAAGGCGCTTTATCGAGTCGCAAGACTTCAACGAAATTTTTGATGCTGTTGAAGAGGCGATAGGTCAAAGAATTGAAGATGTTGAACTTTATAGGTTGCTCTTTTGGAACAATTCGCTTTCCGCCGATGCTATAGCTATGTTCGGCGAGAAGATTGCAAATGAGTTCCCCGCAATAGCATATGACATTTATATGTGGCTTGCAAGTGTTTTTGAGGCTGTTTATTCAAAGTTTGATAATTATGATGGCGCTTTGAGGTTTTATAAGAAAGCATCGCAGATTAAACCCCAAGAGATCGATCCATATCTTGATGCTGCGGATTGTTATGACCCTGACCTTAACATTCCCCCTGCTGAATCGTTAATTGAGTTTTTGCTTGAAGGTTTAAAACATGTGAGAACTCCAAAGCCAATTTATCAGAGATTGTGTGCTTTGCATAGAGCCGTCGGGAATGAGGAGATGGCAAGGTATTATGAACAAAAGATGAAAGAGATTTGAGAAGGGCTGATTTAAGAGGATATTTAAGTATAGCGACGGCAACTTTATTCTGGGGATTTTCGGCAACGATAGCAAAATTTCTGTTCAAGCACGAAGTCGACCTTCTAACGCTTGTGCAGATGAGATCCACCCTTTCATTCATCATTTTGTTCCTTGTCCTTTTCACATTTAAAAGAGAATACATGAAAATTTCAACAAGTGATATCCCTCACTTTATGTTGCTTGGAGTGATTGGGATTGCTGGTTCGAATTTTACATATTATTTCACCTTGAACGAGATAAATGTTGCAACGGCGATAATAATGCAATATACTGCTCCTATTCTTGTGGTTTTATACGGTATTTTGTCTGGCAGTGAAAAAATTACATTTGTTAAGATAATCTCGGCGTTTCTTTCGCTCGTTGGGTGTTCGCTTGTCGTCCAAGTTTTTGATTTACAACTTTTAAATTTAAGCAAGATTGGGATTATGAGTGGTATCGCCTCAGCGTTTTGCTGGGCGTTTTTTAATATTTACGGAAAGAAAATTGGTTCAAAATATAACATCTGGGGTAATCTCACCTTCGCTCTGATGTTTGCGGGGATTTTTTGGCTTTTGTTTAATCCACCGTGGAAAGTTTTTAATTCGGGTTATTCATCAAGTGATTGGCTTATCTTTTTTGTCTTTGCAATGATTTCGGTTTTGCTTCCTTACTTTTTCTACTTTAATGGGCTTAAGTATATTCCCTCTTCTTCTGCTATAATTACTAGCACACTTGAACCTGTTGTTGCAATTGTCTCCGCATGGGTGATCGTCGGAGAAAAATTAGCCTTGATCCAGATCGTCGGTTCAATTCTCGTTCTGACATCTGTTTTTTTGTTGCAAGTAAAAAGAGATGTAAATTAGAAAGTTAAACGACGAAAATAGGTTTACGGATGAAATTTTAGAGACATCGACGGATGTTATAATACATTGAGAGAAACGAAATCAAAATTTAAAAAGGTTAAATCATGTTGATTGACACCCACGCACATATATACTGGGACAGTTACGATGTTGATAGAGATGAGGTGATTAAAAGGGCGCTTGATTCTGGGGTTGGATATATCATTTGCCCTGGAACAGATGTTGAGACAAGCATTAAGGCAATCGAACTTGCGGAGAAATACGATTTTGTCTATGCAGGTGTTGGGTTTCATCCCCATGACGCTGTAAAGGCTGATGAGAAGGCGCTTGAAAGGATAGAGGAGTTAAGTTATCATCCGAAGGTTGTCGCGATAGGTGAAATTGGGCTTGATTTTTACTATAACTTTTCACCAAGGGATAAGCAAATTGAGGTTTTCAGAAAGCAGATTCAAATTGCGAAAAGGCGAAATCTCCCAGTTATAATTCATAATCGAGAATCACATAAAGAGATCTTTGAAGTTCTCGAAATGGAGATCAACGATGAGTGGACTGGATTTGGGAAACTTGCGGATGGGAAATTGCCGCCACCACGTGGAGTTTTCCATACATTTAGTGGAACCGTCAAAGATGCTTGGAGAGCTATAAACCTTGGGTTTTACATTTCAATTTCCGGGGTTATAACTTTTAAAAATGCGAACAAATTGATTGAGGTCGTTAAAGAAATTCAACCTGAGCATTTGCTTGTCGAAACTGACTCTCCATTTCTTGCGCCACATCCATTTCGTGGGAAAAGGAATGAACCGATGTATGTTAAGTTTGTGGCTGAAAAAATTGCCGAAGTTCAAGGTTTTACAGTCGAGGATATTGAAAGAACAACGACTTTTAACGTTTATCGCCTTTTCAGAATTGGACCTAAACCCGAACCGAAAATTGCTTATAAGATCAGGAATTCACTTTGTCTGAATGTAACTTTGCGTTGCAATGCTGACTGCGTTTTCTGCGATAGAAAAGGTGAGGCGATAGTTAAAGGTTATTTCCTTAAGATTGATCGCGATCCAACGCCTGAGGAATTCATTAAAGAAATTGGTGATCCGAAAAAGTATGATGAGATTGTCTTTGTCGGATATGGTGAGCCGACAATACGGCTCGATGTGGTTAAAGAAGTTGCAAAATATGTCAAAGAACATGGCGGTAGAACGCGACTTGATACTGATGGGCACGGAAATTTGATCAATAAAAGAAATATTGTCCCAGAGCTTGTCGGCTTGATCGATGTTGTGTCAATTAGTTTAAACTCGCTTGACCCAGAAGAATATGGCAAATTAATGAACATAGATGGGAAAAAATTCCATCAGGCGATGATCGAGTTTGCTAAGGAGTGTAAAAAATATGGAATTGAAACGATTATGACGATAGTTGGAATAGATGGAATTGATGTTGAAAGACATAGAAAATTTGTTGAAGAGGAAATCGGTGTAAAATTTAGATTTAGACCACTGTTTTAGCATGCCGAGCATATTTGACATACTTGGACCCGTGATGATAGGTCCATCAAGTTCGCACACAGCAGGCGCTGCAAAACTTGGCTACATTGCACGACAACTTCTTGGGGCGGAACCGAAGCAAGCTGAGATAACCCTTTACAATTCTTTTGCGAGAACTTACAAGGGACACGGGACAGATAAAGCAATTGTTGGCGGAATTTTGGGTATGAAGCCTGACGATGAAATGTTGAAGAATTCGCTCGAAATAGCTAAAGAGAAAGGGCTGAGATATGAGTTTAAACTTATAATGAAAGCCCCCAAACTCCATCCAAATTCGGCGAGGATAAAGTTATTTGATTTAGATGGGAATAAAATTGAAATGGTTGGTTCATCTCTTGGTGGGGGAAGAATTGAAATAGTTGAAATTGAGGGATTTAAAGTTAGTTTTTCTGTTGCGATGCATACGATTGTCATAATTGCGGATGATATTCCTGGTAGCATTGCTCACATAAGCGGGGCAATAGCAGAAAAAAATATAAACATAGCCAATATGTTCGTCTCAAGAGAAGAAAAACTTGCAAATATGATAATTGAGGTTGACCAAGATGTTCCACTGGAAGTTTTAGAGAAAATTCGCTCTTTCAGATGGGTTCATTATGTTAGATTGGTTGAACCAATTTTGTAAAAAAATTTGGAGTTGAAGTCATGGAGATAAATTCTTTTAGCGATATTTTTAGGTACGCTCAGGAAATGAGGGCAACTATCCCGGAGGTGATGATAGAATATGAGGTCAGAAAAACTGGGAAAACTCGGGAACAGGTTATCGAAGGTGTTAGAAAAATTTTAAATGTCATGATAGAGTCGGTCAATAATGGTCTAACCCGTGATGTCAAGTCGCCGAGTGGTTTACTTAACAATTTTGCGAAAAAGGTTTATAATGCGAAGATAAATGCTTTGACAGTCAATTTTAAAAAGGCTATAGCGCGAGCTATGGCTGTGAGTGAAGTTAATGCATGTATGGGAAGAATCGCAGCAGCTCCGACCGCCGGTTCATCTGGAATTATGCCCGCAGTTATAACGACGATGATGGAGGAACACGGGATCAGCGAAGATAAAGCCATTGAGGGATTGCTTGTTTCTTCTGCTATCGGTTTGTTGATAGTTAAAAATGCTTCTGTTGCTGGTTCGGAGGCTGGGTGTATGGGGGAAACGGGAAGCGCAGCAGCGATGGGAGCTTCAGCGATTGTTTATCTTTTGGGCGGTGATAATAAACAAATTGAAAGCGCTGCTTGTTTTGCCATTCAAGGGGCTATGGGCTTGATTTGCGACCCGATAGCTGGGCTTGTCGAAATACCATGTATCTTCAGGAATGCCATAGGTGTTGCGAATGCTTTCGCATCCGCTCAAATAGCTTTATCCGGCATTGAATCTGTGATCCCGCTTGATGAGGTTATACTTGCGATGAATGAGGTCGCAGAGTTGATGTCGCCTAAACTTAAAGAGACAGCGCAAGGAGGGCTTGCAAATACTAAAACCGCAAGGGAAATTCAAAGAAGGTTTATTTATCAAATTGACATAGGGAAATGACATTTTTAAATCCAACTTTTTTGTTCGCGCTTTTTGCTTCGGCAATACCTATTTTGATTCATCTTTTCAATCTCCGCAGGTTGAGGACGGTTGAGTTCAGCAGTGTTAAATTTTTAAAAGAATTACAACGCTCGAGAATTCGCGCTTTAAAAATAAAGCAGATAATCCTTTTAATCATTCGCGTCCTTGCTATTGTTTTCCTCGTTTTGGCATTTTCAAGACCTGTAATAAAGGGCTACTTCTTTAATCCAATTGTTGCAGGACAAGCGAAGAGCAGCGTCGTTATAATTCTTGATAACACATTAAGTATGGCTTCAGTTGATGAAAGAGGTAGATTTATAAACCAAGCAAAGGCAATCGCCCAAAGAATTGCTGATCTTTTAACTGAATCAGATGAATTTGCGTTAATTCGGTTATCTGAGATTCCAGAAGTTGCGACGAACGGTTTCATACACAATGTCTCTTTTTTAAGAAAACTTATCGATGAGACTGAGTTTACATACACCCACAAAAATCTCGCCGACGCTTTCGCTACCGCCGGTGAAATTATCGAGAAAGCGAAAAATTTGAATCGTGAAATTTATTTAATATCTGACTTTCAAAAAGGTGAGTTTATCTTGGCTGACACGCTTAATCGTAAAATTAAACTGCCTTTTGATGTTCGGGTTTTTATGATAAATGTTGGGGAATTTATGGGGCAAAATTTCTCGGTTGATGAGGTTGATATTAAAAATAAAATAATCTTTCCCGGTCGAATACTTGAACTTGAAGCGACGGTCTCAAATCATAGTCAAAACGATGTGTCAAATTATGTTGTCAGCGTGTTCTTAAACGGAAGAAGGGTTGCGCAAAAAGGGATAAATCTTAAGCGTCAATCATCGCAAGCGGTTAATTTTAATGTTTTAACGGAAGATTTATCGGGATTTGTAGATGGATTTGTTGAAATTGAGGATGATAACTTTAACTTTGATAACCGAAGATATTTTACGCTTTTCATACCGTCTGAGTTGAAGATTTTACTTGTTGGTGATGATGACGACCTTAAGTTTATTAAACTTGCTTTTTCAACTGTTCAGGAGACCTATAAAAAATCGCTTTTCAAGCTAACTCAAGTTTCACCCCAAGCGATCTCTCGAGTTAATTTTTCCGAATTTGATGTGATTTTCTTTGTGAAGCCATCTCAAATTGAAATTGAGACTTCAAAGAGGTTAAAAAGTTTTGTATCTGGCGGTGGAGCGCTTATTCTGTTTGTCGGTGGCAATGTAAACATTCAAAATCTGAACCAAAATTTCAATTCAATTTTTGAATTACCCGAATTTGATGGTGTTGTTAGGCAAAGGATGCTCTTTTCAAAGATCGATTTTAATCATCCAATTTTTGAAGGTGTATTTGCGGAAGCACCGCGCAAATTTGATTCGCCCGAGATCAAGGAATATGTTAAGTTCAGGGCAAGTTATGGTTTTACCACCATTATTGAGCTTTCGGATGGGAATCCATTTTTGATTGAGAAAAATTGGAGTGATGGAAAAATCCTTGTCTTTACATCTGGACCAACGGATAAAACAACCGACCTGCCTTACAAAGGGATTTTTATACCGCTTGTTTTTCAATCTGTTTTATATACAGCTGTTCCATCCAGTTTCAAAATTGAATATACAATCGGTGATACAGCTGAGGTAAGAATTGATTTTATGCGAAGATTTTATGGGCGAACCCCGAAAGACCTTAAACTTAAACGTCCAGATGGAAGTGATTTTGCTTTTAAATTAAGCGATAATTTTGTAAAGATAAGCCAAGCGACAGTTCCTGGGATTTATTTAGTTTCAGATGGCGATGCTCGGAATTTTTTAAAAATTGCCTTTAATCCGCCATCGGTGGAGTTTTCATATGAAAAAGAAGATGAGGGTAAAGTTTCTGCTTTTTTGAATTGGGTTGGAGCAAAACATTATAAAGTAATTTCACGCTTGGACGAACTTAAGGTCAGAGATGAGATTTTGAGGGCAAGATATGGGGTTGAGTTGTGGAAAACTTTTCTTGTTCTTTCTATTTTAATGTTCTTTGCCGAAAGTTTAATTTCGAGAAAAATGTAAAACCAAAAACAGTTCAAAAGGTGAAGATTGAAGTTGAACCTTTATCTCTTAAGAATCCATCCGGGGACAAGATAACAGCGGACATTCATTTTGTAAAAGATTTTTTGCCGGCACCCGTTGTGATTTGTTCGCATGGGTTTCTCGGATTTAAGGATTGGGGTTTCATTCCGTATGTTGCTGACAGATTCGCGAAGGAAGGATTTGTTTTTATAAAGTTTAACTTTTCACACAATGGGATTGGTGAAAATCCAAATAAGATAACGGAGTTTGATAAACTTGCGAGAAATACTATTTCAAAGCAACTGGAGGATTTAACTTCAGTTATTGATTATGTTTTTTCAATGAAGTTTGAGGGTTTGACCAACGGTCAGGTATTTCTACTGGGCTATTCTGGCGGTGGTGGGATTTCGGTCATTAAAGCAGTTGAAGATGAAAGGGTAAAAGCTCTTGGCTTGTGGGCTTCTATATCAACCTTTAGAAGATATAGCAGACATCAAATTGAGGAATTGGAGAAAAATGGTTATATTTTTGTGAGCGTGCCTGATTCGATGATTCAAGTTAAAATTGAAAAGATTGTTTACGATGATTTTGTGAAGAATCGAGAGAGGTATGATATATTAGAGGCGATTTCAAAATTAAAGATACCAATTTTAATCGTTCATGGCTCTGCGGATGTGATAGTTCCGTTGATTGAGGCAGAGCGATTGAGAAACGCAAATCCTGAACATATAAAATTTGCTTTAATCCCCGAGGCAAATCATTTTTTCAATATAAAGCATCCTATGGGATACCCAAGCAAACAACTTGATATGGCTATTGACGTGACAGTTTCTTTTTTTAAAAACCTAATTGAAAACAAAAAGCTCTGTTGAGAGATGAGACAAATAAGGGCATTATCTTTAGATTTCAACAGGACCGTTATTTTAACTCGGTCACTTTGGGTGGTTGCTTTCGCTGGGCTTACATTTCTTGGGGCTAAAGTGGAAATTCCTGTAAACCCAGTTCCGTACACTTTGCAAACTATGTTTGTTCTTTTGAGTGGCGCTTTCCTTGGTCCATATTTAGGTGCTTTAAGTCAATTTGTTTATCTTGCGCTTGGAAGTGCTGGGCTTCCCGTTTTCGCTGGACCAATAGCGGGGGTCTCAAAACTTTTAGGACCAACCGGCGGTTATCTTCTTGCCTTCCCGATCTCGGCTTTTGTAGTTGGATATCTTGTAAGGTTAAAAAACAGTTATTGGTGGATTGCTTTTTCAATGTTTTGTGGATTGATTTTAATTTTTGTTTTCGGGACTATTCAATTGAATTTGGTTTTAATTCATAATTGGAGTGAAGCGATAAAATCTGGATTTTTAATTTTCTCGCTTTGGGATTTGTTGAAACTTTTTGCGTCCGTTTCAATTTATGTAAGTTTAAAGAGATTGGTAAAATAAATTTTGTTGTTAAATGCATCTAACGGAAACTTTGATGTGGATTTTGTTTAACGTCTTTGTAATTGGGATGCTTGCGCTCGACCTCGGTGTTTTCCATAGAAAAGCTCACGAGATAAAATTTAAAGAGGCAATCACATGGAGCATCATATGGATTTTGCTTGCTTTAGTTTTTAATGTTTTAGTGTATTTCTGGCATGGGACACACGCAGCGCTTGAGTTCTTAACAGGTTACCTTATCGAGAAGTCGTTGAGCATGGATAATATCTTTGTTTTTTTGATGATTTTTTCCTATTTCGGAGTTAAATCTTTGTATCAGCATAAGGTTTTGTTTTGGGGAATTATCGGCGCGATAATTATGAGAGCAATCTTTATATTTGCAGGTATAACGTTGATCAAAATTTTTCATCCGATAATTTACATCTTTGGTCTCTTTTTGATTTTCACTGGGATAAAGATGGGACTGCAAAAGGATAGGGAAATTCATCCCGAGAAAAATCCAGTCTTGAAAGTTTTTAGAAAGATTTTTAAAATCACGCCTGATTACGTTGGTGATAAATTTTTTGTAAAGCATGGCAAAAGACTTGTAGCCACACCTCTTTTTGTCGTTCTCTTAGTCGTTGAAAGCACAGATGTTATGTTTGCGATTGATTCAATCCCAGCGATAATTGCCATCACTCGTGATCCATTTATAGTTTATACTTCAAATATATTTGCAATCCTTGGTTTAAGGGCTCTTTACTTTGCAATCGCTGGATTTGTGAGCTTGTTTAGATTTTTCAAATATGGGCTGTCCGTTATTCTTGTTTTTATTGGAATAAAGATGTTGATTTCTGATATCTATAAAATTCCAACTTTGATCGCATTGATCGTTGTGTTCAGCATAATTGCTATTTCAATTCTTGCATCCGTTTTGATTCCTGAATCGAAGCCAGTAGTAGTTGCTAATCCTGGAGTCGAGGGAAATTTAAGCAATGAGGAAGAAACAAAAACAAAGAACGGAATTTAAAATGAGCGTTGCACGATTAACAACTCATAGTGTTGGATTCCCAACTTTACGACTCCGTCGTTTGAGGATGACCGAACAATTTAGAAGAATGGTAGCCGAAACACAGCTTTCCGTTGATGATTTCATTTACCCACTTTTCGTATGTCCCGGCGAGAGAGTGAAGAAGGAAGTTCGTTCAATGCCGGGAGTTTATCAACAATCCATAGATAGCATAATTCGCGAATGTGAAGAAGTTTATAGGCTTGGGATTCCAGCTGTAATATTGTTTGGAATTCCTGAAAGAAAGGATGAGTTTGGCTCCGAAGCTTATGATGAAAATGGTATAATTCAAAGAGCTGTAAGAGCGTTAAAGAAGGAGATCCCAGAGCTTGTTGTTATAACTGATGTTTGTTTATGTGAATACACATCGCATGGGCATTGTGGAATAGTCAAAGAGGTTGCCCCAGGCAAGTATGAAATTGTCAATGATGAAACTGTTGAACTTCTCGCAAAAGAAGCTTTAAGCCATGCGGAAGCAGGCGCTGATATGGTAGCCCCAAGCGATATGATGGACGGAAGAGTTTCAGCGATAAGAAAAATCCTTGATGAAAATGGGTTTCACAATGTTCCTATAATGTCGTATGCTGCGAAATACGCCTCGGGTTTCTATGGACCGTTTAGAGAAGCAGCTGAATCAGCGCCAAAGTTCGGCGATAGGAAAAGTCATCAAATGGACCCAGCTAATTCTGATGAAGCCTTACGCGAAATTGCGCTTGATATTCAAGAAGGGGCTGATATTGTTATGGTTAAACCAGCACTTGCCTATCTTGATGTGATTTACAGGGCAAAACAGGAATTTAAAGTTCCAATCGCAGCGTATCAGGTGAGCGGAGAATATTCAATGATAAAAGCAGCCAGTTTGAACGGGTGGATAGATGAGCAAAGGATAATGCTCGAGACGTTGACGGCAATAAAGAGAGCTGGAGCAGATTTGATTTTAACATACTTTGCAAAGGATGCTGCTAAGGCTTTAAAGGGTGGGAGTTAATTTGTAAAAAATTTAAATTCGCTTCCGAAATTTCGATGTTTGATTAAGGGGCGATTTTTTAGTTTTTCTGCTTGGAAATTTGAGTTGAAATTTTTATCGTTTATCTAAAAATTTAAAGCCGATGAAATTGAGGCGTTAAAAAGTTAAAAACTAAATTTAAGGGAGGCGTAATGGCAAAGAGAGAACGTTGGGGGACGAGAATTGGTCTAATACTTGCAATGGCTGGAAACGCAGTTGGACTTGGAAACTTTTTGAGGTTTCCGGTTCAAGCTGCACAAAATGGAGGGGGTGCGTTTATGATTCCTTATTTTACTGCCTTTCTCCTACTTGGGATACCTTTAATGTGGGTTGAATGGGCAGTTGGAAGATATGGAGGGAAATTTGGGCATGGGAGCGCTCCTGGGATGTTCGATGCTATGTGGAAAGCTTCAATTTCAAAATATCTCGGTGCGCTTGGACTTTTTATATCGACTGTGATAATGGTTTATTATACATACATTGAATCGTGGACGCTTGCATTTAGTTTTTTCTCAATAACAAAGGCTTATTTTGGCGAAACAACTTTTGAGACAATGCGAAGTTTCTTGCAAAGTTACCAAGGCGTGGAGAAAAACTACTTCCAAAGCATTTTACCGGCATATTTCTTTATGTGTGTCACTTTATTCATTAACTTTTTTATTCTCTATCGGGGGATCTCACGAGGTATTGAAATGCTAGCAAAGATAGCTATGCCTACGCTTTTTCTCTTTGCGATTATTCTTGTTATAAGGGTTGTGACGCTTGGCACGCCTGACCCTGTGAATCATCCGGATTGGAGCGTTGAAAGTGGATTTGCTTTTATTTGGAACCCTGACTTTTCAAAGCTTGGGGATGCAAAGATCTGGCTTGCTGCAGCGGGACAAATTTTCTTCACATTAAGTGTTGGTATGGGGACGCTTCAAGCGTATGCAAGCTATCTGCGCGAAAATGACGATATCGCATTAAGTGGTCTTTCAACTGCGTCGACAAATGAATTCGTTGAAGTGATTCTCGGGGCAAGTATCGCAATCCCAGTTGCTGCTGCTTTCTTCGGGATTGAAGCAACGCAGGAAATTGCAAAGGGTGGCGCATTTAACCTTGGATTTGTGTCAATGCCGATAATTTTCCAAAAACTTCCTTTGGGTGAATTCTTCGGTTTTCTCTGGTTCCTTCTTTTGTTTTTCGCTGGGATAACCTCGTCAGTTGCAATGGCTCAACCTTTAATTGCATTTCTCAAGGAAGAATTTGGAATTTCTCACGGTAGAGCAACAACTTTGATTGGTCTATTTGTTTTCATCGCTATTCATTTTGTCGTTTTCTTCTTGAAATACGGCTTCCTTGACGAAATGGATTACTGGGCTGGAACATTTGGACTTGTTCTTTTTGCCTTATTTGAAATTATAATTTTCGCGTGGATATTTGGAATGGATAAAGGCTGGGCTGAAATTACGAAAGGTGCGGATATAAAAGTCCCGAGAATATTTTACTATATCATAAAATATATAACGCCACTCTATCTTCTCTTCATCATGGTGAACTGGTTAATTCAAGATGCTATCCCGATACTTTTAATGAAAGGTGTCAATCCCGAAGAAATACCTTACAGATGGGGTGCAAGAGGATTAATGTTGTTGATTTTTATAGCGATAATTTTAATGGTTAAAATCGCATGGGATAAACGAAGCAAATAAAATTGGGATAAGTAAAATGAAATTTACAACTGAAGGAATTATCTTTATGACGCTTGCATGGGGAGTTGTTATAACACTTACGATTTACTGCTTTTCCAAAGTTTTAAAAACGAAGGTAAGATATGACAATAGCCAAGATGAAGATTAAACTAAAAGCGAAACTCGAAGCAAAAAAATTATGTCAAGACTATCAACAAAGGATAAAGAAAAACCTTTTATCCTCATTGGAGCTGTAATACTTGGGATAATTATCCAAAGAATTATCGGTAGAGAGATTCCTGAATTGATTTATCTTACGGAGATTGGCGTGTTTTTTGTCATCTTTGCAGTGATGCTTCCCGTAGAGATAAGGGATGTGAGGAGAGCATTCCGAAAGATAAAACCGACCGCTATAGCCCTGGTCGTCAATTTTATCTTTATTCCTGCTTTCTCATGGATGATGGGATGGCTGATACTCAAAAACTATCCTGACTTCTGGGCGGGCGCGATTCTTTATACCCTTACACCTTGCATAGGATGGTACCTAATTTTTACGGATATCGCAAAAGGTGATGTTCCTTGGGGCATCGCTCTTCTCCCATGGAATATAACCCTGCAAGTTTTACTGATGCCGTTTTATCTCTACATTCTGGTTGGTAAAGTTATACCTGTGGAACTTTCAACACTTATAAGAAGCGTCGTCCTTTTTCTCATCGCACCCTTTGTTCTAAGTATCATCGTTCAAAAGTTTATAATTAAGAAAAAGGGAAGGGACTATTTTTTTGGTCCTTTTAAAACCGCTATGGGTGAAGTAAAACTTTGGTCACTGGTTGTGGTAATTATATCTATGTTTGCCTTGCAAAGGTCACTTGATCTTTCAGACATTCATAGGGTAGGTTTGCTCATCCTTTTTCTGATAATCTTTTTCTTTGTCCTCTTTTTGCTCGCCCTTGCAATTGGAAAATTTTTCAAGCTTGGTTATGAAGATACTGTTACAATGGCATTCACTACCACCGCCAGAAACTCCGAGGCGGTAATAGGAGTTGCTGTAGCAGCTTTCCCGGGGCATCCACTTGTATACCTTGCCATTATACTTGGACCTGTTGTGGAACTACCAGTGCTCCTTGTGATAGCAAGACTACTCTTGGGATTAAAAGAAAAAATTTTTGTAAGAGGATAAAAATCCAGTAGTATGTACGGAAAAGTTATCTATTGGTTCAAAAGAGACCTAAGAATTGATGACAACAGAGCCTTTATAGAAGCATGCAATAGCTCAAGGGAAATAATCCCAATATTCGTGTTCATCCCAGAAATACTTGAGAGATTCAAAAGCTATGACAGTAGGACAGGTTTTATAATTGATAGTCTTATTTACCTTACCGAAGAAATCAGAAAAAGAGGAGGTAACCTATTCTGTTTCCATAATGATCCCAAAGATGTCTTCGATCATCTGATTGAAAAATACAAACCAGAAGCTGTATACACAAATAAGGCTTTTTCTTGGACGGGGGAAAAGATAGAAAAGGAAATAGCTTATCTTTGTAAAAGTAAAGGCGTTCAGTTTCATTCAATTCAAGATAATTTTTTGTCAGATATTACAAGTATACCGTACAAAAAGGTCTTCACAAATTTTTTCAATGAATGGAGAAAAAAACTTGATTTGATTGTTTTAGAACCACCAGACAAAATCAATACCCCACAGATTAAAGAGCCGGACATATTTTCACTGCGTTCAGAAATAAAGTATAGCTCAAATCATTTTTGGAATCCAAAGATGGGCTTCGAAAGAGTCAAAAATTTTGATTTCTTAAATTACGAAAGCACCAGAAACAGATTAGATGTCGACGGAACATCAAAACTTTCTCCCTTCATCAGGTTTGGCTTAGTCTCATTAAGAAGACTATATAATACTGTTTCCAAAATTGCAGGAGATGATTGTCAGTATATAAAAGAACTCGCCTGGAGAGAATTTTGGTATCATATAAAAGTAAATTTCCCCGAATTTAACAACACTGAGTTTCAAGAAAAAAGGAGAGGTATAAAGTGGCAGAATAAAGATGAGATGATTGATGCCTTTATCAATGCGAGAACTGGCTATCCGATAGTAGACGCTGCTATTATTCAGCTTAAGACAGAAGGCTGGATGCATAATCGTGCAAGAATGATTGTGGCAAATTTCTTAACCAAGGATCTGCTCGTAGATTGGAGAATAGGAGAAAAGTTTTTTATGGAATATTTGCTTGACTACGACGAGGTAGTAAATGTGGGAAACTGGCAGTGGAGTGCCTCTGTTGGACCAGACCCAAGACCTCTTAGGATTTTCAATCCTATCCTCCAGTCCCAAAAATTTGACCCAGACGGGATCTATATCAAGCGATATCTACCAGAGCTCAAAAATCTTTCGCCAGCGCAACTACACGACCCATTAAATCATAATCTACCCTATCATAAACCCATTGTAAATCATTTCAAGCAACTTGCTTTAATAAGAAAATTATATCAAGACCCAGAATATTCTTAACTCAAAACGCATTTACATTTCAAACCCCTTTTGGACTTAACAGCCACAGCCAGAGAGCCCCAAACATAACAGAAGAAAATTGCTAAAATGCAAATTTGGAAATAAAGGAACTCCTCTTTATTTTGATAGTAAATTATGTGAAAGAATGAGTGAAATGTCAGTTCCTAAGGGTGAAAGAATGCTCCAGAAAGCTGATGAGTTAGGTTGTCCCAGGATACATACTACTGATTCATCTTCTAAAGATAAGCAATTATTGCTCCTTGATAATGTCCAGTTCATCTACGAGTTGGCATTAGCTCAGCTTGAATTACAAACACTTGGAGCAAACATGGGGCAAGAAATAAATTCAGTTGAGTTTATCATAGACTATGCAGAAAAGATTGGCTTTAAGTTAATTAAAAATATTGACAAGATCATCTTTGGGCTTTACAACATAATGCAGAAGGAAAACATCTTGATTTTTCAGAAAGTGCAAAAGTAAAATTTGAGTAATGAACAATCAAGATAACTACATAAAACTACTTGAGCAAGCCATCAGCAAATTTTTAGAGCCCATAAGGAGATATACCATTCCCAGTGGGTCACAAAGGTAGTCACAGGTTGCAATGTTTTAACTTTTGACCTATCAGTTGAAGAAAGTAAAAAATCATGGGAGCAACTTTTTTACGCAGATAGAATAGCTGGGCAAAATGCCTATAAAAAGGGAATTTTCACGGCAAGACCAAATGAAGCTGGGAATCAACATTGAAGCTTTTGTTATAGAAGCTTCTAATAAGACAGGCTTAAAAGCAGGTAGACCTACCCCAAAGAGAGGGAAAAAGAAAACCGGATGATAGAATAAAATTTAACGATAAATCTATTAATTGAGAATAAATAATCGTAAATCCATTGATGGGAATATGGATATTTCGAAATTCAAAGGTTGTCTTGTCGGAACTGCTATAGGCGATTCTCTTGGTGCAAATAGAGAAGGTGCTTGGTATATCTCAGAAGTAAGGGATATCGGACCCAGATATACAGATGATACCGCTATGACGATAGGTGTCGCCGAATCCCTTATCAACTGCAAAGGGTTTAATGTAGATGATATAGTAGCCAGGTTTATTCAGAACTATTTACATGAACCATGGCGGGGTTATGGTCCAGGTCCTCCGAAAATTTTTAACATGATTCTCAAAGGCAGAAGAAGATGGGATGAAATGCTTGACAGGGAACTTTATCCAGGTGGCTCCTTTGGGAACGGAGCTGCTATGAGGATAGCACCTATTGGACTTTTTTATTATGATGAACCAGAAAAATTGAGGGAAATAGTCTATAAAGCAAGCATTATAACCCACAGTCATGAACTTGCC
>CALJEK010000046.1 GCA_938074445.1 Candidatus Kryptoniota bacterium | reverse complement strand
AGAAATAGCAACACTTGTTGATGGGGAATTAAACCCAGGTAAGCATTCAGTGATGTTTGATGCAAAGGATTTGCCAAGTGGAGTTTACTTCTATCGTTTGCAAGCGGGCAATTTTGCTCAACAAAGGAAAATGGTAATAGTAAAATAATTAGCATATTCTCGGGAGTTGTTCTCCTGCAAGCATATCGACGACTCTTTTACCGCCGATGGATGTTTTCATCAGAACGACTCCCGGGTGTTCTTCTGTGATTTCACCAATTATCTTTGCTTCTTTCCCGAGAGGATTTTTCTTCATTGCCTCAAGTATTTTTTCAGCATCTTCTGCCGAAACGACAGCAATTAACTTACCTTCATTTGCAACGTAAAGAGGGTCAAGCCCAAGCATTTCACAAGCTGCTTTTACTGGTTCAGGTATTGGAATTTCCGATTCCCATATTTCAACTCCAATATTTCCCGATTGAGCTAACTCATTGAGCGCGCTTGAAATTCCACCGCGCGTTGGGTCACGCATCCAGTGTATGTTTTGGCTCACCGATAAAATCTCTTGAACAAGATGATTTAATGGCGCGGTATCGCTTTCAATTTCTACTTCAAATTCTAATCCCTCACGCTTCGATAAAATGGCTATTCCATGTAGACCTATTGGACCATTTATTAAAATTTTGTCTCCAGGTTTAACTCGTCGTGGCGAAATTTCTATCTTGTGATCAATTATGCCTATTCCGGATGTGTTAATAAAAATTTTATCTCCCTTGCCTTTTTCCACTACTTTGGTGTCACCTGTTACGAGAAGCACGCCTGCTTTTTCACAAGCTCTTTTCATGCTTTCAACTATTATACATAAATCAGAAATCAGGAAACCTTCCTCAATTATAAATCCTGCGCTGATGAAAAGAGGCTTTGCACCACCAACCGCTAAATCATTTACTGTTCCGTTTACAGCAAGCTCTCCAATATTCCCACCCGGGAAGAAAATGGGGTTCACAACGTATGAATCAGTGGTAAATGCAATTTTAATCCCATTTATATTTACTATTGCTTGATCCCCGAGTTCAGAGAGATATTGATTGTCGAAAAATGGTAAAAACACATTTTTTATCAGTTCAAATGTAAGTTTTCCACCGCTTCCGTGCCCGAGAAGAATTTTGTCGTAATTTGTAAAAGGCTTTGGACAAGTTAAATTAAATTCTTCCGCCATAGCATATTCAAATTTTTATTCTTCCATAGTTATAGTAAGCAGCACATGCACCTTCTGATGAAACCATAGGAGCACCAAGAGGGTTTAATGGTGTGCAGATTGTTCCAAAAGCTGGACAATCACTCGGTTTTTTAACCCCTTGAAGAACATAACCACTTATGCAAAGAGTGGATTCCTCTGTTTTTATATCTGAAATTTCGCCAAAGACTTTTTCCGCATCAAATTCAGAGAATTCTTTTTTTAATTTAAAACCACTCTTTGGAATTAATCCGATCCCACGCCATTTCATATCTGCAACTTCAAAAACCTTAAAAATAAGTTGCTTTGCGGGTATATTCCCCTCGCGACGCACAGAACGTTTATATTGATTTTCAACTTCATGACGCCCTTCTTCAAGCTGTTTAATTAACATAAAAATTCCTTGTAAAATATCAACAGGTTCAAAACCTGTAACGACAATCGGAACCTTATATTTTTCTGCAATCGGTTCGTATTCCTCATATCCCATAACTGTGCAAACATGTCCTGCTGCGATGAACCCATTTATCATATTCCAGGGCGATTCAAGGATTGTTATAATTGCAGGTGGGACGAGAACATGGGAAACGAGAGCGAAAAAATTTTTCAATCCAAGCTCTTTGGCTTTCCATATAGCCATCGCATTTGCTGGTGCTGTTGTCTCAAATCCAATCGCGAAAAAAACAACTTTTTTGTCTTGGTTTTTCATTGCAATTTTTACGGCGTCAAGCGGTGAGTAAACAATCCTTACATCCCCCCCTTCTGACTTAACAGTGAAAAGATCTTTCTTTGAGCCCGGAACCCTCAACATATCCCCAAATGAGCAAAATATAACGTTAGGGATAGATGCAATTTCTATTGCCTTATCAATTATCTCAAGGGGTGTGACGCAAACTGGGCATCCTGGACCGTGAACGATGCTAATTTTATCTGGAAGCATCTCATCAATTCCGTATTTTATAATCGTATGCGTTTGCCCACCGCAGATTTCCATTATAGTCCATTCGCGGGTTGTTATCTCATAAATTTTTTCAAGATACGCTTGAACAATCTTTGAATCCCTATATTCATCGATAAATTTCATTTTTTACTCCCCGAGATCACTTTTTAAGAAGCCCATTTTTTCAAGATAGTAAAGCATTTCTTGAGCTTCTTGCTCGTTGAGTTTGCTTATACCAAAACCAACATGAACAACCGTGTAATCACCAACTTGGGCATCTGGGATATACTCAAGACAAACAGTCTTTACAACTCCGCCAAAATCGACTTTGCCCATCTTTAAACCATTTTCTTCAAAAACTTCAATGATCTTTCCGGGAATTCCGAGACACATAGGCTGTTTCAATTTTGTTTTTAGTAGTTAAGATAGCACGGCATTTTATAACCTACTCCACATATCTTGAATTTGTCTTAATAAAATGATTGGATCGGTTGAATGAGGTGCTCCAGCGGGATCGATTATGTCAAGTTGTTGTGCTGCACTTTGGAAATCTCCAAGCGTGTAATAAGATTGAGCCAAAACAAGACGGAGTCGTTTGTGGTATACTCTATTATCGTATGCAAAGACATAGTTGGGGTTCACATTTAAAACCTCAAGCGCTCGTTGGATTGCTGATGAAAATTCATTCGATGCGTGATGAACGAAGGCAAGTCCGGCTTTTGAATTTAAGCTAACACTTTGTGATACGCTCTGGTGCGCCAGAGAATTTAAAAGGTCGCTTTTAGCCAAGGAAAATTCCCTTCTATAAGCCCTTGACCATCCGCGACCGCATTCGGCTTCAGCTTGTAGACTGTCGTATCTTGAACTCGCGCGGGATAGAGAAACAGCCTGATCAAATTTTGTGAGGGCATCGTCGTAATTTCTATTGCTGAAAGATTGCCAACCGGATTGAATAAGAGAAATTATCTGATTTATGGTTGCATCACCATTTCCAGTTAATTGAACCGTCAAAGGTGAGGAAAGGTTGGTCGCGTTATGCGTGATTGAAAGAGTTCCATTAAATGCGCCATCAGCGGTTGGAGTAAACCTTACATAAATGGTAAATGAGTCGGCGGGGGATAGGTCAAACTGCGTAGCACCTTGAATTGAAAATCCGTTTCCGCTTACGCTTACCGTTCCAGTAAGTCTTCCAGCAGAATTATTTTGATTTTTTATCACAACAGGCATATCCTTGCTTTGGTTTACCGCGACATACCCAAAGTTAAGTGAGCTCGGAGATATGCTAATGTAAATAGTTTTACTTGGCTCACTTGGTCCAGAAGTTTGCTTTTGACAAGCCATAAATGAAACCAAAAGAATGAGGGCGACGATCAAGCTTGATTTTAATAAACTTTTCATCTTTTATCTCCCGTTTTATTTTGCTAAAACCATTTTTAATGTCTTGCTGAAATTGCCAGCGGTTATCCTGTAAAAGTAAATCCCTGATGGCATAATTTTGCCGGCGTTATCTCTGCCATCCCAAATGATTGTATATCTTCCAGCATTTTTGAACTCATTTACAAGTGTTTTAACTTCTTGCCCAATGACATTGTAAATTTTTAGGCTTACAAAGGCATCCTCTGGAAGATCAAAACTTATACTTGTTGATGGGTTGAATGGATTTGGATAATTTTGATAAAGTTCAAATTTCTTCGGTATATCAACCATAGGAACGCCACCTTCAGCGACCTCAGTTTTTCTCGTCACTATAAAGTGACCCAACTTACTTATTTCAGCTGTGATGAAATCTCCCGAGTTTGAAACGATGGAGTTTAACTTTACCCAACGTGTTCCATCCCAATATGCAATTGTTAATTCATCCAGTGGTATAGATGAAATTTTATTTGGATCAAGATAAATCTTAAGCGCCGCCGGTCTATTAAGCTCATAACCAACTGGGCTTAGTGTGTAAATTGAACTTAACTTTGTGCTAATTGAATTTTCAATCTCAACGTTTAAAATGTCGGAGTTCCCAGCGAAAGCAATCACATATAAATTATCTTTAAGTGAATTTCTCCCAAATTCAACCTCCATCTTTCCATCTGTAGAGGCGATATACCCACCGCTGACTGATTGCAAAAATTGTACGTTAAACGTGTATGTTGTGTCTGAATAGATAAATCCGTATTTGGTCGTGCCTTTAACTCTTATTTCAATTGTTCCACTTGATGTCAAGGTTATATTATTGTCGACAAAAACTTTGTCGTTTGAATTTGGCACTGGTTGAAAGAGTAAGTTTACAACTCTTGAACCTTGCGTCAATGTCCCTGAGAGATTATTTTTATTGAGCTTTGATGAGCTTGCGACAAATACATCAAGTCGCTCGCTAAAAATAGGATTTTGGAAAAATCCAACGATAAGTTGCGGTTTAGTTGTATCCGTATAAGCAAAAGTTGCTCTCATCATCATATTCCAACCTTTCAAGGAGACAGTTGTCCCACCGCTTGATACCTGAAGGTTTTCCATCGGGACCCATGTGTTTGGTCTTGATGGATGAGTCGGTCCGAAGAAAGCATAGGTATAGTTTGTCTTCGTCGTGCTGTCCATACCAACATAAGTTCCAATCGTGTCGTTTTCAATAAAGCCGATATAAATTGTTCCAAGATTTTTAAGCTGGGATGCATACGGCGTCAAATCTATGGTTAAAAATTGCCCGTCATAGCCACTTCTGTTAGTTGAATAAATAAATGGCGTTATTATGTCATTTCCAGGAAGCCCGTTGTTATCTGCCCAAACGTGGAAATAAAAATCCTTGGGGGCGTCCGCTGGTATATTGGAGCGTGGGAATTCCTGGGCAAAAGCAGCAAGTATTTTAGCTGAGACAAGTTGGTTTACACCAACCTCTGGGATAAATTTGACAGCCCAACCGAACCCCTCTCTGCTATTTCCAAAGCCAAGAAAATTGGCATTCCCGATAAATCTGTCTGGTGTTCCATCGTCATAAAATGTCTCAACATAAACCGCCGTTTGTTGTCCTTGTGAAGAATAAGAATATGTTGCAGAAGTTGAACCTGTATTTATAACTACGAAAATCACGGTGTTTACTGAACTCCCAAACTCGGGAACTTGGAAGCTAGCCCCAACGGGAACATCAACAACCTGTTTAACAGAAGGACCAAGTTTTATTGCTTTTATCTTAACAAGCGCTGAACTTGTTGTGAAGGTTATCTTAAGTGATTCCCCATACGCAAAAACTATGTAATTAACCGCATATCCGTAAACAGTTTGATTTGACACATTAACATTTGGATCGGTATGATAGTTTAATTCTTTTGGCTTTCCTGATATCGCATAGGTATAACCATATTTTGGATCAACCGTTTTATCGTTTAAATAGTTTGCAATAAACCAGTTTGTCAAAATATCTGTGAAAGTTGTGCCCTTAGATAAAAAGACGATGTTTAAGCCAGTAGCACCGTTATTTGGTTCTTGTACAACCTGCTTCAAAACATTATCCCCGAGCTGCTCGGTATAGTAGAGTGTGAAAAGAGCAGCTCTTGAGTAGTCAGACAAAACATCTCCACTTATGTTGTTCCAATCAAATAGTGGTACATTTGGCTTTGCAAAATATCTTGATGGACTTCTCAAAGGATATCCACAAATCACCTCGGCAACCTCTGATAAACCCTCATTTACAAATGTCACTTCATCCTTATCGTAGTTGTAGTGAATTAAATGTTGATATTCATGTGCAAGAGTGCTTAGTGGTCTTTTCGGGTCCCTTGTGCCATTGTAGTAAATTCCTGGATATGAGTCAATATAAAGTATGTCACGCCGGTTGCTTCCAGCGTTATCTGTTTGATCCCATGAAAAGAAAAATCCCGCAACATAGCTTCCCCCAGGTTGCCATCCATCCTTTATGTCTGTTATCAGAAAATCGGTCTTCCCGTCACCATCTTTATTTGGAGGATTACCAAAATATTGATGAGCAAGTGCAGCTATACCTTTGTTCGGGTCTCTTGATGCAGGAGGCGTTCGATTCTCAAGAGCCGTTAAAATTGAATCAACCTCTGTTTGTGTGACATGTCCGTTATTTATCTCACTTGTGTCCACCCATACTTGTGTCAGGTTTCCTATAGCTCTTAATTCGGCAACAACATTATCAAATTGATTCGTTGTTAAATTGTAAACGAAAAAGTTTCTTCGTGTCCCAACGGTATCTGCGGTTTTTAATGGAACAGACTTCTCAAGGATTGCCTTTTGCATCAGAGCATAAACTTCAGGATTGTAAATTCTCGTATTCTCAACCGCCTGTTTTGCTATTTCATCGTTGAGAAAAATTGTTACGCATATCGGAATTCCAATGTCATCATATGAGCCTTCAAGCGTTGCTCGATTTATTTCTGATGTTAAGCCTTGTGCGAAAGAAAAATTAATGAAAATAAAAAACAACAAAAGCATAAAAATCTTCGCTCTCATCTCTTCCTCCGTTGATTTTATTTTGATGTTAGGATTTTAAAACCTTTAACGACAAGTTTGCCTTTCTCGTTTCCCTTTGTTTCCTTTCTTTCAATTTCCAAGATCGCTATAGAGCCCTGACTTTTCCACAGCTCTTGATATACTGGCGAATTTTTTGAAATTAAAAAAACTTTTCCATTTTCATCCTTAATTGCGAGTTCGGTGAATGGCTCATTTCCAGTGACATAAATTTCCCCCTTAATTTTAGATTGCCCGCTCGAATGAAACCAAGAAGAGCAACCCACGATAAAAATTAAAATAAGAAAAAGCGACCGCATAATTTCGTTTTCATTACTTTTTTATAATGTCTCGGTTTTTATCCTCTGCCCTTACTTTTTCTACGTCTGAAAAGAACTTCAACGCTAAAAGTAAGATAAAAAACAAAATTAAAAATATCAACCTTAAAACCAACGATGTGATTTGAGACAAATTGCTTGGGTTAGACCATGTAAGTTTGAATAATGCAAAGCAAAAAAGGGTTGCAACGGCAATCTTAAACAATTTCGCATACTCGTATTTTATCGGATAAATTTTTTGAACGATTATAAAAAGCGAAATTGACATTGTGAAATAACTTATAAATGTTGCCCACGCTGCACCGTAAAGCCCTAATATTGGAATTAGGGTATAGTTCCCAATTATGTTTGCAAACGCTCCGATCCCAGTGATATAAGGTAAGTATTGGGTTTTCTTTTCTATGTAAATCCCTGCTATTAAATTAACATAAATTCCGTTGAATAGATATCCCCCTAAAACTATCGGCACAATCCCGAGCCCAGCCCAGTAGTCGGGGTGTATGATATGTTTTCCGAAGATTTTTATCCTTACGAAGTCATCTATGAAAAAGGAGATAAAAAGAAATAAGGATGACGCAATTAAAACAAATAAAGTCATAACTTTTGAAAAGAGAACTTTTGCGTCTGGACGGTTTGCATTCTTCAAAAAGAAGGGTCTCCATGCGTAATCAAACATCGACACAAAAAGCATCATAAAAATTCCGAGGCGATAATTTGCTTGATAAATTCCAACTGTTTCATCATTTGTCAAAGCCTTCAAGATTGGACGATCAATAACTTGAATTATCATCGCCGACAATCCCGATGGTATATAGGGGAGCCCAAACTTTAAAAGTTCAACATAAAGGTTTTTTAAAAAGGAAAATGAAAAATTTGAAAGGATCACCGGCAGAAGCATCGCAAAGGTTATACCTGATGCTACAAGCCCACTTATAAAGATTCCATAGATCCCAAGTTTAAATTTTAAGAGAAGCAAAATGTTAAGCGCCAAATTTACTATTATGTTAAGCAACTTAACCGTCGAAAAAGTTAGTGCTTTGCTTTCAAGTCGTAAGTATGCAAGTGGAATTATGGACACAGCATCGAAGAATAAAATCCAAGCGGAGTATTTTATGCACACAGAATATTTTGTCGGTATAGCAATTATTCTTGTGATATTATCTGAGAAAGTATGAATTAAACTTGAGAAAATTAAAGATGTGAAAAAGATGGAGACAAATGGTGTGCTGAAGTTACTTTTTTTGTCCCCAATCTCAAGGGATGATGCGTATCTTAAATATGCTGACTCCATGCCGTATGAATAAATCACATTTAAAAAAGCGATATAGGCGTAAATCGTTGTCGCAATGCCGTATTCTTCTGGCTTTAGAAGGTTTGTGTAGAAAGGGACAAGTAAAAAATTTAAAAATCGTCCAATTATTGTGCTTAACCCATAAATGGCGGTTTCTTTACCAAGCTGTTTTATCTGGTGAAACATCCTGAAATCTTTATCTTTACTTTATGGCCAGATGATGTGGGACTCAGCATGGTAAGAGCTTCTGACAAGTGGACCGGATTCGACATATTTGAACCCCATTTCAAGCCCGAATTTCCTCAACATTTCAAATTCCTCCGGGGTGACATATCTATCGACAGGTAGATGCATCTTGGTTGGTTGAAGGTATTGACCAAGCGTTAGTATGTCAACATCAATTTTTCTTAAATCTTTCATGACCTCAATTACTTCATCCGTTGTTTCACCTATTCCAAGCATCATTCCTGTTTTTGTTATTAGCCCATGCTTTTTACAGTAATCCAAAACTTTTAAACTTCTTTCATACTTAGCCTGCGGACGAACTATTTTATAAAGTCGCGGAACTGTTTCAACATTATGATTTAGGATATCTGGTTTTGCTTCAATTATAATATCAAGCGCGAATTCATCCCCCTTGAAGTCTGGGATCAGAACTTCAATTCTACACTCTGGGACTGTTTTTCGTATTTGCCTTATCGTTTCAGCGAAAATTTCAGCGCCCCCATCTTTTAAATCGTCTCTGTTAACAGATGTTATAACTGCGTGCTTTATCCCCATAAGTTTAACTGCTTGTGCCACTCTTTGTGGTTCATCAGGGTCAAACCATGTTGGTTTACCTGTTTTTACAGCACAAAAGCCACAGCTTCGCGTACATACATCCCCTAGTATCATAAAAGTTGCCGTTCCTCTCGACCAGCATTCTGACATATTTGGACATCTTGCCTCTTCACAAACTGTATGAAGTTTATTAGCATCAACAATTTTTCTAACATATGCGAATGATCCATTGGTTTGAAGTTTTATCTTTAACCATTCGGGTCGCCTCTCTTTTATCTGCATGACTTCGGGAAATTTGTTTTTGTTTACACAAAGTTAAAAATTTTCTATAAGAAATGAAATTTTTGCTTTTGCCTGTTCTTTGGTTTAAATTCAAAATAAAAATTTAATCTGATGAAGTCGTTTTCGTTGAGTGCAAACCTCGGTGTGCTTCTGTTTGGGCTCGTTATTTCGTTGGGGATTAGTTTGCTCTCGTATTACCACATTTTGTATTCCAGCGGAAACAGAAAAATGATTTTTTTGTTTGTCTTGAGAAGCGTTGCTGTTTTTATGGCTTTTATTTTAATTTCCGAGCCGATCTTAACATTTATTTCAAAAACAGCAAAATTGCCCACAATTGCAATTTTGATCGATGACTCAAAAAGCATGGGGATTAAGGATCGAATTGGCGATAGAAGAGAATATGTTAAAAGAATCGCCGATAAGTTAACCCAAATTAAAATTCAAGGCGAGAAAAAATTTTTCACTTTCTCAGGCGATGTCAAAGAAAGAACGGGTTTTACGCCTGAGTCGCTTTCGTTTTCTGGGGGTGTGACGGATATTGGGAGTGCATTAAGAAAGATTCAAGGGATTGCAACTCAGGAAAATATAAAGTCGATCGTTCTTATTTCCGATGGGGTTTATAATGCAGGGGAAAATCCTATTTATGTCGCTGAGAAACTTGGGGTGCCAGTTTTCACGATTGTAGTTGGCGACTCAAACGTTCAAAAAGATTTGAAAGTTGTCGATGTTTTAACGAATGAAATTTCATACGCTGGGGTTGAAACACCTATCGTTGCAAGAATTGAAAGCGCTGAGTTGGGAGGGAACGAAGTTGTTGTTTCACTTCATGATGAAGAGAAGGAAATCGTTAGGGAAAAGATAGTTTTAAACTCGGGCGTTAACGAATATTTAGTTAATTTCAAATTTACTCCGAAAGAAGAGGGGTTAAAAAAACTTACTATCAAGGTTCAACATCTTCCGGGCGAGGTGACCTATCAGAACAATCAAAAGTCTTTCTATGTAAAGGTTTTAAGAAGCAAGTACAAAATTTTAATTATAAGCGGGGCTCCAAGCCCAGATTTTGCTTTTGTGAAAAGGGTTCTCAAGGAAAATAAAAATTATGAGGTTATATCATATACTGAAAGACCCGATGGTAGATTTATAGAAGGGGAATTCGACATCAAAAATGCTGAAACATCTGATGTAATTATATTCATTGGATATCCCGTAAAGACATCAGACCCCCAAATAATGAACAGGTTAAAAAATGTGTTAACTGCGCAAAATAAGCCAATTTTATTTGTGATGAGCAGAACTGTTAATTTTGACAAGTTGCGCTCTTTTATAGAAATCTTGCCGTTCAAATTTTCGCGAATCCTTGAAGATGAGGAAGTTATAAATCTATCTATAACCGATGAGGGTAGAAATCACACTGTTATGGATTTGAAAGAGCGAAATCACATTTGGAATATTCTGCCCCCTGTTTTTAAGCCTCGTGGTGTTTTCAGTGCAATTCCAGGCTCGATTATTCTTGCAAAAGCAAAATATCAAAATGTTGAGACGGGGGATCCATTGATCATTGCAAGCCATCTTGGAAGTAGAAAATCGCTTGCTATTTTGTGTTATGGGATTTGGAGATGGAAACTCATGACAGCGCCAAATAAGGAGTTTGAGGGTTTGTTTGAAACGTTTATCAATAATTCGATTCGGTGGTTAATTGCGCCTGTTGAAGAGGAATTTATAAAATTTAAAATTTCTAAGAACTTCTTCAGCGAGGACGAAAAGGTTGAATTTTCATCTCAGGTTTACAGTGAAGATTATTCACCTCTAAGTGACGCTGAAGTTAGAGTAAGCATTTTAAGTCAGGAGAGCAACGAAATTGTGCGTGCATTTAACCTTGAGCCGGTCGCAGCTGGGATTTATTCCGGGAGCCTTAGCTTTTCTAAGGGGGATTACAGGTATGAAGCGAGCGTTTCGAGGCGTGGAAAAGTTTTGAAAAATTTTGTGGGACGTTTTACAGTTGGTGAATCTGAAGTTGAATTTTTAAATACTCGTGCTGATTCAAAACTTCTTAGGGAGATCGCATCTAAAAGTGGTGGGGTCTTTTTGAGGCAGGATGAGATTGAGATGTTAAGTGAATTGATAACATCTACGGCTGATTTTAAGCCTGCGGTGGTTGAAAGAAAAAGTGAATATGTTTTAAGATTGAGGTTTGAACCACTTGTAATTGTGATAGTTTTGCTTTCAATTGAGTGGTTTTTAAGGAAAAGATTCGGGCTTGCGTGATTGATTTTCACTCGGAGCGCGGATGCGCAAGTTTATAAGTTTTTTTAAGGTGCTCAACCGTGACGTGTGTGTATCTTTGGGTTGTCGATAAACTTGAATGTCCTAATAGTTCCTTTACAGCCATTATATCAGCTCCATGATTTAAAAGATGCGTTGCGAATGAATGTCGAAAAATGTGCGGTCCTTTTTTCTCAATGTCCGCAATTGCAGATATGTATCGGCTGACTATATTATAAACTTCAACTGGTGTTATCCTTTTGCCTTTTAAAGATAAAAATAGCGCTTTTTTATCATCGTCTGTTTGTTGTGGTGTTGTGAAATTTTGTCTTACGCTTAAGTATCTCAGCAATGCTTCTTTGGCTTTTTTACCAAACGGGACTAATCTAACTTTTCCACCTTTACCGAGAACCTTAACAGTTTCGTTTCGGAAATCAACATCTTCAACATTCATCCCGCAGAGTTCGCTAACTCTTATCCCAGTGCTGTAAAGTGTTTCAAGAATTGCGCGGTCTCTTACTCCTTCATCAGTTTTTAAATCAGGGAGATTCATCAATTTTTCAATTTTGCTTTCCTCGAGAAAAACAGGTATGGATTTTTCAGTTTTGAGAGAAAAGCCTATGGTTGGATTTGAGCTTGTTACTTTAAAGCGCGTTAGGAATTTGAAAAAAGATTTAAGCGCTGATAATTTGGTTGATATACTTGTCTTTTTTAGTCCCTTTGAATGAAGATATGCAAGATAATCTCGTATTAAAGATCGATCAATTTTTGTGACATCTGCCTTTTGCTTCGCGTTGTTGGTGATGAAGTAATAAAATTCGTATAGAGCATCGTGATAGGTTTGGATAGTTCTTTGAGAGTAATTTCTTTCGAGTTCCAGATACTCAAGAAATTTTCTTATTTTGTCTTGCATTGTTTAAGGGGGTGAAGTTGTCTTGAAAGTGGTTGTTAAGATTTTGAAACTTGACTTTGGTTGAAAAATATATTATATTTAAAACAGGTTAAGAGTTTCCCTCACCCAGGGTATCCCCCGCCCTGGGTTCCCCCGCAGGGCAGGTTCCCCCCGCCTGCCCTTTCCTTCTTACCTTTTTTATTTTATGGAATCAAAACAGCTGCTGCAACAACCGTTGTCCATAATCCTGTTTTATCAACTATTGCGGATTGAGTTATATTAAATGTTCTTACTATTTTACCGCTCATCTTCCACACCTGTTCTCTTTCATCCCAACTCGTGTTCGGGTCAAATTCGAGTCCGAGGGTTGTTGCAAGCATTGTAGCAGCAAGGTCTTCGGCATATTCGCCAGCTTTGTCATCTGTTTGACCAAAAGCGTGGTGCTCCGATAGATATCCAAATTGGTCGGAATCGGCGGGTATAGCAACGCCAATTGAAGCTGCGATTAACCTATTTGGCTCATTGCTTGACTCTTGACTAATAACGACATGAACAATTTGTCCTGGTTTTAAGTATTCAAGCCCTTTGTTTTTGGGAATTATTTTGCATCCCGGTGGGAATATGCTTGAAACGCGGACGAGATTAAACTGTGCTATGCCAGCATCTCGGAGCGCCATCTCGAAGCTTGTGAGTTTTTCTTTGTGGCGCCCAACCCCTTTAGTCAGAAACATTTTTGTTGGGACATACAATTTTTAATTTTCCTCCTTGTAAGTTAGTTTTTAATTTTTGGTTTTATCTTTAAAAACCTGCGTTTTCCAACTTTTAGCACAAATGATTCTTTGAGTTCAACGATTGTATCAATATCGTTAATTTTATTACCTTCGATGCTAACTCCGCCAAGTTGGATTAGTCTTTTCGCTTCACTTTTTGAGCTTGCGAGCTTCGTATGAACAAGAAGATCAACAAGCCTAATCTTTGTATCCTTTGAGTCGATTTCAAATTCCTCAATTTCGTCGGGAATTTCTTTTCTCACAAAAATTTTATCGAATTCATCTTGCGCTTTATTTGCGGATTCAACACCATGGTACATTCGCACAAGTTCCCAGGCTAATTTTCGTTTCAGATCCCTTGGGTTGACATTTGGGTCTTGAAGTTGCTTTTTTATTTGCTCAATTTCAGCGGGGGATAAATCCGTTGTCAAGAGGAAGTAATCATAAATTAATTCATCCGGTATTGACATTGTTTTGCCATACATCTCAAAAGGTGGATCATTTAGAGCAATGTAATTGTCGAGCGACTTGCTCATTTTTTCAACCCCATCCGTTCCAACGAGAAGTGGCATCGTGATTATCACTTGGGGTTCTTGGTTAAATTCTCGTTGGATTTCTCGACCAACGAGGAGATTAAATTTCTGATCCGTTCCTCCAAGTTCAACATCGGCTTCAATTGCGACGGAGTCCATCGCCTGTGCAAGCGGATATAAAAGTTCATGAATGCTTATTGGTTCACCCGATTTATATCTTTTGTTAAAATCGTCTCGTTCGAGCATTCTTGCGACAGTATATTTGCTGGCAAGTTTTATCACATCTTCGAAAGTCATTTTCCCAAGCCATTCGGAATTGTATCTTATTTCAACTCTTTCCGGAAGCAAAATCTTTTTCGCTTGTTCAAAATAAGTTTGTCCATTTATCCTTGTCTCTTCAAAAGATAGTTGTGGTCTCGTTTTGCTTCGACCAGAGGGATCACCAATCATCGCAGTGAAGTCACCAATTATCAAGACTGCAATATGTCCAAGCTCTTGAAAATGTCTTAATTTTCTTAAAACGACTGAATGCCCGAGGTGAAGATCTGGTTTGGTTGGGTCACAGCCAAGTTTGACTTTAAGAGGTTTGCCCGTTTTTATGGAGTTTTCAATCTTTTTGACAAGTTCTTCTTCGGGGATTATCTCAACGACACCGTATTTAATTAAATCCATTTGTTCGTTTACGCTTGGAAATTTCAATTCACCAGATTTATATTTTGTTTTAAAAATCACTCGCGATATTTATCCGCATATCGTCGTTTCAATTCCCGATGTAAATCTCTTTCCGCTATGTCTTCTTTTTTCTCGTATTTTCTTTTGCCTCGCACGAGGGCGAGCTCAACTTTCGCTTTTCCATTTTTAAAATAAACTTTAAGAGGTATTAAAGTCAAACCGCGTTCTTTGACTTTTGTAGCAAGCCGTATTATTTCGTGCTTGTGTAAAAGCAATTTTTTATCTCGCAGCGGGTCATGGTTGTGAATGTTTCCATATTCGTAAGGGCTAATATGCATATTTAAAAGCCATACCTCGCCATTTTTGATTATCGCGTAGCTATCCTGTATGCTTACCTTACCTTGACGCAATGATTTGACCTCCGTTCCTTTAAGAGCGATCCCAGCTTCAATCGTTTCAAGAATTTCATAATCGTGGTGTGCCTTCCGATTCGTTGTCACTATTTTAATTTTATCTGTCATTTGCGGTTAATTTTAAAAAAATTAATTTCCAAAATCAATTTTTTCACTCCTCGCCTTTTACCTCGATCAAGATAACCCGATATGAGACAAGAACATCGATCCCGAGAAAACATACTCCGCAAAGAGTAAGAAAAAGTCCAACGATGAAAAGATAAAGCGGGATTTCACGAATAAATGGCGTTGAAAAAAATATGTTTAATCCAATTGCGAACGATGTTAATACAAAAAATATCGCAGCTGTTATATGGCAAAGCATTGCGTTTCTTATATACCAAATCCGCTTGACAAGAATATCAATTTGATTTTTTATGCTTAGGAAGCGAACATTTTCCGTATATTCAAGGTCGCCATGTTTAACAAGCTCTTTTATAAGTTTCCTTTTTTCATCGTTTAATAATCTAACCCTGTTGACAAGCGTTGAGTGCCTTGCATTTAAGCCAGATAGAAAAAATGCGCTTGATGACATCATTACCGCAGGCGACAAGATTGCCTGAATTGCTTGTGTTGCCGTTAAAACGAACTCATTATTCATCACATTTCCTGCTCACTGTTATATTGAACGATTGAGAATACATCGTAATTTTTTAAGCGTTCTCTTCCTTTTAAAAAGCTTAATTCAATTAAGAAACAAATTCCGACCACCTCACCACCAAGTCGCTCTATTAACTTGCATGCAGCCGAGACAGTGCCTCCAGTTGCGAGGAGGTCATCATGAACAAGGACTTTTTCACCTGGTTTGATAGCGTCAATATGGACTTCCATCGCATCTATTCCATATTCAAGCTGATATTCTTGTCTTATTTTTTCAGCTGGAAGTTTTCCGGGCTTTCGTATTGGCACAAACCCAGCTCCGAGCAAATATGCAAGAACAGAGCCGAAAATGAATCCGCGCGATTCAACGCTAACGACTTTGTCAATTTTCATACCTTTGTATTTCTGATAAAATGTGTCAACGGTGAGTTTAAAAGCTTCGCTGTCTTTAAGAAGTGTTGTAATGTCTCTGAAGACTATGCCGTCCTTCGGGAAATTGGGGACACTTCTAATTATACTTTTAAGTTTTTTGCTGATTTCGGCGATTTGAATTTCGTTCATTTTACCACCTGATTTTTTCTTTTTTTAAAAATGCGTTTATACCTTTTTTGCAATCTTCAGTTAATCTCGAGATCGAGTTCATCCCTTTTGCATACTCAATTGCTTGTTTCAATCCCATAGAATATATATTTGAGAGCATCTCTTTTACAAATTTAATTGATTCTGGGCTTGTTTCCGCTATCAAGTTTTGGGCAAATTTAAATGTAAAGTCTTTAAGTTCGATATCTGGGACCGATAAATTCGCAAAGCCAATTTTTATAGCTTCTTCGGCGTCAATTATTTTCCCGCTTAAAAGAAGTTCACGAGCTTTTCCGCCCGAAATTCTTCTACTTAAAAATATCATCACGATAGCGGGGATGAAACCTATTTTCGGCTCAGTATAACCAAACTTTGCATTTTCTTTAGATGCGATTACAAAATCACAAACGCTTGCAAGTCCGCATCCGCCAGCGAGTGCAAAACCATTTACCATTGCAATTGTTAATTTTGGATAATTGAAAATTTTTAGATAAAGCCGAGCGAGTTTTTCGGCATCAAGATAGTTTTCGTATGAATTTAAATTTGACAATCTTTGGATATATTCAAGATCTGCGCCCGCGCAGAAAGAATTCCCCGATCCAGTTAGAATCACGCATCTTATATTTTCATCCATTGCGAGATCAAACGCCTCGAGGAGTTCATCAACGAGTTCGGGATTTAAGGCGTTTCTTTTTTCGGGCTTGTTCAGAGTTATCGTTGCAAGCCTATCGTTTGTTTCGTAAATGATTTGGTTGAACATATCTCTTGGTTGAAGTATTTTTGGCACAGTTTAAAAATTACTTATTCCGTTTGATAAAATCAATTTAAATTTGGGGTTAATTTTGGTTTTCGTTCGCTCATTTTGGCAAATTTGCAAATTGATTTTTTTTGGTTTAAATTCACGCAAGATAAAATCAATTTTTAAGGGTCAAAAATGACACAGGGAGCAGAAATATTAACCGAGATTGAGGCGGAAATTCGGGAGTTAAAAGAAAAGTTAAATGCGGTGATACTGGCGCACTATTATCAAGAGTCGGAGATTCAAGATTTGGCTGATTTTGTGGGGGATAGTTTAGAACTTTCAAGGAGGGCAAAGGAGACGGACGCAGATGTGATTGTTTTTGCTGGGGTTTATTTTATGGCTGAGACGGCAAAGATTTTAAATCCCGATAAAAAGGTTTTAATCCCAGATGTGGAGGCGGGGTGTTCCCTTGCGGATAACTGTCCTGCTCATTTATTTAAGGCGTGGCGCGAAGCCCACCCCGAGCATATTGCTGTGACTTACATAAATTCATCCGCTGAAGTAAAGGCTTTAAGCGATATCATTGTTACATCAAGCAATGCTGAAAAAATTATAAGGCAAATTCCTGAAGACAAGCCAATTTTATTTGCCCCAGATAGAAATCTTGGTCGACATTTGATTAAAAAGACAGGGAGAAAGATGGAACTTTGGCAGGGGACTTGTATAGTTCACGAGACATTTAGCGAGAGGAAAATACTTGAACTTAAACTTCAATATCCCGAAGCTAAGATTATCGCGCATCCCGAATGTGAAGACCCCGTCCTTGAAAAAGCAGATTTTATTGGTTCAACCAGTGCATTATTAAGATATGTGCAATCCAGCTCAGATAAAGTTTTTATCGTTGCAACCGAGTCTGGGATAATCCACCAGATGAAAAAATCGTGTCCCGATAAGATATTTATTCCTGCTCCGTCTGATTCAAGTTGTGCATGTAATGAATGCCCTTATATGAAAAAGAATACGCTTGAGAAACTGTATCTTTGCATGAAGAACCAGCAGCCCGAGGTTACGCTTCCAAAGGAAATAATTGAGAGGGCGCTTATTCCTCTCGAAAGAATGTTTGAGATGAGCAAATAAATTTTCGTGTAAAGGGGGAAGATGAAACCATATCCGCAAAAAACTTTAAGAAATCTCGTTAATCTTTTGAAATATCATTTGAATATTAACTTTGAGGTTCCCATTCCGAAAATAATCCTTGCCAAGTCGGCTCTTGAATATGCAAGCTTGTATCAATTCGGTCACCCAGATAAAAAGCATTGGCTTAAAAGTGTCACTGACGTTAAAGAGATTAACTCCGAAGCAAGTTCATTTTATAACAACGCCGATAAATCGATTGTTATAAGGGATTACATTTTAATTGACGGTGAAGAGCATCTCATACCTGAATATGTCCCAATACCAATTGATTTGATACTTCATGAGATGATTCATCATATTCAATATTTAACTGGTGGCACGGGCAGTTGGTCATTATTTTACGAGGGTTGGACCGAGATCATGATAAATCTTATCACGGGGGATTATCTCGATAAAACTTATAGAAAAGAAATTTCGATCTCATTCTCCCTTGCGGTTGCTTTTTCTGGTGGCGAGTTAAACGCGATAAACACAATTCGTCGTTATCATACTCATACAAAGAAAAACTTTTACATCTTAAGTTTACTTCGAAGGAGCAAACTTCTCGCTGGGACTGGGCTTCAACCGAAAAAATTTCTTGATACACTTGATATGTCGCTTGATGTCTCACAATTTGAATTTCTTCAGGAGCGCATCAGGTTATATAGTTTCTCGACGTATCGTAATACTCTTGAAAGGTTGCGCAAGACCTTGCTCGTAAATCATATTGAGGTTTTCCCAAAACGCAACGAAATTTACAATTTTTAATTTTATTGGTTTGGAACTAATGATGTAAAAGGCTTTGTTGTCAATTTTGAAACCAACTAAAACTAAAACAAAATGAAGGTGAACCATGAGGAGGATAATTCCATTCTTGCTTCTTGTTTTTTTGATTTGGAACTTTGCCATTTCTCAGAGCAAATTCGCATCTGCGAAGTTTAAAGTCAAAGGTATTACATGCGATCATTGTTTAGAGGAGGTAAAGGAAGCGTTGGTCAATGTTGAAGGTGTTAATTCTGTTGAGTTTGATAAGGTAAATTTTAAGGAGCATTATGGCTTTGTTAAAGTCAACTATGATCCAGCTCGTGTTAAGGTTGAAAAACTCGCCGAGGCAGTAAGTGAAGCAGGATTTGATACCGATTTAAATCAGAAGGAAAGAAAACCCCAAAAGGTTGAAGGAAAGATGGTGAAGATAAATGTTGATGGGATTGAGTGTGGTGGATGTGCTAAATCTGTCGAAAATTCACTCAAAAAGGTTGATGGTGTAAAGAGCGTGGAATTTGAGAAGAAGGATTACAAAAAGAAGTTTGGTGTAGTTAAGGTCGTTTATGATCCGCAAAAAGTTAGCGTAAGTGATCTTGAAGGTGCGATTTTAAAGGTTGGGTTTGGTGCAAATGACAAAAAACCCGAAAAGAAGCATAAAGAGATGGAGCATTAAAATAAAAGCGGGGCACCTTGAAAGGTGCCCCGTTTAGTTTTAATTTGGAGCTATGTGCAAGCGCCAGTTATCATCCCTCAGCTCATTTCGCTTCGTTGAGTGAACAAGTATATAATCTGAAAATCCTGATTTATCGACAAACACAAATTCAACCCCCCCTTCAATATTGTGGTAATACCATATTTCATATGGTTTGCTATCAACCTCGCTTGGGTGTCTTTCGTATTCATCAGGTGGTCCATACATGATGTAAACCCTTCCTCTATCTGTTCTCCAACCTTCTTTATTGCCGACGCTAAAATGTCGATTCGCATATTCAACTCTTTTGAAATATTCGATTTTCATTTCGTTGATAGGTGTAGTTTTATCTGGGTCTCTTTTCTGCCAAAACTCGATAAGAAATCTCCTCTTAGCTTCCTCGCCCTTTAGTTGTTTATATCTGTTAACTTCTTCAGGTGTTGCGATGTATCGCGCCATTGAAAACTCTTTGTCAAGTTCTGACTCGCTCATCCCGACATATTCAGATGTTAAGTCGTGTCCCTTTGCAATTTGGAAAGTATCTGTTGGCGTTATGTTTGGGTTGTAGACATAAAACCTTTTAACAGAGCTTACGCCTTTATTTTGGCTCGTGTCAATCGCAGTTAAAACAAAGCGATATGTTCCGGATGGAAGGTTGGACAGGTTTACAGTTCCAACTTCGACAACAGCATTTGCGGGTGTTTTCATTCTCAATTTTCTTCCACTTTTAACTGCGTTTCCGAATGAATCATAAATTTTCCATTCAACCACATATTTATCTGTGCTTATTGTGTTAATGTTGTAAATTTCCGCGTAGTAATAAAGCACGGGCAGACCAAGTCCATAAATTAAACTTGGGTTTGGTATAACCTCAAATGTGTTTTTGTAAAAGATACTTTCCCTGTTATTTGATTGGTAGATGTTTGAACAAAGTTGGACATCGCTTAGCCATAGTCTATCTTCAGGCACAGGGTTTATTAATGCTGGCACCATTAGGCTATCAAATCTTGAAAAATCATTAAGGTCGCGGGCTATTAAAATAAATTGATATTTGCCTGGCTCAACAAGAAAAGCAGTGGCACCAACCAAATTTTTATTCGGGTCGATTTCGCTGGTATCCTTGATTTCAATTGGAATTTTCCATGCCTTTCCTTGGATTATGCTATCTTTGTTGGGATATTTTAAAAGGACCTGAACTACAAGTCCGCCCTTAAATGCGGATTCATCTTTTATGAGTTTTAGCTGGTTATATTGAAATGAGTAATAAATCTCAACATAGTTTCGCGAGGCGTCGTATTTAAAGGATGTGTAATCAACATTTATACGCAGTGGATTTTGCCCCAGGAGTTGTGTGGCAATTAATAACATTAATAAAACCTTAGACATGGCTTGATGAAGGTTTATGTTTTGTATCTGCAGTTTATTTTACCCAAATTTTGGGAAATTATCAAATTCTTAATTGTAATCACGCGGTTATCTTCGGGGGCTTGACATTTGACTGAAAGGGTTAAAAAAATTAATTTTAACAAAACAAAGATTTTTCGCATTGGCGATGGAGAGTTTTTACGTTGAACCCGAGAATATAAAAAATGGTTTCGGTGAAGTTGTAGGGGAGGAATTTTTCCATCTTGCGCACGTTTCAAGGAAAAGAAAGGGAGAGTTAATATATCTTTTTGATGGCACTGGAAAAATTTATACTGCAAGAATTGTGGATATAAGTCGTGATAAAGCCAAGTGCGAGATAATTTCGGAAGATTTCATGAAAGGTGAGTTGGAAGAAGACTTAACGATTGCGCAGGCAATTTTGAAAAGTTCGGAAAGGTTTGAATTTGCGCTTGAAAAATTAACAGAACTTGGGGTAAAACGAATCATCCCGCTTGTAACGGAGCGCGTAGTTTCGGCGAAATCACCAAAAGATGTTTCACGAAATAAAATTGAAAGATGGAAGAAAATAATTCTCTCTGCCTGTAAACAATCAAATCGCGCCTTAATACCGGAACTTTGTGAGCCTGTTGACCTAAAGAATCTTATATTTACAGCCAAGGCGTATGATAAAAAACTTATTTTGCACGAGGCTGATAATTTCAAAAGGATTTTGCTCTGCGATTATATCGAGGGCGCAGAGAATTCGAAGTCTATTTTGATTGTGGTGGGACCTGAGGGAGGTTTTACAGATGAAGAAGTTAAATTAGCGGTTGAATCAGGTTTTGAAGTTGTTTCGCTTGGAGAAAGGAGGTTGCGTTCGGAGACAGCCAGCATTATCGGCGTAGGGGTATTTGTTCAATTTTTGATTTCAAAAAAAATCCGCAAGTGAAGTTGGAAAAGGTAAAGACGAAAAATTTGAAAAAGCACTTTTATTTCCGAGGGAAAGTTATAAAAGCAGTTGATGGCGTTAATATTTCAATCAACGAAGGTGAAATATATGCTCTTATCGGAGAGTCTGGGAGTGGCAAGTCAACCCTTGGTAAGTTAATTATGAGGTTAATAGATCCAGATGAAGGCAAAATTTTCTTCGATGGCGTTGACATAACTAACTTTACCAAGGGGATGATGCGACCTTTCAGAAGACGGATACAAATGATTTTTCAAGACCCATATACAACTTTTAACCCGATTTATAAAATTGGGACTCAAATCTTTGAGGTCGTTAGATTTCACAAAGTTGTGGAAAGTTCCGCAGTTGAAGATTATGTAGTTCAAATGATGCAAATATTAATGCTTCATCCTGATATATTGAAAAAATATCCCTCTCAATTAAGCGGGGGGCAGCTTCAGCGATGCGCAATAGTAAGAGCTATTTCTTTACAGCCTGAATTTTTAATTTGCGATGAGATTATCTCGGCTCTTGATGTTTCAACACAGGTTCAAATCATAGAACTTTTAAAGGCTTTGAAGAATGAATTCAATTTGACTGTTTTATTCATCACCCATGATATTGGGGTTGCGAAGAGAATTGCAGATAAAGCGATGGTGATGTGGGCTGGGAAAATTGTTGAGTCAGGACCAATAGAGAAAATATTTCATGCTCCACAGAGTGAATATACAAAGAAGTTGATAAGTTCGGTTTTAAGCATAAAAACATAAATGAAATCTCAAATGAAGTTAAAATCAATTAACCCAGCAACACTTGAGGTTATATCTGAGATTGAAACAACGCCAATTGATGAGGTTTTTGAAATTTCTATAAGGGCGCAAGAGGCATTTAAAAAATGGTCAAGCACTACAGTTGACGAGAGGTTAAAACTTTTGAAGAACGCACGAGAAATCCTTTACAAAAATCAAGATGAAATTGCAAGATTGATAACACTTGAGAACGGGAAGCCGATACTTGAATCCTATTCAATGGAAATTTTCCCAGCGCTTGATCTGTTTGATTTTTATATTAAAAATTCAAGGAAAATTCTAACCCCGAGGAAAGTTCGATCGCAGATACCTTTGTTTTGGGTTAAAAATAATTATATTCATTTTGAGCCCCTTGGGGTTGTAGCTGTGATATCTCCGTGGAATTATCCATTACTTCTCCCAATTGCTCCGATTATATCTGCGCTTGTTGTTGGTAATTGTGTTGTATTTAAGCCATCGGAATATACGAGTTTAATTGGTTTAAAAATTTACGAAATTTTCAAGGAGGCTGGTTTTCCAGAAGGCGTCTTTAATATTGTAATTGGTTTTGGTGATGTCGGGGAGGCACTTGTTAATTCGCAAGTTGATAAAATTTCATTTACAGGGAGCACGAAGACAGGTAGAATCATAATGCAAAATGCAAGTAAAAAGCCGATCCCTGTGACGCTTGAGCTTGGTGGAAAGGACCCGATGATAGTTTTTGATGATGTTGATATTGATCTCGTTTCAAACGCAGCTGTGTGGGGAGCTTTTGCAAATGCGGGGCAGACATGTGTTTCCGTTGAGGTTTGCTATGTGCACGAGAAGATTTTTGAAGATTTCGTCGAAAAAATCGTCCAAAAGACTAAAAAATTAAAGATTGGCAACGGGCTTGACCCAGATGTTGAAATCGGTCCTATAAACAATGAAAAACAGCTTAAAATTATAGAAAATCAAGTTCAAGATGCGGTCTCAAAAGGTGCGAAAATCTTAATAGGTGGGAAAAGAATTTTTCCAAAGGATAAGAATGGGAATGAATTAAAAGGCTATTTCTTTGAGCCGACGGTTATGATTGATGTTGATGAATCAATGCTTCTTATGAAAGAGGAAACCTTCGGTCCTGTTTTGCCAATCGTCAAGTTTAAGGATGAAAGTGAAGTAATTGAAAGGGTGAATTCAAGTGAATATGGTCTTTCAGCGAGCGTGTGGACAAGAAATAAGGGAAGAGCTAAAGAAATAGTAGAAAGGATCAAAGCAGGTTCTGTTCTTGTAAATGAATGTGTAGTTCATTATGGCGATGCAAAAGCACCGTGCGGTGGGGTTAAATCAAGCGGATTCGGGAGGGTTCACTCTGAATTTGGGCTCTATGATATGGTGAATATAAAATTTGAGAGTTTTGATTTTATCTCTCCGTATAGACTGTGGTGGTTTGGGTATGATGAAAAACTTTTAAAGACGATTAAAAATGCGATAAGATTTCTTTATTCCCCTTCGTTTGTTCAAAAGGTAAGGTCGGCGCCAAACCTTGTTCTAAATTTATTTAGAAAGAGCGAATGATTTGGACGAACGAAGGTATTGAAAAAATTGTGGGGGTTAACTAAATTTAAAAAAGTTTAAGAAATAGGGAATTAGACCAGCAGTTGAAGTTTCTATTTTTGACAACAGCAAAGCGAGCAACTTTCGGGCGATTTAAAAAATATAGAGTTAATCGGTGTAGTGCTTCGGGATCTATTAAAAGTTTCTCGGCTTGTCCTTACTGCGGTTTTATCTCCGTTGATTTTTCTTGTTCTGTTTTTCGCAATCTCAATGGTTATTTACAAACATCTCGAAGAAGATATATCTTGGGTTGATGCTTTTTTCTGGATAACTCATCCACATGCTATATCTGAAGATAGGAAAGATTTGACAAAAATATTCGCGTTTATTGTTTATGTTGGGATTTTTTTCTTTCAAGTTTGGTTTATTGAGAGAATTCTTGTGAACATTTTCAGCGGTGAATTAAAAACACTTTGGAGGAGGCGTATGAGCGAGTTTGCGATTTCAAAAATTAAAAATCATTATATAATTTGCGGATACGGTCAGGTTGGCAGGACAGTTGTTGATGAACTTATAAAATTAAACTTACCGTTTGTTTTGATTGAGATAAATGAGAGCATTGTAAAAGAATTGTTAAGAGAGGGGATAAATGCAATTCAAGGTGATGCGAGGAGAAGAAGTGTGCTTTTGAGCGCGGGGATCGAGAGAGCAAAGTTTATATGCACATTGATTGACAATGACGCTGATAATCTTTACATAACGATAACTGCAAAGATGTTAAATCCAAACATAAAGGTAATCTCAAGAGCTGGAAATTTAAGGTACGCTGAAGCAATGAAAGGAGCCGGCGCGGATGAAGTTATAGTTCCTGAGTATGAGGGTGGCGTAGTTGTTGGAAGGATGATTTCAAGATATGAAAAGTTGGGAGAATTATAGTTAAATTAAAAGCAGTGAATTAAGAGATGAAAATACTTTTGATAGAGGACGAGAAAAAGGTGGCAAGTTTTATAAAGCGCGGGCTTGAGGAGGAATTTTTCACTGTTGATGTTGCTTATGATGGGGAAAAGGGCGAATTTATGGCTCTAACATCTGAGTATGATTTAATAATTCTTGATATACTTTTGCCTAAAAAGAGCGGGCTTGATGTTTTGAAAAGTTTAAGGGCTAACAAAATTAATACGCCCATTTTAATTTTAACTGCGAAGGGTTCTATCGAAGACAAAATTGAGGGGTTAAATCTTGGGGCGGATGATTACCTTACGAAACCATTTGTATTCGCTGAACTGCTTGCTCGCGTCAGATCACTTTTGCGGAGAGCATCCTCTGAGAAGTCAAACATAATAAGAGTTGCAGACCTTGAGCTTGATGTTGTCAAGCACACCGTAAAGCGTGGGGATAAAATAATTGATTTAACAGCGAGGGAATTTGCTTTGCTTGAGTACATGATTCGGAATAAAGGAAGAGTTTTAACGAGAACTATGATAGCGGAGCACATCTGGGATTATCATTTTGATACTGGTTCAAACATAATCGACGTTTATATCAGAAGATTAAGGAAGAAGATCGACGAGGGATTTTCAAAAAAGTTGATCCGTACAATCCGCGGTGTTGGCTATACAATAAATGAGCAGTAAAATATGTTTAATTCAATTAAATTTAAACTTTCAATCCTTTATTCACTTGCTTTAATTTTAACGCTCGGAATTTACGTTGCCCTTGCTTATTACTACACGAGGAAAAATCTGTTAGATGGGCTTGATAACTCGCTTTATTCAGAGGTAAAATGGATTAGAGATGCTATTGAACCCAAGATATCTGGCTTAGAAACTTCATTAATAGAAACAGATGAGCAAAGTGGAACATCGGTCGACTCAACGCTCGAAGATGAGATATGGAATATTATTTATGAACACTCCCTGTTGAGCTCAAAGAAACAATTTATTCAGATTAAAGATAAAGATGGGAGAGAGATTTACAGATCGTTAAGTTTGGGTTCGTTTGATCTACCGTTGGATTCAGTTTCGTCAGAGGAGAATAAAATTTTCTTAACGACATGTGAAATTAACCTTCATAAAGTTAGGTTGGCTGTTCTAAGATCGGAACACTTGGTCATAGGCGTTGCATATCCGCTTGAAGAGATAAATCATGCTTTATCAAATTTATTTAGGATTTTGATGCTACTTATTCCTT
>CALJEK010000045.1 GCA_938074445.1 Candidatus Kryptoniota bacterium | reverse complement strand
CCAAGAAGAAGTAATTTTCTACACATGGCTGTTCCTCCTAAGTTTAGTTTCTCAATAATTCGACATTTTTGTTTCACTACCCTCTAAAATAATAAATTCAAATTGCTTTGTCAAGTCCTTAAAAGCCTCATTAAAAACTTTTAATAATTTTTCGATCTCTTGTTTCAATTTAAAATTCACAAATATTAAGCGGTTTGAACGTGATGTGCATCACATTTTGAAAAGACTAAAAGAAGCGGAGGGTGAGGGACTCGAACCCCCAAGGGCGCGAAGCCCAGCGGTTTTCAAGACCGCCGCCTTACCAATTAGGCTAACCCTCCATTTTTTCGAGTATAAATTTATAAAATTTTGCGAAAAAAATCAACATTTGGCTTTCAAAACCTCTGCCTCTTGACTTTTAATCAATACTTTTTTATCTTAAATTAAAGCCAAACAAAAGAGGATTAGAAAACAATGAAAACAATGAAATATTTTTTCCTTCTCATCACTGGGGTATGGATTTTATTCCTAATTCAGGGATGCGCATCAACAGCTGAACAGGAAGATATCTATGGGGGCGTGATTGAAGAAATAACTAAAGGCATCGACACAACACATGTATCTACTTTATCTGAAGAAAATAAACTTCTGAGAGAACAAGTTGCTAAACTTCAAGCCCAGAATACCAAGCTTCAAAGTGAAAAAAATGAATTAGAAAGAGATTTGCGTTCACTTCGGGAAGGCAATGCACAATTAACTGCTAAAATTTCTGAACTTGGCGAACAACTTGAAGCAGAAAAACAAAAGACGAGAGAGCTTTCGGCGAAACTTGCACAATATGAAGCGTTGCCACAACCAGGCGCAGGTGAAACCGAATTAAGAAATGAAATTGCAAAGCGCGATAGCGAAATCGCAGAATATAAAAAGCAAATAAGAGACCTGCAGGCAAAACTTGCAGAGCTTGAAACAAAAGTCGCAACACAACCCTCTAAAACTCCACCCGCTGTAGTCGGCGGTGAAGTTAAACTGGTTTACCCAGGAATTATACCTGAAACGCCAAAAATTGAGATAACGGAAAAACAGTTTAAAAATTATTACGACCTTGGGCTTAGGGAATTTAGAAATCGCAGATATAAAAAATCCATCGCTTACTTTGATACATTGTTACAAAGCAATGTTGAAACAAATTTGAAAATAAATGTCGTTTATTGGCTTGGCGAGAATTATTTTGCTTTAAAACAATATGAAAAAGCAATTGAATATTTTAACTATGTCTCACAGACAAAGTCAACCAAAACCCCAGATGCCCTATATATGCTCGGGAGATGCTACGCAGCGCTTGGGAAAATTAAAGAGGCAAAAGAATATATGAGTCGCGTTCTCAAAGAATATCCGAAAAGCCCAGTAGCTAAAAAAGCAAAAGATAGGTTAGAAAGGTTATGAAACTAAAATTCGCAAATTTACTGATTTTAACTTTGCTTTTTCTTTCCTCTTGCATAAAGGAGGAACAACAAAGTCAAATCTTACCTTACATCAATATCACAATTGACAACAAATCTTTTAAAATGGACTCAGTTATAGCAGTATATGATGACTCAGCCAAAGTTATGAATTTGCTTGGGACAAGATACAGTGGCGGAGCGCTTGCAAATTTTATCGCGATTGGCTTTAAATTTTCAACAGGAGCACAGGCGCCTAAAACATACGACGCTACAAAAATCCCAATTGAAATGATGGCTGTTTACATTGACTCCACAGGTGTTTATTCAACGACCACGCTTGACTCGCTCCAAAATCCAGCAACTCCAATTGGGACGGGAGTTTTAAACCTTACTATGCATAACTTATCACTTCACACCATCGCTGGAAATTTTGAACTTAGACCAAAGGAAATAGACCCCCAAACATGGGAACCAAAAACAAAGGTAATTCAGATAAGTGGTTCATTTCAAACATACTATGTTTTCCTTACAACAGGCTATACTCCACCAGTGCCTTTGAAAGTTTTACCTATGTTCTTCTGATACCTCAGTTATCTGCGCATTGCATCGAGGGCATTTATAAGGGGAAGTTTTACGTTTAGATTTAACGATTAAAGGATAACCACACTCGGGACAGGGTTTATTTACAGGTTTATCCCAAAGTATAAAATCACAATTCGGATAATTTGAACAAGCGTAGTAAGTTCTCTTCCGTTTGCTTTTCCTTTCAACGAGTTCACCAATTCCGCATTCAGGGCATTTTATCCCAGTTGTTATCGACTCAGTATATCTACACGATGGATAATTTTCACATCCGTAGAATTTCCCAAATTTCCCTCGCCTCAAAATTAATCTTCCCCCACATTGAGGACAAATCCTTGTCTCTTCTATTGTTCCGTTTTGAGGAAAAGCTAACATATTTTTGCACTCCGGATTTGAACAAGCAAGATATTTGCCATCCCTGTCGACTTTAACGACCATTTTAGAACCACATCTATTGCATACTATGTCGGTTTCCTCCTGAATTAATTCCCTTATCTCATCTTTTTTGCCTTCAAGAGCCTTTAAATGTTTATCAAATGGTTTGAAGAATGAATCAACAACTTCAACATATCTTTTCCTCCCAGAAGCTATTTCATCCAAATCTTCTTCCATCCTCGCTGTAAATTTATAATCAACGATATCGGGGAATTGAGCGGTAAGAATTTTATTTACAGCAAAGCCGAGATCTGTTGGGACAAGTTTTCTATCCTGCAGTTCAACATACCCTCGCTCAAGAATTGTGCTAACTATGGTGGCATAAGTGCTCGGTCTCCCAATGCCCCTTGATTCAAGCTCCTTAACGAGCGAGGCTTCAGTATATCTTGCTGGTGGCTTTGTAAAATGTTGCTCAGGGATAAGGTTTGTGAGATTTAAAACTTCGCCAACATTTATCCTCGTCGGTATTTTAATTTCTTTTTCTTCGCTTTTCTCCTCTGACTCAATCTTTGCCTCCTCATATATCTGCATATAACCATTAAACTTGACTATTGAACCTGTTGCCCTGAAAAGATAATTATCCGCAGTTATATCAACAATTGTTTGATCAAGCACAGCTGAAGACATCTGGCAAGCAACGAACCTATTCCAAATAAGTTCATAAAGAAGGAATAGGTCCTCATCAAGATATTTTTTGATAACCCTTGGCTCATACTTCATATATGTTGGTCTTATAGCTTCATGAGCGTCCTGACTTTCCTTTGATTTTTTGAAAACTCTCGGTGTTTGAGGTAGATACTCCTTCCCATAGTTGTTATAAATGTATTCTCTTACAGCGCTTACCGCTTCATCGCTTAATCTTGTTGAGTCAGTTCTCATATAAGTTATCAATCCAACCCTCCCTTCATCACCAAGTTCAACTCCTTCATAAAGCTGCTGTGCAAGCATCATCGTTTTTTTCGGCGAGAAACGAAGTTTACTGCTCGCTTCTTGCTGAAGTGTGCTTGTGATAAATGGCGGTGGAGGATTTCGCAAAACTTCCTTTTTCCGAATATCTGAAATCGTGAAAATCCTGCCCTTTAAATCGTCTAAAATTCTTTCTGCAGTCTCCTTATCCGAGATCTTAGGCTCTTCACCATTTATCTTAAATAGTTTTGCTTTTAAAACTTCCCCCTCTTGGGTTTGGAACTCCGCTTCAATCGTCCAGTATTCTTCAGGTTTGAAATTTCTTATCTCTTCCTCGCGTTCGCAGACCAAACGAAGCGCAACCGATTGAACTCTCCCAGCGGATAAAGAAATTTTATCGTTCACAACCTTCTTTAAAAATGGGCTGATTCTATAACCGACGATTCTATCAAGAACACGTCTGGCTTGCTGAGCTTCAACAAGGTTCATATCAATATCGCGAGGATTTTGCATCCCTTTCTCAATTCCGCTTTTGGTTATTTCTGTGAAAAGAACACGCTTTATATTTGGATTTACATCTTCAATCTCTGTTTTTATATGCCATGCGATTGCCTCCCCTTCTCTATCTGGGTCAGTTGCAATGATGACTTTGCTCACTTTACTCGCAAGGTCCTTTAGCTTCTTGATAATCTCTTTTTTCCCACTTATTACAACATATCTGGGCTTGTATCCCTTATCAATATCTATTCCAAGCCTTGATTCATCTCTTGGTTTTTGGGGCAAATCTTTAATATGTCCGACGGATGCTTCAACTATAAATTCACCACCAAGATACTTGCCGATGGTTTTCGCTTTGGCTGGGGATTCAACTATTACAAGCCCGTTCACCTGAGAACTTTTGGGCATTCTAAAGCACCCTTTGTTTTTAACAAAAAAGCGACGGTTGAAATCAAACCGCCGCTTATATTAACATTTCTTCGCTTTTAAAAGTTAACTTTTAAAGTGATTCTGCTTTTCTTTCCAGAATTTGCGATTTTTCTTTCTCCTCTTCAACCCTCTCAAGTTCCTTAACACCTTCCTTAAGCATCACCCTTACATCGCGATAATCTTTCTTGTCATTTCTAAATCCAGTACCAGCAGGTATTAACTGTCCAACAACAACATTTTCTTTCAAACCACGCAGATAGTCAACCTTCGCTTCTATAGCTGCATCGGTCAAAACACGGGTTGTTTCCTGAAACGAAGCAGCAGAAATCCAACTTTCTGATGTAAGAGCAGCGCTCGTTATCCCAAGCAATATGGGTTCAAATTCCGCACCTTTCGCAGGGCGATATTCCGCAGGTTTTTTCTTCCTTCTCTTTAAGTTCTCATTCTCCCTCTCAACTTCACTTCTCGACTTTAACTGCCCTACCTTAAACTTAGAATCACCCTTACTTGTTATAACCACCATACCTCTGATTCTGTTGTTTTCATCATCAACAACATCTTTATCGACTATATCTCTTTCAAGAAACTTAGTATCACCCGGATTTGTGATCTTAACCTTTCTCATCATCTGCCTAACGATGACCTCTATATGCTTGTCATTTATTTCAACACCTTCATTTCTGTAAACATCCTGAATTTCATTAACGAGGTATTGTTGAACTGCGTTAAGTCCCTTTATGCTCAAAATTTTGTGTGGATCAATTGGACCATCTGTTAACCTATCACCGGCATAAACGCGGTCGCCATCTTCAACGAGCAAATGTCTTGTTTGCGGTATTTGATATTCTTTCGTAAACTGCCCATCATCGCTTGTTATCTTCAAGATATAGTAATTCTTTTCGCTCCTTACACTCACAATTCCATCAATTTCAGCAAGCTCAGCTGGGTTATTTGGCGTCCTCGCTTCAAAAAGATTTACAACCTTTGGCAAACCACCCGTTATATCCCTTATCTTAGCTTGTTCCCTTGGAATTTTTGCTATGATATCTCCAGCCTTGATCTTTACGCCATCGTTAAGATTTTCATCTACAAGCGCTCTTACTGGGATTGGCTGATAATATTCCTCTCCTTTTGAAGTGACAATTTTAACCTTTGGAACTTTGGTTTTATCCTTCGCTTCAATTATAACCCTTTGCATATGTCCAGTTGTTTCATCAGCTTCTTCGCGATATGTGACATCAGGAATAAAATCAATAAGTTCAATTCGCCCTGATTTTTCCGCAAGTATAAGCGAATTATATGGGTCTGTTTCATAAAGTTCAGCTCCCTTCTCAACAAATTGACCATCCTTAACCTTCAAATCAGAGGCATATGGTACTGCATACTTTCTGGCGATTCCACTTTTCTCATCTTCAATAAGTATATATCCATGCCTTGAGATGACGCGCAAAACAGTTTCCTGCCCATACTCATCCACCTTTTCATATTCGATATACTTTATGTTCACAAACCTAACCTTCCCGCTATTTTTAGCCAAAATTTTCGAAGCTCTGTAACCCACACCAGCCACGCTACCACCTGTATGGAAGGTTCTAAGCGTAAGCTGAGTCCCAGGCTCACCTATCGATTGAGCTGCGATTATTCCAACAGCTTCACCAACTTCAACCATCCTTCCAGTAGCGAGATTTCTACCATAACATTTTACACATACTCCATATTTGGATTCACATGTAAGAACAGAGCGAACTTCAACTTCATCGATACCAGCTTCTTCGATCTTTTGAGCGAGTTCTTCATTAATTTCCTGACCCGCCTCAACAATAATTTCACCTGTGAAAGGATGATAAATATCATGTAAAGCAACCCTCCCAACAATCCTATCGGCAAGTGATACCATAACCTCTTCGCCACCTTCTTCCTTGAGCGAAGTAATAGTAATTCCTCTAACCGTTCCACAATCTTCCTCTGTAACGACAACATCTTGAGCCACATCAACAAGACGTCTTGTAAGATAACCCGCATCAGATGTTTTCAAGGCTGTATCAGCAAGACCCTTCCTCGCGCCATGCGTTGAGAGGAAGTATTCCCAAATTGAAAGACCTTCACGGAAGTTTGAAAGAATTGGATGCTCAATCATTTCATAAGGCTGTCCAGTCATACCCTTCTGAGGTTTCTGCATCAATCCACGCATTCCACCAAGCTGTCTTATTTGATCTCTTGAACCACGGGCGCCTGAATCAAGCATGACAAAAAGCGGATTAAAACCTTGTTCTATCTTTGAAAGCTTATCGAACAAAACCTTTGCAACTTTTTCAGTCGCAGCTGACCACTCGTCAATAACTTTGTTATATCTTTCTGTATCGGTAATTTCTCCTGCGCGATAATCTTGATGATGAATGTCAACTCTTCTTTGATACTCATTTATTATCTGTTCCTTTTCCTCCGGAACGATCACATCTGGGACGCCAATTGAGATTCCCGATTTCGTCGCATAATAAAATCCCATATCTTTCATTTCATCGAGAAATTCAGCAGTTACGACATTCCCAAATTTGCTATAAATTTTTGCTATTAAGTTTGTAAGTTTTTTCTTCGTCAAAACTTCATTGATAAACCCAATTCCCTTCGGAACTATTTGATTAAAAATAACTCTACCCGTTGTAGTTTCAACAAGTTCGTACTTCCCTGTTTCTTGATTTAAAATTCTAACCTTGATCCTCGCATGAAGCCCGAGCTTCCCACTGTTGTGTGCGATTATAACCTCCTCAAGCGAAGAGAAAGTTTTTCCTTCGCCTGGCTCGCCGACTTTTTCCTTCGTCAGGTAATAAAGACCAAGCACGATGTCTTGCGTTGCAATTGTAATCGGTTTACCATCAGCCGGCTTAAGCAAATTATGACTTGAAAGCATTAAGATTCTTGCTTCAAGTTGAGCTTCGTAAGAAAGCGGAACATGAACCGCCATTTGATCACCGTCAAAGTCAGCGTTGAAGGCAACACAAACAAGTGGATGCAGTTGAATTGCCTTTGCATCTGTTAAAACAGGCTGGAACGCCTGAATTCCAAGACGATGCAAAGTTGGCGCACGATTCAAAAGAACTGGGTGACCTTCAACGACCTTCTCGAGGATTTCCCAGATGATGGGGTCTTTCCTTTCAATTATCTTCTTAGCAGTGCGAGCAGCCTTTGCATAACCACGCTCCATCAACTTGCGAATCAAAAATGGTTTAAATAGCTCAACCGCCATATCCTTTGGCAATCCACATTGATGAAGCTTTAACTCAGGTCCAACAACTATAACAGAACGACCTGAGTAATCAACCCTCTTACCAAGCAAATTCTGTCTGAATCTACCTTGCTTACCTTTCAAAATGTCAGATAGAGATTTAAGAGGTCTATTCGTATCTGCCTTTACCGCGTTCACACGCCTTGAGTTATCAAGCAATGCATCAACCGCCTCCTGAAGCATTCGCTTCTCGTTCCTTAAAATTATTTCAGGCGCCTTTATCTCCTTCAGTCTCTTTAACCTGTTATTTCTAATTATAACCCTGCGATAAAGGTCATTCAAATCACTTGTCGCAAATCTGCCCCCTTCAAGGGGAACAAGCGGTCTTAACTCTGGTGGTATAACAGGTATTATCGTTAAAACCATCCACTCAGGCTTATTGATAAACTCTTCCTTGCCTTTCACAATAATTTTCTGATTAAAAGCCTCAACTACTTTCAGGCGTTTTAAAATTTCATATTTCCTTTGCTCGGAGGTTTCTTTGGTAAGCTGGTCCTTTAACTCATTCGATAACTCCTCAATGTCAATATTTCTTAAAAGGTCTCTTATCGCTTCCCCACCCATCTTGGCAATAAATTTATCCGGATGTTCATCCGGCAACTTCTCATTGTCAGGGAATTTTTCAAGTATTTCTTGATACTGCTCCTCCGTGATTAAATCCTTCTCTTTTAACCCCGTCTTCCCAGGCTTTATCACAACATATGATTCATAATAAACTATTTTTTCAAGGTCTCTTGTCGACATACCAAGCAGTGAACCAATCTTGCTCGGAACAGACCTCAAATACCATATATGTACAACTGGAACCGCAAGCTCAATATGCCCCATCCTTTCTCGCCTTACACTCCTCTGAGTAACTTCAACACCACACCTATCACATACAACCCCACGATACCTTATTCTCTTGTACTTTCCACAGTGACATTCCCAATCTTTTACAGGTCCAAATATCTTCTCGCAGAAGAGACCATCCCTTTCAGGTTTATATGTTCTATAATTTATGGTTTCAGGTTTTGTAACTTCACCACGAGACCATTGCAGTATAGTGTCGGGGCTTGCTAATTTAATTGAAACCTTAGAAAGTTGCTTTTTCCTTAAAAGTCCTTCTTTCAAAACTTGCAATTTTTCCATTTTTAAAAACCTCCTGAGAAAATTTATTTTTATTCAATTCTCACATCAAGACCAAGACCTTGAAGCTCACGAACAAGAACGTTGAACGATTCAGGTATCCCAGGCTCAGGTAAATTATCACCTTTTACGATCGCTTCATATGCCTTTGAACGACCCTGAATATCATCCGATTTATAAGTTAACATTTCCTGCAGTGTATAAGCTGCACCATAAGCCTCAAGAGCCCAAACTTCCATCTCTCCAAGCCGTTGCCCTCCAAACTGCGCCTTTCCGCCAAGAGGTTGTTGAGTGATAAGTGAATAAGGTCCAATTGACCTCGCGTGAATCTTATCTTCAACCATATGGATAAGCTTCATCATGTAAATATATCCAACCGTAACTTCCTGATCAAATGGTTCACCTGTCCTTCCGTCATAAAGTTTTATCTTCCCAGTCTCGGGCAAGCCCGCCTTCCTCAATTCTTCCTGAATATCTTCCCAAGTTGCTCCATCAAATATCGGGCTCGCATATTTGACGCCAAGTTTCTTAGCAGCCCAACCAAGCGCAGTCTCAAACAACTGCCCCAAGTTCATTCTTGAAGGAACACCTAACGGATTTAATACTATATCAACTGGAGTCCCATCCGGAAGGAAAGGCATATCTTCAACAGGTGCAACTTTTGCTATGACACCTTTGTTCCCATGGCGACCTGCCATTTTATCTCCAACCTGCAACCTTCTCTTCTTCGCAACATAAACACGAGCAAGTTGTACAACCCCAGGCTGAAGTTCATCAACTTGGACTTTATACCTTTCAATCTTCGCCTGTGTCTCAATATCTTGTAACTTCTTCAAATAATTTTCATAAAGTTGTTTCTTCAACGCATTTTTCCTTGGGCTCTCAACCCACTCAGAGTCATAATCAAGCTCGTCAAGCTCGTCAATGCGCGACTTAAATATCTCAGGCTTTAAACTAACTCCGCTTCTTATGACAACTTCGCCTTTCTTATTTCTTATCCCAACTGATGTTTCACCCTCGAGCAATTGACCAAGTTTTTCAGCGAGTTTTTCTTTTGTTTCAGCAATCGCTTTCTTTCTCTTTCTTTCTATGCCATCTAAAAGTTTCTTTTCTTGTTTCTTCGACTCCGCATCCTTCTTCTTTCGCTGGAAAAGTTTTGTTGATATAACAACTCCCCTTAAGCCAGGGCTTGCTCTCAAAGATGCATCTTTCACTTCACCAGCTTTTTCACCAAATATAGCCCTTAAGAGTTTTTCCTCGGGAGTTGGCTCAGTTTCCGGCTTCGGCGTTATCTTACCAATCAAGATATCCCCTTCCTTAACATAAGTTCCAACTTTAACTATGCCGTTTTCATCAAGGTCTTTGATCGCTTCCTCACTTACATTTGGAATCTCCCTTGTAAATTCTTCCTCACCTCGACGAGTATCATGAACTGACAATTCAAATTCTTCTATGTGAACTGATGTAAAAGCATCCTCCGCCACCAATTTTTCACTCACGATAATAGCATCTTCAAAATTATACCCTCTCCACGGCATAAAAGCAACGAGAACATTTCTCCCAAGCGCAAGCTCCCCGTGGTCAATTGCAGGTCCATCAGCTAAAATATCCCCAGCCTTGACCCTTTGACCAACTTTTACAATAGGTTTTTGATTTATGCAAGTATCCTGGTTTGACCTTGCAAATTTAGTTAGTTTGTATTCAACCGTGTATTTATCATCAAAGCTTAAAATCTCTTCAATGCTTCCCTTTTTATGATCATACTCAACTATAATCTTCGTCGCATCAACATATTTTACCACCCCATCACCTTCAGCTACTATTACCATCCTTGAGTCACGAGCGACTTTGTCTTCGAAGCCCGTGCCAACAAGTGGCGCTTCTGGTCTTAGAAGTGGAACTGCTTGCCTTTGCATGTTTGAACCCATAAGAGCACGGTTTGCGTCATCATGCTCAAGAAATGGAATAAGCGATGCAGATACACTGACAATCTGATTCGGTGAAACGTCCATATATTGAACTTCTTCAGGAGACACAACGACGAAATCTCCACCCTTCCTCGCTTTAATCTTATCCGTGAGAAACTTACCATTAGAGTCAATTGGAGCGTTCGCCTGCGCAATTATAACTTTCTCCTCTTGATCTGCAGTTAAATATTCAATTTCATTCGTCACGCGACCATTTTTAACTTTTCTATAAGGCGTTTCAATAAAACCATATTCATTTACTCTTGCAAAAACAGCAAGCGAAGCAATAAGACCAATATTTGGACCTTCTGGGGTCTCTATAGGACATAACCTACCATATTGAGTATAATGAACATCTCTGACCTCAATCCCAGCCCTTTCCCTTGTCAATCCACCAGGACCAAGCGCACTAACTCTTCTCTTATGAGTAATTTCAGCAAGCGGGTTCGTCTGATCCATAAACTGCGAAAGCTGACTCGTGCCAAAGAATGCATTTAAAGCATTGGCTATTATCCTCGAATTTACAAGGTCCTGCGGTGTAATTTTGTCTGCCTCTCTCAAATTTAAACGCTCTTTTATCATTCGCCCTAATCTGGCAAAAGCAGCATTTAAAACCTGCGCAAGCTGTTCTGCAACCGTTCTAACTCTACGGTTCCCGAGATGATCAACATCGTCTATCCTTTCCTTCCCACTTTGTAACTTAACCAAATACTTTATTATCGCAATAATGTCATCCTTAGTTAAAGTTACCTCTGACAATGGGACATTAAGACCAAGACGTGAATTTATTTTGTATCTTCCAACCGGACTTAAATCATAACGTTTTGGATTGAAAAACCATTTCTCAATTATACTTTTTGCCGTTTCAGCATCTTGCACTTCCCCAAGACGCAGCTGTTTGTAAATATGTTCAACCGCATCCTTTTCAGACTTTATGGTATCCTTATCCATAGTCTTTAAAATTATATCCTTCATATCGGAATCTTCTTCCTTCCATACAAGCAACCCCTTTATGCCCAAAGCTCGAACTTTTTCTATATCATCAGCTGTGATTTCTGAATTTCTCGTAATAATTATCTCACCTGTCTTGCGATCAAAAACATCAGCCGCAACGACTCTTCCAACTAACTTAGATACAGTTGAACTATTAACAGGTATTTCCTCCACGAGGTCAAATAACTTCAAAATTTCTTCATCTGAAGAAAAACCAAGTGCCCTTAACAAAGTCGTCACATAAAATTTCCTTTTCCTATCAATGTAAACATACATCATATCGGTTACATCAGTCGTGAACTCAATCCACGAACCTTTCAAAGGAATTATCTGCGCTTGATAGGTCTTCAAACCATTTGGGAAAACCGTTTCATCAAAGAAAACACCTGGGGACCTTTGAAGTTGATTGACAACGACTCTTTCAGCACCATTTATGATAAACGTTCCTCGCTCGGTCATGTAGGGAAGATTTCCCAAGAAGACATCTTGTTCAATTGTTTCGACATAATCAGCATGGCTTGGATCAAGTTTTGACGAAAGACGCAACTTGGCTTTTAAGGGCACAGCATATGTTAACCCACGCTCTTTGCATTCCTCTATCGTATATTTCGGTTTGTCCAGATAATATTCAATAAAATCAAGCACATATATCTCTTTCGAATCAGTTATTGGGAAGTTCGCTTTAAAGACAGCTTGCAAACCCTTATTTTCCCTCTTGCTTGGGGGCACATCCTCTTGTAAAAACTCCTTGAAAGATTCAAGTTGAATTTCAAGCAGATCCGGATAATCAATCACGCTTTTAATTTTTCCAAAAGATATTCTCCCCGTCGCTGTGATTTCTCTTTTCCTTGCCAATTTCCCTCACTCCTTAAAGTTTTAATTTTGAAAATTCTAAAAAAATCAACAAGCCGATAACCCTAAAAGTTTTTCACTTTTAGGCGGTTACCGGCTTGGCTAATTTTAAAAGTTTCTTTTTCAAGTTTAAAGTTTAAAGACAAAATTTATTTGATTTGAACTTGAGCTCCTGCTTCCTCAAGTTCCTTCTTAATCTTTTCAGCTTCCTCCTTCGATACACCTTCCTTAATTGGCTTCGGTGCACTATCAACAAGGTCTTTCGCCTCTTTCAAACCAAGACCAGTAATTTGTCTGACGATTTTTATGACATTAAGTTTCTGGGCACCTGGGTTCACAAGTATAACATCAAATTCGGTCTTCTCCTCCACAGCAGGCTGTGCTGCTGATGGCGCTGCGCCAGGAACCGCAGCTACAACTGGAGCTGCAACCGCTGCAGCTGAGACACCAAATTTTTCCTCAAGGATCTTTTTTAATTCAACAGCCTCAAGAAGTGTTAATTTCTCAATCCTTTCTACTATTTCTTCAACTATTTGTGATGGCATTTTCTTCCCTATTATTTTTTGTTTTTAAAATTGCTTACGAACTTTTTTCACCCATCTTCTTCGCAATGGCATCAATTACAAGAACAAGCTCAGACAAAACAGCATTCAATGCCCACGCAATACCACTTGCCGGCGCTATTACGCTTCCAATTATCCCAGCAATAATATCAGACTTTGACGGCAGATTCGCAAGTTCATCAATCCTGGAACCATCATAAACCTGCCCTTCAATAAAAATCGCTTTAACAGAAGGTTTATCAATCTTACTTTTTACCTTCTTTATCAACCTAACAGGAGTTATAGGATCATCATAGCTAAATGCAACCGCAGTTGGACCCTCAAGGTACTTAAACAAACCATCATATCCCCCAACATTTTGCATAGCCATCTTTAACAGCGTGTTCTTTACCACTTTATAATCGACGCCAGCACTTTTCAACTCCCTTCTCAATTCATTAACCTCGGCAACCGTCATTCTTGTAAAGTCAGCGAGAACAAGCCCTTTCGATTTAGAAATCTTTTCACTTATTTCCTCAACGATCTTGCTCTTCTCTTCCCTTTTCATTCTAACCTCAAAAATTTTTTAGGTATAAAAATATCTCCATCAAAAGAGTGCGTCGCTCTACTCCGAAAGATGTTGGCTTAGAAGCAACCCATTTATGATAAATTCATAATTGAATTCCTATCTACCCTTATCCCTGGACCCATAGTGCTTGAAATCGTAATATTCCTTACATATTGACCCTTAACAGATGCAGGTCTCAGTTTTATTATCGCCGAAAGCAGCGTTTTTATATTCTCATATAATTTTTCATTCTCAAAAGAAACTTTCCCAACGGATACATGTATATTCCCTGCTTTATCAACTCTAAATTCGACTCTACCAGCTTTTGCCTCTTTAACAGCCTTGGCCACATCATTTGTGACAGTTCCACTTTTAGGATTTGGCATCAACCCACGAGGTCCAAGAATTTTACCGAGCTTTCCAACCTCGCCCATAACCTCAGGCGTTGCAATTATGACATCAACATCCGTCCATCCCTCTTTTATCTTATTTATATACTCCTCAAATCCGACGTAATCAGCTCCAGCTTCAATCGCCTCTTTTTCCTTATCAGGTTGCTTTGTCAAGACAAGAACACGAACTTTTTTGCCCGTTCCATACGGCAAAACAACAGTCCCACGAACAATTTGATCAGCATGCCTTGGATCAACACCAAGACGAACTGCTATATCAACTGTTTCATCAAATTTGGCAGTTGCGGTTTCCTTCACTTTCTGAATCGCCTCTTCAAGCGAATAAGCCTTTGACTTATCAACTTTCTTTAAAACTTCCAAATATCTTTTGCTACGCTTTGGCATTTTCCTTTGTTCAATTAATTTTTAATCAACCACTTCAATTCCCATACTCTTCGCGGTTCCTTCAATTATGCGCATAGCTGCCTCAAGATCAGTTGTATTCAAATCCGGCATCTTCATTTGAGCTATTTCTTTAATCTGTTGGCGAGTTACCTTGCCAACCTTGGTGCGCTTTGGCTCAGAAGAACCCTTTTCAATTCCCGCAGCCTTTTTAAGCAATACAGATGCCGGTGGCGTTTTTACAACAAATGTAAACGATTTATCAGAATAAATCGTAATGATAACGGGTAAAATCAAACCCATTTTATCTTGGGTTCGAGCGTTAAACTGCTTGCAGAACTCCATTATGTTTATACCACGCTGACCCAACGCAGGTCCAACAGGCGGTGCCGGAGTTGCTTGACCCCCAGGTATTTGTAGCTTAACATACCCAACTACTTTCTTTGCCATTTTCCTGAAAAATTAATTTTTTTGTTTAATTTTCAATTTCAACTTGTGTGAAATCAAGCTCAACAGGAGTTTTACGACCGAAAATATTGATCATAACCTTTAATTTCATCTTCCCTGTGTTAACTTCTTGAACTATACCGCTGAAATCTGCAAACGGACCATCAATAACTTTAACTGAATCACCAACTCTGAAAGGAACATCAACCCTTTCAACTTCTCCAACTTCCTCAGCCTTGCCAATAAACCTCTCAACTTCATCATCCCTTAAAGGTACAGGATTTCCCTTCGGACCGACAAAACTAACAACAGAGGGAATACTACGAATAAAATTTTTAACATCATCATCCATCTCAGCTTCAATAAGAATGTAACCCGGGAAAAATGCCTTGACGCGCGATTTCTTTCGACCCTCCTTGACGACGGTTACTTTCTCAGTTGGAACCAAAACATTAAAAATTTTGTCTTTAAATTTGCCTTCCGCAATTTCATTTTCAATAAATTTCTTAACACGATTCTCATGCCCTGAATATGTCCTCACCGCATACCATTTTCTCGTCATTGGGATCATTAGTATATAACTTTTAAAATCTCCGTAACAATGATGTCAATTACCCAAACTATAATGGTAAAAATAAGACAAGTCACCAAAACGACACGCGTCGATTCAATTAACTCATCTTGCTTTTGCCATGTTACTTTCTGCATCTCTTTGTAGATGTCTGAAAAAAAGTTAAGTATCTTCTCTCGCATCAAGGTAACGAGTGATTTTTTAAAAATAAAAATTAGCACGTCCGGAGGGACTCGAACCCCCAACCTGCGGTTTTGGAGACCGCTGCTCTACCAATTGAGCTACGGACGTGTTCCGGTTAGCGTGTTTCTTTATGAATAGTATGCTTATTGCAGAATTTACAATATTTTTTATACTCTACCCTTTCGGGATGCTTTCTACGATTCTTTGTAGTCGTGTAATTCCTACGCTTACACACACTACACTCAAGCGTAATAATCTCCCGACCTTCAGATTTAGCCATTTGCAAATATATAGATTTATTTTGACATTTACAAAATGTGAGCTCGCGACCGGGATTGAACCGGTGACCTCGTCCTTACCAAGGACGCGCTCTACCCAACTGAGCTACGCGAGCCTTGAGCGGGCGACGGGACTCGAACCCGCGACCACCAGCTTGGAAGGCTGGCGCTCTACCATCTGAGCTACACCCGCCCGAAAGTGGGTGGGGAGGGATTCGAACCCCCTCAGGCTTCACGCCACTGGGTTTACAGCCCAGCCCGGCTCTCCAACTCCGGCGCCCACCCACTCGAGCTGGCGCGGGGACTTGAACCCCGGACCTGCTGATTACAAGTCAGCTGCTCTACCAACTGAGCTACGCCAGCTCAATTTACAAAGAACTAACTCCAAAGAGCAAACATAAATATAATCATTCCCGTCTAAAAATGCAAGATTTCTCTAAAAATCACCCCTATCACCCCGAACTCGGACCATACCTCAACATCCTCATCTTTAACTCCTTAACTATCTCAGAATACTCCCTCAAATAATACTCTGGCGGTGAAAACTTAACCCAATTATTAGATCCCATCTTCACCTGAAACTCAAAATGAAACACAGTGTTATAAACCTGATAACCCCTAAAATAAAAACTACTCCTACCGCGCGGAACAATGTGAATTAACACCCTATCTCTAAATAAAGCTACAACTGTATCTGAACCAAACGGAATTTGACCATCTCGAATCCTCCAATACGTCTGTATAACGTAATAATCTTTCGTCGGATCAACGATCTCAAGCGTGTATTCATACAACTGCAAAATAAAAGATACTTCGTTTACTATGTAAACTTTATTCGTGTTGAAAGAAACCTCATACGAAACAAAACCCTTACCCTCTGGCAGGTATTCACTTTTGCACGAGATAAACACAAGAAAAATTAAAAGTGTTAAGATCTTGTAAAACATAGATGCCTCCATATAATTTTTTACTGTGCCACCGGCGGCGATCCAGATTCCTGAGATTCTCCTCCTAATCCCCATACAAGAGTATAAGTCCCAATTATAATCAAACCCAAAACTATTATGAAAAATAAATTTGTAAGTGCACCCCCACTCTTCGGCAGCACCTTGCTGATAAATTCCTTATCTATCTTCTTGACTTCGCTATCAATATCTTTATACCTCCAAGTTATCTCAACTGTGTGAATCCTTCTTTTCGGTCTATCAAAACATTCAAATGTCCCATAAAGCACGAGATCACTGGTATCACTGCCCTGATTCACAAAATTGCCAAAAAATAAATAATCAACCCCAAGCATATGCGAAACAAGAACAACCTCACTCTCCGACGGCAAAGATAAAACAGTGTTAATTTTTTCACCTCCAACTATTGATACAGCTTCCTCAGGTGAAACAATTTCAACAGATGGCTTCTGAGCAAGCAAATATAAAACACTATTTGTTATATCCCTTTGAACTTTATGCTCAACACCTTCAAACTTAAACCCAATAAACCCAACCCTTACTTTATCCCTCTGGGCATAAGCCAAACTCGGATAAAACTCGTAAATTATCAACGCTAAAATTACAAAAACGATCAAATACTTCTTTCTAAAAATTTTCATGGCTTGAAAATTTTTTATTTTGAAACAACCTTTTCAACAAAACCTCCTACTATCTCAACAAATTTCTCCACCGCATAATCAACATCCTCAACTGTGTTGCCACGCCCGAAAGAAAATCTAACGGTAGCAAGAGCTGTCTTCTCATCCCTACCAAGGGCAAGAACAACATGTGATGGCTTTAAACTTCCCGATGTGCAAGCTGAACCGTTCGAAACAGCAATTCCTCTTAAATCAAATCCATAAATCAGAGCTTCTGCATCTATTTCAATTTTACTTGAATTTATCGAGAAATTCAAGATATACGGTATCGATTTATCAAGTGGACTGTTTAAAATTAAAAATTCATCAAACATAGCTCGATATATCCTCTCAACCATACGCTCTCTTAGCATACTCACATATCTATAATCGTAATCCATCCTTTCGGCGCAAATTTCAACCGCCTTCCCAAAACCAACTATCAACGGAACAGCCTCCGTCCCCGCTCTTCTACCAGCTTCCTGCGGACCCCCATGATGAAATTTCTCAATTTTTATCCCCTTTCTAACATAAAGAAACCCAATCCCCTTAGGACCATAAATCTTGTGGGCAGACGCTGAAAGCAAATCAACATTTAAATTCTTAACATTAACTTCAATTTTGCCAAAAGACTGAACTGCATCTGTATGAAACGGTATCTCACTCTCGCGCGCTATCTTGCCAATTTCTTGAATCGGTTGTATCGTCCCAATTTCATTGTTCACATGCATTATCGTTATAAGACAAGTTCTTGGAGTTATCGCCTTTCTCACATCATCAGGATTAACCACCCCATCATCGCCAACCTTTAAAAATGTGACATCAAAACCATTTCTTTGCAAGTAAATACATGTATCAAGCACAGCATGGTGCTCAATTTGAGTTGTTATTATATGATTTTTCCCTTCTTTAAGACCTAAAAGCGCCACCCCAAAAATTGCAAAATTATCCGACTCAGTCCCCCCACTTGTAAAAATTACCTCTGATGGTTCAGCACCTATAAAATTTGCTATCCGAGACCTCGCCTCCTCTATGGCAACTTTAGCTTCCCTGCCAAATTGATGCACAGAGGATGGATTACCAAAAATTTCAGCAAAATAAGGCATCATTGCATCAACGACCGCTGGATCAACAGGCGTAGTCGCACTATGGTCAAGATAAACCCTTCTCATAACTTGACAAATTTTTTATCTTAAAACGATCGCATGCTAAAATTTAACACTTATTCCAAATGTCGGCAAAATCGGGAGCATTGATATCGGCTTTCGCTTTATCCGCCCGTTTGAAATGCTAAAATCATAACGTATAATATTTTTCCTGTTGTAGACATTTACAACATCAAGATAAAAATTCCAATCAGCATTCCAGAATCTAACCTTGTATGTAGCTCTTATATCGAGGCGATGATATGGTGGCTTTCTCGCATTAAAAAAGTTATTCAAACCTCCAAAATCAAGATCAAGCAAAACCCTATCTTTCAAAGTCATTATCTTAACAGCTGTATCTGTCACAAAAATTCTTGGCTTCACCCCTATAGGTTCCGTGTAAGGATAATTCGAACCATACATCCATGTCAAACCTAAATCAAACTTTTTACTCACCCTCAAATTTAAAACGACATTAAACGTATGCCTTTGATCAAAGATAAACGGCAATTCAACATTATAAATCTTTCTCTTCGCCACCGAAAAAGAATATGAAAGCCAACCATAAACCTTACTATTTCGCCTTTCCCTTTTCTCGATAAAAATTTCAAAACCATAAGCTCTACCATCACCCCTATTGACAGGTATAGATGTAGCCGAATCGCCCACAGACACTGAATACGGCTGACTCCATCCATTGATATCCGTCGGGGGATACTCAGGGTTTCTATCCGCCACCCATCTCGTTCCATTAACGCGCTTCCTGACGATCAAATTATCAAAATCTTTATAATAACCCTCAACCCTCATAAGAACATCATAAGTAAGCCACCTTTCAAACCCCAAAATGTAGTGTTTAGCTCTTTCAGCATTTAAATTTTCAGCATTAGCAAAATCAAAAAATGTAGGTTGATCGTAAATCTTCTCGTATCCCGGAGACTGATAATACCATCCATAAGCAAGCCTTAAACTTGTCAACGCATCAATGTTGTAAAGCAAATTTAACCGCGGTGAAAAATAATTCTTTTTGATTATCCCATAATGATCAACCCTAAACCCAGGTTGAACGACAAACCTTTCACCTAACTTTATTCTGTCTTGAGCATAAAAGTAAAATCGATTGTACCTCTCACCATACCTGAAAAATTCAGGTGCGGAGAAAAAGCCGAGAGATATCAAAAACATCTTTAAATTTTCATCTATCTTTAAAACATATTGCAATTTCGAAGCAACGCGATTTAACCCAACGCCAATTTCAATCAAATTCCGCCCAACCTCATAATTTATATCAAACGATGTCGAAATCTTTTGAATTGAATACTTCGACCATGTTTCAATTTTAAAAAATATCGCTTCGTCTGAAATGACACCCTTATCCAAATCATAAGATGGATCAAGGAGCTCACCGCCAAATTTACTCTCACCCGAATTTTCATATAACGACGTCGTAAACTTAACAGCAAAATTTTTGGCTGGAGAATAAAGCCAAGAGAAGGCAAAAGTTTTATTGTAGGATAAATCATTAACTGCGATGCTATCCGGTCTATCAAAATTCTCACCAGTTATCACATTCATAGCGTCCCTGCTGTAAATCGATAAAAGACTTATTTTATGCTTATTAAACGGCTGAAAACTTAACTTTCCCTGAAGGTCATAAAAATTCGGGAAAGTGATATCCCCGCTGACAAGCCCTGTTTTTTTAGCAATTGGACCAAGTATGAGATCATAATAAGTCCTCCGAGTTGAAAATATCCAAGAACCATTAAAAGGAAGTTTCCCCTCAAAAATTAAATTTGCGTTTGTCAAGTTAACATTAATCATACTGGAAAAAATCTTATCCCTGGTCCCATCGCGACTTGATACATCAAGGACAGCAGATAATCTATCCCCATATTTTGCGGGAAAACCACCAGCCATAAAATTAAAATCACTGACAAGATCAGGATTGAACATGCTCACAAAACCATAAAGACGATATGGATTGTAAATTTCGACACCATCAACAATTATCAAATTTTCATCCGGCGAACCACCCCGAACAACAAACCGCGTGCCGAAATCAGATGGGGCAAAAACCCCAGGCAAAGTTCTTAACATCCTAAAAACATCTTCCCCAAACCCAGCACTCACCTTAACACTCTTCGGCTCAACCTCTATAACACTCGGTCTAACATCAACAACACGACGAGATTTGTAATCCGCAACAACCTCAACCTCATCAACCTCTATATATCCTGGCTTCAAACGAAACTCAATAAATATCTCCTTACCCCTTACCAACTCTATCCTCTTTCGCTCACTTTGATAACCAATAACCCTCGCTTCAATATCGTAAATACCAGGTTTTAAACTTAATTCAAATTCGCCCCTTAAATTAGTCGATGTCCCAAACGTTGTTCCAACTACAAGCAAGTTTGCGTTTGCAATTGGCTCGCCAGTCTCAAAATCTATAACTTTTCCCATTATCTTCACATCTTGCGCAAACAAAACCGAATAAAAAAGAAAAATTAAAATCAATCCCAATAGCCCGGAATTTCGACCCCACATTTATAACACCTTCCATCTTTGATTTTATTTTTTAACACCCTGAACCCAAATCTTTCAACAAGCAAGGTTCCACAATTAAAACAATAAGTGTTCTCATATCTGTCAACATAACCGGGTATATTCCCAGCATAGACAAATCTTAACCCTTCTTCGTAACCTATCTCCGCTGCCCTTATCAACTGCTCAGGTTTTGTATTATCTGGATCGGTCATTTTATAGTCCTTGTGAAAAGCGGTTACATGCCATGGAATATTTGGCGAAACACTTGCTATAAATCTTGCAATGTCTCGCAATTCACTTTCAGAATCATTGAACCCAGGAACAACAAGCGTCACGATTTCAACCCAAAAACCCTTTTCAACGAGCATCTTGATCGTATCAAGCACAACGCTTAACCTACCACCAAGTTTTCTATAATTCAAATCATTAAAAGTTTTAAGATCAACCTTGAAGAAATCAACATAAGGTCTTAGGTAATCAAGAACCTCGGGTGTCGCGTTTCCGTTTGATACATATGCACCACGTATCCCGTATTGACTTGCAATTTTTAAAATTCCAACCGTCCATTCAGAAGTAATCAAAGGTTCATTGTATGTGCTTGTTATAATCCTGCTTTTGTATTTAATGGCAACATCAACTATCTCCTCAGGACTTATAAACTCCGGCATAGTTCCAGCAACGGGGTCACGCAACGCTTGTGAAGTCACCCAATTTTGACAATAATCGCAATGAAGATCGCAACCAAGCATTCCAAAGCTCAAAGTATAACTTCCAGGGTAAACATGAAAGAAGGGTTTCTTCTCAATCGGATCAAGCGCAAGAGATGTCACATATCCCCACGGAACATAAAGTTTCCCTTCAAAATTAAACCTCACCTTACAAATCCCCTCTCTCCCCCACGAAATTTTACATCTGTGTCCGCAAGCAAAACATTCAATTCGCTTCTCATCAATTCTTCTATAAAGTTCCCCCTCTTTTGAATTACGCATCAAAATATCTTTCAATGTCTGAACCTCACCCAACATAAAAACCTCCTATTTCTTTATACCTTCACTAATTGCAACATATTCAAAATAACTTAAGTTTCAGAGAGAGCGGAGATTATAGCTTTACAAAACGCTGGCAAATCATCAGGAACCCTTGAACTTATCAAGTTTCCATCAACCACAACTTCACTATCAACATATTCAGCCCCAGCATTCACAAGGTCATCTTTTATAGAGAAAAATCCCGTGACCTTTTTACCACGCAAAATTCCGGCGGAAATTGGCACCCATCCAGCATGGCAAATAAAAGCAACAACTTTCCCAGACTCATAAAACCTTCTTGTCAATTCAAGCGCCTTTTTATTCCGCCTGATTCTATCCGGCGCATATCCCCCAGGAATTATAAGAGCATCATAATCATTAACATTCACATCATCAAAACTAATCTCCGCCTTTATTGGATAACCATTCTTCCCTTTGAAAACCCTAACTTCCGAACCAGCAACTTTAACTTCAACCCCCTCTTCAATCAACCTGTATTTCGGATAAAGAAGTTCAATCTCTTCAACAAAGTCCTCAACGAAGATTATCGCTTTTTTACCCTTTAATCCCATCGCTCACTTTAGAATTTTTTTATACAAGCGAAGCATTTTAAATATAACCAAAGTCATACTACAAACACAAGTCCCCCAATAAATTTACACTCGCATATAATGGAATAAATTCGCGAAAAGTTGCCCCCAGGAATGGATAAATTAACCTTAGGCTAACAGAGTTAGATATTCAACCTGAATTTTGACAAAAATCCACCCCATAGAAGATTATAACTTACCTCCTGACAACTTCATCAAAATCAAATTAAACTTTTAAGTATTTCGACGCTAACCCTATGCTTTTAGCCCTTTCAGAATTTTCGACGCCTTCTTTAGATCGGACTCATTTTCAAACCCTAAGAAAACAACAAACCTTTTCCCTAAAACTGCTGCGCTGAGCAAATTCAAATTAATTCCCGCCTCTGCTAGTGCACTCGTCATTAAGTGTCCAACCCCAGGTTTGTTTGGACCCTCAACGCGAAGCACAAAGAAAGAAGTCGCTTCAGAAAGCCCAGCTGATTTTGCAGCCTCCATCGCCTTTTTTCCCCTGACAGGAGCAAGGCAAACGGAGCCAAAGCCAGCCTTTGCAGGATTACGTTCTGCTAAAACAACTTGCAAATCAACCCCAGCCCCTGCAAAATGCTCCAAAACTTTCGCCAAAGCCCCCGGTTTGTCTTCAATTTCACCGCTCCAAAAAACAACTTTTTCAACCTTTAAAGCCATTTTACACCTCCAACTTAATTTAAGTTTCAAACCACCATATTCACGTTAATAATATAGCAAACTTTTTCACATTTGTCAAGAACCCCATATCATAAGTAAACCAAATTTACCACGCCCACTTGCGTTCTTCGCTTATGTTCTGACGAATTACACTAAAAACACAGCAAGACCGCACTAAATGGAAGTTTCTTTGTAGTTTCACAAGTTTAATTCCCATATCAAGTTTTCATATAGCAAAAAAGCCCGGGATGACCCGGGCTTCATCATAGAGCTAACCAATCCAACTCAGACTATCTGGCGGGTTCACCTTCAACTTTCCCAGCTCTCTTCTTTGCTTCTTTACTAATTTAAGCTATTTCTCTTACTCTTATGCTTTCCCACATTTAATAGTTCCGTTTCAATCCCTCACAAGTTCAATCCACACTTGTAGGGGCACAACACGTTGTGCCCAAAGAGTTTAGTTTCAACCCCTCACAAATCCAATTCACACGGGAACCCCCAGGTGCAGCCCTTGCGGCTGCCCACATGAGGCATGGCAATGCCGTGCCCCCGCAAATTTGGGGGCGATTCGTGAATCGCCTTTACAGGACAAAAAAAGGTATCCGCAGGCTTTAGCGTGCGAGTAAATTATGAAGTACAGTTCATACTCTTTCAAAAAAAACCGAAATCTTGCTCTAAATCAGAGAGGAGTTTTTCTATAGCTCTTTCTTTACCCTTTGCCTCTATAATTAAATCTATTCTTCTGCCTCCAAAGATACTCAAGAAATTTAGGAAATCTTTAGTGTCTACCCAATATCCGTGCTCTCCAAAGCTATGCTCTCCCTCTGGTTTTGAGGAGAGATGGAATTCAGGAACTGTGGAGCCCCAGCTGTCGAAAAGGTCTGTCAATTCAAAATAGGAGGGATTTAGGGTGTGGTGGTAGTGATCATAAACTAGTGGGAATAGGTAAATCTGCTTCTAATAGGTTTAAAACAGTGTAGTGCCTCTCGTCGTTCTCTAACGCAAGCCTCTCTACGAGCCAGGAATTATCCATGAGACCCTCTTAAATCTCTTTAAACTTTCTCTCTTCCATTCAAAAATACCACCTATATGAACCACTACAACGCCCTCTTTACCCACGCCAAGAACATCTAACAACCAAAAATGGTATTCCAACTCTCTTAAAGAATTTGATACTACATCTTTTTTGGGAGAACTTAGCACAACGAATTGCCCTGGATGCATTGTTATGGGAAGTTTTTTTAAAATCTTAGCGACTTCTATTAACTTTTCCTCTGCGGACTTAAACCAATCCCTTTTAAATTCTCTGTGAGAGGCAAAGGGAATAAAGTTAGAGCCTAACCTAAAAATTCCGCATCCGAGTTTAGAGGATAGTTCCAGGAGAGCAATAAAGTCTCTTGTATTTGCATCTAGAGTTTCCATAACCCTGTCAAAGCTAAGATTAGACAATCTAATTTTCTATTAGTATTTAGCCTGGAATCTGAAGTGGAACAAAAAACCTAATCGTATGCCTCTCAGATCTATCATTTGTACGCTGAAATTTAGAATTTCAAACTATAGAGCTTTTTAGCTATAGAGACTCTCTCATAATAATTAACTATCGGCTTATAGTAGGGCAATTTGTAACTCAAAGGGTCAATGAGCATATAGCAGGGTAATTTGGAGAGCTCTGGTAAATACTTCTTTATGTATTGGCATTCTGGGTCATATCTTTGTGCCTGCAGGATGGGATTAAAGAGTCTAAAGGGTTTGGGGTCTGCCCCAACGGATGCACTCCACTGCCAGTTTCCCACATTCACAACTTCGTCATAATCTAAAAGATGTCTTTTAAAAAACTCTTCACCAATTTTCCAGTCAACTAAGAGAACCTTAGTTAAAAAGCTTGCAAGTATCATTCTCATCCTATTATGAAGCCATTTTTCCTCCTTTAGCTGTCTTATACCTGCATCAATTATAGGATACCCTGTAGTTCCCTCCTCAAAAGCCCTTATGAACTCCTCTCTATTTTCCCAGTTTATTCCTCTTCTTTTCTCTTGAAATTCAAGCTTTTGAGTTTCTGGAAAGTTTACGGCTATGTGATACCAAAATTCTCTCCATGCTAATTCCTTTATAAATTGTTCGCTTCTTCCCTTCACCCTTTTGAAAATCTCCCGAAGGGAGATTATGCCGAATCTAATGCAAGGAGATAGTTTAGATGATCCATCTATAGAGGGATAGTTTCTTGTTTTTTCGTAATTTTCAAAGGGGAAACTTTCAAGCCTTTTTTGGCAATCTGCAGGGTCAAAGTAGGGAAAGTCAGAAATTTTGTCCCTCAGTTTTGCTTCTATGTCTTCTATTTTTGGTAAGTTTAGTTGAGGGACAACAAAGGGATGAGGGTGATGACTTTCCAAATCCACTCGCTTAATCCACTCTTTATAAAAGGGCGTATAAACTTTTTTTATAGGGATTTTTTCCGGAAGGACTAAAAAGTTCTCAAACACCTCAACAAACTCTATGCTATACTCTCGACACAGTTTAGCTATTTTTTTGTTTCTTTCTCTACCTTTCCAACTGTAAGAGCTCGTGGTATAGAAATGGCTTGGTTTATAAGCTTCGAATA
>CALJEK010000044.1 GCA_938074445.1 Candidatus Kryptoniota bacterium | reverse complement strand
TTTATCGTTCACATATTTAAACCCGGACAAATCCATCAAATAAGCACCGAAAAATGGATTCTCAACAATTGACCTATATTTTTCCTCAGACCTCAAAAGCTCCGTTGTCCTCTTCTCTATCTCAAACTCCAAATGCTCTGAAAATTTAAAGTTTAAAAACAAAACAAGAACAAAACCCATTAAAATTCCAATTGAAGCCAGAACAATTCTCCATAAAGCGGACTCCGGTAAAACATCAAAAATTTTAAAATCCTCGAGAAAATGATAATCAACTATGAAAACTTTATTGAAATTGAGCTGAAGTGGCACTATTGAAACATTTAGAATAGTTCGCCTTGAATTCCTAAAAACCCTTTCATTAAAGTTGCCAAGTTTAATCAAATCCTCAACCCCTACGCTTAGAGGTGAATCAAGTTGCGAATTTAAAAACTTTATAAAACTCTCACCGAAAACTTTTGTATCATCAGCCGAAATTATCCTAAATTGCGAATCAAGAAATAAAATTCTTGAACTCCCATCAGTGATCTTCTTCAAATTGCTTCGAAGATTTTCAAGGTTAAATTCTACCCCTATTCCCCCTGAAAACTTGTTGTCTTTACCAAAGTATGGATATAAAATAAATAAATGGGGTCCACCCTTACCATTCAAAATTGGTGTAACTATAAACTCACCCTTCACAAATTTCTCAGGTAAAGTAAAATCCACAACCCCAGGATAAGAATAATAAATTTTGCCATTCTTGTCAAAGAAAAACACATTTGATACAATTTCAGAGTATCTCTCCTTCAAACTTCTTGCCGTATCTTCTGCTTTGTCACTTAAACCCCTTTCAGCAATAGAGTTAATTTTTAAAATTAAACTTTCAATCTCCCTCTCGGTCTCACGTGCAAAAACTTTTATTACCTCAAAATCCTTTGAAACTTTACTTGTAAAAACTTGATCTTGCAAGTCAAAATATATACCGGTTGCAAACGTGCCGAACAAAATCACCGTAGCTCCTGCAAGAACCAACATTATAGCGAGTCGCTTTATAATCCCAGATTTTAATATAGCAATATACCTTTGCTTATATTTCTTAAGCAATAATGGCGAATGTGAGATTAAAATGTGAAGTATGTTGAATGTTAAAAATCCTGATACAAGCGTACCAGCTAATTCTTCTGCAAAATAAACTTTATCAAATGCTGAGTTTGAAAAATTCAAATTTAACAACCATAACCACAAAATTGGCTCAACCAGAAAATAAAGAGACGATATTCTAATCCATTTACTTCTACGGGGTGCCTTTTCGCACACATCTTTGTTCGACATCATTATATCCCCCAAAAGAAAATACGCAACGAAAAACTGCAACTGAATGACAATATAAAAAACGTCGGTAAGAAGAAAAAGATTATCTTCATATGTTTGAGACAAAAAATAAGGCACCAACAAAACGATAAAAATAAACACAATCGCCAAAATCCTTTTAAAAGTAGAACTCAAACTTAAACCTTCAATCCCCGTCAACCTCACGAAGAAATTACGCAACGAAATAACCCCGGCAACAAGAAGAATACCAGCGGAAATGTAAATAACCTGCAGAAAGACAAGCTCACTGCTCACTATAATCCCAAATCTCGCTGTTATATAAAAAGCTTCATACACCGCTATGAAATAAAATACAACAGAAAAGAAAAGAAGCGATGACCCCGTCCTTCTACCCGTTTCAGAAGCGAATTTATAAGCAAGAACCCCAAGAGAAAGAACAGGTAAAAGAACATAAAAGAACTCAAATAGTTGACTTATAACATTTAACCCGTAATTTTCCATAAATTTCCATCGTTAAATCTTTATGAACGCCATTCCTAAAACATACAAATTCAGGGCACCTACAAAATAATGCTTAAAAATTACTTATTCTGTTCCTGCGGAACAGCAGCTGGTTGAGATTGAGCAGGTTGAGCTGCAGGAACGCTAACTGGTGGAACTGATTTAGCCCTTTGCTGAATTACACTTTCGCGAACACTTTCAGGAGTTTTTCCAGGAAGAAAGAAAAGATTGATTATAATTGCAAGAAATAGAAAAATCGCTCCCAATGTGATCGTCGCCTTGCTTAAAAAATCCGCAGTTCTTCTGATCCCGAAAACAGTCCCAAATCCCGCACCGCCAAAAGCACCAGCAAGACCTCCACCTCTCCCAGCCTGAAGCAAAACTGCGATGATTAAGAGAATTGCAATTATTATCTCAATTGCAACAAGCACGGTATACATTCAACATCCCTAAAATTTGTTTCCATCTGTTTCAAAAAGCCTTTATAAATTAAAAAGAAATTCAATCAAAACCAAAAATAAAAAACCCCTTGCCCTCCCAAATATAAATTGAGAAAGCAAGGGGTCAAATGTAACTAAAGTAATTTTCACATCACTTCATAAGTATCGCCTTCCTCGTCATTGTGAATTCCCTTCCGTCTTCAAGCGACTTTGCATACATCGTGTAGAAGTAGACACCGGAACCAACGGGATTACCTTTATCGTCTTTTCCATCCCATCTGACGCTCTTCCTTCCAGGATCAAGATTCGCTTCAACAAGTGTCCTGACCTTTTGACCCAAGATATTCCAAACAATTATCTTAACGCTTGAATACTCGGGAATATCAAATCTTATCTCCGTCCCTGGGTTAAATGGATTTGGATAGTTCTGATAGAGCATATAATCAAGCGGAACCAAGCCATCAAATTGAGATACATCATATGTTAAATCCGCAGGTAAATTACCAACGCTTGCTATGATTGTCGGTTCAGCACTTAAAAATTGCTCTACAGTAACA
>CALJEK010000043.1 GCA_938074445.1 Candidatus Kryptoniota bacterium | reverse complement strand
TTCTCACTTTATCAGAATTATCCGAATCCATTCAATTCAGGGACTGTGATAGAGTTTGATATACCTGAGTTTACAAATGTCAGGGTTGAGGTTTATGATGTTTTGGGTCGGAGGGTGAGGACGATTTTTGAGGGTGAGGTTGGGATTGGGAGGTATCGAGTTAGATTTGATGCGGATGATTTGCCAAGTGGTGTGTATTTTTATAGTTTAACGACGAGCAAGTTTTCAAGTGTTAAGAAGATGGTTTTGGTGAAGTAAATGCTTTTACAAAAGGCGTAGCGTTTGCTATGCCTTTGTTATTTAATTTCGTGGCTTAATTTTTTAATAGTTCAATTGGAACTCTTGTCCCATATTTTGTTGAAAGCGAAATTCGCCAAAAGTGTTCATAGGCAATTTTTGAGATTTGGGCTATGGTTTCATCTGCAGATTTTAAGTTATAGTTGCTCATCACGATGATTACATATGGATGTCTTGGCAAATAAACAATTCCCCACTCGCAAGTTACGCCCTCTATTCCTCCGGGTTTGTTTGCAATTTGAACATCTTGAGGGAGATATTTGTTTAAGTTTGCTTCTTTTCTTTTTTTGAGTATGGTGGTAACTTGATTTGAGATTTCTTTATTAATGACCTCGCCCTTATAGAGCATTTCCATAAGTTTCATAGCTTCAAGTGGGGTTGAGAGATTTTCTTCACCTCTTGCCGATGCATCCGGGCGAATCATTTTGCGTTGCAATTTTGTGTTCTTCAGACCAAGTTTTTCAAGTGTTTTGTTTACATTTTCCATTCCGACAAGGTCAATTAAAATATTTGTTGCTGTGTTATCACTTACCGTTATCATTAAAACTGCAAGGTCATAAATGCTTAATTCAGATGTGCCATCGCCAAATTCCTTTAAAACTCCACTTCCACCGACGTAATGTTTTTTCTCAATTTTAATTTTATCCGTCAATTTAAATTTTCCTTCGCTTGCTTGTTTGATAACTTCAATTAAGATTGGAATTTTTATCGCGCTTCCTTGTGGGAATATGAGATTTTCATTTATAAGGAACATTTCGCCCGTTTCAAGATTTTTAATCGCAACCCCAATTACACCATTTGATGTGTCGGCGATAAATTTTATCTTTTCAAAAGTTTTTCTGTGCAATACCTCGAGGTTTTCTGGTTGAGATGATGCAAGTGAGGTAATTGCGAGGATTAATAAAATTATTTTTCGCATTTCGGTTTATTCTTTATTTTGGACAAATGGTTTCCATTTTTCTGGCGGGTCTGGTGGGGTTAACAAACTTACTATGATTAATACAAGAATTGAACCTGCGGCTGATGGCAAGACGATGTAATCTGCTTCCATCAACGGTTTTTCTCTGAACATATTGATAAGTGTTATAATTAAAGTTATCCCCATTCCAGTTGCTATGCTTGCGACACCGCCTGCTGTTGTAACTCTTTTCCATAAGAAGGCTGCGAGAAGCGCTGGAGTTATACCTGCTCCGATCATCGTATAGGCTGTGAGAGCCATTTGAAGGACCGTTTGGAATCTTGTTAAGAGAAGGTAGCCAATGAAACCAAGAACGAAAATTAAAATTCGTTGTAAAGTTATTATCTGCTTGTGGGTTGCATTTGGATTTATGAACCTTTGATAAATATCTCTGACGAGGTTTGTGCTTGGGGTGAGGAGGAAACTATTTGCGGTTGAGATTATGATTGCCATAGCAGCAACTATTAACATTATTCCCACTATTTGTGGAAGTCCAATTTCACTCCCGTGGGTTGCGAGGTGTAAAATTATTTTTTCTGATTCTTGAATTTTAAATTTAGCGCTTGCGAAGACGGCAAGAGCTGTTATGGATGACTCAATAATGATCGTTCCGATAACCCAGAAGATTACAGCTTGTCTTGCGGATTTTGCATCTTTTGCGCTGAAAAATTTTTGATACATGCTTGATTCGCCCAGAAGGAGGAAAAAGGTCGGGAAGAACACGCCCATAGCCCAGATGAAATCTTTTTGCCCGAAAACAGCGAATCTATCTGGCGGTAAACTTTCTCTTAAGACGTTCCAGCCTCCAATATCGTTTAAAACAATCGGAACTGCAAGAGCAATGCCTAAAAGCATCAATGTCCCGTTTATTATATCCATTGTTATAACTGATACAAGTCCGGCAAGCGCTGTAAAAAGAACTACGAAGACAGCGGTAATTATAATGCCCTGTTCAACGGGTATTCCAGCAACGAGATTTAAAACGAAGGCTCCACCTTTAAATTGATAGCTTGCGATTGTCACATAAGCAATGACGATGGTTATCGTTCCAAGAATCCTTGCCCATTTGTTATATCTTTGTTCAAGGATATCGGGCATTGTGTATTGAGAAATTTTTCTAACCCTTCCAGCGAGAAAATAAACTATCACGATGGCAACCCAAGCCCCAGCAGAAAGCCAGAGCTCTGAAAAGCCAACTCTATAAGCAAGTCCAGCTCCAGCAATTATACTCCCGGAGCCAATCCATGTGGCAAGCAAAGTTCCAACAAGTTTGTATACAGGCGTTTTTCTACCAGCTACCATAAAATCATCTTGAGTTTTAACGACCCTTGTTTTGTATATTCCAATGGCAAGAAGAATGAGCAGGTAAATTATTATTGCTGTCAAAAACATCTTATCTCCGAGTTTGTTTTTAGTAAATTAAAACAAGTTCCTTTTGCTCTCTTCCTGTTATCAATGCTTTTCTTTCGAAGTTGATGTAAACATTTACTTCTGACCTTACGCCCATTTTTCCTGGGATATAAATTCCTGGCTCTAAAGAGAAAAGGCAACCCGGCATAAGTTTTCTTAAATCTTGTGTTTCAAAGTTGTCAATATTTACTCCATTGCCGTGAACATTTTCTCCGATTGAATGTCCAGTGCGATGTGTAAAGAATTCAGCGTAACCTTTATCTTGAATATATTTTCTTGCGACATCATCAACCTCCCATCCAGAAACTTCTTTATTTTGGTCCAAGCGATTTTGAATAAACCTTAAAGCTTCTCTTCTCGCATCCCTAACTATACTAAAAATTTCAACATAATCTTTTGGCGGGTTATCCCCAATGAAAGCACACCATGTTATGTCATAAAATATCGCTCCAGGTTCATTTTTCTTAGCCCATAGATCGATCAAAAGTTTATCGCCGGGTTTAATTTCTCTTGTGTTTTCAGGGGTTGGGTAAAAGTGCGGATTTGCAGGATGGTCGTTTACTCCGACAATCGGTGGGTCTTCATCTGAGGTTAATCCTTTGTCATCAAATCTCTTTAAGATGAATTGTTGGATTTCATATTCGGTTTTATATTTTCCGCTTCTTATGCTTTTTCTGATTTCTTCAAATGCTTCATCAAGTATTTCATCAACGAGTCGTCCAGCCTCAAAATGTGTTTTGATCAAATCTTCATCAATTAAAGCTTCAAATATTTGAATCAGGTCAGCTGATGAAACAACTTCATGTCCAAGGCTCCTGACAAGTTCAACGGTTCCGGCATCGACGATGGAGATATACGGAATTGAGTTCAATGGAGAATATTGCATTGCAATCTTCTTGGGTGCGCCGAGGATTTCTCTTAGCTTGAGGTGTAGTTCTTGCCATCCAGAATAGTAAAACTTTTCTCCGGGTAATGAGTCAAGTTTATCAGGTTCAACTCTGTGAACTAATTTTTTAGGTTCGCCCTCTGCTGGGATAAAATAGAACCATCTTCTTGTTGCAAGTCCTTGAGTTGGGAGCCCGAGTATTTTTAACCCTATTTTATCGCGGTTGTGAAAATCATAAAACAGCCATCCATCAAGAGCAAGCTCGTTGAGTGTTTTTTGTATTTTTTCTATTTTCATCTTGAATTTGCTTTTGTGTTTTGAGTTGAAAAATTGGAAAGAGCGGGACGCAAGGTCCCGCATTTAAAGATTAACCACCTCCTGAAACTCCAGCCACAAATCCGCCTTCAGTCATTTTTCTGATATCAAGTATCTTATCAAGTTCATCTTCTTTCATCCAACCGAGTTCGAGGACGACTTCGCGGATTGTTTTATTTTCCGCCATTGCTTTCTTGACAATTTGAGCAGCTTTGTCATAGCCAAGGTGTGGGGTAAGGGCAGTTGCAAGGATTGCGTTTTGAGCTGCGAGTTTTTCCATATGTTCTTTATTTGCCACGATTCCATTTATGCATTTATCAACGAACACATCGCTTGCGTTGGCTAAAATTGTAATTGACTCAAGAAGGTTTCTTGCTATGACTGGCAATGCGACATTAAGTTCAAAGTTTCCAGATGATGCAGCAAGCGTCACAACTGAATCGTTCCCTATAACTTGCATTGAGACCATCATAACTGCTTCTGGAATTACGGGATTGATCTTTCCCGGCATTATTGATGAGCCCGGTTGTAGTGCTGGTAGGCGAATTTCTGCGAGCCCAGCTTGGGGTCCTGAGTTCATCCATCTTAAGTCGTTTGCTATTTTATAAAGTGCAACTGCAAGTGCTTTTAAAGCTCCGCTCAACTCTACCGCTGTATCCATCGAAGCTTGGGCTGAGAAATGGTTCCTTGTTTCTTTAAAAGGTATCCCAGTTTCTCGGGCGAGTTCCTCTGCGATTCTTTTGCCAAATTCTGGGTGTGAGTTAATTCCTGTGCCAACCGCCGTTCCACCGAGCGCAAGTTCATACAATCTGGGAAGCACGGCGTTAATTCTTTCAATTGCAAGTTCAATTTGTGCAGCATATCCCGAAAATTCTTGCCCGAGTCTAACTGGCATTGCATCCATAAGGTGAGTTCTTCCAGTCTTTACGATATCGTCAAATTCTTTTGACTTTTCCACGAGAGCCTTGTGAAGTTTCTCAAGCGCGGGGAGAAGCTGTTCTTTAATTGCAATTGCGGTTGAGATGTGAATGCAAGCTGGAATGACATCGTTTGAAGATTGACCGAGGTTGACATGGTCATTTGGATGCACTACGCCTTTTTCGCCTCTTTTCGCCCCAAGAATTTCACAAGCGCGATTGGCTATAACTTCATTTGCGTTCATATTCGTTGATGTCCCTGAACCTGTCTGGAAGATATCAAGAGGGAAGTGTTCATCAAGTTTTCCATCAATTACTTCTTTAGATGCTTCCATTATTGCATCAGCCTTCGTTGCGTCGAGAAGTCCGAGAGCTTTATTTACTTTCGCTGCACAATACTTTACGAGTCCGATCGCTTTGATAAATTGTCTCGGGAACCTTATTCCGCTTATCGGGAAGTTTTCAACAGCCCTTTGTGTTTGCGCCCCCCATAAAGCCCAAGTTGGGACTTTAACTTCGCCAAGTGCGTCTTTTTCGATTCTGAAGTCTGACATTTTAGTTCTCCTCCTTTGCTTTTTATTTGTGCTTTTGCAATTAAAATTTTGGAAATAAAATTGAAAAATTCAAATGCTACTTGTAAAACTTAACAACAACTAACAAGTGGATGAGCGAAAACAACCCGCCCATCAAAATAAATCTAAAAATTGCATTTTCAACCGATGAACCAAGTAAGTAGCATAAAAATGAGGTAGATAAAGAAAAGGCAAAAATGGAAATCATTAATTTGACAGGTAATATTTTGAGTAAGCTTACCTTGCCAAGAGCTTTTGAAATGAAAAAGAGCATCGCAAATGCCTCAATATATGTTGAAATTACAACCGCAATTGCAGGACCAAGTAAACCAATGGCTTTAACCAGAATAGCCCCGAGAGTTAAATTTAACACAAGGTCAAGAAAAGAGATGAGCATATAAATTTTTTGCTTTCCAAGCGCGGAAAGTATCGAGCTATAGACGAGAAGTCGCACAGGAAGAAAGAAAAGGTAAATTCTAAAGATTGCGGTGCTCTCAAGATATTTTTTTGAAAAAAGGATGAGGATGAATTCTTGTGAAAAGAAGATTAGAAACGAGAAAATTGGAATTATGATAAGAGAAGTTGATTTTACAACATCTTTTATAAGGCTCACAATCTCTGATTTTCTCCCCGTGCTGTAAAGTTTGCTTATCTCAGGGAATATCACCGATGCGAATGAACTCGTTATTAAAGGGATGATCGGAAGTTCCTTGGCTCCAATTGTATATGTCGCATATAGCTCGCTTGGAAAATTATTTGCGATTATATATTTGTCAACCTGTCTTGATATCAACGCGCTGATGTGACCAACGATGAGGGGTGCTGTGTAAAGTAAAATCTCTTTCAGATACTGAAGTGTCGTGTTTAACTTTTCATTAAAAAATTTTTTAACCAAATGCCATGTATATATGAAGCGAAGAAGTGAAACGAGTGAAAATCCAGCGAAAATAAACGGTATTTTTTGTCCGAGAATGATTGCTAACGCGACGACCCCAACATAGGCAAGCACAGTGAAATTTGTAACTATAAAGAGTTTTTTAAATTCATTTTTCAAGACCATGATTGCATCGAGCATCAACGAGGGGAGGGAAAACAAAAGAAAGGGAGCAAATTTAAGAAAGTCCTTATCAAATTGAGGGTTATTAAAAAGTTTTGCTATTTCAGACCTTAGCAGAAAAATAGAAAATGTTAACACGAAGCCCGCAAGGGACAGGAATAGGAATATCGCCGTTATGTATTTTCCTGCATTTTCTTTTGTGCCAAAGAAATAAACTGAGCTTGTGAAAGCGAAGGATAGAACAGGGAAAAATGTGTTGTAGATGAGCCAAAATTGATCATAAGATGCAAATTCAGGTTTTGATAGATATCGTGCTAATATGATCGTTATCAATAGAAGTCCCAGCAAATTGATAAGCCTCGATAGGCTTACGAAGCCAGCTTTTCGGACGACTGTTAAGTTTTTTAATTTATCCATCCGGTTTTAGATGAAGAGTTTCAGAAGACCTTTTGCGTAGCTTACCTCAAACGAAATTTTTATTTCGCCCCCAAATTGCATCTTAAAGAAAGCGATGCTTTCAATATCTGCACCGCAGAAATCAAACTCTTTCAGGTTGTTTAACGATAAATCCTCAAGTATTTTCCATAAGAGAAAATGGGATGAATTATCAGTCTCTCTGCCCATCGTTCCAGCTACGACATCATAAGCCTTTTCACCCCACACCGATATCCCTCTTGAAGCGATGACCTGATCGTTTTTATCAACAAGGTGATAAATTGTCAAAAGATTTCTCTGAGCGAGTTTTTCGAGAAGTTGTTTAAGTTCATCAAAATTTAGAAAAAATTTACCACCCGTTTTTTCAAAACTTAAAATCTGTTGTTGCGCAAGTTCGTCAACTGATGTCGTTCTCAAGACTCTGAAACCTTTCTCTTGAGCGTCTTTGATTTTTCTTTTAAGCGAATTGCTTAATCCGTCCCAAAGTTTTTCAATTGATTCAATGTTGAGTGTAAATGTATGTCTTGGTTTAATTTCATATCCGAGCCATTTAAATTGTCGGATATCGTCAATGGTATGGTGAAGCTTTAGGGTGAAAAAATCAAGCGTTTTTTTCAAATGTTGGTGGATTTTTAATATCGCTTCATTTTTTTGCATTATTCTTTTCTGAACTTTTTCTCTCTCGAAATCTTGAAACAGAATTCCGCTATAATACGTGAAAAGCAGAGGTGTTGAAACGTTAAAAAAAATTTTCTTTTTGTAGGGATAAATCAATCCAGCGATTGTTTGATCTCCCCTTTTTACAAATATGATGTTAAGTGAGAGTTTAAAAAATTCCGCATATGTCTTCAGCCATTCGGCGCTTTGAAACGGATTGGACTGTGCGGATTTTTGAGAGAAAGATTCCCAATCATCAAAGTTATTGGAGATTTCAATATCGAGTTGAGCCATAAAATAACTTGGTTATTTCATCGCTATAAAATGTATTTGCTCAAGTCTCGGTTTTTGACGATAGGCGAGAGTTTTTCCTGAACAAATTCTTTGGTTATTAAAATCTTTTGTCCTTTCAACTTCGGTGCATCGAATAAAATATCCTCAAGAAGTGTCGTCATAACAGTTTGGAGTCGTCTTGCACCGATGTTTTCAAGCTGTTCGTTGACCTCCGCTGCATAATGAGCTATTTCCCTTATCGCTTCATCTGTAAATTCAATTTCAACACCTTCAGTTTCAAGAAGTGCCTTATATTGTTTTATCAAGGCGTTTTCAGGTAATGTTAGAATTTTAACGAAATCCTCTTCAGTTAAAGGATTAAGTTCCACTCGTATCGGGAATCTACCTTGAAGTTCTGGTATTAAATCGCTTGGTTTTGCCACATGAAAAGCTCCTGCTGCGATGAAAAGTATATGATCTGTCTTTACGATTCCATATTTTGTCATAACATTTGAGCCTTCAATTATCGGGAGCAAATCCCTCTGGACGCCTTCTCTTGAAACATCCGGTCCAACAGTATAGCCACCGGGGTTGGCAATTTTATCTATTTCGTCTATGAAGACAATCCCCAAGTTTTCAACTCTTCTTATCGCCTCTTTTATTACTGCTTCCATATCAATTAACTTCTGTGCCTCTTCTTGAATGAGGTAATTTCTTGCCTCCGCTATCGTCATTTTTCTTTTCTTATATCTCTTCGGCATCATATTTTCTATAAAGTCTTGCATTGAGACGGCGAGATCGTCAACTGGGAAGGGTCCTAAAATTTGCAATCCGGGTAAAGGCTGGGATGAAACTTCGATTTCTACAGTTCTAGAATCAAGTTTTCCTTCTTGAAGTTGTTTTCTAAGTTTTTCTCTTGTCTGTATCATTTCGTCGTTTTCGTAGGTGTCTTCAAATTCTTCATTTTCGCCGTATCTTCGTTTTTTTCTCCTTGGCAGAAGGATATCAAGTAGTCTTTCCTCCGCAAGGTCTTTCGCTCTATCTTTTATCTCCTCCATTTTTTCCATCCTGACCATATTGACGGCGATGTCAACGAGCTCCCTTATCATTGATTCAACATCTCTTCCGACATATCCAACCTCTGTAAATTTTGAGGCTTCAACTTTCACAAATGGGGCATTTGCAAGTTTTGCAAGTCGGCGTGCGATCTCAGTTTTACCAACACCAGTTGGACCGATAAGGATTATATTATTTGGGGTTATCTCCTCTCGCAACTCCTGTGGGACTTGCTGTCTTCGCCATCTATTTCTCAATGCGATAGCGACAGCTTTTTTGGCTTGCTCCTGACCGACGATATATTTGTCAAGTTCTTTGACTATTTCCTCAGGCGTTAAATCCTTTAAATCCCTTCGCTGTTTTATTGCGACTTCATCGTTTTGATCTTTTTTGAATTGATATGCCATTTCAAGTTGTAAGTTTATTTTTAAAGCTCTTCGATAACTATGTTATGATTAGTGTAGATACAGATATCGGCAGCAACTTTCAACGCTTCCTCGACTATTTCACGGGCTGATAAATTTGAATGCCTCACCAAAACTCTTGCAGCAGCGAGGGCATAACTCCCGCCCGAACCGATGGCGACAATTTTGTCATCAGGCTCAATCACATCTCCCGTGCCAGAAATTATCAAAGCATTTTCCTTGTCCATCACCGCTATCAATGCTTCAAGTCTACGAAGATATTTATCCATTCGCCACTCTTTTGCGAGTTCAGTTGCTGCGCGGAGAAGGTTCCCTTTATATTGCTCAAGTTTTGATTCAAATCTTTCCATAAGAGCAAGTGCGTCAGCTGAGGCTCCAGCGAAACCAACGAGAACTTTATTATCGTAAATTTTTCTAACTTTTTTAGCCCCATGTTTCATTATCGTATCCGACAGGGTCACTTGCCCATCCCCACCCATTACCGCTCGACCATTATGAATAAGTCCTAATATCGTTGTTGATTTTATAATTTTGCCCACTTTTTAACCTCTAACTCGTTTATTTTTTTATTCAATTCTCTTTCTTAATCTTGCTGGTGGAATTCCAAGTTGGTCTCTATATTTGGCTATGGTCCGCCTTGCGATGTTAAGACCTTGTCTTTTTAAAATTTCAGCAATTTCGTCATCGGTCAACGGTTTGCGAGGGTCCTCTTGAGCAATTATTTCTTTTATTCTTTCTTTTATCTCTTTGGTTGAGATTTCGCTTCCGTCTACCGTGTTGATTTTTTCGCTGAAAAGTTCCTTTAATTTATAAATTCCAAAATCAGTTTGAACATACTTTTGATTCACCGCCCTGCTGATAGTTGATATATCAACTCCAGCTTTTTCTGCGACATCTTTATAGAGCATTGGCTTTAAGCCTTCGCCAGTTTCGAAAAACTCTCTCTGTAAATCAACGATAGCCTTCATAATTCGTAGAAGTGTCTCCCTACGCTGATAAATTGAAGCGATGAACCATTTGGCTCTCGTAAACTGTTTTTTTATTTCCTCTCTTAATTCTTGATCAAGTTTCTTTTGCTTTTTAAAAAGGTTATAGTAAGCTCTGTTTAGGCGAATCATTGGAATGTTTTTTTCGTTCAGGGTGATTACAAACTCATCTCCAATTCGTTCAACTATGAAATCGGGCACGATGTACTCCTGAATTACACTTCTTCCTTCCCCAGGTTTAGGGTTCAACCTTTGTATTATTTGGATAACCTCTTTTAACTTTTGTTCGCTTATCCCAAATTTTTTCATCAATTCGTTATATCTCTTATTCTTAAAGTCATTGTAAGCCTCATTTAAAATTCGCATAGCAAGTTTTTTCTTATCCTCTGGGAAATCTCCAACTTCAAGTTGGACAAGTAAGCATTCTATTAAATTTCTGGCGCCAATCCCAGGCGGATCCAGTCGCTGGATTTTTTTCAAAACATTTTCAACTTCCCCAACCGTGACTTCCATCCTTTCCCCAAGCCGTAGGTCCTCAGCTATCTCTTCAACTTTTCTCGTAAGGTAACCATCATCATCTATGTTTCCAAGTATTTCTTCGGCTATTCTTTTTTCTTTGTCGCTTTCTGCAATTTGCATAAATTGCTGTAACAGTTTGTCATAAAGCGATTCAACGGCAGGGGGTTGCCATGGGAGTTCATCTTCATCATCTTCACCGATTATATCTTTTTGTTTTGGTGCTAATTCGGAATCTTCTTGGGTTTTGAGAAAATCCTCTATGGTGAATTCTTCTTCAGGCTTTGGCAATTTGTCTTGCGTTGTTTCCTCATATTGTTCATCAAGTTCTTGCTTTATCGTTTCGGATAGGTCAGCGTTTTCTTCAAGCTCAAGATCAAGCATTTCTTCAACTGAAGGCTCAAGCCCTTCCTCAAGGAATAGGTTTTGCTCAAGTTCTTCTTTAATTTTTTGTTCAAGTTGGACTACCGGAACTTGAAGAAGTTTTATATATTGTATCTGTTGAGGTGTTAGTATTTGTTTTATTATTTGATGTTGTCCATATTTTAGCATTTCGCTCACCTCCCGTTGTTCAAGGATTTAATTTCTTTAAGCATTTTATCGTACCATTCTTGACCGAAATATCTTATCAAAGCAGGCTTTAAAAATTCATAAAGCTTCATATTTTCCCTCTTGCCCTTCTTCACCGCTGGCTTGCATTCATTTATCTTGACATATTTTAAAATTTCTCCACCAATTGATGCACCATTTAATCCATAGTTTCTCAATGGGAAGAGATGACAGGAAGCAGGTTTTCTAAAAGAAATTTCACCTTTCAAAAAAGCTTTTTCAAAGGAACACTTCGCAATCCCGTTTTCCCAATAAACAAAGACGCATTCCCTTTTATCTATGCAGGTCGTTGCGTAACCGTTTTCGTTTTTTTCGTAAAATCCGTTTTTTTCTATGTAGGCGATGTTTTTTTCAGGTAGATATTTTTTTACGATAGGGAGAACATTTTGGATTATTTCGATTTCTTCCTCAAGGAGCGGGGCTCCAAAGTCACCGTACATAAAACAACAAGCACCTTTACAATTTTCAAGGTCGCAGGCAAAATACGCCGTGGCAATCTCTGGGTCAACATAAATTCCATCTATTATCAATATTGATCTCAAACCCATAGCATATTGCTCTATCAATTTTTGTGCCAAAGTTAAATTAATAAAAAAACTCAAATTACGGAAATTCTACCTCCGCCCACCATTTTAAATCAATATCGTCGAAAAGGTTGTCCCTTTCTGCACATTCAACTATGAAATTCCAATCCTCAAAGCTCAACTCAGCGGTGTTTGCATAATTTTCTATGATGTTGGCTATTTTGTTGAAATTTTCGTTATGAAATGCAACCCTTAATTCGGCGTAGTCGCGGGCTGAAATAGTTGATATTAAAAATTGCCAATCAGAAGCTTGGAGAAGTAAAAGTTCGCGGGCAAGTTGTTTAAGCATAAAAATCAATTTCTCGTCTTTTGAATCGGAAAATTTTTGTGCGAGCTCCCGCATTTTAAGCTCATTTGAATAAATATGCCTCCACGTCCACTCGGTATCTTTGTTGAGCCAAATGTAGTGATATCCACCCTCGCCCCAGGAGCCTTCGGGAAGGGAAATCACAGTTGAAGGGTTAAACTTTTCAATTGCTTCCGATGCAGTCGCAGGTTTTACAAATTCAGAATTGTTTAACTTTTCAAAAACTTTCTTCAGAAATCTCGGTCCTTCAAACCACCAATGTCCGAAAAGTTCGGTGTCATACGGAGCTGTCAAAACTCCAATTTTACCAGTTTTATCAAAGTGCTCCTTTAATGTGGCGGTTATTAAATCAACAAAATGAGACGAATTTTCCTCAAGCCGTGCTTCAACTTTGTCAATTTCGTATTCAAGTTTATCCGCAAGGTCAGCTTTTGAGTTCGTCACGCGCCAATATCTTAAACCGCTTGGAAATCTTTTCTTATGGAAATCAAGATACCATCCATCGCCGGGATATCCCCACTCTCCACTCCAAACTTGTAATCCAGTTTTCGGGTCTCGCGTTAAAACTGCAACTGGTTTTTTCTCTGGTTTCCCTGAACTAACAAGGTAAATTTCATAAGGTGATTTTTCCTCCTCCGGTCTATATTTCACTTGGGATTCAAATTGTTCCCAAAGTTTTCTCAAACCCTCAAATCTTTCCAAATAAACCCCGATTGTCTTTCCACCTCTTAGTGTAGCTGTATCAATGATGAAGAACTCAATTCCGTTTTCTGAAAGAAACTCTTCAATTCCTTTTCTTTCATACTCAATAACTGGGAAATCGTTTTCAGGTTTCACAGGCATTTTCCATCTATAGCCGGGTCTGTATGCGCATTCAGGGAGCCATATCCCCTTTGGTTTTCTTCCAAAATATTTTTCGTAAACTCTGACGCCAAGTTTTATCTGAGCTTGAACGCTTGTGTCAAGCGCAATGAGCGGTAGATATCCGTGAGTTGCTGCACATGTTATTATTTCAAGGTGACCAGAATCCTGAAGCTCTCTAAATGCTGAGATTAAGTCTTGATTGTATTTGCTGGTGAAGCTTGCCTTGATGTTTTCGTAGTAATCTCTCCAAAACTTTGCAACTCTTGCGAGATTTTTTCTTCCGGTTCTTGTTAGTTCAATCTCATCTTGTTCAGCAAGTTTTATTTTCATCTCGAGATATTGAAGGAATTCGTCGATAAAGTTTCTGCTTGCAAGTTGTTCGGCGAGCACCGGAGAGATGTTAATTGTGGCTTTGAAATTTATCCCATCATTTTTCAATTCATTGAAGACATTGAGCAAAGGTATGTAACATTCGCTTGCGGCTTCATTTAGCCAATCCATACCGTGGGGCCAGCGCCCATGACCTATGACATAAGGTAGATGAGTGTGAAGAACAAGGACGAAATAACCATACATTGGAATTCAAAAATTTGTTTTTAAGGTTTAAAACCAAGTGATTTTTGTTCAGTTTCACCGAAAATCTTTATCTCCCCAAATGTCGCTTCATACTTTTTTATGTTATCATCAAGCGCTTTAAGTAAAAGTTTTGCGTGTTGTGGAGTCATTATGATCCTTGCAAACACTTTAGCCTTTGGAACGCCCGGAAGAATTCTTGTAAAGTCAATTACAAATTCAGCTGGGGAATGGGTTATGATAGCAAGATTTGAATAAATTCCCTCCGCTTCCTTTTCCCCAAGTTCAATGTTAATTTGTTGAGCGATCGGTGGTTGTTCGTTCATGTTTTTATTTTTAATATAAGTTTTTGGAGAGTGAACTTCAAAATTTAAAAGTTTGGATACTTCACGCTCTCAAGAACAAGCCCAGAAGCCGGGGCATGCATAATTTCAAAGTCATCGCATTTCTCAAAAAGAATCTTTTTAAAAACTTCGATGTCAAACCTGCCCCTTGCAACATCGATCATCGTTCCGACGAGACCTCTTACCATACCGTAAAGAAACCTATCTGCGGTGATCTCAAATATCAATTTATCATCTTCGCTTTTCCATTCGGCGTTTCTAACTTCGCAGATATAATTTTTTACCTTCGTTCCCCTTTTTGAAAAGATTTCAAAGTCGTGTTTCCCGACTATAACTTCAGCGCATTTTTTGAGTTTTTCGGGATCAATCTCATATTTGATGAACCAAAAATAGCTTCTGCCGATCGCAATTTTATTTTTAGTTATGAAATATCTGTAAGTTTTTTCAACGGCGCTATATCTTGCGTGAAAATCGAGGTTGACTTCCTCAACCTTGTGGATCACAATATCATCTGGAAGAATTGAGTTTAAAGCCTTTTTTAGATTTTCAAGTGGGATTTTGCTTTCGCATTTGAAATTTGCGACTTGACCTCTTGCGTGGACCCCTGCATCGGTTCTGCTTGCGCCAATTAAGTTTACATCTTCGTTTATTATCTCTCTTATCGCTTTCTTAATTTCACCTTGGACACTTCTCCCGTTAGGTTGAATTTGCCAGCCGACAAAGTCTGTCCCGTCGTATTCAATTAAGAGTTTGATGTTCCTCATCGAATAAATAATTTAATTTTGCAATTGCGCTTTTTCCTGAATAAATTTAAATGCAAGTTTTCAAATTTAAAATGAGTCAGATGGAGTCTCAAGCAATCATAGAGAAACGGAAAGCAGCATTGAGTTCGGTTGTAGCAGCCATTTTTTTAACTGGGATTAAACTTGTTGTCGGGCTGATGACCGGGAGTTTGGGGATTTTGTCTGAAGCTGCGCATAGCGGACTTGATCTCGTAGCTGCTGGGATGACCTACTTCGCCGTTAGAATCGCCGATAAGCCTGCGGATAGGGAACATACATATGGACATGGCAAATTTGAAAATTTATTCGCCCTCTTTGAAACTTTTCTTCTGCTTGTCACATGCGGATGGATAATATACGAAGCAATTCAAAGAATCTTCTTCCATGAGGTTCATATAGAGGTGAATTTTTGGAGTTTTGCTGTTATAATAACTGCAATCGTTGTTGATTACTCGAGGTCGAGGGTTTTATTTAAAGCTGCGAAAAAATATAACAGTCAAGCACTTGAAGCGGATGCGTTACATTTCAGCACTGACATCCTAAGCTCGGGGGTTGTGATAATTGGTTTAATTGGTGCTGGGCTTGGATTTCATAAGGCGGATGCGTTTTCAGCTCTTGTCGTATCAGCCATCGTCATATGGATAAGTCTACGACTTGGGAAGAGGACAATTGATATGCTGACGGATAGAATTCCAGATGTCACCCTTGTCGAAAAGATAAGAAGTAAGGTTTTCGAGATCAATGGCGTTGTTAATTGCAGAAATGTGAGGGTAAGGCAGGCTGGATCGAAATCTTTTGTTGATATGGTTGTTGACATAAAGAGAACGGTGCCGTTTGAGCAAGCGCATTACATTATGAATTTAATTGAGGAAAAAGTAAAGGAAATAATCCCAAATGCTGATATAGTAATTCATTCTGAACCCATTGAAACAAGCGATGAAACAGTTATTGATAAAATTAAAATGCTTTTGATCGGCTCGGGGATGTCTGCCCACAACATTGAGGTTCAAAAGGTAAACGATAAATACTTCGTTGATCTTCATCTTGAATGTGGAGCCACGCAAACATTTGAGGAGGCACATAAGGTTGCGGATAAAATTGAAGAGATGATAAAAGAGAAAATCCCAAACATTGAGAAAATTTCAATCCATATCGACGAGGATAACGATGTGATAAAAGAGACAATAATTGTGAATGACAAATGTGAGCAAATGGTTCAAAAAATACATAAAATCGCTCAATCGCAAGAAGGCGTTGTTGAGTGTAGAGATATAACTGTGATGGAAATAGACGGAAAATATAAGGTTACGATGAATTGTTTTCTTGACAGTTCTCTTTCACTTTCCGAAGCCCATGAGATTGCAACCACGATTGAAAATAAAATTTACCTCAACATAAAGGAAGTATCGAAGGTGATCGTCCATGTTGAGCCCCAAAAATGAAATTTGAAAAAGGGAGAAGATGAGATTTTTTCCTTCAAGAATGAAGTTAAAGCCCCTATGGGTTTTCAAATCCCCCAGCAACTTTAAGATATGGAAAGTTTTCCCGACAAAATATGATAAAATTTTATGTGAGTTGAGAGATTTAGAGGGGAAAAGCGTCAAATTTATATGTCTATCGATTGAGGACGGAAAACTCATCTGGGAAGGTTTAAATATAGATGAACCGTGGTGGGTTCAAATAGCGGATTCGGACGAAGATTTGTTCTTCCTTTGTGAATTCAGGCGTCCCGATTTTCCTGTGCAAGGCAAGATCTACGCTGTTAACTCCACCGATGGAAAAATTCTGTGGGAAAATGAAGAATATACCTTTCTTTTCGCTTTGAATGGGAAAGTTTATGCTGCTAAGAATTTTATCGACCAAAGAATTTTTTTAGAACTTGACTCAAAAACTGGTGAGGTAATTCAAGAGCATAGTGAAAATTACGATTTTATAAACGAGATGAAAAAATTAAAATTGGAGAGCATGAATTTCATTGAGACATCATCGCCTTTTGATGAGTATCATCCCGATTATGATAGGATCGCCGAAAATATAAAGCCATTTATTGAAAATGCCGATTTGAGATTTCCACCGGAGGTTTTAACAAAGGTGAATTTTGCAATCGTGAATTATCACATTCTTAACAAGCCTAAACTCCCGCTTGAGGTTGAAAACTTTTCGAACATTTTGCGAATAATAGACCTTGAGCAAAGTGTGTTAAGCTACGAAGATATCCTTTACAACGATTTGTCTTACTTTATTCCCGACGCTTTTTTCTGTAAAGATGAACTTGTTTTTTATGTGAAAAATCAGACGGAATTAGTTACAATTAAATTGCCGATAGATTATGAAGGTTATCACGGATAAATTGACGGTTTCAACGAGGGGATTTAACGATATAATTGACATCACGGATCAGGTTCAGTCCATCTTGAAAAAGCACCAGGTTAAAGCTGGAAATGTGACAATTTTTGTCTCTGGTTCAACTGCTGGGGTTACGACGATTGAGTATGAACCTGGATTATTGAAAGACCTGCCTGAAGCGTTTGATAGAATTGCCCCTATGGATAAAAGGTATCATCACGATTCGCGGTGGGGCGATGACAATGGTTATGCTCATGTGAGGGCGTCAATTCTTGGTGCATCTTTGACCGTTCCATTCTCCGATGGAAGATTACTCGTTGGGACATGGCAGCAGATTGTTCTCGTTGATTTTGACAATCGTCCGAGAACGAGGAATATAGTTGTTCAAATAATTGGGGAGTAGATTTTATGAGCGAAAGCTTTACGGAGATTTCACAAATTGGGGAATTTGGGTTAATTGAGCGATTAAATGAGATAGTTCAGCCGTATCGTGATTCGTTTATTATTAAAGGGATTGGGGATGACGCTGCTGTATATGCACCTGTGGAGGGGAAAGTGCAGGTTGTCACAACAGATGCATTAATTGAAGGGGTTCACTTTGATTTAACATTTGTTTCAATGCGAAATTTGGGATGGAAGGCGATGGTTGTGAATTTAAGCGATCTCGCAGCGATGCTTGCAACGCCAAGATATGCTTTGATAACTGTTGCAATTCCGCGGAAGATTTCGGTTGAGATGATGGAAAATTTATATATTGGGATAAAATCGGCGTGTAATGAGTTCAATTTTTCGCTCATCGGCGGGGATACAACGACAACCTTTGGGAATATGGCTATCTCGGTTACGATGATCGGAGAGGCAAATAAAGATGAAATCCCGTATCGCAATGGTGCCAAAATTGGTGACTACATCTGTGTAACAGGAACGCTTGGTCTGTCGTATGCAGGATTAAAGATACTTTTGCGCGAGAAGAAAAAATTTATGGAGGCTGAAGATAAACAAAATTTTAAACCGAATTTTGAACCATTTTTAAAAGCGATAGAAAAACATCTGAAGCCAATCCCAAGACTTGACATAGCGAGAAAACTTAAAGATTCGAAAGTTAAGGTTAACTCTATGATCGATATAAGCGATGGGCTTTCATCGGATCTGAAACATATTTGCAGACAAAGTGGCGTCGGGGCGGAAATTTATGAGACGAGTTTACCAGTTGATGAACTCGTTAAAAAAATCGCAAAGGAAGAATTTAACGAAGATTATTTAGTCTATGCCATACATGGCGGTGAAGATTATGAGCTTCTATTTACAGTCTCGGAAAGCGAACTTAAGAAACTAAATGAACTTTATAATGATGTTAGAGTCATCGGTAGAATACTCGACCGCGAGCAGGGAATTAAATTGATAAGGGAGGACAAGAGCGAGATTGATATTGAATCGGGCGGTTGGGATCATTTTAAAATTAAATTTCAAGTGGGATGAGGAATCTTGCTCTACTTGTTTTGATTTTTTCTGTTGCTTTTTCTCAGGAAAAACCTCAAAAGTATTGGATTGTCTTTAAAGACAAAGGCATTTATGAAAATGTTTCGCTTGCTAAGGGCAATGTGTTCTACGAAAAACTTAAATCTTCAATTTCCGATAGGTCATATAAGCGAAGGCTTAAAACGCTTAAAGATGAGGGAAAAATTTTTGACTATTATGATCTTCCCGTTTATGAGGGTTATATAGAGCGGTTGCGATCGTTGGGGGTTAAAGTTAATGTTGTTTCGAAGTGGCTTAATGCGGTGAGCGCTTATGTTGACAGTGAACAAATAAGCAAGATTAAAGACCTTCCATTTGTCCTTGAAGTTAAACCTGTTGCTAAATCAGTTCGGACAAATTTAGAAATTGAGAAAGAACTTGTTGACTATGATTACGGTCGCTCTGAACTTCAAGTTAGATTTTCAGGCGTTAAGGAATTGCATAAAATGAATATAATTGGAAACGATGTTATTGTCGGGATGATGGATACTGGGTTTAGGTTGACACATGAAGCACTTGCGGAAATTAAAGTTATTGCTGAATATGATTTTATTTTCAATGATTCAATAACTGCGAATCAACCTCAAGATGCGCCGAACCAAGATTTTCACGGGACTTTGACGCTTTCCGTCCTCGGTGGTAAAAAAGAAGGAAAAATTTACGGGATAGCTCCGGGGGCTAAATTTGTGCTGGCGAAAACTGAAGATATAAGAAGTGAAACGCCAGTTGAAGAAGATAATTGGGTTAGGGCGATTGAATGGATGGATTCGCTCGGGGTTGATGTCGTTTCAAGTTCACTTGGTTACATTGATTGGTATACTTATCGAGATATGGACGGAAACACTGCAAAAATAACGAAGGCAGCTGATATAGCTTTTCAAAAGGGAATTGTCGTTGTGAATTCTGCTGGAAACGAGCGAAACACATCTTGGAGATATGTGGTTGCGCCAGCAGATGGGAAATATGTTATAGCAGTTGGTGCTGTTGATTCGCTTGGAAGAATTGCAAGCTTTAGTTCAATGGGTCCAACCTATGACGGTAGGATAAAGCCGGATGTTTGTGCTCTTGGGGTTTCGGTCTTTGGGGCATCTTCAGGTTCAAAAGATAGTTATGTATATGCTTCAGGGACATCGCTTTCATGTCCAATAGTTGCGGGGATAGCTGCTTTAATTTTGTCGACGCACCCTGAATTAAGTTCATTTGAAGTTAGAGATGCTATAAGAAATACCTCAAGTCGTGCGGGAAATCCAGATAACGATTATGGTTGGGGAATTGTAAACGGTCTTTTGGCGACGCTTTATCATGGACCGATTATAAGCAATTTCCCAGAGATAAAACAAGATGTGAACGGGTACGAAATTTCAATTTATGCGATGTCAAAAAGCGGGATCAGAGAGGTTTTTATTATGTCGAATAATCAAAAAATCCCGATGAGATTAGTTTCTGAAAACAAATACATTGCAACGCTCGAATCTTTACCTTCTGTTCTTTCAATTTTTGTCGTTGATAACGAGAACAAGACAAATATTTTAACAAAATATTTTGAATCGGAGCCCCCAAAAAGTTTCTACTTATCTCAAAACTTTCCAAATCCGTTCAACTCGAGAACGGTTTTCCTTCTTGATTTGCCTGAACCTTCGCATGTTAATGTTTCAATTTACAATTTGCTTGGTCAGAAGGTAAGAACGCTTGTTGATAGATATTTCCCTCAATTTATTAGCAATTACAGGATAATATGGGATGGCACCGATGATTATGGGAGGGAGCTTCCGAGCGGTGTTTACTTTTGCAAGCTTGAAACGCCTAAGTATAGAATCGTTCGCAAAGCTATGCTTGTAAGATGAAAGATAAGGATTCAAAAACTTTTTCCTTTGGGCAGGTTTTGCTTGCCCTGGGTTTTGCCTTCATTCTGCTTGCCGTAACCCTAATTAAAAAAATCTTTCCATTTTCAGCCTTTGAAATCGCTTCGGATATTTTATCCTCAGCGCTGTTGGTAACTTTAATTTTGATCGTTCAACCGTTTGCTCAAAAATTTGAAAAAAATCCAGTTGACGGGATAAAATTTATATCCGTCTTTTTGTTCTCCCTTGTTGTGATTTCATTTGCTTTTAAAAACTTGATTAACATTCAAAGGGTTGGTGAACTGACGACTTTGACTTCTTATGTGGATATCATCAGTGCTAACTTTTATAACTTAATCTATGCTTTTCTACTTTCGATAGTCTTCTCGATTTTTTTGAAGGTCTTTTTCTATGAGCGTGGCAAGGAAGCTAATTTGAAGTTTGTCGTTACATTTTCATATTTTGCGATTTTTGAACTTTTGAGGAGGCTTTTTGAAGCCTCAAGTTTGTTGTCATTGCTGAGTGGGATTCAAATAATTTTATTTATATGGGCTTCATTTCGAATTCCGTGGGTTATAAATTTGCCGAAAAAGGATAAATACAAAGTTTTGCTTTTTTCATTTCTTTCAGTTTCCTTCTCCTTTCTGCTTCAAAGTCCATTCATAACTGGAAATGCGGTTGAGGGAATGAGATATTATTCCGCTTTGTTTTTCTCCTTCACTCATTTTTATTGTCAACCTTTTTTGATAATCTATTTTTTCTTTGTCTTCGGTAGCACGGTTTTTCATCTTCCGACGGGTGAAATTTACGAGCGAAGGGTTACAGAACTTTCAACGCTTCAAAACATAGGTAAACTCGTTGCTCGGGTGCTTGATATAAAAGATTTTTCTGAGACCTCAGTTAAAATCGCAATGGAGATAACCAATTCAAAGTCGGCTTGGGTTGAAGTGAGGTTTTCTAATTCAGCTCAAATTTATGGGAGATTTGGGATAGGTGAAGATGAGATGTTAAGGGTGATGGGACAAATTTCGCATATCAGAGAAAAATTTGGTAGGGAGTATTTTAAAGAGAGTTATCACATTGAGGATTTGGAGAGCAAGATAGTTCTTGTTGCGCCACTCGTTGCTCACGACAAGGTCTTGGGATTGCTGTATCTTATGAGGGATGGCAAAAGTTATAATCAAGATGAAATCAATCTTGCGCTTGCTTTTGCCGATCAAATTGCGATTGGAATTGAGAATTCGAGGTTAATTCAAGAGTCGATTGAAAAGGAGCGCCTTGCCCGTGAGTTTGAACTTGCGAGGCAGATGCAGGAAAAACTTCTCCCAAAGAGTTTACCAGTTTCTGAAAAATTTGAAATTTCCGCTTTGTCTATCCCTGCGTTTGAGGTCGGTGGTGACTATTACGACTTTGTAATTCATAACAATGGAAATATTTCCTTGATCGCAGCTGATGTTTCGGGCAAGGGTGTATCGGCAGCGTTTTATATGGCGGAGATAAAAGGAATCTTTCAAACGCTTGCGAAGATTCATCCTAAGCCTGTTGATTTTCTTGCGAAAATGAACGATACTATTTTGGGGCACATAGATAAAAAGTTTTTTATTACCCTCGTTTACGCTTATTTTGATTTGCAAAGAAACGTTGTTCATATCGCAAGGGCTGGGCATTTGCCACCTGTTCTTGTCAAAGGTGGAACGCTTAAGTTTTTGAAACTACCGGGAGCAAGTGTTGGGCTTATGCCGACCCATTCCTTTCGGAAATTGCTTAAGACACTTAAATTTAAACTTGAAAAAGATGATTTGCTTATCTTTTACAGTGATGGGATAATTGAGGCGGTCAACGAGCTTAACGAGGAATTTGGATACGAGCGACTTAAAAAAGTTATAGTTTCATCTTCAGATAGGCATTCAAATGAAATTGTAAACACAATTTATAGGGAAGTGATAAATTATCAAGGCGAAATTCAGCAGGTTGACGATATAACAATAGTCGCAGTTAAATGGAAAAAATAACGGAGCACGGAAATGGCAAAGAGGGAAAGAGAAAAAAACTTCGATGTAAAAATTGAAGAGAAAAACTCAGTTAAGATTTTAAATCTAAAGGGATACCTGGATGCGTATACTTCTCTCGAATTCGAAGAGGTGATGAAAAAGCTTGTTGAGGGCGGGAGTTATAAACTTGTTGTCAATATGAAGAATTTATCGTATATAAGCAGTGCTGGTTTTGGCGTTTTTATGGCTTTTGTTGACGAGGTGAGAAAAAATGGCGGTGATATTAAATTTTGTTGTCTTTCGGAAAAAATAGATGAAATTTTCGAACTGCTTGGTTTTAAGCATATCTTCAATGTTTTAAATAGTGAAAGTGAGGCAATAAAATCATTTGAGAAAGTTAGGGTTAAAAATGTCAAGAGAAGGAAGAAATAATAAAATTGTCATCGTTAGCGATTTGAGAAATCTTAAGATTGTTCGTGAGTTTGTGTCCAGGGAGGCGAGAAAATTTGGTTTTGATGAAATTGAAACTGAAAAGATAGTTCTCGTGGTTGACGAAGTATGCACAAATTCAATAAAGCACTCATACGGAAATAAGCCAACTGGTGAAATAACTATTGAGTTGAAAGCCCAAAAGGATAAGTTTACGGTTATCGTCTCATATGACGGTTTGCCGTTTGATCCTAAAAAGATAAAAGTTGAATCGCCAGTTCAAAAATACAGCAAAACGGGAAGAATTAAAAGGGGTAAGCTTGGGATGTTTATAATTTATCAATTTATGGACAGGGTGAAATACACGAGAAGAGGTAATAAAAACATTGTTATCTTAACAAAGTTTTTGAAACGGGATGATGTATAAGGCAGAGGCAATTTTTACGCTCGAATCTATCTTTAATCTTGGGAAAGCACTTGGAACTGCGAATACTGTTGAGGAAATTTTAAAAGTTTCAATTTTATCTCTTATGGGAAAGTTAAAGGTGAGCAGGGTTGCTGGCTTTGTATCGTCTGGGGATAAATTTAAACTTGTTTATTCAAGAGGTACTGAAGTAGACGATGAGATTAAAATAAACTTTTCTGAAATTCCACCTAAACTTGCACGCCTTAAAAAAAGTATGATCAAAAATTTTACCCAACATAAAGAATTCAGCTACGTTCTTCCGATAAGATGGGCTCAGACTAATGTTCTTGCCTTAATCTTTCTTGGGGGGAGGAACAAAAGCTTTACGAAGTCGGAGATCGATTATATTAACTTCATTTCAAATTTCACGGCAATTTCTCTAAAAAACATTAACTCAATTCTTGAACTAAAGAGAAGCGTTTTTGATTTAACCGTTTTGAATGAATTCACTCAAAGCATCCTTTTAAAGAGAGATGAAGGCGAAATTTTTAATTCGTTTGCTTTAACTTTGATGGGACATTTTGGAGTTGAAAGTGTATCGGTTATTAAATCCGATAGAGGTGCGATTAAGGTTTTCTCTTTTCCCGAAGAACAGAACTTTTCGAAGGGATTTGTAAAGAAAATTTTAAAGCAGGGTTTCGGAGACGCTAAATTTTCAGGGATAAAAACAAAAGTTTTCTCATTTGCAATCGCTCAAAAGTCATCGGATGGTGAAAGAAGTTATGTTTTATTGCTTGGTAGGAAAAAGGGAGCGATAAATTTCAAGGTCAGCGAAGCAAATTTGCTTCAAGCGTTATTTACATCCTTCGTAAATGCGATTGAAAATCTTAAGATGATTAGTTTAAACTATGATATTAACCTCGCTTATAACATCCAGAGAAATCTCTTGCCCCTTGAGTTGCCTAAGGATTCAAGAGTTGATATTTACGGTTTAACCATTCCATCAAAGGTCGTGGGCGGTGATTATTACGATGTGTTTAAGATAAATCGGGATGAGTTCATCGTTGTCATAGCTGATGTTTGTGGGAAGGGTTTATCTGCATCGCTTTTGATGTCGAATTTGCAGGCGTCGTTGAGAAGCATTTTGCTATTTACAGATGAACTTGAAACAATCACGAATTTGCTCAACAAAGTTATTTTGTTGAATACATCAGCGGAACAGTTTATAACATTTTTTATTTGTAAAGTTAACTTGAAAAACTTGACGATTGAATATATAAACGCTGGTCATAACCCACCAGTTTTGTTGAGCGGAAGTAGGGTTAAATTTCTTGAAAGGGGTGGGGCTGTTTTGGGTGTTTTTAGAAGTAAATATAAATCCGAAAAAATAAAGATTGCCCGAGGGGATTTGATTTTTCTTTATACTGATGGTGTTACAGAGGCGGTGGATCGATTTGAAAAAGACCTTGGAATTGAGAAAGTTATTGAAATGATTCATTCGTTAAAGAATTTTTCATCTCGGGAGATCGTTGAAGGTGTGGTCAAGTTAATCAAGTCCCATACTTACGGTGTTGAACAGACGGATGATGTAACGATGGTTGCGGTGAAAGTTTTATAGTTGCGATTATTTTTTGAAGACGATTTTATAGATTTTATCGTCCCCGGGTTGCGGATTTCCTCGCCCATCTCTGTTGCTTGTGAGGATATATAAGTTTCCATCTGGACCCTCAACGACATCTCTTAATCTTCCAAATTTTCCTCTTCTATTGTCAAATGCGAACCATCTTTCAATTCGTGTAACTTGATAGCGGTTTCCAGATTTTTTAATTTTAATTCGTATCAACGCTTCACTTCTCAATGTCGCCACAAATAAATCACCTTTATAAAAAGTCATACCAGATGGCGGAGTTGCATCCTTCCAAACAACAATTGGGTCTATATAATCTTTTTCTCCCGGTGCCCCGATTACTTTAGGCCATCCATAATTTCCAGCTTTAAAGATGACATTAATTTCGTCATGCCCGAAGCGACCATATTCTCCCGAAGGACCATGTTCGGATTCAAATAAATCTCCCGTTTCAGGGTGCCATGCTAAACCTTGCGGATTTCTGTGTCCGTATGAGTAAATTGGCGAGTTCGGGAATGGGTTATCCTTTGGAATTTCTCCATCTGGGGTTAACCTTAAAATTTTCCCATTGAGAGAATTCAAATCTTGTGCTAACTCACCTTTGAATATCTCACCTGTTGTAATGTAAAGCATTTTATCTGGACCAAACTTGATTCTTCCGCCATTGTGGAATCTTGCACCAAGTATGCTATCGATTATGACTTTATCAAAGGTTGCGCTTTTGCCGTTATCTTTAATTCTTATGACCCTGTTAAAAATTTTGCCATCCTTCGTCTCGTATGTATACATTGCGTAAATGAACGGTTTTTGAGGAAAGTCGGGGTGAACTGCAAGCCCCATCAATCCGCCTTCTCCTATATGCTTGACATCAATTTTCATATATGGTTCCGGTAAGAGTTTACCGTTTTCAATAAGCCGTATTCTCCCGGGTCTCTCGCTGACAAGAGCCCTTCCATCAGGGAGGAAAACAAGCGACCACGGTATCTCAAGATTATCTATCCATACACTTACTTGAGCATTTTCTCCGTCTGGTAAATAGATATCTTCAACTTCTTGTGGTTTTTGCCCGACGATTTGAAAACAAGAAATTAAAATTGTTAAAAGGGCAACTGGAAATAAAGATTTCATCCGCATAGCGAGTTTCGTTTTTTCAAAAAGGTAAGAAAAATTTTGGGAAAATCAATTTTTTCATCAAATTTTATTTGACTTTGGCTTGAAAAGTGTTTATTTTTAAGTGTGAACAAAACAAAATTTCGTCCAGATATGAAACCAATCTACAATCTTATTCTCATCTTGACCTTCCCAATAATTCTTTTTGCTCAAGATGAGCAATGGGTATACAAGAGGTCTATTGAGTTTCCACCTACAGATACTTCATATGTCAGACCTTTTTTGTGTGCCGTTGATGCAAATGGTAATTTATGGGTTATATCTTCAACTGCAACAGATACATCGGCTCACAATGCGTTGTGGAAAGCAGGACCAAATGATACTATCTTTACGCTTGTTTACGATTATACAGCAAGACACGATACGACGAATGTTCATTCGCTTCGCGGTATAACTACAATTCAGAATGATGTGCTTGTTGTCTTTAGACAGCCTGCTGCGATAAGCCCAGTGGGTGTTTCAGGGCTTGATTATTTTAAGGATGGATCTCCAGAACAAAAGATTAGATATGGGTTTGGCTTTGGGCAGGTGGGTTATGGAACATTTGTATTTGGGTTGAGCGCAACTAAAGATAGTTTTGTTTATGCTGGGACTACTTATCAGGCTGGAAATCCAGGACCAACCCCGAGGGTTTATAACTTCACAAGCAGTCAAGTTACAAACTCAGCTGGGGCAGCAGACCCTGCTTCTTATATCCCGCCACCATTTTACTCAAGTTGCCCAGGAGGATATTCCGCCAGTGGAGCTGATGTAATTCGCGATATCGCTGTTATACCCAATGGGGACTATAACAATTCAAATACTCCATTTTTCACATCAAGAAATAGTTCAGAGGATAACCCAACAGCGGGAAATGTTGCAATTTGGACGGGCGGGACACAAGTTGAGCCAAAAGATTATAGAGGGCAAGCGTTGACTGATTTTGCTGGTTTTTTGGCGCTTGGCAGGTTTGTTCCGTCGGGGATTTATGCGGACAGAAAA
>CALJEK010000042.1 GCA_938074445.1 Candidatus Kryptoniota bacterium | reverse complement strand
AAAATAAAATTTCCCTTTTCATGGCTTCTCCTCCTTTTTAGTTTAATTTTTGCCTCGTTAGGAATTTAAAAATTAATTTCGTCTTTGTCAAGACCAACGAAGAAGATTTCAACCTCAAAACTACTTCACCAAAACCATCTTCTTAACATCAACTTGGGAACCCCGCTCAATAGCAATTTTGCCTTGGTGATCTCAAAGAACAGATGCCGTAGCCCTCCAGTTCAATATACAAACTAAATTTATATTTGTCAAGAGGTAGGTGCCCCCTTTTAGCACAAGTTTTTAAAATTAACATTTTTAAACATTGCAAAGACAAAAACTCACAAAACTTGCATTTTTTAAGTAAGTTGATTATATTTATCAACGGTTCTATAAAACTGGAGCCGTGGTGCAATCGGTTAGCACGCCAGCCTGTCACGCTGGAAGTTGCGGGTTCGAGCCCCGTCGGCTCCGCAAAAATAAAAAGGGCGAGAAATCTCGCCCTTAATTTTTTATGTATCGTATTTTACATCTTCCAATTCCAAAGCGCTTGAAAATTTAACATGCTTTCGCATCGCAAAGTAAAATCCCAACAAGCCATTAAATATATAGCCCACCCCATGCGTTAAAACAGCGTAACCAAGCGCAATTTCATGTTTGATACTATAAAGCCCAACAAGAGCCCCAGTTATAAGCGAATGATAACTCCCTACTCCCCCAGGGGTTGGAATTATAAAACCAACCGTTGAAACAACAAAAATTACAAGCGCTGTGAATAAGCCGATCTTTGCCCTCTCAATCTCAAAAGCAAACAAAGCAACATAAGCTGCAAAAATATAACAAAGATAGATTAAAAAACTTAACAAAACTATTCGCCAATAAACACTTCTATACCTTATAACTTCAAAGCCATCAATAAAAGAGCTCAAAATATTCCTGAACTTTACAGCCAGCCCGAGACTAAAAATTCCAATGAATTTGCCCAACAAAGAGATAAATTTGTCCTGCCAAATCAAAAGAATTAAGATTAAAATAAAAATTATTCCAACGATCAAAGCGCTAAATAAAGCCACCTCCCCAAGCCACGGATAATGCCTTTCAAAAATTTTTTTATTCCATAACATAGCAACGCCAAAAAATAAAAGCGAAAAAACTATATCCAAAATTCGCTCAAGCAAAACGCTCGCTAAACTTGAAGCACTTGAAATCTTTTCATCATTACTTAATGAATAAGCCTTAAATATCTCCCCAGCCCTCGGAAAAATGTTGTTGAAAAAATAACCTATCATCGTAGCTTCAAAAAAGTGAATAAACGATGTATTTAATTTCACCGGCTTCAAAAGATATCTCCATCGCAACGCTCTAAATAGATGCGAAAACAAAAGAAAGAAAAGCATCAAAAAGATGTAAAGATAATTAACATTTAAGAGGACACTCAAAAACACACTCCAATCAATCCCCTTGAACGCAAAATATAGGAAAAAAACCGCAATCGCAATACCCAAAATAAACTTTGACAACCTCTTGAGATTAAACATTTAATTTACCTCGCTCTTTTACCTTAAGTCAACAACTTTAACAGATGGCGGAATTGTGAATTTGAACACATCATCCGCAAGCCCTGAATTTAATTTAACGCTCTTAACATTGTAAACTGTAACTGTTCCATTTATATCGATTATCTCAACTCTCATCACATCCAAACTATTTTCAACCACCCAGATTTTAACCGACTCGATCGACGAGTCTTCGTCTTTGGGGGTAAGTTTAACAACATAAACTTTTCTACCGTTAACCGTTTCAACCTTTAAAACGATCGCGATATATTCGTCTGAAATTGAGAATAAAAATTTGTCAGGTGATGTAGAATTTTTATCTTCTTTGTATTTGTCAATTATAACCTGCTTGTTAACCTTGGAATATAACCAGCTCGTATTGCCATCAGTCACAATCACTTGCTCATCCGTTTCAATCCTGTATTTATTTTGCTTTTTAAAATAAAGCGTTCCTGAAAAAGTTTGCTCAAATTTTGACATCCCATATTTAACCGTTTGCTCGAACTTTACAAGTGCATCATTTACCGAAGCGTATTTCTTTTTCAACCGCTCTATAATTTCTCCACCTGTTTGCGAAAAAGCAATTTCAGATAACATAACAAAGACAAGAATTCTCAAAAAAATATACTTCATTTTTTCCCTTCCCTAATTTGTTTTAAAAACGCTTCAAGCTCAATCTCGCTGTCAAACAAAACCTCTCTTGCCTTATTCCCCTCAGATGGAGGACCAACAATCCCCTCTCTTTCAAGTTGATCCATTATTCTAGCTGCTCTCGCATAACCAATCTTTAATTTTCTCTGTAGCAAAGATGTGGAAGCTTGCTGATATCTTACGACAATTTTCGCTGCCTCTTCAAAAAACTCGTCCAATTCATCTCCCACATTTATTTCAACTTTCTTACGCTCTATCACAGATGGAAGCTCGTACGGCTTGTCATATCCGGGCTGAGAAACAACATAATCAACAACCCTCTCAACCTCTTCAGTTGAAATAAAAGCATTCTGAATCCTAATGGGTTTAACAGCACCCGCGGGGAGATAAAGCATATCCCCACTTCCGATCAACTGCTCTGCCCCATTCATATCAAGTATCGTTCTTGAATCAACCTTTGAAGCAACCTGATAAGCGATTCTAGTTGGGAAATTTGCCTTTATCAGTCCAGTTATCACATCAACCGATGGTCTTTGCGTCGCGATAACAAGATGAATCCCAACACCTCTGGCAAGTTGAGCAAGCCGAGTGATCGGCTCTTCAACTTCATTAGATGCAACAAGCATCAAATCAGCAAGCTCATCCACTATGACAACAATATATGGTAATTCATAATGCTGAACTTCCTCGTCTTTAATCCCACCACGCCTCACTCGCTCATTGTAATCTTGAATGTTTCTCACCCCAGCCTTAGAAAACTTATCGTATCTTTCATTCATTTCAAGGACTAAACTTTTCAAAGCAATAACTGCATTCTCAGGCGTGGTTATCACTTCTTCATCTATATCTGGACAAACTGCAAGATAATGATTGACAAGCTTACGGTAATTTATAAGTTCGACTTTCTTAGGGTCAATTATAACAAATTTTACTTCGGATGGTTTAAGTTTGTAAAGCAAGCTAACAATTATCGTGTTTATCCCAACGCTTTTCCCAGAACCTGTAGCCCCGCCAATTAAAAGATGTGGCATTTTCGCAAGGTCATCACAATAAACCTCACCAGTTATCGTCTTCCCCATCGCTATCGGAAGAACACCGTTGAAATTCTTGAACTCAGGCGAACCTATCACGCTTCTTATCTTAACTATCGTGGGCTTGCGATTCGGAATTTCTATCCCAACTGTTCCTTTCCCGGGCATTGGGGCAATAACCCTTATTCCACGAGCTGCAAGCGCAAGGGCTATATCATCCGCAAGCGAAACAATTTCCCTTACCTTAACATCAGCTGCTGGAACTATCTCGTAAAGCGTGACCACAGGTCCAGGAGTTATGCTTATCTTTTCAATCTCAACGCCAAAATTTGCAAGCTTGTTTTTCAAAAGCTCCGCATTTACACTAAGTTCTTCATCATCAGCAACTGCCTCCTCATCAGGGGGATCAAGCAATTCAATAGGAGGAAGTTTAAAATCAAGTTTTCTAACTTGTTGCCCCTTTTGAGCTACCTTTGATATAATCTGCTTCCTCTCTGGTAAAATCTCATCCCCTTCAACCTTTTCCACCTTTAAAGCTTCGGGTTCCGGTTTTGAGATAACGACCTCAACTGGCTCTTCAACCCGTTTCTGCTCCGGTTTTAAAACTTTCACTCCTGCAGGTTTTTTCCTCCGCTTGAACTTTAACTTACTTAAAAACGCTGAAACTTTCTCCCCGATGCCTATCGCGACATCATAAAAATTAATTTCAACGATAAAACCAAGAACAACCAAAAACAAAATAAGCGTTATAAACAAGCTCCCAAACTCACCAAAAAGTTTTATCAAAACATCAGCAACATATAATCCTATCATACCACAGATTTCACTCTTAAATTCTTCAGTCCCGAAAATAAGTTTCAAATTCCCCAAGAACACCGACAGAATAAACGAGAAAACCAACAGATAAAATGACCATTTGAAAACTAAATGTCTATCCTTGTTGAAAAACAAAAAAATTCCCCACAATATCAAGATTAATCCGATAAAAACCGAAGCATATCCAAATGTATAATTTACCAAAAGGAAGGAAATCTTCGCACCAAAAAAACCAAGCCAGTTATGGGTTCGCTCAAGTTTCTGCCGTACTTGCTCATCACCTGTTAAAATCTTGCCTATATCAGAAATAGAGATGAGATTCGCTTGATCTTTCGAGCTGTAAGATAAGATGCTTAAAGTTAAAATTAACCCGAGAACAAAAATTAAAATTGAAATCCCTATCCTATGCCGTGTGAAAAAACTTCCATTCTTCGAAGAATTTTTCCGTTTGCCGTACTCGATATTTTTAGTTTGTGAAGCCAAAGCTCAAACTTAAAATTTCATTTTTTCCTTCAAAAGTTACTCAAAAAAACCCTCTATTGCAAGAATTAATCCTCATCAAGCGAATTAAGTATATTGACATAGTTCGCATACCTTCTATGGTCAATTTTCCCAGAGCGAAGGGCTTCCTTAACAGCACAATCCGGCTCATGCATATGAGTGCAATTTGAAAATTTACACTGATTGAGAAATTTTCTAAACTCAGGGTAGTAAAAGCCAAGTTCACTTTTCTCGATGCCTGCAAGACCAAACTCTTTGACCCCAGGTGTATCAGCGATAAAACCACCAAAGGAAAGAGGGTGAAGCTCCGTATGCGTCGTGGTATGGCGTCCCTTGCCAGTTTTTTCACTCACCTCCATAGTTACCACATCCAAGCCTGGCTCAATAGCATTTATCAAAGCAGACTTCCCAACCCCCGATTGACCAACGAAAACACTGGTTTTGCCCTTTAAAATTTCCTTCAAATCATCAACCCCTTCACCTGTTTCTGCACTTGTCTTTATTATCTCATAACCCGCTTTCTTCCCATAAACCTTGACGAATTCATTAACCTCCTTCCAATCTTCGATCAGATCAATTTTATTGATACAAATTATCGGCTTTATATTATTTCGTTCGCTTGCAACGAGCAATCTGTCTACAAAACCCCAAGGAACATAAGGCATATTAAATGAAGTCACTACGATCGCTTGATCAATATTTGCAACTATAACATGCTCAAGTTCCCTTTTACCAACCGCCTTTCTATACAACTTATTAAATCTTTCAAAAACCTCCTCTATTATCCCGGTCCCATCTTTAAGAATTCGCACTTTTACATTATCCCCAGCCACAACCGGACTTGTGCTCACCTTGGCCTGCAAGCGCATTTTCCCTCTCAATTTGCACTGTATAACCTTATCCCCAACCTGAACATTGAATATAGCTCCGTGTGCACTTATAACCTTTCCCACTAAAATGTCACCCATACAAAATCTCTCTTTTGTTTTAACTAAATAAAAATAAGAGTTCGAAAACACAATTGCAAAACTTCCTTCCCAAACAACCTCATAGCCGTCAAACCATATTTCAAAATTACACAAATTATTTTGTAAAATTTACAAATAATTTTGAGGGCGACGTGTTAAAAGGGATGTCCTCACATAAAACTTATTGGATGTCAATAAATTATTTTTAGCGAAATCTATTGGCATAATTGGCATATATATTGATGTAACATTAGGTGTCAGTAAAAACAAATCTAAACATACAAAAATGTTGAAAAGACTCGTCGAAACAATCGCTTTGCTGATAATAATCGCAAGCTTGATAAATGCCCAAAACCTACTTTACCTTGAGGGTGAAAACAAAGTCAACACGTCAAATGTTGAAATAAATCTCGCGCTGTCAAATACTGATACAGTTGCAGGAATACAAACAACCCTTAAACTTGATAAACCTCTCATTAAACTTGATACCATCTTAACCCTACAAAACAATCTTCTATTTAGATATTACTCACCTGATAGCGCTACAATTAACATTGTAATGCTTGCAAGCTCAGGACATGAATTCAAGCCAGGAAAAACGACAATAGCAAAAATTAAGTTCAAAGTTCTAAACTTTGTCCCAAATGATAGCGTGAACTTAACCTTTGCAAATTTACTTATGATAGCCCCTAAAGTCCAAAAACTAAACGCAACTGCTCAAGGTATCACACTGAAATTCGTGAAAAATGATAAAAGCAACTTAGAGCTAAAGTTTAATATCAGTTATTCATCAATCGTTGTACACCTCCGAAACGCAGAACCTATTAAAAACATAAATCTTGAACTTAAAATTAAAAATGGCTCAACACCTGAATTTGTATACCCTATGCCAAGGAGCGCTGGAACTATGAAAATTAACCACATAATTACAGGCGAAATTATTAAAGTTAACTTAACAGCAACAAGTGAATATGGACTTGAAGCGGGAGAAGGAGAAATTTTCTTCATAACGGGAAAATTTAAGAGTCAAGATGATATCGAAGTTATAAGCGCTGAGGTTACCAACTCAAATGGTGTCATAGTAACGCCAGATTTTAAACTTATAGATACCGATATTTATCCGGCAAACTTCAAATTAGAACAAAACTACCCAAACCCATTCAACCCAATTACCACAATAAAATTCACAATCCCAAAAGAAACAAGAGTTCAAATTTCAGTCTTCGATATAACAGGAAGATTGGTCAAGACCTTGTTAGATAAAACATTACCAGCAGGTGAACACTGGACCATATGGGACGGAACCGATGAAAATGGTTCCAAAGTAAGCTCGGGCGTCTACATCTATAGAATGTATTCTGATAACTTTATATCCGCAAAGAAAATGATACTTGCCAAATGAAACATCAAAAGTTCAGCGATTTTTAGAACCCATATCTTACACCGAGCAAAATTTGAAAAGACGAAACTTTCCACGACTCATAATACTTTGGAGTAGTGGGTGAACTGACATTATCTTTCGCAACTTTAGTTAAACCGATATCATATCTTGCCTCACCAAAAATTTTAAAATTGCCAAGCCTTAAATCATATCCCACGCCAATGGGTAAACTAAAGCGAGTTTTAACATTTTCTATTTCTTCTTTTTTATCAATCGTTCCTGCACCAATGAAAATCCCATCGCTAATCCTATTTTTCGTGTAACCCATTTTTAGATGATACTCCTTATCCAACACAAATCCCACTGAGGGTCCAGCGGAAAGATAAAAGTTTCTATATCTTGCTTTGAACATCGGATTAATTGTCAGATAAGTAATTTTAGGTTCAAGATAAATGTCTGGTCCATATTGATACAAATATATTCCATCGCTCACACTAAATGGAGCAATTTTAAATCTCCCGCTCTTCTCGTCATACGCTAAATTCAAGGCAAATGAAAAGTTATAGCTTGCGATATATTCAAAACCAACTCCAATAAAGGCGCCCCCACCTTCTATACTTTCATATTTAAGTACAGAAGATATTGAGTGATTGTTTTTATTGTCACCGATGAAAGCAAAAAACCAAAATGGAGAAACCTTTGGCTGCTGGATTATCGTCTTCGTTTCCTCTTCTCCTTCGCGAATCACTCTCTTTGGCTGTGCTTTTGGTTCTTCCTTTACGACCTGCGGTGGCTGCATCGGTTTCTCCTCAGATACAATTTGCACTGAACGAACAAAAACAAATTCACCACCCTCATCACCGGGCAATCTACCATACTGTGGATTTTGTGGCGCTCTGAACCTAACATTCTTCGCAACAAAATCAGCAATCTCACTTGATGTTATTAAACCATCCCTGTTAACATCCGCCTCCCCATCAAGACCTTTCAAAAAATAAAAAGCAAAAACACTTAAACCTTGATCCGCAAGGTCCACGACTTGCTCATCTTTACCTCCAGCGGTTATCGCAACCCTCGCGCTCTTCGCTGTAAACTTCCGCATAGCCTCAGAAACTGAAGTATACTTCTCCTCTGCAAGTCCAATCCCTCTTGTAAATATTGTCCCACTATAACAAGCATCCATTGCAAAGAAGATATGTTTTGCGGGTATCGCCTCTTGAAACTCATGAAGTTGATCCGTGGAAATAGCAGTACTTGCGTATTTTTCCATAACACCATCAACCGGCATTATGTAGCCCTTATCTTTCCCCGCGACTTGACGCGTCACGCCGTGTCCAGCAAAATAAATAAAAACTCTGTCATCCTTGCCCACCCTGCGCGGGTCCATCAACCTATCAAAAGCTTTCAAGATATTCTCCCTCGTCGCTTGATCATCATAAAGCTCAATCACATTTTCAGGATCAAAACCAAACTCTCTGACCAATTTCTCACGAATCATCTTCGCACTCCTTACGGCACCGCTCAACCTCGGCAGGCTTTGATACTCATTGATTCCAACAATCAAAGCCCAACTTTTCCTATACCCATCTTGAGAATAAACTAAAGAAATGAAAAGCATCAAAACAGCAAACCCCAAAATTAATGTTTTTAACTTCATTTTACAACCCTCCGACTCTTTTTAAGTTTGATTGTTTACTTTCACTTTGCTCTTTTCAAAGTTGTCACAACAACACTACTTTCGGCGTAATTTTCCGATTTCAAAGAGAGACCACGAACATTTTTTAAGTAAAATTGCGGGTTCTCAATTAAAATTAGACCAGAACGTTCTTTCCCCTTGGGCAAGGGTAATGGATTTTCGCTCGCCATAACTTTAAGAATTTCACGTCCAAAAGGTGGCTCTATTACAAAATTACCAGGAACCCTATAAACCCTATTCCCTTCAATTTTGTTATTCCATTCTTTCCTGTGCGGAAAAACGAGTATAGCATTACCTTCAGCGTCATAATAAACAAGTTGGATATAACATTCTTTATTTGCCTTGACAAAAATTCTAATTGAATCCCCTTCATAATAAATCCCATCAGGTCTATCAACCCATACATCAACTTTTAACTCTTCCCCTTTCCTCGTTGATTTTATAACTTCATCATCAACCCGCGGATTATAATTCTCTGGGACGAGCGGAATATCAGGCAATAACAATTTGGGAATATTGATGCTTGCTGTTGATAAAATAACCTTTTTTTCAACATCAGTTGCCTTTAAATTCAAATCAATTGCATCCTTACTTTCCCAATAACTTCCAGTTATCACAATCTTAGACCCAATGTATTTCCCAAAACTTTCGGGCGTTCCAAGTTCCTCCGAAGAATAAGTCAAACTTGCATATTTCACCCCCGCCCATTTGATTTGCTCATCACTTATCAGAGAAAATTTTGTGTATTGCTCAATTGCCGACTCAATTTTTTGTCTTAAATACAAAGCCATAGGTCCTGGCAACTTGTCCTGATAATAAATCCTTAGGACAGAAATCGGTCCCAATTCAGCTGGTATCTTCGAAGTGAGGTTTAAGACGAGATTTCTAATTTTATCATCAAGCGTAGCAGTGGTCTTACGCAATGTAAAAATCACCTCACTTTCATTCCTCTTCAGAAATTCATTCCATTCAACATACTCATCATATTGACCACGGATATTAAATTCAGAAAGATCCGCCTTTGCTAACACAACATAGTAATTTTCATGATAAGGTTTTAATTCAAATATTTCGCACTTTACCATCCCAAAGTTATCAGATACGCCCATTTCAGAAATCTTTCCAACGCCAGATCGAAGCGTAAATTTATACTTAATTCCAGAAACAGGATGCTCTCTTGCCCCATCTTTATATGTAACCTTAAGCATAAGTGGTTTAAGAGCCTGATTAAATTCAATTTCCTGCTCTTCACCCGAAACTTTTTCAACTTTAATTTTTGACAGCAACCCCTGGGCAATAGATTTAATTTCCGAAGTTAGCAAAGCATCGCTTACCCTCCACTCATCTCCAACACTTACCTCAGCAAGTGGTCTGGTTATAAATCTAAAAAGAGGAAGGATTTCATTGTAAAGCGGTATATTCCTGTATGCTTCAGATAGATTTAAGAGTGCTTGATAGAAATTGCCATTTGAGATATTGTTTTTCGCGAGTTCGAGATTTTTTGAATAAGCACTGTGATATTGATTTAACTTATCTTTTAACTCCTTTCCAGCTGTTTCCCTTTCAAGGACAGCAAGCGAATAATAAATATCGTCGTCATCATCAAAATAAGTTTCAACGATTTTTAATCCACCAATTTTAAGTTCACT
>CALJEK010000041.1 GCA_938074445.1 Candidatus Kryptoniota bacterium | reverse complement strand
TTAAACTTCTTCAATCTCTATCAAGGGATTTTAGAATGTTCTCAAGACCGCTTTTCTTCAGATGCTCAATAGCCTTGTAATCAGTCAAATCAAAATGTATCGGTGTAATTGAAATATAATTGTTCTGCACCGCAGTATGATCAGCGCTTAAATCATCAACATCGTAATTTATGAATTTACCCGTAAGCCAATAGTATTCCCTACCGTTAGGGTCTTTGCGAAGATCAAAATAATCGTCCCAAAAAGCAGAACCCTGATGAGTTACGAGAACCCCTTTTATTTCACTTTCTGGAACTGGCGGGATATTGACATTCAAAAGCGTCCCCTTTGGCAAGCCATTTTTAAAGACGAACTCCGCAAGTTTAACGGCAAATTTAGCAGAAAAAGTGAAATCTGGATTAGGTGCATATGTGGCAAGCGAAATCGCAATTGATGGTATCCCAAGTATCGTCCCCTCAGTCGCAGCTGAAACAGTGCCAGAATAAATTATATTTATCGATGTGTTTGTCCCATGATTTATCCCAGAAATTAAAAGATCAATTTTCTCACCTTTCAAAAGAGCCTTGACAGCAAGCTTTACCGCATCAGCAGGCGTCCCATCGACAGCATACCCAAAAAATTCACCGTTTTTATAAAACGGATTAACTCTCAATGGATATTGAACCGTTATCGCATGACCAACTGCGCTCATTTGTTTTTCAGGTGCGACAACAGTTACATCAGCAATTTTTTTAAGTTCTTTCGCAAGCAAATAAATGCCTTCCGAATTTATGCCATCATCATTTGAAACAAGTATACGCATTTTCATTTTTTGTTTTGCTTTTTTTCTTCGGGTTGTTTGACTTGCACTTGCTTTTTTAATTCCTCCACTTTCTTCAACTCCTCATAAGCCTCTTTCCTATCGGGGTTTATTTCAGCTGCCTTTTTCAAGATTGTTTCAGCATCGCTAAATTTCTTCATATTTGAATAAACAATGCCAAGATAAACATATTGCTCATAATTTAACGGGTTATAACCTATCGCTTTCACAAGGGATTCAACCGCTTTATCGTAAAGTTTAAGTTCGTTATAAACATAACCCAAAAGAGTTCTTATTATCCAAAAATCGTTCCCCTTTGCAAGAGCTGATTCAAGCATCGTTTTAGCTTCAGACCAGTTGCCCTGCGCTTTGTAGATATCAAAAAGACGCACATAAGCAGGAACAAAATTTGAATCGAGAGAAATTGCCTTTGACAAGTAAATTATCGCAGGATAAAAATCTCCGTCTTTATAATATTCATTTCCAATCATATAATTTGCGAGCGGAAATCTCGGCTCAATTAAAACAGCCCTCCTAATAGCGTCAACCCCACCCGTTTTATCTCCAGCAGTTAGCTTGCGCAAACCCTCACGATATAACTCAACCGCTTCTGATGATAAATTTTGTTGTTTCACAAATATCATACCATGCAAAACCCCAAGCCTTTGCATAAGTTCATCGTCTGTTAATTTCTTCAGCGCCTTCACAACATAATTCTTGCTTTCAAGATAATTTCGCCTTAAGTAATTATCAATCGACAAGAAAATCTCATAGTATGGCTGTGGCAGAGAAGATGAATTGTTCAAAAGATTGACAAGAAACTTCTCTTCAAATAAAGTTCCACGATTTCTAAAGTTTGAAATACAAACACGCTGAAATACATTATAATCCTTCTCAACTCCGAAAACTTTCAAATTGGCAAGGACTGTGTCTGGCAACACAAATTCAAATTTAGTCGTATCAGGATTGTTCCAAAATGACTCGGAAGTGAAAGCATAAGCGAGAGCATCAATCACAAGACGATACTTGAAATTTAACCCACTTTCGGTATTAAGCCATGAGATATTTTTAACATCAAGGCGATATCTTTCGGCTTGAACTTCATTCTCGATTCTTCCAAAATATTCATTCGCACGCGATAGCATCGCAAAAACAAGCGTATCGGAGAGAACATTTAACTTCGGTGTTAAAGTTGAATTGACATAGTTTTGAAACTTAACCTTTAAACTATCATACATTTGCAGTTTATCCTCCGGCTCCATAATAGAAGCCACAACAGAGTTAAATTCATCGACGAGCTTAATCAAAATGTTATCCAGCGATTTTATACACTTTTCACGACCATCTTTATAAAACGAAAATTTTTTCGCCGACTCATTTGAGACAAGTTCAAACAAAACATCTGCCGAGCTTTGATAGTTGCCCTCGTTGTAAAATTTTATCCCATCTTGATAAATTTTAAACGCCCTGGAATAACCTTCCCATAGATTTTCGGGAACTTGCATCACCGCGGATTCCACAACCTTTTCGGAAATCGGATAAACAATCTCAAACGCCTTTTCAATCTTAAATTTTTTCTCAAACCCAATCATTAACCCTACACCTCCACCGATGTTCAAAAGGTCGTAAACCTCAGGATAGTAAACATTTCCATCTTGTCGAATTAAAACCTTTGAGGTAAACTCGTGCGCAAATCCCTCATCAATTTTCCAATTCCCCTCCGGCAGACAAACAAAATAATAATACCCGCCCCTTGCCACATCAACATCTGTGAATTTCTCCTTCCCTCCTTCAACGGAGAACTTAATAGTCACATATCTTTCCCCCTTTAAAATTGTTTTTTCCCGAACTTTCAAAGTGACGCTTTGCGGGAAAACAATATTAAACAGCAAAACTAAAGAAATAGAAACGATAGTTAAACGCTTCATCTTCACCTTTCTCTTTGATTTTTGTCTCGTTGAAAAATTATGAAAACTCACACTTAAAATCAACTTGATTTTGAAAACATCGGAAAAAGCAATAAATTATTTTCACTACTTCAACGACAAATAAGATTCGGCAAAAAATGACCGAATACCTCAAGGCAAACACGCGAATTCCAGATTATCTTTATCCGAGGAAAGGCTCCGCTCAAATTTTTAAGAACAAATTTCTTGAGATGTTAACGAAAACTCATCCGTTGACTCCGCTTATCGTGTATCTCCCCGTGGTTTCATACTTGCTCTTTTATTCGCTAAATAAGTTAAATTTTAACCTTACCACTACGGCTGGGTTTTTCGCAGTTGGTATTTTCTTATGGACACTCGCGGAATATCTTTTACATAGATTTATATTTCACTTCCAGCCGAAAACAAAACTTGGCTTCAGGATACAATTTATGATACACGGCGTTCATCATCAATATCCAAATGACCCAAAACGTTTGGTTATGCCCCCAGCGGTTAGCATAATTTTGGCTGTTATATTCTGGTATTTTTTTAAATCTTTGCTCGGAATCTACACATTTGCGTTTTTCCCGGGCTTTGTGATGGGATATATAATCTACGATATGACGCATTATGCAATCCACCATCTTAAACCGCCGAAGAACAAACTTCGATATCTTTGGAAACATCACTTACAGCATCATTATAGAGCGCCTGATAAACTTTTTGGAGTTTCCACCCCGCTATGGGACTATGTATTTGGGACAAATTTAACTTAATGACATTGGGGTGGACGTAAACAACGTCCACCCGAAATTATTTAACTATTCTTTGTAAGTATCAATTTGGGCTCTCTGCAATTTATCGCTGTAATCAACATAGACCGTTTTAATTTCTGTAAAGAAATCAAAAACAGTCCAACCACCTTCACGATGTCCGTTGCCAGTTTCTTTAACCCCACCGAAAGGTAGGTGTGATTCAGCTCCGATCGTTGGTGCATTTATATATGTAATGCCAGCCTGAATGTCTCTTATCGCTTTGAACGCCTTGTTCACATCCCTTGTGTAAACCGATGACGAAAGACCATACCTACTATCATTTAATACCTCAATTGCCTCCTCAAATGATTTAACTTTTATAACGCACAAAACTGGACCAAAAATCTCCTCCTGCGCTATTCTCATCTTCGGATGAACATCAACAAATATCGTTGGAGCATAGAACCATCCCTTATCATACTCCCCACCCGTTAATCTATGCCCACCGATCAACAATTTAGCTCCTTCCTGTTTACCGATCTCAACATATTGATGGATTTTGTTAAGTTGAGCTTCATTTATAACTGGACCCATTTCAGTTGATTCATCAAGCCCATTTCCAACTTTTAGTTTTTTAACTCTTTCAACAAGCATTTCAATGAACTGATCATAAATCGCCTCATGCAGTATCAATCTGCTTGTGGCTGTACATCTTTGACCTGAGGTTCCAAAAGCGCCCCAAAGGACGCCGTCAAGAGCAAGTTCAAGATTTGCATCCTCAAGAACTATTTGAGCATTTTTACCTCCCATTTCAAGCGAAACGCGTTTTAATGTATCAGCTGCCTCCCTTGAAATCACTTTCCCGACCACTGTTGACCCAGTAAAACTAATTAAATTAACATCGGGATTCCGCACAATTGCCATCCCAACCTCATTCCCTCCACCATGAACGAGATTAACAACGCCTTCGGGGACCCCAGCTTCTTCAAGAATTTGCACAAGTGTTGTCGCCGTTTTCGGGGTGTCGGACGCAGGTTTAAATACAACTGTGTTTCCAGCAACGAGCGCGGGGAAAATTTTCCACGTTGGAATAGCCATCGGAAAATTCCACGGCGTTATAACTCCAGCAACCCCAACGGGAAGACGAATTGCCATAGCAAATTTGTTCGGCAATTCAGATGTGGTCGTGTAGCTGAATAACCTTCTACCTTCACCAGCTGCGTAATATCCAGTATCAATTCCCTCTTGAACATCACCGCGCGTCTCAAGCAAAATTTTTCCCATCTCACGCGTCATCTCACGCGCAATTTCCTCCTTGCGCTGAACAAGCAGGTCAGCTGCCTTTTTAATTATATCAGCTCGCTTTGGTGGTGGAACAAGGCGCCAAGATTCGTAAGCCTTCCTTGCTGCTTTCACCGCTTCTTCAACATCCTCAGCCCCTGACTTTGGAAATACGCCTATCAAATCATCCCAATTTGCGGGATTTCTGTTCTCAAAAGTTTTGCCAGATTTTGCATCTACCCATTTCCCATTGATGTAATTCTTAAAGACCTCTGACATAACGATTTCCTTTTTTGTTTTTACTTTTGAATTTGTTTTTCAATCCCGACTTTTTCAAAGATGAAATCAATTTTTTCGAACACGCTTTTATAGTTAAAAATTTTGTCAATCTCTTCGTCGCTTATGTGTTTTGAAATTTCAGGATCGCCTTTCAAAATTTTTGAAAAATCTTCCCCCGTCTCCCAGCACCTCATCGCATTTCTTTGGACGAGTTCATATGCCCTCTCCCGTGTTAATCCCTTTTCAATAAGCGCAAGCAAAACTTTCTGCGAAAAAATTAAACCATTCGTCAAGTTTAAATTTTTAACCATCCTCTCCGGATAGATGATAAGTTTTTCAATTATGTCAATCATCTCATTGAGCATAAAATCAAGAAGCGTCGTGCTATCTGGAATTATTATTCTTTCAACCGATGAATGTGAAATATCTCTCTCATGCCAAAGTGATATATTTTCAAGTGAAGCCAAAGCATTCGCCCTTATAACTCTTGCAAGTCCCGATATTCTTTCGCACCTCACTGGATTCCTCTTGTGAGGCATCGCGGATGAACCCTTCTGCCCTTCGGAAAAATACTCTTCAACCTCCAAAACCTCAGTCCTTTGCAAATGCCTTATCTCAGTTGCAAATTTCTCAAGTGAAGACGCTATGATGGCAAGCGTTGTTAAATATTCCGCATGCCTATCCCTTTGGATCACCTGTGTTGAAATTGGCTCAACCTTTAAACCAAGTTTTTCACATACATACTTTTCAACAAAAGGAGAAACATTATCATAAGTTCCAACCGCACCAGCAATCTTACCATAAGATATATTTTCCACAGCTTTCTTCATTCTCTCAATGTTTCTTTTCGTTTCCTCAAGCCAAAGCGCAAACTTAAAACCAAGCGTTACTGGCTCAGCATGAACTCCATGCGTCCGCCCAATCATCACGGTGTACTTATGTTCAATTGCTTTCTTCTTTAAAACTTGAGCCAACCTTTCAAGCCCATCAAGTATGATCTCGCCAGCCTGCTTCATCTGCACCGCAAGACAAGTATCAAGCACATCGGAAGATGTCATCCCATAGTGAATATATTTAGCCGATTCACCGACATTTTCAGCTACATTCGTAAGAAAAGCAACAACATCATGTTTTACCTTTTTCTCGATTTCAAGAATTCGATTTAAATCAAACTTTGCCTTTCTTTTTATCTCCTCAACAGCTGCCTCCGGCACAAGCCCAAGTTTTGAATGAGCTTCAACGGCAAGTATCTCAATTTGAAGCCATATGTTAAACTTATTTTCATCCGACCATATCCTCTCCATTTCGGCTCTCGTATACCTTGGGATCATAACTTGCCCCGCTTATGATTTTTCAAGTTTTAATTTCAACACGACTACCTTTCCATCTCGCAAAACTTTAAAATTCAAGACATCTCCAACCTTAGCAGTTTTGACTATCTCAATTAATGATTGCTCATCTTTTATAGGCTCACCGTTAACCTCAACGATCAAATCTCCCTCTTTAAAACCAGCCCTTTGAGATGGACTCCCCGGAGCTACATCCGTGACAATTACACCTTCAGCCTTTGGAAGATTAAAATATCTCGCAAGGTTCTCATCAAGCGTTTGAACTTTCATCCCAACTTTGAAATCGCGCTCAACTTTGCCCTTTTTGATGAGTTCGTTAATTATGGACTTCGCCCTGTTTATCGGGATTGCAAAACCAACCCCGACATTACCTTGATTTGGCGTATAAATGACGGTGTTAATCCCTATGACCTCCCCCAACGCATTTAAAAGCGGTCCACCGCTATTCCCACTGTTAATAGCAGCATCCGTCTGAATCATATCTCTATAAATTCTCCCATCGACCGAATGAAGATTCATCTTTACCGCACTTATCACACCCACTGTAACCGTAGGCTTATTCCCAAGCTCAAACAAACCAAAAGGATTACCCATCGCAATTGCCCATTCGCCAATGATGACATCATCAGAATTTCCAAGCGTAAGATATGGCAAATTCTCTTTTGCATCAATTTTTAAAACGGCGATATCAGATACAGGGTCTCTACCCACAAGCCTTGCTTTATATTTTTCGCCCGTTGAAAGAGTTACAACGATTTCTTTTGCATTTCCAACCACATGATCATTCGTGACAATATAACCATCTGGCGAAATTATAAATCCCGAGCCAAGACTTCTAACTGGAACGCGATATCTAAACCTATCACCAAAGAAATACCTAAAAAACGGATCATCTTCAAAAAATCTAAAGAATGGGTCTGTATACTCTTCAATTGCGGTAACGTTTATACCAACAACTCCAGGGCTTGCCTTAGCAACAGCTTTTGTTATAGCGGTATGCCTTGCGTCATAAACGTTTTGCACAACATCATAGTGAAGCTTCTCAGAATGACTTGACTCACGGTAGGTGTTTTCAACCGTAGGTAAATTTTCCGAGAAATTTTTAACTCTTCCAAAGAGCGAATTTATAGAATAACCGATAACTATTCCAGCTACAAGGACAGCCACAAAACCAAACCACAAAATTCTTGCGCCCGAACCTTTACGCATCGCTTCCTTTAGATTTGTTTTTTAAAATTTTACCTTCATTGATAAGCCGAAGAAGCGGTTTAAAATGCTTAATGAAAATTAGCATCGAAATTAAAAAAATGAAAACAAACAAAGTCCGCTCATTTACTTTCACATAGCTTAACGAGCTAAAAAATCCCAAGACAGGAGCAATTATAACTGGCGTAAAAATAGTCGCCCAAATATTCCCAGCGTGAACATCCTGAAGTTTAGCATAAGCGATCACCCACAATGCACACCATACCAAAATTAAATATGGATTGACAACAGCAAAAACACCAAGCGAGGTCGCAAGTCCACGACCACCGTAAAAACTTATCCAAACGGAAAAATTATGTCCAAGAACCGCTGAAATCCCCGATATCAGAGAGACAACTTCATCTCCTCCGAACAAAACCTGTGAAACTTTAACTGAAAGAGCTCCCTTTAAAATATCGATTAAAAGAACCGAAATCCCGATTAAAGCTGAACCAGAAACTTCATATGCATTTAAAGCCCCAACATTTCCACTTCCAGCTCTGCGAATGTCAATGTTTTTAAACCCCTTAACGAAAATAAAAGCGGTGGGGATCGAACCAAATAAATAACCAACCAAAAACCCACCCAAATATCGCATCATAACGTTCAACGAGCTTATTTCAACCTTGACGTTTTTTCAAAAGTTAATAAAACAAAATCACATAAAGAAATTATCCCCCCAGTTCAAATTTCAAAAACGAAATTAATCCACACTATTCATATCTTAACGATTCGGCTGGATCAACGCTCGCTGCCTTCCAAGCTGGATAAACTCCAAAAGTTATACCAACGACCGAACAAATCACAAAACCAAGTATAACCCAATCGTATGGTATCGTCGGACTAACCTTCAAAATCAATGCAAGAATATTTCCACCAATGACGCCAAGAATTATACCAATTATTCCACCGAACTGACTCAAAGCGACGGACTCAAACAAAAACTGCGTTAATATATTTCTCTTCGTTGCGCCGACAGCTTTTCTTATCCCTATTTCACGAGTTCTCTCCGTGACTGAAACCAACATAATGTTCATTATCCCAACCCCAGCTGCAATAAGGGCTATCATACTTACAACAAGAGCTCCAACTCTTAACGCAAATGTTAAATCATTAAATTGTTTTATCAAGGTCTCGTTCGAAAAAATCTCAAAATCATTCTCAGCCCCTGGTGGCACTTTTCTAACAGACCTCAAAAGAGCAGTCACCTGCTCAACTGTCTCATCATATAGTTCACGACTTCTTGCCTTAACGAGTATGTTTAAACTTCTATCCTTTCCGTAAAGATTTAAAAATGTTGTAAGAGGAATTACGACGAAATTGTCCGCTTGACCCCCAAAAATCCCGCCCAACTCTTTTATCACGCCGACCACAACAAAATCAAACCCATCAATTTTTACCTTTTTTCCAATCGGGTCTGTGTTTGGAAAAAGTTTCTTAGCAACATTTGCACCAAGAACCACAACAAACCTTGAAAACTCAAGGTCATCCTCAAATAAAGCTCTCCCCTCTTGAATTGTCCAATTATTCGTCAAAAATCCCTCGGGCATCTCACCGTTAACAAATATATTCTGATTAGTTCTCAAATCACCATATTGAACAATTTTTGGACCAGTCCGTGCTTCAATTGCTACGGCTTCTGGGAGAGTTGCATTTTTAGCAACATAAATTGCCTGCTCGTATGTTATATCTTTTCTATTTCTATACTTCGACCAACCTGAATGACCAATCATAACGGCGGGATATTTTTGGATCTGAAATGTATTCGCCCCAAGAAAACTTAATGAACTTTCAACATTTTTTTGCAAAACTCTTACACCTGTCATTACAACGATTATTGAAAAAACCCCAACAATTATACCAAGCAAAGTCAAAAATGTTCTTAATTTATTCGCCTTCACCGAATCCCACACCATAATCAAACTTTCAACCACTTCAAACCAGAGAATTTTCCACTTGCTATTTGCCATCTAAAAATCAAACTTTGTTTTACTCATACCTTAAAGATTCAACTGGGTCCACTTTCGACGCCTTGTAAGCGGGTATAATCCCAGAAACAATACCAACTATTACCGAAATTAAAAGTGAAAGAAAAACAACCCACAAGGGAAGTGAAGTTGGAAGAATTTGATCAACAATAAAACCAAGTATGACAGCAAAAATTAATCCAATCACACCACCAAGAGAACTTATCATCACAGCCTCAATAAGGAACTGCATTAAAATCACCCTTTGAGTTGCCCCAACCGCCTTTCTAATGCCAATTTCCCGAGTTCTTTCCTTCACAGAAACAAACATTATGTTCATAATTCCAATGCTCCCAACAATAAGTGAAAGCACAGTTATACCAAGTCCAACAGCCCCGATAACACCAACCGTTTGATTATAAGCATTTAAAAGTAATTCCTGCCTGTTAACTGAGAAATCATCTTCCTGCCATGGCTTAAGTCGCCTCAAAGTTCTCATAATACCCCTTAATTCCTCTATCGCCTCTTCTATCTCGTCCATATTTTTAATTTTAACTGCGATCGTCGCTCCTGTTCTCCATGGAAACATCCTCATAAATTGACCAATCGGAATGTAAACTCTGTCATCCAACGATTCAAGCCCTAAAAATTTACCTTGTTTTTCCAATACGCCGACGACTCTGAAAGTTCTACCAGCGATCTTCAAATCCCTCCCAATTGGGTTAACATTGCCAAATAACTTTTCAGAAATTTCAGCCCCAATTACGCAAACGGGTCTTTCTGCTTTCACCTCAACCTCGCTCATAAATCTACCGATTTCAACCGAGGCGCCAGCAGTATAAATAAATTCATCCGTCGTCCCAACAATGATAATATTTTCCATCGAATTACTTCCAAATCTAACGGTTGATCTATTGAAAACCGTAGGTGCTACTGCAACTGCATAAGTTGACCTTTCTTTTATATCTTTAGCATAACTTATTTTGATCTCGCGACGATTTCTATATTTCCACCAATCTTCCCCAGCAAACCAAGCCCATTTTTGAATATAAAGCACATCTGCGCCTATCGATGAAATGCTCGATCGAAACGCCTCACCAAGCCCTTCAATTGTCATATTCATCAGCGTAACTGAGACAATACCGATTACAACCCCAAGTGTTGTGAGGGCAGATCGCAACTTATGAGCCCAAATTGATTGAAGCGCTATCTTTAGACTTTCTTGCAATTGTAGAAGAAATCCTACCGCCATAAAATTTTTTCTTTTAATTTTATCCCTTTCGCGCGATGATTTTATCCACGACCCTTTCATCACTTTCAATCATCCCATCTCTAATTCTTATGATTCTATGTGCATGCCTTGCAACATCAACCTCGTGTGTTACTAAGATTATTGTATTCCCCTTTGAATGAAGTTCATCAAACAACGCGAGAATTTCAGCTCCGCTCTTCGTATCAAGATTACCCGTGGGCTCATCCGCAAGGATTATTGACGGTTTATTCACAAGCGCTCGAGCGATTGCAACCCTTTGCCTTTGACCGCCAGATAGCTCATTTGGCTTATGATGTAGCCTATCACCGAGTCCAACTTGTTCAAGCGCCTCACGAGCCATCTTCTTCCTCAAATCCCCAGGAACCCCAGCATAGATTAAAGGTAATTCAACATTATGTAAAGCATCAGCCCTCGGCAAAAGATTAAACATTTGAAAGACAAATCCGATCTCCTTGTTCCTTATCCTTGCAAGTTCGTTGTCATCAAGATCGCTAACATTTACACCATTTAAAAAATATCGCCCCGATGTCGGGGTATCAAGACAACCAATTATATTCATAAGCGTTGACTTCCCAGAACCAGAAGGACCCATTATAGCCACATATTCACCTTTTTCTATCTCAAGATTTATTCCCCTCAACGCATAAACCTTTTCTGCACCGAGGTCATAAATTTTCACAACATTTTCAAGTTTAATTAAAGGCATCTTCATCTCCATTTTTATGATTTTGTTTTTGTTCTCTCTTTTTGTATCCTCACTTTAACGCCATCTTCAAGTTCTCGATTTATAGCCTTAAAACTCCCAACGACCACCTCCTCATTACCTTTCAATCCTTCAACTATCTCAACATACATCTCTCCGCTTATACCTCTTTTCACTGGCACCATCTTTGCAACCCCATTCTCAACTACAAAAACAACCTCAACTATGTCTTTATCATTCTTGCTCGAACCACCTGAACCAGATTCATCAGAAGCATCCTTAACGGATTTATCCTTTTTCAAATTTCTAACAGTGACAGCTTGAATTGGAACTGCGATGACATTGAATCTTTTTTCGGTTTCAATATCCGCTGTCACGGACATACCTGGGCGAAGCGGTACATCTTTATCCAATATTCTAATTCTCACCTCGAAATTCACAACCTCCTCTTGCGTCCCAAATCCTTTTGTTTTCGCTGCGTTTGATATCTCATAAACAACCCCCTTAAGTTTTTTGTCAGGAAAAGCATCAACCGAAAGGATTGCGGTATCGCCAATTGAAACATGAACGACATCAACCTCACTGACATCAACCCTTGCTTCCATTTTAGAAAGGTCAGCCACAACCATTATCACTGTCCCAGCCATTTGACTTGTCCCCACAACTCTTTCTCCAACCTCTGCATTAAGCTGAGTTATGATGCCGTCAATAGGCGAATAAATCACAGTTTTTGCAAGGTCCTCTTCAGCTTGTCTTAATGAAGCGCGTGCTTGTTCAACTGCTGAAGAAGCAGATGCATATTGAGCTTTCATAATATTATAACTTGTGCGCGCATTTTCATATTCGGCATCCGAAATCAACTTTTTGTTATAAAGCTCTTCAGCCCTTTTAAATTCCGATTCAGCTTTTGAAAGATTTGCCTTTGCAATCTCAAGTTGAGCAAGTGCCGATTTCAAACTTGCTTCAACAGCTTCCTTTCGAGCAATGTAAAAATCAGGTTTTATCTTGACAAGCAACTGTCCCTTCCTCACATTTTGCCCCACTTTAACAGGCATCTCAACAATTTCACCGCTCACCTCCGCACTTATTTTAACCTCAACCTCTGGATAAATTTTCCCAGTTCCAGTAACAATTTGAGTTATATCCCTCCTGTTGACCTTCTCAACTTGAACAGCTATAACTTTCTCCCTTCCACCGCTTAAAACTGCAGCGACAATGGAGGAAAGAATTAAAACCGCAATTCCGATCAGAACGAAGATTCTTCTTTTCCTTCGGTTATTATTTTTAGGCATCTTTTGAAATTTACTTTTTATTTTGGATTACGAAAACTGAACAAAATCTGTTTCTCATTCAACATCAAGCTCGCCAAGCGAATATTGAAGTTGAACCTTTGCAACAATGTAGCTATAAATTGCATTAACCCTTGAACTAATAGCACTTGTATAATTTGCAGTCGCAATTAAAAGGTCAAGCAAAGTCCCAGCACCAATGTTATATTTTTCTTCCGCCGTCTTTAAATCAAGTTCCGCTGCTTTAACTTGGCGCTCCGCCACCTCTATCTGTTTCATCGCTGATTCAAGATCAAGCGTTGCCTTTTTAACATCAGCCGTTATCTGTCTTTTTGCTTGTTCAACCTGAACTTCAGCATTCTTAACATTTATTTTAGCCTGTTGAACCTGAGTTTGAAGCTGCAACCTATCAAATATGGGAAAACTTATACTTATGCCCCAGCCCATTGAACGATTTTTGGGCAATGTTGAAAATTCATTGCTACTTAAATTATAACTCGCTGAAGCTGAGATTGTCGGCATATAACCTGACATTGCAACTGTGACACCTGACTTGGCAGAGTTTAAACTTGCAACGGCACTTTTATAATCCGGTCTTGCTTCAATAGCCTTTGAAATCATAGCATCAAGATTTTTAACTTGTTCCCTTAAGGCGCTAAATTCAGTCGTATCAATTTCAATTCTAATCGAGGGATCTTCAAATTCATATTCATCGGTCGGTATTAACCCAAGATAAACAAGCAAATCAGCCTTCGCTTTGTCGTAATCCGCCTGCGCCCTTATGAGCGCAAGTTCATCATTCCCAACTTGAACCTCTTGTCTATAAACATCCGCAAGAGAAACTGAACCAACTCTGTTAGCCTCAACTATCCTTTCAAGCTGCCTTTGGCTTCTTTTCAGATTATCCTCGGCAACTTTAAGCAGTTGTTTGTTACGCAGAACATTCAAATAAAGTTGATAGGTTTGGAAAATTACTGATTGCCTTGTCCTTTTGAAATTATAATCAGCAGAAAGATAATTTGACTTCGCTCTGTTCAATGAAGCGAAATTTGCAAAACCATTGAAAAGCAAAATGCTTGTGCTTGCAGTCGTTGAAAACGAATTCAAAGTCTGCGATGTCCTAAATGGAACTGTACCAAGCCCGGGGATAAATGTTAAATCTGACTCCCTTCTGGTCCTATTCCAATTTCCCGAAAAATTCAAATTCGGCAAAAATATCCCATACGCTTGCGTAACGCTTGCTGATTGCGACTGCGCCGTGTATTCCGCCTGTTTTATCATCGTGTTGTTATTAAGGGCGATTTTAACGCATTCGGAAAGAGTTAATACCTTCTTGCCTTGCCCAAAAGCAAAAGCCGAAATTATGATAAAAAACAAAACTAATCTTTTCATCTCTTTCAATTTTTTTGTTTTAAAATTCAAGCTAACACCTACACCTCTGTACTCCTTTTTGTGAAAAGGTGTGGTGAAACTCACCTTAATTTGACGAAATTTTCAAATCATTGTTTCATTTCCCCGCCAACCCTTATCCCGCTAAAGAAATACCTCGCTTGATAATTCGAACTTTCGCCTTGAAATTTTTTAAATCAAGAAATTCTCAACTTAAAATTAAAGACATTCCTCCACAGAAACAAAAAAGGGGACTTTGAAAGTCCCCTCAATCCTACTTCAACTTTAAACCCACAATTTTATCTTTTTGCCGAACAGAGAAATCCTTTTCGGTTCCAAACAAACTCAACTTTCCGTTCACATGCTTTGTTCTGTCCTTGATTCGCAGTCGTCCCTCAAAAAGCTCAACCACATCATTGTGACAAAAACTTGCACATGAAGTATAAGAGACACTGGGATGAGACCCACCAGGTGGAAGCCCATGACATGTGCCACAAGCAGATTGAGTTCCATCAACAACATTCCATTTTGGCGTGTTATTTAAATTCCCGTTCTTAAAATATCCATGGCAATAGGTATTTGAGCAAGTTAACTGATCATAACTATAATTTGGATTTGGAACGAGCGAATCACCAGTCCCACTCGGCGTGGAATTCCTCGAAAGAGATGAAGGCTGAAACTCAACTTCAGCTCTGCTTAAGGTCGTATCATTAACATCTATAGGCAGATGTCCCGGACTTCTCAAGCTATCAGGCTTTATGTGGCACTCATTACAATCAAAACCAAGCGAAAAATTACCCCCAACGACATGCACTTGATGAGCTCCAACACCGGGAGAAGATGTTGAGAAATTGTTGTTCAAATCTCTCGGCGGTGCTGAATTTAACAGATTCCCATGACATGTGTTACACGCTTCGGGTCCACCCGGCGCATTATGACATACATAACAAGGCGATTTGCTTATCCCACCATTGTAATTTCTTCCATGACATTGCTTGCACTGGTCAAGATTCCAAGATGTTTTTCTTATAAACTTCGCATGTGAATTTTCGCTTCCAACCTGAGCCCAATCAGATGGATGTATTTTTATGGCACCAAGAGCTAAACTATCCTCAACAACCCATTTTTTTATCTTATCCGCTTTTAAACTTGCATCAGTTCCAAGATATTCTCTCATACTTCCGTTAGGCTGTGTGACGGTGATAATCTTGCTATTTGGATCTCCTGGTATCGCTATCCCACTTTGAATTATTCCAAAATATGTAGAAAGATCAAAAGTTGTCGATGTTGGATTATGGCAACTTACACAATGTTGATCGAGAATCGCTTTGATATCATCCTTATAAGTTAACTTCAATGTGGTAGGTGGAGCGATGATTTCTTCTTTTAATTTGCTACACGAGAATAGGCTAAGTGAGATGAGAATCAAAGGGATTATAATTTTGGCTTTCATTTTTACCAATTTTAATTTTTTTTAATCTTTCGAACCATGACAATATCCACAAAAGCCAATCCCTGCTTTTTTAGTGTTTGTGTGGCAAACGAAACACACCGAGCCATCATTTGTATGCCAGTCTCCTTCAACATTTTTCATATAATTTTTTGGATGCGTCTTCGGGTCATTGCCGATCCCTGGATTTCTATCAACATGACAAATCACACAAGTTGGATCTGCACCTTCGGTATCATGACAACTCATACATGTTTCAATATCACGCTTCGCAAGTTTAGCGTGTCTCCCTCCACCAGTTCCAACGCCAATCGTAACGAAATCATTTCCACTATGCCATTCGGGCTTAACCTGACTCATCGTTATATTACCATCGGGCGAATGACAGCCACCGCAAAAAGTCTGACGATCATGGCATACATAACAATCTTTTCCCTTGCTCTTTGCTTCGATTCCGTGAGTATAACGATAATTCAAATCATGAACTCTTTGCAAAACAAGCTGCTCCTTTCCAGAAGTTTGCGGTGTAAATGGAGCGTAAAAGTCCTTTCTTGTTAAGGGAACTCGAACAAGGTTTACGCCATCGTGGCATTGCTGGCAGAAATCATCCGTATGACACGTTATACAATTATTTTCAACGCCACCAGCGCGAACAAATTTCTTATGCTCGGTTGCAAAGTCAACAACTTTATGACTTGAGGGCAAAAGCGTAACAGTTTCAACATGGCAAGATTCACACTCATTTGTCGCAGTTTTGTTATTATGACAGGTAAAGCAACTTTCCATGCTTGGCAAATGCTCCGGCGTTGCATAATCAACCTTATCAGCGCCGGTATGGCAATCGAGACATCTCAATTTTTGATTTTCAATGTGAAACTTGTGCGAAAAAGCGATCTTTCTGAGGGGTTCTTCATACGGGACCATATTCTTTGTGTCAAGATGACAATATTCACATGGTGTTGATTTCTCATCATGGCAATTAAAACAAGTTGCCTGCTTGGGCAGGAGGAAATCGGATGATTTCTCGCTCGTCAAAGCATTTGCATGGCAATCCACGCATTCAGTGCCGACATTTTCAGCATGAAACTTATGCGAGAACTTTACATTCATCCATTGTTTTACATTATCCCTGTAAAATTCTTCTCGGCTGGATGTCTTCGAATCAGAAAAAGCGACAAAGACAAATGTGAGTGGAACTAACAAAATTGATAAGGTGTAAAGTGCTAAAATTTTTGTTCTTTTCACTTCCAACACCAAATTAATTTTCATTTAATAAGCCCAAGGTTTGTAAAGAGCCAGTAGTTGAATTTGAAAAACACTCTAAAATCAGATTTATAAATTTTGTTCTGAATATACTGAGATTGAACATCAAAGGAAATAGCGTTGTTTAGTTTCAAGTTTCCACCCAAGGACAAGACTAAGCTTTTATGTTTCTCACCACCATCCCACAATTTATAAGAGGCAAAACTTAAACTCGCATTGGGGATAAACTTATTGTTAAACATCGGATAATAGACTTGCGCCGATATACCATCAAGCTCACCCGCATAACCTAATCTTTTTGCGAAATTAACAGATCCGTAACCAGCGTCAAACCCCAACACAATCCTTTGTGCTTTGTCATCAACATAACGCACATTTGAAAAACCGACATAAACTCTCAAAGTTGGCGAAATTTTATAGTGAACCCCAGCCTCAATTTCCTTGGTTACGCCATAATTGAAAACAGAGAAAATCGAATTAGCTGGGATTCTTGGATCGCGATAATCATAGCCAGCGCTTAATTTTAATCTCTCAACTAAATTGACGCCCGCTGAAATTTCAAACCTTGAAAACTTGACCTTGTTTATATCATAGTCAACGCGCGAATAGACCTCAAAATTTGAAAACTCGTAACTCAAATCACCACTTACAATTTGATACTGCGCTGAGGTTAAATTAATTTCTTTAACAAACACATCACCGAGACTATCTGCACGAAGAGCTTCGTAAACTTTCGACTTGCGATGCTGATTGAAATAACTCAACGACGCATATAAAGAACTTCTCGAAAACTTTAACTGCCCACCAAACATAAAGTTATTTTTCGGGTCATCGTTCAAAGCAAATTTTTGATCCTGTGGCATAAGAAATCCACCGTAAACATTTGCGCTTAAAAATTTAGAAATCCTTGCATTGATATACGCACCATCAATTGTCCCAACGCCTACCCCTGAATAAACAGCAAGCCTTCCAAACTTTAAATTAAATCGATTAAAAATATTCCGCCAGTTAACATAAAAATTGTAAAATCTAAGCCTTGGATCATCGGTCTGTTTCTCGCGAAAATCGTTTGAAAGGTTTGCAAAGGCGTGAAGCGATAAATTACCTTTGCTCAATGTTAACTGCGCAAGTTGATAAGCTCTGAGATGATTCGTCGAAATTTCAGGAGCTTCTTGTCTTTGCCACATATAGGCTGTGGTTGTGAGGCGAAGATTTAAATTTTGTGAGAATAAAAGTGCTGGGATCAGCAGAAAAATTAGTCTTTTGATCATTTCTTTTTCTCAATCTGTTTAATTTTTAAATAGAGAGCGATCACAAGAACTGTTATTATCAATGTTGATATGCCAAGCCCCCATCTTCTAAAATAATACTCATAGATTGCGTCGAGCCCAGCTTTAATGACCCTATCTACTATTTCATATCCAGGTTCAATTGTTTCCTTAAATTCATCCAGATTTGCAGTGTGAATCACCGTCCTCGCTTTTATGAGAATTTGCGGGACATCGTTCATCTCATACCTTGCATCAGATACATCCATACCTTTAAATTCAGCCTCATCAAGGATTGCCCTTGCTTTACTTGCCCTCACAACAAGTGTATCGATCATATCTTTCATCTGTTTCGCCACTTCAAAACCTCTCTCTTCTTCTCTATGGCATTTTATACAAGTTGACTTTGTGCTTACGCCAAGCATCTCATCGGTTGGACGTTCAATCAAATGATTACCGTGACAAATCTCGCACTGAGGTATTTTTTTCTTTTCAAAAACCTCAGCGTGCGGACTCCTTGAAAACATCTCAGCATTTAAAGCATGACATACACCACAGACGTGTGAAATTGACTTAACACCCGGAGGAACAGCCCCATGATTCCCATGGCAATCGTTGCAAGCTGGTGCCGACAAATCCCCTTTCTCAAGCAAAGCTTTGCCATGAACGCTTTGAACATATTTTTCATATTGATCAGTTGGGATTTTATAACCTCGCATATAATCAGCATCGCTATGACACTTTGCGCAAGTTTTCGGTAAATTTGGTGCAAAAACAGTTGACCTCGGATCATTAGCTTTGAAAATATCGTGAGCGGAATGGCAATCTGAACATGTTGCCACTTTAACATCACCTTTCAATATCCTTTGACCATGAACGCTTGTTTTATACTTCTCAAATTGATCCGTTGGAAGACCAGGATTAAATCGCTTCATATAATTTGCATCACTATGACACCTACTGCAAAGTTTAACTTCGGAGGTTGGATAAACAGGGGACGCAGGATCACTAACTTTTTTAATGTTATGAACACTATGACAAGTCACACAAGTTGCAATTTCGCTTTTACCATGAACGCTTGCCTTAAAAAGTTTAAATTGATTTACATCAATCTTTGAATTAAATTTTTTCATCACCACATCATCAGAATGACATCTTAAACACACATCTATAATTTTACCACCTTTTGGAATCCCGATAAATCCTTTTTCCTTGCTCATCGCAATTTCCATATCGTCGCTTGTTCTATCCCCACCATGGCAATCTGCACATGAAATGCCAAGTTTAAAATGAACATCGCCGGAGTAAAGTTCTGCCGTTTTATCGCCCACATCTTTATGACAGTTATAACACCCATCTTTAGTTTGGGATAACGCAGGGATAAATATAAACAAGCTTATTATTAAGACAGCAAGTTGTCTCATCGCAGTTTATTTTTATTTTTTTAACTCAGAACATATCCAAGTATCGTCATCGTGATCATATAAATTAAAACGAAAAGCCCGATGTAATTTATCAGCCTATTTCTGTAACCTTTCTCAGTTTTAACATCCCAAAAAGGAACCAGCAACCACAATATACCAGCAATTGTAAAAACGAGAACGCCAAAAAATTCACCCTCAATAAACAAAACTTTCGGTGGCAAAAGTTTAAGTGTTTGATACATGAAAAGAAAATACCATTCCGGTTTAATTCCAGCCGGCGCTGGTGCGAACGGATCCGCCTTTTTACCTAAATCCCAAGGGAAAAAGACGGCAAGGATTGCAAGTATATTCAAAATTATTAACCAAAGAAGAAGATCGCGAAGCAAAAAATTAGGGAAAAATGGAATGTATTTTCTCTTCTCAGGCGGTAATTTCTCCCATTCAGGTGGTTCACTCATACCTTGGATTTGAACGAATAAAAGATGTATAAAAAGAATTACAGTAAAAATCCCCGGGAGTATAGCAACATGAAGCCCAAAAAATCTTGAAAGGGTTGCACCAGTTACATCTTCTCCACCACGAACAATTATCAACAATTCCTTTCCAATCACGGGAATTGAACCAATTATTTCCGTTCCAACTTTAGTCGCAAAGAAAGCAAGCTCATTCCATGGCAAAAGATATCCACTGAATCCAAAAGTTAGAGAAAGTGTTAAAAGCAAAAACCCAGTGACCCATGTTAATTCCCTCGGTTTACGATATGCCTTTGTAAAGTAAACGCTGAACATATGAATGAAAACCGCAAGTATCATTAAGTTGGCTGACCAACTGTAGATCGACCGAATCAACCAGCCAAATTTAACCTTTGAAACTATGAATTGAACACTTTCATAAGAACTGTCCTCCCCAACTCTATAATAAAGCAACAAAAGGATTCCAGTGATGACTTGAATTATAAAAAGAAATAAACTTACTCCGCCAAAATAATACCATATAGAATGCCTGTGCTGAGGCACGGATTTATGCGACATAAATTCAATAAAGCCACGTATTTTATATCTCTCATCAAACCAGTTAAATAGCTTTTCTCCAAATTTTGCCATAGCCTCAACCTTCCTTTGATATGTAAATTTCATCACCCCTTACAATAACACGAAATGCTTCAAGAGGTCTGGGCGGAGGACCCGAAATGTTTCGTCCGTTGAGATCATACACCCCATTATGGCAAGCGCACCAAATTGCTTTCATATCCCCACGATATTGAACCGTGCAATCAAGATGCGTACAAACAGCTGAAAAAGCTCGAAATTCACCGGATTCAAGCCGAAGCAAAATTCCAGGTTTGTTCCCAAATTTGAAAATTGTTCCTGTGCCTGGCTTAAAATCATCAACCTTTCCAACTTTAATACTTTTAACCTTCGCCTCAGGCATCTTTGGTGGTATGATGTAACGGACAATTGGATATAAAACAGATATGAACCATCCAAGGAAACCAAATCCAAGAATATAACCTAAAAAATTTCTCCTTGAACTCTTTTGATTTTCCATCATAAAGTGCGATTTTTTTGAAAATTTTTGAAAAAACAAAAAGCGCATCCTTTGGGGGGATGCGCCGTAAAGTTATTCAGCCTTTGGAAGCGGATGGGCTATCTTAGCCCACTCTTTCTTGAAATCAAACCCTTTAAATGTTGGGCTCTGTTCGTTATGGCATGTCTTGCAAAGTTTCTCCGCACTCCCATCCGAAACCAAAACAAGCACAAGCCCATTCTTCACAGCCTCTTCCCTGTTTTGCATAATCTTTAAAGTCTTGTAATCTGAACCCGGTCCATGGCAAGCCTCACATTGAACACCATCCTCAATTTTGAATCTCTCTAAAAATGCCTCTTTTGGAGCTCCATAACCAGTAACATGACATTTCAAACATTCAGGGGCTTCATGCGGCGGAACTTTAATTCCTTTTTCCCGTGCAATCTTTTTCGCCTCCTCTGTCTTCAATGTCTCATACGCTTTCGCATGTTTGCTTGCTTGCCAAATCTCAAACATCTTACCTTTCTTCTCTCCCTTATGACATGGTGCACAAACTGCAACGCCAACATACTTATGCTTCGGCATTTCCTGCGAAATAAGATAACCCAAAACAACAGGGATCAGAAACAAGACAAATAAATATTTCCTCATATCTCCTCCTGAAGTTTTTGTTTTTTACGCCATTAATTTAATAAAAATGAGCTTTAATTGTCAATATGTTTTCAATTTCTCACTCACCGTCTGCGAACTTAACTTTCTTTTAACACCTTGCAACACTTCGATAACAAGATTGTAATTGTGTAGCCCCGATGCGCTCCACCTCTCAACCTCAGACACAACTTTTAAAATTTCATCCTTATCTTTACCGTTATAATTTGCACTCAAATTCTTAACTTCGCCAATCAACTTTTTCACCTCATCTTTCCAATCAAGAGCCATCTTATCATACCCAGAACCATGGCAGTTCAAACAAACTGTCTCGTTAGGCTTTATAACCTTAGCGTTCACTATATGACAATCAACGCATTCAACCCCAGCTTGACTCATAATATCGGGACTTGCTTTATTCACAAAAGTCCCATAATAAATCTCAGCTGATATCCTATGGCAACTCTTACAATCTTGCGCTGTTTGTTTCCGATGATGACATGAATTACATCCGTCTTTTGTTAAAACCAACTCCCCATGCTTCCTCGCGTTTGAATGACATACGTTACACTTTAACCCATTTTCTTGCACATGCTTTGCGTGAGAAAAAGTGGTTCCATAAATTGCTTTGCTTATATTTTCAATCCCGGTATGACAATTAGCGCATTCACTTGGCACCTTCGATGTAGCAAAATATTTAGGCAAATTATAACTTACCCCAGCAATCTTTAAAGCTTCGGCAAGATATTCATAACCCTTTGAAATTATTTGATCTGAATATGTTATGTTGTGAACTGCCTTACCAGATTCAACTATTAAGATTGAATTTTTCGCCTTTTCAATAAGTGTCCTCGCCGATGGAACATTAACAAGCGAATCAACCACTTGAACTTGACGCTTCAACTCTTCAATTTTTTTATTTGCCGACTCCTCCCATAACCTAAGGAGTCTTGCGTAACCCTTACCATGACATACTTCGCAAGATTGTGGTTTTGCAATTTTGACCTTGGCTTTACCTATCAACTCCTCATGAAAAACATGACAACTTGCACATTGCAAACCTGCTTCAAACATTGGATTTGGATGACCTCTCAAACCGTTTAAATCTTTACCAGCAAAAAGAAATACTTGATTTTTATGCTCATCTGTGTGACAACTTTTGCATTCAAGCTCCTCATCCGGGCTTATCCTTTTAACTCTATGCTGAATTGTCAAATGACATTGTATACATTCAACTTTGTGCTCAGTGATATGAACCTTGTGAAGCAACTCGGTGTTCTCGTACTGGCTAAGGCGTGCATGATCAAAGTGGCAGGAATAACAGTTTTCTTTAGGGACAAATCCATCGCCAATCACCGTAGTAACATGACAGCGAGTGCAATCAATTTTTCTATTTATAACCTCGGAATGATCGAATCTATATTTTGACATTTCCTCTTTAGGTATCGACTCCCAATGGTGGCATGTTTGACAGTTAGATAATTTTTTATAAACTGCAAACTCAACATCTCCGTCCCTCTTAAAGTGACATAGGAAACATGTTGTTTCAGTGACAGTTATATGTTCACCCTGAACAATCTGCGAATGACAACTTGTGCATCTCAATTTCTTCCCGCGCCTCATTTCCTCAAGATGCGGTCCATGATCAAAGACAACCCCTTTATAAATAACCTTACCCTTCAATAACCTCGTCTCATGACACCCACTCTGCAAGCACGATTCATCTGAAATTTCTGCCCAAGGTTTCCTTTTGGTATAAGAACGAGCGAAGTAATTGACGACCTGAACAAGACCCTCAAGTTTTCCTCTTACAGTCCCAGCCAAACCTGGTGGAAAGTGACATTTAACGCAAGTTACATCTTTATGTGTAGATGTTTTCCAGCTCTCATAAAACGGCTCCATGTAATGACATGTGGGACAAAAAGATGGTCGTGATGTGAATTCCGCAGAAAATGCTAAAAAAAACAGAAAGATTAAAAATCCCAATCCAATTTTTAAAAACAACTTTTTATTTTTCGCTTTTTCCATGCCTCAAAATTTCATTAATTTTGTTTCGCAATAAATTTAAAATTTTTAACGATTTTTTCAATTTTCTGGCTTAGCTCATCGATAAACTGTAAATTATGCGCGCCGAATGAGCCTTCACTTATAAAACTATTAATTGTTTTTTCAACATCATAAAACTTCAAAACCTCATCGACACTCCCGCTCACGCTCAATTTTCGCAATATTTCAGGCTTTAGTTTATTCCATTCCGAGATCAAACTCTTAAGATGTTCCCTCTTTTTAACAAAATCTTCAACATATCCTTGCTCATGGCATGCCCCACAAACTTCAACCCCAGGTTTAATCGGCAACCTATTGTCAGCCATATGACAGTCCTGACACGAAACACCAGCCTGCGCCATGAAATCTTCAGAATCCGTCAAAAACTTCCCTTTATAAAAATTCGCTTGATTTAAGTGACAACTTTCACATCTTGGCTCGCTCCCACCATCTTTATAAGCCAGATCTTTATGATGACACTTATTACAATTATCAACAAAATCAAGCAATCGCCCATGTGAAACCTGATTAGGCTCACCCCCAACATGACAATTAACACAATTCAACTTAAACAAGTGTGCACCGTGCGGAAAGTCCCTCGCTTTGTATGCGCTGTTTAAATTCTCAATCCCAAAATGACAATCAAGACATCTCGAATTATTCTTATAAACGAATTCGAGATCAGGCTTTTTACCCCGCGCACCTATCTCTTTTTCAACAACATCAAGGAGAAGATTAACATATTTTATGTTATGAACCCCATAACTCCCATCTCGTTTAACGATTTCAAGATTTACATCAACTTTTTCATCGCTAAATTTCCTCACATTAGCTCTCTTCAAAAGTCGCGCGACTTCAACTTCAAATTCAATTCTCGTCAATCTCTCTTTAACTATTTTTTGCCACTGAGCCACAAGTTTGTCATAGCCTTTGCCATGACAATTACTGCATGAATTTGGGTCAAATTTTGGGAGTTCAAAGATTATCTCAGAACTTGTTCTCATAAGCTTAACTTCATGACACCCCTTGCATGAAACACTCGCAAGAAACATCGGATCAGGCAAAACTGGAACACCTCTACCTCCACTTCCAGAATAAACCCTCTCCTGAACAGAATGCTTATTCCCATGACATTCTTGACAAACGGGTGAAAAAACCTCAAATACCTCCACCTTCCCATGTTTTATCTCATCGTGACATTTAAAACAATTAATTCGCTCCTTATCTATATGGACTTGGTGCATTTTTTTCGGTTCAAGCGCTATGCCAGTTATATTTATATGACAAGAACTACACTTCTCTATCTTAACATCGCCCCTGCCAGTTACAACATGAAGATGACACGTTCCACAATCAATTCTATTTTTAATATACTCCGAGTGATTGAAAGGAATTCCCCATATCATTATGTCATCTTTTGGCGGACCATGACAACTGCCACAACCCGAAACTGGGAGGGTTCTGGTCACTTCACCACCCGGAAAATGACATAAAATACAAATCTTAGTTGAAACCGCCTCATGACGACCCTGAACAAGCTCGGAATGACAAGTCTGGCACCGCAATTTAAATCCAACCTTACCTTCATCTAAATGCTTGGCATGAGAAAACTTCACCTTACCACTCACGAAAAAGATTTCATCATTAACAAACTTTCGCTCCTCATGACATTTTATACAAACCTCATCTTCAATTTTCGAAGTTACTTCATAATCATAAACACCGAGATAATATCTCAATATTTCGGACAACAATCTAACTTTACCCTTCAAATAATTCCCGACGCCAGGTCCATAATGGCAGGTTATGCAATTTACTTGATTATGGGTCGAGGAAAGCCAATTCTCATAGTATGGTTTCATAAAATGGCAGGAACCACAATATTCCGGCTCATCTGATGTTTTTAAGAACAAAAAGAAAAGATAAGCACCGAAAATAACGACAAGAAATAAAATCACTATCTTTCCCTTACCTCTCATCCGATTTTTCCTCCCGAGTAAGTTTCTCTTTCATAATTCTTTCATATTCAAGCGGATGTTCTCTAATCATTCTTTCTTTTGAAATCTTGCCAGTAAATATCGTTGGGTTAAACGGGAAAATATGAGGATTAAAATGCGCATTATACCAGTGCCATATAACAATCGCAAGCGTTGCAAGCATAGCCTCATCCGAATGTGCTTCCTTAGCTATATCAAATACAAATTTTGGGAAAATACCGAGAAAGAAATTATGAAACCACAAAATTAAACCTGATAAAACCATTATAACCACGCCCCAATAAACAGCCCAATAGTCAAACTTCTCAATGTATGAGTATCTCCCATACTTTGGTCTTTCATTCGTCTTTCCAAGCATATATTTTATATTCTGCCAAAAATCGAGAAAATCTTTCTTCCTTGGGAGAAGCTCTTTAAACTCGTTTCTTCCTTCCTCTGTAAATGCAATGTAAATCGTATGCCAAATCGAAACAAAGATTAACATCGCTGCCCCAATCCTATGCAAAATTCTTGAAACCTGTATCCCGCCAATTAAATCAAAAAATAATTCAGCTATCTTTGATTCGTGGAATTTGATCGGCAACCCGGTGATTATCAATAAAATAACTCCAATCGCGAGCGTCAAGTGCTGAAGGCGAATGTTCAAACTAAAACGAATAAAATATTCCTCCCCTTCTTTTTCAACTTTTCTTTTAGCCTCTCTTTTCTTCCGTTCAATCTCACTTTTTATTTTCTCCGCAATTTCATTTTTCAACTTCTCCCTGAACTCGGCATCAAGAGTTATTCCTTTCTCTGCTTCCATTTCTTCAATTAATTTCTCAGCTTCCTTTTTCGGATCCATCATTCACCCGTTGTTTTTCTTTTTCTTCTGATATGTCCAACTAAATCAAGGACAATATGTGTAAAAAGCCCAACAAGAACAATTAACGTAAACCATTTGAAAAATGTGTAAACGTAATATACAATTCCAGATTCTTTTTCAGACGGAAGAACATGAAACTTCCCTTTGGCAACATTCTCATTTGCCCTCGGATGACATTTACCACAAGTTTTCGCCAGGTTCGCAGGATGAATTGGAGACCTTGGGTCCCGCGAAGGCAAAACATCATGATATCCATGGCAGGAGGCACAATTGGCTGCCCTCACAACCCCAAATTTCAACGCTATCCCATGAAAACTTTCTTTATATGCCTCGGGATTTTTGACAGGGATCCCAACTCTTTTCATCAACTTGACATCAGAATGACATTTCTCACATGTCCCAACAACATTTTTTGGATTCAAACTTGACCTTGGGTCTTCAGGGGGTAAAATATCATGCTCGCGGTGACAGTCTGAACAAACCGCTGCGCTTAATTCGCCTCTCGTAATTCCAGTCCAGTGAATTGAGTTATAATATCCCTCTTTTATAGTTTGATGACATCTCCCACAAAGTTCAGGTATTTTTGTTTTGTAAACACTGGAATTCGGATCCTCTGGTTTTCTAACATAGTGTATGGTGTGGCAATCTTTGCAATCGGGGGCATTTTTACCTTTCGCAAGTGCTCTTGCGTGAACGCTTTCTTTATATTTTTCAGGCTTTGCAGCAACAGGAGCTCCAACAACATTACCCTCAAAATGACATTGCAAACAATGAATCTTCTGCGGTTTTGTCAAGTGCGGTATCACGCGCACATCAACATGACAAGAAACGCAAGCAAATTTGCTGTGAACCGAGGCTTCAAAATCCTCTTTTGAAACATAAAGTGATTTAAATTTCCCCTGCTCAACTATGCCGAAATTTTTAACACCATGACATACAAAACAGCGCTGATTTTTCAATTGAGAATTTGCTTGATTGACAATTAAAATAAAAAACATCAAAATCCAAATCATCAGTCAATCCCTCCCTTATCTTTTCCTCCAGGATTCACCTTAGTAAGATATTCAAGATAATGGTTTTCTTTAAGCCATTCTTCGCTCACATAACCATCCCAGAAAGAAGCATTTATAGGGAAATTACTCGGTGAAAGATGAACAAGGTAAAGATGCCACAGAACAAGAAAGGTTATTATCAAAGTTGCAGTCGCACTGTGCAATGCCTGCGAAAGGTCAAAAAACCACTTCGGCAAAATTCCAAAAAAGTAATTATGAAACCATAAAACAATACCGCTCAAAATCATCAACACAACAAACAAAAAGAAAAACCAATACTGTACTTTCTCTTTATACGAATAGCGTCCGTACATCGGCGGATTTTTGCTCTTACCAATGTCATACTTTACACTTTCAACAAGATCAACGAAATCTTTCTTTACAGGCAATAGCTCTTTAAATTCCATTCTCCCTTCCTTTGTAAAAATAATATAAACCAAATGATAAATCGCAGTTATAAAAAGCAACACCGCTGAAATCCTGTGTAACGTTCCCCTCGCTTCAAATCCTCCTTCAATAAATATCAAAAACTTGCCCCACCATGTATCGTGATATTTTAGAGCAAAGCCTGTTATTATTAAAAGCGTTACGCTTATCATTAATAAAAAATGCTGGATCCTCCAGGATAAAGAAAAACGTTGAATCTTTCTCTCCAACGCCATTCCAACCCCCAATTTTATTCATAATGTTCAAAACTTGATCTTATCCCATCAAGTACAGAAATCTCTGCTTCAAGATGCCGTAACCTCTCTTCAAGCAGCCGGCGATGTTCCTTCTCCATTTCAGCAAGCTCAAGCAAAAACTTTTGAATTGAGGGATCGCATGCTTTCAACGAGGCAGAGTAATAATAATCAAATGAATCCTTCTCCCTTTCGATAGCGACCTTTAAAATTTCAATCATTATGTTTTTAACTTCCTTTTCTTCGCAACTCATACCATTTCTCCTTCTTTAATTTCTTGAAGTTTTATCCTCTCAAGCTCAAGAGGATGTTCTTTTTCCATCTCTTCCTCTGTAAGATAGCCTGTAAGCCACGCGAAATTCATAGGATAAACATCTGGGTTGAAAATAACATAGTAAATGTGCCAAACTATAATAGCAAGAAATGCAAGCCACGCCTCAAAATAATGAATTGTGTTGCAAACATCAACAAATGTTTTCGAAAACCATCCCATAAAATGATTCTCAAACCAAAGAACGATGCCTGTAACTGTCATCACCACAGTGCCCCAAATCAAAGCCCAATATTCGCTCTTTTCAATGTAATTGAACCTTCCAAACTTTGGCTTCGTCTTTGAAATACCAAGGTTATATTTCAGAACCTGAACCATATCCCTTACATCCTGCATTCTAAACATGATGTCTCTAATGAACTCTCGTCCTCTCTTCGTAAAAATAACATAATAAAGATGATAAATCGAATCAAGAACAAGGATGACCGCTGCAATCCTATGAATTAGACCCCTGTATTTAAAGATACCGTCGCCAGCTATGTTCCTTATAGCAACAACCCACCACGCATCTGGAAAAGCAAGCATAAACCCAGTTATAACAAGCGTAAAGAAACTTATTAAAAGCGCAAAGTGCTGTATCCTCTCCTCAAGCGTCATCCTGAGATAAAGATTCGTCTTCCGAGGAAGTTCGTTTGGCGAATGAGACAACTTCACATGCTTTTGCTTATACTTATCGATCGTCTTCCTTATCCAGTCAAGGAGGTTATGGACAAACATTGAACCAACGATTGAAACTATCAAAACAATGTAAATTGTCGAAACCCAATAAATAATCTTCTCATCTGAACTTGCAACCGTTAAGTGAATCTTACCTTTGACAAAATTTTCATTCGCCCCGGGATGACACTGCCCACAAGTTTTAACGAGATTTGCCTTGTGAATACTTGACCTCGGATCAGAAGAAGGTAAAATATCATGAACACCATGGCAACTTGCACAATTTGCAGCCTCAACATTGCCCAACCTAACATTTAAACCATGATAGCTATCAGTGAAAGTTCTAAATTTATCGGACGGTAATCCATATTTTTCCGCGAGCTTTACCGAAGCGTGGCATTTTGAACAAAGTTGTAAAGCAACATTTCTTGGGGCAACGGGTGAACGCGGATCTGTCGGTTCAAGGATCAGATGTTCACCATGACAATCGGTACACGTTGGGGAATCAAAATTACCTTTCGCAAGTGCAACGTCGTGAACGCTTTCCTTAAACTCATGCAATATCTTAGTATGACATCTCCCGCAAGTTGAGGCAACATTAAATTTATAAACCTTAGAATTTGGATTGCTTACCTTCATCATCTCATGAGCCCCGTGACAATCACTGCAAACCGCTGCATCCTGATTACCACTCTCATACAACCTGCCGTGAACGCTTTTCTCATAAGAAGCAATAAAAGAAGACGTATGCGTCATCCGACTTCTAACATCAGGATCGTCAAGATGGCATTTTAAACAAACTTTTATCTCGTTTGCACGGCTAATCTTAGACTTAACACTCGTAACCTTCATTATATCATGCTCACCATGACAGTCTGTGCAAGTAGGAGCACTTTTAAATCCACTCAAAAAAGATTTCCCATGGTCAGATTCAAAATAACTCACAGCAACTTGTTTGTGACACTTTTCGCAAGTCCTACCAATGTTCACCCTCGCAACCGTTGAATTCGGATCATCTTTCTTTAAAACTTTGTGCCCAGTGTGACAATCCGAACAGTTGATATATTTAGCATGAATACTTTCCTTATACTTCAATACAAACTCTTGATGCTCATGAACTACCTTTTTGTCCGAATGACACTTTAGACAAACATCTGAAGAGGCAAACTTTATAAAATGAGACCCATGGCAAACGATACAATCAGCACCCTTTTTAGAATTAAAATGAATGCTTGTTTTAAAATCCTCAAACTCTTTCTTATGACAAGAAGAACACCTATCAACAAAAATACCCCGTGAAACCTTTACAATTTCATGAATTTCGCCATGACAAGATTCGCACTTTAACCTCGTTGAGTGCTTGCTTGACTTAAAACCCGAAACCGCTCTGGAATGACACGCAGAACAATTTACGGGCTCAATCTTTTCCTTATGTGGAATTTCATCGGGATTAAACCCTAAATGACAATCAACACAGTTTAAAGTTCTGTGGACCGACCTTTCAAATTTGATAGGGTCTACGTAAAGAGATATAGTCCTGCCACCGCGCTCCATTGTGAGCGTTTTATCCTCGTGGCAAGCAAAACAATCAGCATTTGACTGAGAAAACGAATTTGAAACGAAAATCGGGATAAAAAATATCAATGCAAAAAGTTTTTTAACCATAGGTGCTTGAAAATTTTGTGGGGAATCTATTTTTTCAACCTGATAAGCCAGAAAATTCATTTATCAAGTTCTTTAATTCAGATATCTTGAAAAGCTTGTCGCCACACTTTATAACCTTATCATCAGCCACCTCAAACCCTTCGCTAAAGGCATAAAAAGGCGCAATATAAATTATTTTAGCCTTGGGCATCAATCTATCAACAATTGAATTGATATCAGCTCGATTTGATTTGTAAATATTTTCTCCAATAATGATAAAATCGAATTTATTCTGCGACATTTTTTCGAACAACTCTTTACCCGAAGTAGCAACAGACACCTCCAAACCTTCCCGAACTAAAAATTTCATAAGTAAATTTCTCATCGATTCATCTGCATCTGCTACAAGGACTTTTTTCATCTTCTCGAACTTTCTTTGTTTTAAAAACTACAACATCAATTACTATGCCACGAAAAACTTTGATTTTCAATAGCATAAAATAGACATCTTAAACACAATGTAGCAAAATTGCCACAAAGCGAAGTAAGCAAGTGGGAAAATTAAACAAAGCAATTATTACCCCGAAATTACGCTTTTGCTTAAAACCCAAATAAATATTAAATTTTTTCAAGTGAAAACCAACGACATTGCCTTTATGCGCAAGCTTACAGCTCGGTCAATTCTCTTGTTAATTTTATTAGTTTTGTTCACATTCGGCTTCACATTTTCGCAGGATACCAAAGAAAATGCTGAATTTAAACTCGCGGTAAATCTTTACAACGAGGGATTTTACGACCTTGCCATCTCACAACTAAAGAAATTCATTGATACATATCCGAACAGTCCTCAAACACCGGAGGCGCAATTTTACCTTGCGATGTCATACTTCAAACTTAAAAAATTTGAAGAAGCACAAACTTTATTTCAAGATTTCGCGCTCTCAAAACCATCACACCCGAAAGCAGTTGAAGCTCTGTGGAAATCCGCTGAATGTTTCATCGAGTTGAAAAAATACAAAGAAGCTGGCTCAGCATTTGAAAGAATAAAACTTTTCTACCCAAGAAGTCAAACTGCGCCGAAAGCACTTTTTGAATCGGCAAAATATTTTGAACTCGCAAACGATATACAAAACACAAAAAAGGTCATACTCGCCCTCATACAAGAATATCCAGAAAGCGAATATTTTTACACAGCGAGATTTAAACTTGCAGAGATCTTAACTAAAGAAGGGAACCTTGAGAGAGCATTGACCGAGTATAAAAAAATTTCAAATGAAGTTGATGATAAAAACTTAAAATTTGAAGCCTCTTTCAATATAGCAAGAATAAATTCATTGCTTGGGAAAAGCGAAGAAGCGGAAAAATTGCTAACAAATATCGTATCGCAATCCGGGATCAGTCCAAGAATAATGGCATCTGCATACTTCGAACTCGGAAAGATTCAAGCAGAATATGGGGAATACGAAAGTGCAATAAACTATATGTTGAAATCGCTTGCCTTATTAGATACATCCGAAAACGCCAAAGCACTGAAACCAAAAGTTTTACTCAACCTTGCAAATTATTACTTCAACATCGCCGACTATCAAAATTCGATAAAATTCTACAACGAACTTCTCAATTCACTGCCTGAAGCGGAATCAAATCCCGAACTTTATTTCAACGCCGGAACTGCTTTTGAAAAAATTCTAAACTACCAAAAAGCAAACGAATTTTATCAAAAAGTCATCAACAGCGATACAACTTCACAATTAACACCTAAAGCACTGCTTGCCCTTGCGAGAAATTACATTAGACTTGGCGACTTTAAAAACGCAACCGAAAACTATAAAAAGTTTTTTGAGTTGTTCCCTTCAAGCAAATTAACCCAAGAAGTCCTTTTCCAACTGGGGTTAATCCATGAAGAAAAACTTGGAGACTATAGAAAAGCGATATATTATTACACCGAGATTTTACATCTTTTCCCAAAAAGTAAATACGTTGACGAAGCCCTTTACCGCATCGGGGTTTGTCACGCAAAACTTGGGGAAGCAAATGACGCTATATCAAACCTTGAAACCTTGCTAAAAGATTATAAATCATCCGAGCTCTACGAAAGTGCCTTGAATAAAATTGAAGAGATAAAAAGATTTCACACAACAGATCAATCTAATCATTTGTCTTCACTCGCTGAATTAATTGGCGACATTTTAAAAGACAAACCAAAAAGCGAAATTTTCCTCAAACTTGCGGACTTCTATAACTTCAACTTGAAAGACCACTCAAACGCGCTGAAATACTATAACCTCGCCATCTCCGAGGGAAAGTTTGAACCGCAAAAGATGGCACAGATAAACTATCAAAAGGTAAACTGTGCTTTTAATCTCTTCACTCAAAACAAAATAGAACCCGACTCAGCAAGGAATTTGATCCAAAACTTCATAAACTCAAATCCGACAATTGAACAAGCAAAAATTGACACAGCGGTTTTTTACCTGTACAAAGTTTTAACTTCAGGTTTAAATCAAGATGCTCGGAAAAAAATTGCAGAGGAATTCAAAACGAAATACCCAAACTCTAAATTTCAAAACATATTTACAACCGAAATCTTAAACTATTACATATCAAACGGAAACTGGAATGAAGCGGTAAAACTTTCAACTGAAAATTTGGATAAACTTAATCAAGAGCAAGTGCCGGAAGTCTTATTCAAAAGAGCCTACGCCTACTACAAACTTGGACAAAATCAAAAATCTCTCTCGGATATTGATCTTATCTTGAATAAATATTCACCTTCAAATTACGATGCCAGAGCGCTTGACTTGAAAGCACAAATTTTAAGACAAACGAAAAACTACGCAAAAGCAATAGATGCTTTAAGACAAATCGAAAAAAATTACTTCTACACCAACATCGCTGAAGATGTTAAACTAAAAGTTGCCGATATTTACTTTGAATCAGGTGATTACTTAAAAGCAATAGATGAATATAAAAGTTATCTCTCGCAGAGCGAAAATATAGAAAAGGAACCTGAAACCACCTTTAAAATCGCTTCCGCGTATCATAAACTTGGGGACCTTGCAAACGCAAAAAAATATTATAAAACTTATCTCTCAACTCCGAAACCAGCCCCGGGCATAGCCCTCCAGAATTTGCTACCATCAGCCGGAGAGGCTTACTATGCGCTTGGAGGTATATACAAAACTGAAGATATGCCTGAAAAGGCAATTTACTACTTCGATAAAGTTGAAAAATTCAATCCCTCCCTCGGAAAGAAAGCAATCCTTGAATCAGCCGAGATTCTTTTTGAAAGTGAAAAATATGATGAAGCGATCAAAAGGTACAACAAAGCACTTCAACTCTCCGAAAGCGACAGCGAACGAATTGCAACTACATCTAAAATCATCATCTGCTACTTCCGAATGAACGACATCAACAACGCAAATAAATCCATAAATTCATTTAAACAATCATTTTCGAAGTTTGACATAAAAAATTATCTTGCTGAATTCCAAATTGAACTCGGCGGATACTATTTCAGAAACAAAGACTTCGCAAATTCAAAGAAAGTTTTTGATGAAGTTGTTAAAAATTATCCCAACACAAGATTTTCGCACCTCGCAAAGTACTGGATCGCAAAGATAGACGAATACAACGGCAATATTCAACCTGCGATCAAATCACTTCTTGAACTCAATAAAAGCCCCCTTGACGAAGATGTAAGACTACGCATTAACCTATCGCTTGGGAACATCTACTTTAAACTTGAAAAATACGATTCAGCTACAATCTTTTATAGATTTGTCGTCGAAAGCACCACCAAACCTCAAATCCTGATCCCAGCGATGAATAATCTAATTGCCTGCTACGAAGAGCTCGGCTATTACGAACTTGCAATTGGAATGGCAAGAAGATACATTGAAAAATTTCCAAATGCTGACGATATTATCGATAAGAAGATAAAAATTGGAATTATGTATGAAATGCTCGGGAATTACGATCTTGCTTTGTCGTATTTTCAAAAATTACTTGAAGAAGCGGATAAAGACCTTGAGGCTGAACTGCACTATTACATAGGCGAGGTTCTTTATCACAAGGGTGAATATGAACGGGCAATACTTGAATTTTTAAAGGTTCCGTATCTTGTCACCAAGAAAACAAAAATTGATTGGACAGCCAATGCCTTCTATATGGCTGGTCAATCCTATGAAAAAATGAAAAAATATGATCAGGCGATAAATATGTATCAGCAGATAATTGACAGACCCGGGATCGACCCAATTTTCAAGGCTGGCGCACAAAAGGAAATTGAACGGGTGAAATCGATTTTAAAACAATAAAATGAAAGCGCAAAAATGTTCGAGCAAGAAATTCAAAATGTGAAACAGAAAATTTTATCAAACATCTCGGGGAAAGATAGAATCCCATTAGTTGAGATAATAAGCTGGGATATACCACAATCTATGAAGGACTATTTTAACATCTTTGCTGAAAGAATTTTGAGCGAGGAAATTTTAAATGTGCTTTACTCAAAACGCTTTGACCAAAATAATCCCGATTTCATCTCTGCAAGAAAAACCTTAATGAACACTCTAAAAAATGCCCTTCTTCTCAATCGCTCCGAATTTGAAGATGCACTTGATAAAGCAGCAAGATTTGCGCTTAATTTCGTGTTAAGACCTGAATGGACACTGGCGAAGGTGATTTTTAAAAACGACCCCGCCAAGACACCGGAGCAAATAATCGAAACACTTTCAAACTTTAACGAGTACAGCTACTATAAAAATCTACTGATCAAAATTTTGGAAAAATATCAATCGAACGAGGTAAAATTTGAAACCTTTCAACGAATGTTGCGCAAGATCGATGAAGAAGTTTTTAAAAATGTTTCAATGAAAGATCTGCTCTCAATAGTCGAACCCGTTTTCAATTTTTTCGAATTTGCGAACGATTCGGTCTCCGTCCCAGCCGAAGCTTTGATGATCTACTACAGTGATAAAGGCATAGAAAATATCGTAAAAGAGATTGAACTTGAAAAAGACCTCCACCGAAGACAAAAACTTACACTGACAGACCTTGAAACTATATTAAATCGAACTTTAAAACCCGCACCCATTAAGGAAGAGGTCCCTGCATATCCTAAGGAACAACCCGCTGAGACAAAGGTTGAAATACCTGAGGTTCAAGCAAGAGAGCCAGTGGAAGAAACCGAGACGATCAAAGCAGAGTTAACATCAGAAGTAAAACTTCCCGACCTAAATTTATTTCTCGATGAGAAAAGGAAAGAAAAATTCGTGAGAAAAATTTTTAAGCGAGATGAAGAGAAGTTTTATGAAGCGATAAATAAACTAAACTCAATAAACAGCTGGAAAGAGGCTTCAGCATTTATTGATTCAATTTTCATCGCCTACGAAATTGACCCATATTCGGATGAAGCGGTTGAATTTACAGATTTCGTCTACAGAAGATATTTCCCAGTGATGCGGTGATATGATCTTAATAGACTATGCAAAAATACATGTGAAAGCCGGGGACGGTGGGAATGGTTGCGTCAGCTTCAGAAGGGAAAAATATGTACCAAGAGGCGGTCCAGACGGAGGCGACGGTGGAAAAGGCGGAGATGTAATAATACGCGCCGATAGAAATCTATCAACATTGCTGGACTATCAATATAAAACATTTTACAGAGCCGAAAATGGGCAACATGGTCGCGGTAAAAATCAACACGGCAAAAATGGAGAAGATATCGTCCTATTAGTTCCATGCGGTACAATTGTTAAAGATGCACAAACTGGGGAAGTCCTCGCTGACCTCGTAAATGATGGCGATGAAGTTATCGTCGCACGTGGAGGGAAAGGAGGAAGGGGAAATGCAAGATTTGCAACACCAACTAACAGAGCCCCGAGATTTGCAGAAAAAGGCGAAAAAGGAGAAGAAAGGGAGATCGAACTTGAATTAAAACTTATCGCTGATGTCGGATTAGTCGGCTTTCCAAACGTTGGGAAATCAACCTTGATCTCAAAAATTTCTGCTGCAAAACCAAAAATCGCCGACTATCCATTCACAACGCTTCAACCAAATCTTGGAATAGTAAGATACGATGAATTCAAAAGCTTCGTCGTTGCGGATATGCCCGGGCTTATAGAAGGAGCGCACCTCGGCAAAGGGCTTGGTATACAGTTCCTGAAACATATTGAAAGAACTAAGCTTCTCGTCATAATGATTGAATGCACGAGCTCAAACCCACGGAAAGATTATGAAACGCTTTTAAACGAGATGCGCCTTTTCTCATCTGCTTTACTTGAAAAGCCCAAAATCGTCGCCATAACAAAAATAGACCTCGCTGACACAAAACTGAGGAAAAAACTTGACCGCATAAAATTTGAAGACGACATCCCCATTGTAAAAATCTCCGCGGTCACAGGTGAAGGTCTAAAAGAACTTATAAACTTAATGTGGACCCAACTTCAAAAGATAAAACAAGAAGTTAACGCAACTCAAAATGATCGACTCATTACATAACTCAATTTTTTACGAGAAACCTGAGGTTGTAAGCTCTGCGCCGGGAAAATTAAATCTTATGGGAGAGCATACGCATCACAGTATGGGTTTCATTTTTTCGATAGCGATAAACCATCGCGCTTATGTTAGCCTGTCCTCAAGGTCTGACGAAAAATTTGTTGTTTATTCGGATCGCAATTTCGCGCTTGAAATTTTCACAAAGAGATCGCTTGACAAAATCGAAAAAGATCAATGGATAACTCCCACGAAGGCAATTATAAAAGCTCTGCTTGACGATGGCTATGATATCCCCGGACTTAACATATGTATGGCAAGCGATATCCCACAAAGCCTCGAGCTTGCCGATATACCCGCATCTGTTGTAGCTTTGTCATTCGGAATAAGGCACCTTCAAAATCTTGAGATCAAAGATATCGAACTATTCCGTCTATGCGAAAGGGTCGACAAATACTTGACATCATCTCATGAAAATATTTTTGACTATATGGCGTCCGCACTCGCAAGGTATAATATGGGAATTCTCATCGATTGCAAGACATTTAAATACGAATACGCGCCAATTTCAAAGAGATTAAAAATTTTGATAATTGACCCCAGCAGAAGAAATGAATTTACCATGTCAGAGATTTTGAAAAGAAAAGATGAATGCAAAAATGCCATTGATGTTATATCAACCATCGACCCACAAATTAAATCGCTTCGGGATTTGACATCTGATAGACTCAATAAATACTCAAACTTTATTGAGAAAAATTCGATGAAGAGAATTAAATACATCGTTGAAGAGAATGAAAGAACGCTAAACTTTGTTATCGCTTTAAGACGACGTAATCTCCCACTTCTTGAAAAACTTATGTTTGATTCACACTTGAGTCTAAGGAATGACTATGAAGTTAGCGCTCCAGAAATTGATACAATCGTTGATATATCTGCAACTGTCGACGGAATTATAGGAGCAAAACTTTTCGGAACCGGTTCAGGGGTGGTCGCAATATCAATAAAAGAAAAAACGGGCGAAGCGATAAGGATTATATCTGAGGAATTCCAAAAAACCTACGGACGAAAACCTAAAATCTATGTTACCTCGCCCGAAAATGGACTTGAAGTAAGCTCAAGATAAAATCTAATCCCTCCATAAATATTGAAGCTTTAAGAAAAATTGCCTGTTTGTTTGCCTCACACCGTATGACTCACCAAAATTATGCATATCAACAATTGAACCAAGATAAAATATTGTAAATGGGTTGAGTTTGAAACTCAATAACGGGAAAACCTGAATTGAATTGCTAAATGAATCATATTGAGTTATCAATCTGATAAATAAGTTTGGGTTAAACTGATAGATTCCAACAAGACCAGCGATATAACCGTCGTAAAATAATTCGCCGGTTTTATCATCCTCAAGCCGTGCCTTCGCAATCCATATTGAAGATTCAAATTTACCCGTGGGTTTAAGTTTTAAATAAACATTAACTTCCTTCGCGAATCCAAGCTTTGGCTCGCCACTACGATAAATTCTCCTACCATACTCACCTTCCAATTGAAAAGTTAAAAACTTAAATGGAGTTGAATAAACACTTACAAAAAGCCTTGTAATTTTGCTGAACTTATGCCCCTTAAAAATTTCCTCATTAACAGGTATAAAACCACCAGAGACATATATTTGGTTTTTAAATTGTCCCCCCACTCTAAATACAACCCATCTTTCCTTCCTCGTCCCAAGATAGTTAAAATTAAGCCCTGCCCCAGTTCCTACGAATGCAATGTCAATAATTGGGTTGTTTAAGTAAAAAGTAAATTGATTCCAAATGTTAATCTGCCTTTTATTGTTCGATGTTACAAAACCAAGATGAGGTTGAAATGTCGGCGAAAAATCTTGATATGATATGTCAAAATCATGGGCTTTTGTACTTCTTATCAATCTAAAAACCATTCCAACACCCGAATATTTTTCCCCGTTAAATGTCGCATCATAAGGTGTATTACCAAACTTCCTGTTCTCGGTGAATAAATCGGGATTATCAATTTCTTTGGTCATGCTATAAAGAATTTGCCCTCTGAAATAGTAATTTTTTAAGAAAAGATGGTTCCAATCAACCCCGCCGACATAATTATAAGAATTTGAAAAATTTCTTCCAGTTAAAATTAAGCCGACATAGGATTGAGCGCCAAAATCGTATCTTAATCTCCCAAGATTTGCGAACGATTTCAATTCGGTTGAAACGGTTGAACTGCTCTCCTCACCGGGAATTAGAAAAGGTGATTTATCATCAAGGGATGATAGATAAGCAATTGTCAACTTGTTTGATTTTTGCTTTAATTTTAAAGCAAAAATTGGATTATTTATCGTTCTTGAGTAAAAAGCATTTATTGGAGTTTGAAAAATTTCGCTCCCTTCAAGGAAAAAGGGTCTTTTCTCAGGATAATAAAGTGCAAATGTTGTGTTAACACTTATTTGATAAGCATCAGTTTCAACTTGACTGAAATCGGGATTTAAAACTCCTTCAATTGTGACCTCCGGATTGGGCGAGAATTTGGCACCCACCCCAACCCTTGCTTTAATAGGTTCATTTTTAAAACCAAGCGAAGGATCATCATAACTTCTTATAGACCCAGATTGATAACTCATAACGTAAGGCAAGACCTCGATAGATTTGACCGAAGAAATCCCAACAAGACCAGTTAGTTTCCCGGCTTGACAAAGAAGACAAGGATTATTTTTATCAAACGGAGTCCACGAAAAAATAAATCTGCTCTCCCGGGGATAATTTCTTCCAATTAGTATATTCCACTCCTGATTTTGTCCTTTTGGAAACCTCAAACTCTTAAATGGAATTGCAACCTCAACCGTCCATCCAGAATCACTTGTTCTCCCCGCTGAATACCAAACAAAATCGAAACTAATATCTTCTGAATTCCCAGCTCTCATAGCATCACCTTGAATTCCATAGGGATTGACCGCAATTTCATACGCATTTTGATTGTCCCCATATGTATCAATCATCAAAATTATAAAATCATCCTCCCAAATCTTATCCCTGTCGGTTATGTGAGCCCTTATCTTTGAAGGTTCAGTATCGTAACAGATAAAACCAAAGTAAAGATTTTGATTATCGTATAAAACCATCGCTATTGTCCTTTGATGTGCAGGCTTATTGTCGGTTATCTGAATCTCATAATTTAACTCAATTTTCTCAGCTTGACCCCAGGAACTTTCATCTAATTTTCCATCAATTTTTATCGGCTCTTCAATCTTAAGTGCGTTGATTTTAAAATTATCTTGCGCATTGATTAAGAACAAGGGCAGTAAAAAGAGTATCATTGCCTTTTTCATGGCGTATTTTCTTGTCTTTTAAATCTCATCTATAAGAGTTGATACGCAGAAAAGCCGTTGTGGTTTCGCGACAAGGTAAGGGAGGGTGACATTCCGACGGTTGGCGGGATTTAAAGTAAAAAAGCGGGCATTAAGCCCGCTTTTCAAAGTTAACTAAAACAGAAAATGATAAACCAGACTTACATTTCTTCCGGGCATCGGTGCAAAGTTCTTTATCCTTGAAAGATGATCGTAATATGTTCTATTCGTCAGATTTTCAACATTTAATTTTATTTCGTGTGCAAGCCCTGAAAAAACAAATCTAACCCCAAGATGCAAATTAACAATAGCATAACCAGCAGTTCTTGTTTCCTCTGGGGCAACTTTATTTTGAGATGAAACCGTTTTAACTTCAACCCCAAAATTATACCTGCTTGTTCTATAATCAACGCCAACAATCATTCGCAGAGGCGGGATCATAGGAAGATACTCATTCTCACCTCTTTTCTTTCCCTCGACATAGTCAACTAAAAAGGTACCAGTTAAGTTTTTAAATAGCCCATACTCAAGTTTTGCCTCAAATCCCCTTAAAAGCGCATTCGCAGATGTGTATTTATAAATCGGAAGCCCCGAAACTGAGTCAGTTTCCCCAGTTGCATATGGATAAATATAATTGCCAATGTAATTTATAAAGCCAGATACTTCAACATTTGCCCTTGTTGTAAGCCACCTTAACGAAAGGTCAAATTCATTTGAAGTTTCAGTTTTTAAGTTGGGATTCCCTATCTCAAAGCTCTGGGTTCCAAGATGTGGTCCATAGGCAAAAAGTTCTTGAAGCGTTGGGACCCTGAAACCCCGTGAAAAGTTGAAAGACAAAATCATCGGATCGTAAGGTTTATAAACTAAACCAACTGCGCTCGAAAAAACATTAAATTTTCTTTCCATTGCCGGCAAATCTTCAAATTCCTTCGACTTAACTGTAGCGAAATCATACCTCAAACCTGCCTGCAAAGTCAACTTGTTGAGCTCAACTTCTTCATATAAAATAAGAGAAGCAAGATAAAGACCAGCATCAGCGTAAAATCTTTCCTCACCTACTGTGTTATAGTTTTGATATAAGAAGCTCGTTCCAATCATACCTGTAAAATTGCCGAACTTGCCATGTTTAAACTTAAAGTCAGCACTCGTGGTCTTTGTTCTTATATGAGTTGCCACTTCGCCATCTTCAATTTCTTTATGATCATGGTTTGTATAATTAGCCAATAATTCAATCCCTCCACCGTTATCAAATTTTAAATCTGATTTAAACACAATCTTATTTCTGTTGACCTTAAATCTCGGGTGTTCCTCTTCTTCTACAGGGATGCCATAATTCCCGCTTAAATTTCTAAAAGCCAAACCCGCACTTAAACTTTTGGTATGATAGGCAAGCCCGAACATTGATGTTAAGTTATCATTATCTGTATTTTCGAGCGTTTTGATAGGTGTTCTCGTATCTCCGCTCTTTCTATAGCCAAATTCACCTCTAAAGCCAAAGTTTCCAATTCCATAATCAACTGTGCCCGAGCCAGCAAGGGTTGAATTTACACTTGAACCGTTAAACCTAAATGAACCCCTCAGATTATCATGAACCGTTCTCGGAATATCTTCAGCGATTATATTTATTGCGCCACCGACAGCATTTACACCGTAAAATAAACTTGCTGGTCCACGGATGATCTCAATCCTCTCAACAGAAATTGGATCAAACGAAATAGCATGATCCGGGGACAAATCCGAAACATCACCAATCCTTACCCCATTCTCCAGAATAAGAACCCTTGTTCCCGTCAAACCGCGGATCACAGGTCTACCAGTTGCAGAACCGCTGTATTCAAGATTTATACCTGGCTCATAGGAAAGCGTCTTTGCGATATTGTCCCCCAATCTCAATCCAAGCCTATCTTCATCAAGCACAGCCACCGGTTGATAAATTTCAAATGCGCTTCTCTCATAAATTGACCCTGTGACGACAACCCCTGGAAGAGAGATAACCGTCTGTTCAAGCTCAATGTTGAGTTCAACTATTTCATTACTTTTAACGTTTACCTTTTTATAAAACCTCTTATAACCAACATAGCTTACTTCTATTGTATATTCCCCGGCGGGAACCCCAGTAATGCTAAACGTTCCATCGCTTTTCGTAATTGTACCCTTTTTAATTTCAATCAGATGAACATCAGCATATGGAAGTGGCTCTCCAGTTGATTTGTCTATGACTTTTCCTTTTATAATTATTCCTTGTGAAAGTGAAATTGTAAAGAGCCCCAAAATAAATGCAAAAACTACGGCGATGCGCATATCGTAGCCTCCGAAATTTAGTTTTTGAAACTTTTTAGATGGATAGAAAAACTTACGCGGAAATTATAAAACTGGTGGGGCTCTGTTTGAAATGGAAAGATAAGGGGAAAACTCGTAGCAGACCGAATCCTTATGGGAAAAAGAACTTCCCGAAGTTATGGAGTTTAAATTATACCCCCTTACAAAGATATGATTCAAATTTAAAAATGAAGCAATGCAACCTATATCGGACTTTAAATCTGGATGTGATTTATGACCGATACAATTGTGCTCAGCAAATTGCTTTTCGCCTAAGTCCAAATGAAAATGCCAACTGATCCCAGCGTAAATAATTCCAACGAGATAAACTAAAAGCGTTAACGCTATGTAAATTTTCCTTCTCAACGCCGACCTCAAATAAATTTTCAAAATTAAAAAACAGAAAATTCTTACGCTTTGTTCCCTAAAAACCAAGCAAACGCTTTAAATTCCCCGAAAGAATTTTCTGAATTTCGTCTGAAGATAAACCAATCTCATTAAGTATCTCAAGTTGTTGATTTAGTATATCAATCCTATATCCGCGAGGAAAAACTCCGCTATCCGTTCCAAATATAATTCTGTCAACTCCAAATATATCTATGGTTTTCGCAAACACGGTTTTAAGATCGATTTTATATGGCAGAATTTTTATCCATGAATTTGAACTTGAAGTGTCAACATAAACATTTTTACATTGTGCGCCCAGCATCAAAAGTTCCCTGAAATATCCTGCTCCAAAATGCGGAATTATAAAGTTAACGCTCGGATGTCTCACAGCAATTCTGTGAAGATCAGTCGGGTTTCCATAAGTTCCATCTATTTGATCTTTAACTCCGATCATCTCACGAATTGGTATCTTTAAAATTCCGAAATGTGTAAAAACGATTAAATTATATTCTTCAGCAAGAAGATAAATTCTCTCGAGCAATTCATCGTAAACATGGACATGGTAAAGCGCAGGGAATAAAACTACTCCTTTCATCCCCATATTTTCAACCGCATGCTTTATACTAAGATCGATGTTTTCAGAAAGTGGATTTAGTGTAAAGAAGCCGAAAAATTTATCAGGGAACGCAGTTACAGCTGTGGATACCGAAACCGTATCTTCAGGGATGCTTGCGAACAAGACAAGTTTTGAGATTCCATACTTCTCCATTTCATCAATCCAACGTCTCGCAAGTTGAACCGGACTAACTGGCGGGGTTTCTATGCCATATCTTTCTTTAAGAAAGGCAAATTCCTCATTTAAAGTTTTTTCTTCCCCCTTCATTTTTATCAACGTTTTAAAAAAGTTAAAAGAAAAGAAGTGAACGTGTGCATCCCATACTTCAAATTTTTCCTCCATCGCTCTTTCCTTAGATAAGTTTCACGTCCAAGTTTAAAGATACCAAAATTTTCATTCCTTTTCAAAATACCTTAAAAAATAAAAAAGACCGCCGGCGCTCGGGGACACACGCCAGCGATCTCGGCGGGAAAGGAAACGGGGATGATTACGCAGTTTTAATATAATAATTTCAACACTATTTGTCAAGCATTTTTTGAGGTTATCCACATGAAGCGAAAAATTATCCGCCCGCCCTTAAAATCAGTCTTCTTGCTCAATTGAAAAATAATGTGTAAAATTTAATTAAGCTCTAAAATAAACCTGGCAACGAAGATGAAAAAATCTATTTTTGCTATTGTTGTTTTGCTTCTTTTTATCATCACGATGCTAAATTCAGCTTCAAAGAAGCCAGTCAAAGCATTTAACGGGATGGTTGTTTCGTCCGACTCGCTTGCGACAAAGGTTGGTATTGAAATTCTAAAAAAAGGTGGAAATGCTGTTGATGCTGCAGTTGCGGTTGGCTTCGCTCTCGCCGTAACATACCCACAAGCTGGAAACATTGGGGGCGGTGGATTTATGGTGATAAGAATGGCAAACGGTGAAACAATCACAATTGACTACAGGGAAAAAGCACCATTAAAAGCACATGAAGATATGTTTTTAGATGAAGAGGGAAATTTCAACCCTGAAAAAAGTCAAATTGGGTATCTCTCGGTTGGAGTCCCGGGTTCAGTTGCAGGATTATTGCTTGCGCTTGAAAAATATGGAACTATGTCGAGAAAAGAGGTTTTAAATCCAGCTATTAAACTTGCTGAAAAAGGGTTCATCGTAAACGAGGGGCTTGCAAATGCTTTTAAAAATGCCTTTGAACATTTTAAAAAATTTCCAAGCACGATGAAATATTTTTCCAAGAATGGAGAACCATACAAAGAGGGCGATAGGCTCATTCAAAAAGACCTCGCAAGAGTTTTAAAATTGATAAGAGATAAAGGTAGAGATGGATTTTACAAGGGTAAAGTTGCTGATCTAATCGTCGCTGAAATGAAAAGAGGCGGTGGGATAATAACTCATGAAGACCTCGAAAATTACCAACCTGTGATAAGAAAACCAGTTGTCGGCACTTACCGTGGATATGAAATCATCTCAATGGGTCCACCAAGCTCTGGCGGGGTTTGTTTAATTGAACTTCTTAACATACTTGAAAATTTTGACCTAAAAAAGTATGGATTCGGCTCATCTTATACGATTCACTATCTCGTTGAAGCAATGAAAAGAGTTTATGCAGATAGAGCCGAGTATCTTGGCGATCCCGACTTCGTTGAGATCCCACTTGAAAAACTTTTATCAAAAGAGTATGCGAGAACGATTGCGGATGAAATAGACACATTTTTCGCAACCCCGAGCTCAAAGATAGCTCGCTCAGTTTCACCAACTAAGGAAGGTTCCCACACAACGCATTATTCGGTTGTTGATAAGTGGGGAAATGTCGTAAGCGTGACAACAACTATAAATAGTTACTTCGGCTCAATGGTTGCGGTTGATGGCGCTGGCTTTTTCCTTAACAACGAAATGGATGATTTTAGCGCAAAGCCTGGCACTCCGAATCAATTTGGACTGCTTGGCAACAAAGCAAATTCAATTCAACCAGGCAAAAGAATGTTGAGTTCAATGACCCCGACAATAGTTTTAAAAAACGGGAAGCCATTTCTTGTGCTTGGTTCACCCGGAGGCTCAACAATTATAACCTCTGTTCTACAAGTAATTCTAAATGTAATCGATTTTGGTATGAACATACAAGAGGCGATAGATGCGCCAAGAATCCATCACCAGTGGTATCCCGATGTTCTCTATTACGAAAAGCGCGGTTTGCCACTTGATGTAATTGAAAATCTAAAAAAGCGTGGACATAAGCTCGAGGAAAGGCGCGGATTTCAAGGTGAAGTTCAAGCAATTTTGATCGACGAAAATGGATTCAAATACGGTGCTGCTGACCCGAGAGGCTATGGCTTAGCGATGGGATATTAATTTTTTTATTCTCTCACTTTGTTTTAAATTATCAAAAAATGAGTAAACTTTTGAACAAGCGTTGAGAATCGCAATCATCTCTGACATACACTCAAACCTTGAAGCGCTAACAAAAGCTTTTGAAATAATTGACACAAAAAATGTTGATGAGATCGTCTGCCTTGGCGATATAGTCGGATACGGTGCAAACCCTAACGAATGCGTTGAGCTGATAAAGAAACGAGTCAAATATGTCGTAACCGGAAACCATGATTATGCAGTCGCGGTTGACCCAAGTGAACTTTTATACTTTAGCTCGCACGCTCGAGAGGCTGCTCTATGGACAAAGGAAGTTTTAACAAGGGAAAATCTCGATTTTTTAAAGTCACTCCCGTTCACGATATCTTTTAAAGATTTGCTTTTTGTGCATTCATCCCCAGCTCAACCAAGGGAATGGGAATATATATTCACAGAAGCGCAGGCAAGAGTTCAATTCTCATATTTCAAGGAAAAAATCTGTTTCATTGGTCATTCTCATCTGCCCGGGGTTTTCCCAGAAAGGGGTTCATATAATGGAAAACTTGACAGAAACGAAAGATATATAATCAATGTTGGCAGTGTGGGTCAGCCAAGGGATGGGGATTGGAGATTATGTTTCGGTATATTTGATATAAATACATGGACATACGAAGAGATTCGCTCAGAATACGATGTTGAAAAAGCATCAATTAAAATCATTCAAAACGGGCTACCGGAGATGCTTGCAAAAAGAATA
>CALJEK010000040.1 GCA_938074445.1 Candidatus Kryptoniota bacterium | reverse complement strand
TCCAATTGATGATAAATATGTTGAGCCATCTTTGCCAGATTCAGATAGATGGGAGTTTACATTGGGGGCTGGATATACGATGGGGAACTTAACAATTGATTTGGGTTATATGTTTGTAAGGTTTAAGCAGAGAGAAGTTATTGGCACAGTCGTTGGTTTCGACGGGGTTTATAATGCAAGCGCTCATCTACTTGGCATAAACTTCACTTATAAACTTTTCTAAAAATTGAAAACTAAAATGGGTTTGTGCTATGATTAAAAAATTTAAATTCTCGAGAATTTTGACGATTTTCTTCACTTTCATCTTCGCTTTCGTATTTTATTCGTGCGAGGAATTTTCTGAGATTGGGAATCCGCCAAGCCTCGGGGTTCAAGTTAAATTCGATAAAATAGTTGCGATTGGGAACTCAATAACAGCAGGATTTCAAGACGGGGCTTTATTTGAAGGTGCACAAAACTATTCTTATCCAAATTTGATTGTTCAGCAAATTAATAAAATTGGTGGAAATGTTAGCTTCGTTCAACCGTTGATTAATGAGCCAGGCATCGGCACAAGGTTGAAGTTAACTTCGCTTGTCCCACCTAATCTTAGCCAACAAACGGTTTTCAGCACCCCTAAAAATCCAAATCACCCTGCACCATTTAACAATCTTGCGGTTCCGGGTGCCATCCTGTATGATGTTTTGGACACAACCGATTTCGCGACCAAGTCAATGCAAAGAAATAATCCATTTTTCCAGATTGTTTTGAGGAGCAAAGCATTGGGACCAACGATGTTCCATCAGGCTAAAGCATTGAACCCAACTTTTGTATTTTTCTGGATGGGTAACAATGATGTTCTTGGTTATGCTACAAGCGGTGGAACACGTGGAACTGATCCAACTGGGAAGCTTCCAACCCCAGATATGATTTTCCAAATTCTTTTCAGGCAGGCGATTGACTCACTGCTTAAAATTAATCAAACGGTGAAAATTGCGGTTGCAAATATTCCTGATGTAACTGTAATTCCATTCTTCACAACAATTCCATGGTTTATTATTGATCCAAATACTGGTCAACCTGTCAGAGACGCACAAGGTAATTTGATACCTTTAATTGGCGTAAGGGGTGGTCAGCCAGCTCAGCTTAGACCTGGGGATTTAGTTTTACTTCCTGCAAGTTCCTTGATTGCAACTGGATATGGGCTTCCGAATGTCCCACCATTTAACCAACTCCCAAATGCAGGGAAACCATTGCCTGATGAATATATCCTTGATGCAAATGAGGTTGCAGTTGCAAGAACAGCAATTCAAAAATTTAACTTGATAATTGACACTGTTTTAGCGAACCCAACAAGGGCTGGAAGGGTTGTTAAAGTTGATATCTACTCAAGGTTAAATGAAGTTAAACAGCACGGAATTGAAATTGCGGGCGTTAAATTCACAACCGATTTTATAACTGGTGGACTTTTCAGCTTGGATGGAGTTCATCCATCGACTCGTGGTCATGGGATAATTGCGAATGAGTTTATCAAAGCGATAAACACTAAATTCGGTTCTAATATCCCTTATGTTGATGTGATGTCGTTGCCCGGGATTCAGTTACCAGCGTCTTCAATTGCTCAAGGCAAATATCAACTGCCCAAAATTCCGGCTGAGGCGTTGAAGGGCGTAGTTGATCTTTTTGTGTCGAAGTAAAGATTTGACTTTGCTTTAACATATAGGGCGTGCTTTTGCACGCCCTTTTTATTTTTAGTGGTGGATTTTTTAAATTTGTTTTGCATACACTTTCGAAATAGTGAAACAAAAAGGTTAAATATAATGCTTAATCTTGCATTGGTCATTGTCTTAAGTTATCTTGTGGGATCAATTCCGACGAGTATAATCGTTGGGAAACTTGTTAAAGGAATCGACATAAGAAATTATGGCAGTGGAAATCCTGGGGGAACAAATGTGATAAGGGTGATTGGATTGGGATGGGGGATTTTTGTGATTTTATTTGATGCTTTTAAAGGTTTCTTCGCTGTCAATTTTATAGCGAGGTGGTTTTATAGCGATGCTTTGATTTTAAATTTGACCACGCTTCAAATAATTGCTGGATGTTTTGCTGTGATTGGGCATGTGTGGACAATCTTTGCTGGGTTTAAAGGTGGCAAGGGAGTTAGCACATCCGCTGGTATGTTGTTGGGAATAGCTCCACTTGATCTTTTAATTGCTCTTGTAATTTTTGCTATCATTGTTGTTTTAACAAGATATGTTTCGCTTGGTTCAATTGTTGCTGCGATTTCTTTTCCATTTATAATTTTTTTCAGCGAAAAAGTTTTAAAATTTAAACACAACGACTTTTTGACGCTTTTAGTGTTTGGAAGCATAATTGCCCTTCTCATCGTGTTTCGACACAAAAGTAATATCAAGCGACTTATTTCCGGGAACGAAAATAAGTTAAGCTTTGGGAAAAGATTATGAAAATATCCGTCATAGGTTCAGGTGGTTGGGGCACGGCACTTTCCGTTTTGCTTTGCGATAATGGGCATAAAGTTAAACTATGGTTTAGAAGAAGAGATTATCTTGAGAAAATTAAGGCTACGCGTGAGAATTCTGTTTATCTTCCCGGGGTTAGAATCCCTGATGAAATTTTTTTAACATCGAATTTAGATGAGGCATTGGATGAATCTCAGATGGTAGTTTTAGCTGTGCCGACTCAGTATTTGAGAAGTGTGATTTCAAAGGAAGAATTTAAAGGTTGCAAAGATAAAGTTATTGTCAATGTTGCGAAGGGAATTGAGAATAAAACATTAATGAGAATTTCGGAGATAGTGAGTGAAGTTTTGGGGAGTGGCGATAATTATTGTGTTCTTTCCGGTCCAAGCCATGCGGAGGAGGTGAGCCGAAAAATACCGACCGCTGTTGTTGTGGCTTCATCAAATAAAGATGTCGCTCAATTTGTTCAAAATGTATTTATGAATCGATATTTTCGTGTTTATACAAGTGAGGATGTAGTTGGCGTTGAGCTTGGAGGGGCGTTGAAAAATATAATTGCGATAGCAACTGGAATTGCCGATGGAATTGGATTTGGGGATAATACGCGAGCTGCGATAATGACACGAGGAATTGCTGAGATGGTCAGATTGGGCGTTGCAATGGGTGCGAAGATTGAGACATTTGCTGGGCTTTCTGGGATCGGCGATTTAATTGTTACATGCACGAGTAAATACAGCAGAAATAGATTTGTCGGGGAACAAATTGGGAAAGGCAAGAAACTTGATGAAGTTTTGAAGAACATGGCTATGGTGGCAGAAGGAATTTGGACGACGATCTCGGCAGTTGAACTTTCAAAGAAGTTTAATATTGAAATGCCGATTACGAATGCGGTTTACGATGTTTTATTTAATGGTAAAGACCCGATAAGTGCAACCTCAGAGCTTATGAGTAGAAGTGCAAAACCTGAAGTTTGGGGTCTAAAAAAGTTATAAATCGTTTTAAAGTTTTCTTGCAAGCACGACGGTTAACTTCTGATAAAATCTTTCACCTTGTTCTGACTCTGCTTCAAGTAAGATTATATAAATTCCAATTCTCAATTTTTTCCCGTCATCGGAAGTTCCATCCCACAGCAAACTTCCAATCTTTGTTGTATATTGATTCACTGCCAAATTTCTCACAATGCGACCTTGGGAGTCAAAAATTTTCACATTTAAAATTCCCGAATTAAATGGAAGCTCATAAGAAATCAAGCAGACATCTTCAAATCCATCGCCATCTGGCGAAAATGGGTTCGGTATAACTTTTACAGAAGAGGTGTGAGTTTGCTGGGATATATCAATAAAAGCAGTGTTTTTCCTTCCCGGCGTTCCACCAATTTGAGATGACGAACTTGTCCAGCTCGACCTTTCGTAGGATGGCAAATTGTAATTTATCTTTTCCAGAGATCTCCCCTTTTTGTCAATTATCATTGAGCTATGCCAACTTGAGTAGTATCTTACACTGTCAATTATTTTACCAGTAAGGTCAGTTATAACAATGTCATCAAAATCGTTGTTGAGATTTAAGGGTTTGTTCAAGATGGCTAACTTAAAATCAATCGAATCGTCTTTTGAAATATATTTGAAGAATGTCGAGTCAGCTGCAATTACAAAGTATTCGCCTGGATTGAGGAAAAGATTTGTTGGTGAAATATTTATAAAGTTTGCTTTTCCTTCTCGGCTTCTCATGTCATTAAACTTCCAATTTTTCAAATTAACCGCCTTGTCGGAGCGATTAAATAATTCAATGTATTCGCAGTAATTGGGGAGAGGTTCAAACATAATTTCATTTATAACCACAGACGCATATGGAAATCCGACATTCACATTTTTTATAGTTTTGTTGTTTTTCAAATCCTCATCGTTTGAAAAATCTACAAAGAAAATAAGCGAATTTTCGCCGGGCTCAAGGTTTGAAATTTCAAGATTTAGTTGAACCGAATCTTTTTTGTTTAATGCGATTTGAAAACTTTGTTTGTAAATAAGTTCATTTTCGGTTTCGCTTGAGTCGAAATTAATGTCTTTATAAACTTTCACTGAAAATTCGTTAACCTGATTTAAGCCCCAATTTTGAACAGTGATTTTGGCGTTTAGCGTCTGGTCATAATCTATTGAACTTGGGATTTGGGTTGCTCGGATTCTTAAGTCGAAATTTTTTCGCCTTGAAAAGTTTTCTTTTCCGGGCGTTGCTCTTATTGTATCGGGAGGAATTGACCAATTGAGGGGATCTACGCTTGGCTCCGCAAAGTCAATCCTTTCTATTGAAAATCCAGCTTTGCCCCAGCTTCCCAAATAATATAGTGAATCGATTTTAAAACCAGTATTATCATAGATAACGACAGCATCACCTGAATTGTTAAGTGTCGGTAGGGGGAAGGTTATTATTTTTGAATTGATATCGTAAAAGTTTAAAATCGCACTATCCTTTGATAAAACAATATACTCGTTCGGTAGGATCAAGAAATCGCGCCGGGTTATCGTGGCTTTGGTTGAAGCGTCAGATATATACCAGTTTTTCAAATTTATTGTGTCATTGCTTGCATTGTATATTTCAACCCATTCGGGTTCGTCTCCTATCGGGGAGAACATAATTTCGCTTATTAAAATTGACCCTTCAAGATGCGAAACTTCAAGTTTAATTTGAAAAGCATTGTTAAGCGTATCCTCATCTTCTGGATGTGAAACATTTGCTGTTAAAATGTATAGTTTGGACTCGATCGGTGTGAAATGAAAAGTTATAAAAGTTGAATCAGCAGGATTCAAGGGCTCGGTGTTGAGTTTTTCTCCAATTAACTCGCCGTTTTCGTAGTTCACAAGCTTTACGGTGAAATTTTTAAGTGTGAGTTTCCCGATATTTTTCACCGCTATGTTAAGTTCAACGGGATGGAATCTTAAAATTGGTTTTGGGTGGGAAATATTTGTAATTGTCAAATCTTTATCTTTTGTGGTGAGCGAATTTTTTAATAATGGAGTTGCTTTGAATGGGCTTTTGGATGTCCCCCAGTTCGATATGGAGTTTGAAGGTTGATCTGGAGAAATTCTTTCAAGAGAAAAACCGCCTGTGCCTCCAAAGGTTGAGAAATAATAAACCGAATCGATTAAGTTTCCATATTGATCGTAAATTCTCACAGCATCTTCATCATTGTTTAATGCCGGAAGTGACAAAATCAAAATTTTATTTCTATTCAACCAGGGATAGATAGAGGGGAGGGTGTCTTTTGATGTTATAATTATGAAATCGACAGGATTTATGATGAAATCGACATTGATCGTTTTAAGTGTCTGTGAGTCCCCAACTTTCCAGTTCTTCAAGTTGATCGGCTCGTTTGTTCTGTTGTATAATTCTATCCATTCTGGCTCGGGGGACTTTGGGGCATACATTATTTCATTTATTACGATGGAGTTAAACGCAATTGGCGGTGGAAGAACTGTTAATGTTTTACTTACCGAGTTGTCAGATATATTTTCATCAGGGGGGAATAAGACTTTTAGGAGCGATCTGTACTCGCCCGAAATTAATCCGCTTATGTTGAGTTCAACTTGTGTTGAATCGGTCGATTCAAGTTTTTGAGTTAAGAGAAGTTCGGCGAATTTTTCATCGTTTTGAAAAATTGAATCTTTGTTTACATCGATTAAAAATTCGATTTTTAAACTTTCCGCCGGGTTAATTCCAACATTGTATATCGTCGTTTTGATTTTAAAAGTTTGATATTGAAATATTTGGAGCGGATCGGTTGTGAAAGTTTTTATTTTTACATCATTAAATCGAGCCATGATGCTATTTTTTCTACCAGGCGTGCTTTTTTCTGGGTCGGTTGAAATTCCCCAAGTTGATTTTAAGTTTGAGTTCCCATTTGGGTATATTCGTTCGATTGAGTATCCGCTCACAACCCAGCTTTTTTTGTAATAAACGCTGTCAATTACAAAACCAGTTGAATCAAAAATTACAACCGCATCTGAATCATTTCTGAACAGGTAAGTTGGCATTTGGGGAACAATGAAGACTTTTGAAGGTATGTTTGAGTGAAAATAAAAAATTGCATCGCTTTTAGTTATGACAGCGTAGCTATCGGGTTGAAGTATGTAGTCTAAGGTTGTGATTGTATACTTAGTTGATGTATTTCGATTTGAGATTTTCCAATTTTTCAAGTTAACAGGTTCAGGTGAAAAATTTAAAATTTCAATCCATTCAGGTTCCCCACCTTGTGGAGCGTTCATTATTTCATTTATTACAACTCCTTGAGAAAAAGCTCCCGATGCGATGAGAAAAGGGAAAACTATTTTAAGAAATCTTAACATCGTTTAAGCGTTTGTTTTTTAAAATAAAAATGGTCGCAATTGCAAGGACAAAACTCGTTATCACACTTCCCTCTGGACCGAAATTCCCGCCGGATATTATATTTTCATTTAGTATTTCAGCATTAAAAGCAGGCTCGATCAGCGTTGATCCACTTACGGGTAGGGAATAAAGATAACCTTGGAAAAAGTTCCATGAGAAGTGCAGAGATATTGGTAACCATAATGAACGAGTTTTTATATAGGATGCGGAAAGCCAAACGCCTGCGAGAAAAATGTTTAAGAGCGCAATTGAGTTTATATTTGGATTTTTAAAATGCGCAAGTGAGAAAGCAATCGAAAAGATCAATGTTGCAATGATTGAGTTTGTCCCATCTATTAATCGTTGAAATGGATAGCCACGGAATAGGATTTCTTCAAAAAACGCAACTATCAGAAAAAACGATAGCGCCTCGAAAATTTGTGGGTATATTTGGTTTAGGGTGAGATCATATCTGTAATACCCCAAAATCAGGTTTATAGCAACGACGAATGTTATCATAGCAAATCCGAGAACTAAGCCGAAGGTGATTTCATAGATTGTGTTCGGTTTTAATCTTAAGCCCACATCCCATAAATTTTTCACTTCAAAAAATTTCATCATCAAAAATGTCGAAATCACAACTGAAATTAGAGCGATGAATTCGCTTATAAAAATATCCATAATCGGTAAAAAGGACGCTAAGGCTAAGTTTAGGAGTGAAAGTAGAATGATGAAGTTTACAAAGAAAATCAAAATCTTCCAGCCGTTGCGAATTTTATTCTCCTTGTTCAGGAAAATTGCTTTCATTTTTTAGGATTTTTTGCTTTTAAGTAGTTGAGCGCTTTTTTCCCGATATCCTTTCTATAGTGCATGCCGTCAAATTTTATTTTCTCAACTGCTGAGTAAACTTTTTTAATTGTTCCTTCAAAGTCGTTTTCTCCACCGATTGCTGTAACCCCGATGACGCGACCTCCAGAGGTTAAAATTTTACCGTTGACTTTTTTCGTCCCCGCATGAAATAGGATTATATCTTTCATTTCTTTAACTTCGTCAAGTCCGTGGATTTCTTTATCAACTTCATAATCATCTGGATAGCCCGCAGAAGCCAGAACGACGCAAACTGATGTTGCTTTTTTAACGGTATAATTGAGGTCTTTTATCCCGCCATCTATTGACTTGAGAAAAACATCAATTATGTCATCTTCTAACAATGGTAAAACTACTTGAGTTTCGGGGTCTCCGAACCGACAGTTAAATTCAAGGACTTTAGGTCCATTAGAAGTGAGCATAAGTCCACAGTATAAACAGCCTTTAAATTTCCTCCCTTCATTTTTTAAACCTTGAATTGTAGGTTTAATTATTTGTGTTTTTATTTTTTCGAGCGTCGTTTCGTCAATTATAGGTGTTGGGGCATAGGAGCCCATACCGCCGGTGTTTTTTCCTTCATCGTTATCGAGGGCGCGTTTGTAATCTTGCGCAGGTGCAAGGGTTATAAAATCATCGCCATCAGTTATTGCAAAGACGGAGGCTTCTTCACCTTCTAAAAATTCTTCAATTACGATTTTTTCACCGGCTGATCCAAAAATTTTTTTTGAAAAATATAAATCAATCGTTTTGAGCGCTTCCTCGGTATTTCTGCATATCGTTACGCCTTTTCCTCCTGCAAGCCCGTCTGCTTTTATCACGATCGGCGGAGATAGTCCGAGAATAAATTTTTTTGCTTTTTCAGTTTCATCGCATGTGAATGTTTCGTAATTTGCCGTTGGGATACCGTATTTTTTCATAAAATTTTTAGCAAAGACTTTGCTGCTTTCAATTTCTGCAGCGTTCTTTCTTGGTCCGAAAATTTTCAACCCATTGGATTCAAATAAGTCCACAATTCCAAGCGAAAGAGGAAGTTCAGGTCCAACGATCGTAAGGTCGATTTTATGTTCAAGTGCAAATTTTAAGAGCGAGTTTAAATCATCGGATTTAATTGGGACAATTTCCGCAATTTCTGCGATGCCAGCGTTCCCGGGCGCACAAAAAATTTTTTCAACACTTTTGGATTGAGAAATTTTCCATACAAGTGCGTGCTCCCTTCCTCCACCACCTACGACAAGAACTTTCATCACCGCAAAGTTTCATTTTTATTTTTTAATCAGTTGTAAACATTTCGAGTTCGCGAACAAGATTTATTATCGCTTTTTTGATGTCGTAATTTTCAAAATTTACTTTGGGCTTGATCTCTCTTTGATTTATGTAGAGTTCAAATGCTTTTGCGAAAGCGTTTATGATTGATGATGGATCGTTTATATCAGCGATTAAACAATTTTTGTAATCGCCGATGATATATCGGTAGTTATTTTGTCCATTAATTATCGCTATATATGGTCTACCACTGGCGATGTAATCGTATGGGACATTGGCAATGTCAAAATCATCAAGGTAGATGAGAAAATTTGACGATAAAAGAGTTTTAATGTAGTTCTCGCGCTGTATGTTCAGGTAAATATTGACATTTTCTTTCAATTGAAGCTTTGAGAGCAAATTGGTAATTTCATTTGTTGGGATGCCGATCAAATTAAGCAAAAGTGATTTTTTAAAGAGCGGTTCTTTCTTTGAGAGAAGGGCGAGAGCGTTTAATATCGGTTTAAATTTTTTAAGGGCGATTTTACCATATGCCAGTGTGAGGGTAAATTTGTCGTCAGGTTTTATGTTATAATTTTTAAATTCGGAAAAGTCAACGCCAGTGGGAATTATCTTAACGAAGTTGTAATCGAGAAAGAGATAGTTTTGAAGAAGGTAATCTTTTATCTTCCGATTGTCAACTATAATTGACGAGCTAGCCCTCAGAAGTTTTTTCTCTTTTGATGCGATTGATTTTTGATGTTGCGGAATCATATGGTAATCAATTATAAGTGGGATTCTAAACCTTCTTGAAAGATACGCGCCAATTTGAATTGTTGAAAGTGGTGGCGCAAAGGCAATGATTGCGTTATATTGTTCGGATTTTAAAATTCTTTCCCCAAATTTGATCGCTTTAGATTTCCAAACGTCCTCCGGGTTGTTTAATCCAAAAATTTTCGCAATGTGGAATAGAAGTTTTGAAGTTAACTCTCTCTTGGTGCTTGGATAATTTACAGTTGCGATTTTCGAAAAGGGTTTAAGAAGACTAATTGGATAAATTTTAGATTTGCTTTCTTTAACTTCTTCAGAGAGGGTGAAATCTTTCAGGGTTAAAAAAATTGAATGGTCAAGGGTTAAAATGGAAGAAAACCAGTTATAATTCACTAAGTGTCTGGCAAAATTGAGAGCGCGGATGCTTGAGCCGTAAATAACGGGCGGAAAGTAATAAGTTATCATTAAGACTTTTCTCGGCATCAAAGTTCAATTAAATTTCTTGGAAGTGAAGTTAAAATTTCAGCATTTGAGTTTATCAAAACATCATCTTCAATCCTAACTCCACCAAAGTTGGGGATATAGATTCCGGGTTCAATAGTTATAACATTTCCGTTTTGAAGAATGTAGTTGCTTCGTGGAGATATTCTCGGGAATGAGTGGATTTCAGTTCCGAGTCCATGCCCGAGCGAATGACCGAAGAATCTACCGTAGCCATTTTGTTTGATATGATTTCTCGCTATGAAATCCAGCTCGCTTGCTTTTAAACCGCTTCGAGCATTTTCAATTGCTTTAGTCTGCGCATCAAGCACGATTTGATAAATTTTTCTCATCTTCGGTGATGCTTTGCCGATCGATATTGTTCGAGTTATGTCGGAGTGATAACCGTTATAAACACATCCGAAGTCGATTAAAACAAGTTCACCTTTTTTAATTTTTTTGCTTGTGGCAACTCCGTGCGGGAGGGCGCTTCGCCATCCGCTTGCAACGATTATATCAAATGCGTCCTTTTCAGCTCCAAATTTTCTGTGAAGGAATGTTATCTCCGAAGCGATGTCAACTTCTGAAATGCCAGGTTTTATTATGTTTAAGATCTCATAGAAAACTTTTTCGCTTATTTTTATCGCGCGTTTAATATTTTCAATCTCATCTTCCGTTTTAATCGCAGCGATTTCCTCGATGAAATTTTCGGTTGGGATAAACTTGATGTCTTTAAACCTATTTTTCAGTTCTAAAACTAATGAAAACGATATGTGGTCGGCTTCAAACCCGACCCTTCTAATTTTGCTTAGTATTCTTTTCTCCTGAATCAAATCAAGCAAAGTTTTGCCACTGGCGATAAACTTTTTAAAATGCTTAACTTGGTATTTCGCTTGTTCTTTGTATCTGAAATCGGTTAAGAAAAAAGCATCGTTTTTGGTTATGACGCAAATGGCAGAGGAGCCAGAAAATCCGGTCAGATATCTTATATTGGGGGGATGGGTTATTAAAATCGCATCTATTTTAAGGTCGTTAAATTTTTCTCGAACTTTATCAATTTTAGTTTTTTGAGTCACCATTTTAAGTTTGAAATGCTGTAGTTTGGAGCTTCTTTTGTGATTATGACATCATGCGGATGACTTTCCCTGAGCCCAGCGTTTGTCATTAAAATAAATTTTGTTTTGGTTTTCATTTCCTCAATATTTCTTGCCCCGCAATATCCCATCGCGGACCTCAAACCTCCAACCATTTGATAAACCACATCGCTTAAATTTCCCTTGTATGGGACTCTGCCTTCAATTCCCTCTGGGACAAGTTTTTTAATGTCATCTTCAACATCTTGGAAGTATCTATCTCCGCTTCCGGATTTCATCGCTTCGATTGAACCCATACCTCTATAGACTTTATAGCTTCGTCCCTCATACAAAACTTTTTCACCTGGACTTTCTTCTGTTCCAGCAAACAGTGCACCTATCATAACCGAATCAGCTCCAGCTGCTATTGCCTTTGCAATATCTCCAGTTTGTTTTATACCACCGTCGGCGATTATTGGGATTTTATATTTCATTGCTACCTCAGCGCAGTTCATAATTGCCGTTATCTGTGGAACTCCAACGCCAGTTACAACTCTCGTTGTGCATATTGAGCCTGGACCTATGCCTACTTTAACTGCATCAGCGCCGGATTTTATCAGTTCAAGCGTCGCTTCACCTGTTGCTACGTTCCCAGCGACGACATCAAGTTCAGGAAACTTCTTTTTTATCTTTTTTAACATTTCTATTACACCTTTTGAATGTCCATGTGCGGTATCTATCACAATTACATCAACCCCAGCCTTTTTAAGTTCCTCGACTCTTTCAATCGTATCGGATTTGATTCCAACGGCTGCACCGACGCGAAGTCGTCCGAGTTTATCTTTGCACGCATTTGGATATTTTTTCTTCTTTTGAATGTCCTTGAAAGTTATCAAACCACGCAAATACCCATTTTTATCAACGACGGGAAGTTTTTCAATTTTATGTTTTTGTAAAATCTTTTCCGCCTCCTCAAGTGTTGTTCCAACTGGAGCAGTTATTAAATTTGAATTGGTCATATATTTTGAAATTTCTGCATCCAAATCAGGTTCAAACCTCAAATCGCGGTTAGTCAATATCCCAACAAGTTTACCATTTGAATCAACCACCGGAATCCCAGAAATTTTATAACGGTTCATAATCTCGAGAGCTTCGCGAACTTTTCTATCAGGTGTCAATGTGATTGGGTTTAAAATCATCCCGCTCTCAGATCGCTTGACTCTGTCTACTTCGCTTGCTTGTCTTTCAATGCTCATATTTTTATGAATGATCCCAATCCCACCTTCTCTTGCGATTGCTATAGCCATCTCCGATTCAGTAACTGTATCCATAGCTGCACTTACAAGAGGGATGTTCAATTTTATGTTTCTTGTGAATTTTGTTGATACATCAACTTCTCTCGGCAGTACATCTGATCTTGCAGGGACGAGAAGAACATCATCAAAAGTATATGCGTATCCAATTACTTTCTGACGCCATAGTTTATTGCCTTTAGCCATGATTTGGAGATAAAAATTTTTTTGTGCCCTTATTTGAATGCTGAAAATCCTGTGATATATTCACCAACTATGAGCGTGTGAATGTCATGTGTTCCTTCATAAGTTTTAACTGATTCAAGATTGTTCATATGCCTCATAACTGGATATTCATTCAGTATCCCATTTGCGCCAAGTATATCTCTTGCGAGCCGTGCTATTTCAAGGGCGTGATAAACATTATTTCTTTTTGCAAGGGACACCTGAACGTAATTTGCTTTTCCTTGATCTTTTAACCTGCCAAGCTGAATGCACAGGAGTTGTGCTTTCGTTATTTCAGTTAGCATATAGACAAGTTTTTCCTGAACGAGCTGGAATGATGCGATTGGCTTGTCAAATTGGATTCTTGTCTTTGCGTATTCAAGAGCTGTTTCATAGCAAGCCATAGCAGCACCGACAGCGCCCCATGCAATTCCATACCTGGCTTGGGTCAAACACATTAGTGCCGATTTTAATCCAACCGCGTTCGGAAGTATATTTTCTTCTGGTATCCAGCAATCTTGAAACACGAGTTCGCTTGTAACAGAGGCGCGAAGCGAATGCTTGCCCTTCATTTCAGGTGCTTCAAATCCTGGTGTTCCTTTTTCAACAAGGAAACCTCGTATAACACCGTCAAGTTTAGCCCATACGACTGCAACATCCGCAATTGTTCCATTTGTTATCCACATTTTCGTCCCGTTGAGGACGAAACCGCCGTTTTTATATTCCGCTTTTGTTCGCAATCCCCCAGGGTTTGAGCCGAAGTCTGGCTCGGTCAAACCAAAACATCCAATCTTTTCCCCGCGAGCGAGTTTGGGAAGCCAATAGTTTTTCTGCTCTTCACTTCCAAACTCGTAAATCGGATACATCACAAGAGCGCTTTGAACTGATGCGAAGCTTCTTATTCCACTGTCTCCACGCTCAAGCTCTTGCATAATGAGCCCATAGGCGACATTGTTGAGGTTAGCACAACCATATTTTTCTGGAAGCGTTGCCCCGAAAATTCCAAGTTCAGCCATTTCGGGGACTAAGTGCATCGGGAATGTTCCTTCCATGTAATGTTTTTCAATTATTGGTATAACTTTTTCATCCACCCACTCCCTTACAGTATCGCGAACCATTTTTTCTTCTTCGGTAAGGAGGTCTTCAGTATTGTAGAAATCAACTCCCTTGAATTTTGTCCCTATCAACATTTTGGTGTTGCAATCTTTGTTTTAAAATTTGATTTAAATTATCAAAAAATCCACCCAAATGCAAATTTTTTAGGATGACTTGACCGTGAGGCAAAATTTTCATAATTTTTCTGTGTTAAAGTAGAAAACAAAATTTCAAAAGGTTATGAGGAAAAAACTTCTGCTCTCAATTATACTCACGCTTTTACCTTTTCTCGTCCTCTTTGCTCAAACTTACACAATTGAACAATACCTTAACATAAGAAGCGCTTCCTCCCCAACGGTCTCACCCGATGGGAAATTTATAGCTTACCTAACTGATATAACTGGAACAAATCAGGTTTGGAAAGTTGGAATTTCTTCGGGATGCCCGGAACAATTGACATTTTTTGAGGACAGAGTTCAATTTGTTTCATGGAACCCGAAGGATGGAAGCTGGATACTTTTCGGAAAAGATATCGGCGGGAATGAACATACTCAACTTTTTCTCTTAAAATTTGATGGCAGTGAAATAAGGCGGTTGACTTATAACGATAATGTTATTTACAATTTCGGTGCGTGGTCTGGTGATGGAACAATGTTTGCTTTTACATCGAATGAGAGAAACAGAGCATTTTTTGATGTCTATGTTATGAATGTAAAAACTGGGAAAGTTAAGCTTGTCTGGCAAAATGATGGAAATAACTCTGTCGTCGCTTGGTCTCCTGATAACAAATACATACTTGTATCTCAAAATAGAAGCAGTTTTGACAATGATTTGTATCTTGTTGAATATGAGAGTGGAAAAGTTTACAATATAACTCCTCACACAGAACCGGCGAGATATTTCGGCGCTAAATTTTCTAAAGATGGCAAAAGAATATATCTTCTTTCGGATGAAGGGAAAGAATTTGTTGGCATCGCTTATATCGATGTCCCGAACGGAAAATTAAACTATATTTACGCAACAAATTGGGACGTTGAAACAATTGAGCTTTCAAAAGATGGGAAGTATCTTATCTTCATTTTAAATGTTGACGGTTATAGCGGGGTTTATTCATTAAATTTGACCACGAAGAAAATAGAAAAACTTAACTTCCCTGAAGGCGGGATTATTGGAAGTTTAAAATTTACAAACGATGGAAGGAAAATAATTTTTACTTATCAAAGTCCAGTTAAGAATCAAGACATTTACTACTACGATGTTTCCACTCGCATGTATAAACAAGTCACATATAGTTCAACCGCTGGGATTCCTTTAAGTTCATTTGTTCAACCACAACTTGTTCGATTTAAATCTTTTGATGGGCTTGAAATTCCGGGCTACTTATATTTTCCAAAGGATGCGAAAAAAGATGGGTCTCTTCCTGTTATCGTTTCAATTCATGGGGGTCCGGAGGCTCAAGAGTTGCCAAGATTTTCAGCAATTTATCAGTACTTTATAAACAATGGTTATGTCGTTTATGCCCCTAATATCCGTGGTAGCACCGGTTATGGCAAAACTTATGCTTCGCTTGATAATACAACAAAGCGCAAAGATGCAATAAGAGATGTTTCTCTCATTCCTGAATTTTTGAAGTCCACAGGATATATTAACCCGAATAAAATTGTTGTTTTTGGAGGTAGTTATGGCGGTTATATGACGCTTGCTGCGGTCACATTTTATCCGGACTTGTGGGCTGCTGGCGTTGATTTGGTCGGAATTTCAAACTTTTTAACTTTTCTGAAGAACACGGGAGCATGGCGCCAAAAACACAGAATGGCTGAGTATGGAGACCCAGAAAAAGACGCTGAATTTTTGAAAGAGATTTCACCATTTTATCATGTCGATAGAATAAAAGCCCCCCTTATGATTATTCAAGGTGCAAACGACCCTCGCGTCCCCAAATCAGAGTCTGACCAAATTGTTGAATCAATTAAATCACGCGGTGGAATTGTTGAATATTTGGTTTTTGATGATGAAGGGCATGGTTTATCCAAGCTTAAAAATAGAATAAGAGCGTATAAAGCGATAGTGGAATTCTTGGATAAGTATGTAAAAAACAAATGAGGCTGGGTTTGTTACTTTACCTATCGCGACATGCGGATGCAGAACCGAAGAAGCCGGGGATGAGTGATTTCGAAAGGGAATTAACTGCGCTTGGGCGAGAAATGACGGAAAAGATGGCAACTGCATTGAAAAGGATGGGTTTGAAAATTGACCTCGTTGTTTCAAGTCCGCTTGTCAGAGCTGTTCAAACTGCTGAAATATTTCGTGAGGTTATGGGAATTCAGACTAATGTTGTAAAGTTAAACGAACTCATCCCTGGCTCAGATTTTCAAGAATTGATAAAGATTATATTTTCGCTCAAATTTGAAAATGTCCTCGCAATTGGGCATGAACCGCATATTGGCGAACTTTTAAGCTGGCTTATTGGTCTTAAAAAGCCAGTTGAGTTCAAGAAAAATACCGTTGCCTGCGTTGAATTTGATAGCTTGTCTGTTCCCTGGGGAAGTTTGAAATGGTTGGTTCATCCAGATATGATATTAAAGCTTCTATAAAGAACCTAAAAATTTTGAGCGGGAGACGGGACTCGAACCCGCGACATTCACCTTGGCAAGGTGACGCTCTACCATCTGAGCTACTCCCGCTTGGGAAAGAACTCGGATATAATATAATATTTGCGGATGAAAATTTCAAGTTTTTCGGTAAAAGTTTGGTTTAAAACTAAATCTCTGATAAAAGGAAAATGCTCGATGAAATTTTTGACCTTTTAATGCCACCTGATGAAACTTTGTTTTTTTCTCGCGGTGATAAAAGCGACCCAAGAATGGGGGATTTAGTTTTTAGAGATGTGGGGAATTTCGATGGTACAGAGGTTGCTATTATTGGTGTTCCTCAAGACGAGGGGGTTAGGCGAAATCAGGGGAGAATAGGGGCAAGGAAGGCTCCAGATGAAGTGAGAAAGTATTTCTATAGATTGACGCCATTTAATTTTAAATTTGAAAAACAAATAACCGATTTAAAAATCTTTGACCTTGGAAATTTAAAAACCGATGGGGAACTTGAAGAAATTCATGAACGACTAACTTTTGTGGTTGGAGAACTTATTAAAAGCGAAATTTTAACGATCGTAATTGGCGGAGGGCATGATATCGCTTTCCCAGATTATCTTGGATTTGCCAAAAATTTTGAAAAAGTAAAGAAGGCAGTTATCAACATTGACACGCATCTTGACGTTCGCGGTTCTCAGCTCAGAAATAGTGGGACGCCTTTTAGACAAATTCTTGAATCGGAGTGTAAACCAGACCGATTAATAGAGATTGGAATTCAGAACTATGCGAATTCAATTTATCACTTTGAGTATGCTTTAAAAAATGGCGTTGAAATTTTCACTCTTGATGATTTTAAAGAAAGAGGAATTGATTTTGTTCTAAATACCGTCAAAGATAGGTTAGAGGGACATTTTGTTCATTTAAGTTTTGATGTGGACTCAGTAAAAAATGCGGATGCCCCAGGGGTTAGCGCGACATACCCAGATGGGTTGAGCTCTGAGGATGTTTTGAAAATTGCCCTTTTCTGTGGGTTGAATTTAAATGTAAAGATTTTAGACATAGCAGAGATAAACCCTGAATTTGATATCGATGGGAAAACATCAAGATTAGGGGCATTTTTCATTTTAAATTTCTTAACAGGCATATCAAATTCAAGAGGGATGATATGAGTTTGAAAGTTAAGTTTGTATTGTTTTTACTTTTCATATTTGTTGTTTTGCTTGTGATGCCGAGCGTTCCGAAACTGGGAATTGTAGCTGAACCCATTTTTGTTTTTACGGTTATTTTCTTCGCTATAAGCGCTGGATATATCTTTATATGGAAGGTTTTGAACCCGATTGAAAAATATAAAATAGCGATTGAGCGCGCAATAAAAGGACAATATTTTGATGTTGAATATAAATCTGGGGATGAGATTGGGGAGTTGGGTGGTAAACTTAATGAGCTTATAAATAAGTTAAAAAGGCGAGATCTTGAAAATTTCATC
>CALJEK010000039.1 GCA_938074445.1 Candidatus Kryptoniota bacterium | reverse complement strand
TTGAGGTTTATTTTTGAATATATCAAGTTAAACGATCTTACAAGCGACTATGTCAGAACAATTTATCAAAAAGTTCGCGAGGCGTTCGAGAAGTTTCAGGGAATAAAAGAGTCTCGCAAGCACGATATCGTTAACGATTTGTTAAATAAAGCTGAGAGCGATGACTTCCGTAGTTTTTTGACTAATATTGTTTTAAGCAAGCACAAGTTGAGCCATTTTTGGAGTCTAAAAAATTTCCTAGGTTATGAAGATGAATTCGAAGAGTTGTGGAAAGCGGTTGACGATGTTTTAACGAGGTTTTATCTTAAGAAGATACAAAAGATAGAGCAAGATTTAACGGAGAAAGTAAAAGAGGCTGAGATTTCTGGGGATGAAGAAAAGCTGGCAGCGCTTCTATCAAAGAAGGGCGAATTAGGCAAAAAGAAGAATATACTAAGTAATAGGGGTTTTAAAGATATAATTCGAAGATATCTTAGCTCATTAAATCGGGCGTAAAAATGGTAATAATCAAGGATAATAAATGCGATTTTTGCGGTTGCTGTGTTGGGGTTTGTCCTGAAAATTGTATTGAGTTGTATGAGGCAAAGATTGAGATAATAGATGAGATTTGCACTGATTGTGGTAAATGTGTATGGGCTTGTCCGTTTGATGTTCTTGAACTTCGTGTAACAAAAAGTAAAAAGGGTGAAATTGCATAGATGGGATTTGGCAAAAGTTTTCCAGAGTTTGATTATTACGATATTGTCGTCGTTGGGGCTGGACCTTCTGGAACAACTGCTGCAAGGTTTGCAGCATTGAGCGGAGCGAAGGTCCTTGTGCTTGAAAAAGATAGAGATGTTGGTTATCCTGTTAGATGTGGTGAAGCGGTGAGCCATGAGGGGCTTGTTCAGTTTATCGAGCCGAATCCGAAATGGATTGCAAGTACGGTTAAATATTTTAAACTTGTCGCTCCTGATGGAACGGTTATAAAACCAAATTTAAATGGCTTCGGATATATACTTGAAAGGAGAATTTTTGATTATGAACTTGCTAAATTAGCAGCAAATTGTGGGGCTGAAATTGTGACGAAAGCATATGTTAATGGTTTGATATTAAACGATGGAAAAGTTGAAGGAGTGAAAGTTTTGTTGAATAACTCCGAACAGATTGAGATAAGAGCAAAGATAGTAATAGGTGCGGATGGGGTTGAATCAAGGGTTGGAAGATGGGCTGGACTTAACACCACTTGTAAACTTCAGGATATGGAGTCTGCTGCACAAATGACATTGACAAATATAGATATTGAACCAGATACGTGTTATTTTTACTTTGGTGAGAAAGTTGCACCGGGAGGATATTTATGGATTTTTCCAAAAGGGGAAAATACAGCAAATGTTGGGCTCGGGATAGCTGGAATTTACGGCAGGCAAAGACATGCCTTGAGTTATCTTGAAGAGTTCGTTGAAAAAAGATTTCCCAGTGCTTCTATTTTGACGGTTATAGCTGGGGGAGTTCCTTGTGCGAAGACGGCTGATAAAATTGTAACATATGGACTTATGCTTGTTGGAGATGCAGCTCGTCAGGTGAACCCAGTTTCAGGTGGTGGAATAATAAGTGGAATGATAGGTGGAAAAATTGCTGGGCAAATTGCGGGCGAAGCGATAAAGAAAAACGATCTTAACTTAATCTTCGATTATGAAAACGAATGGCGAAAAACCCTCGGACAAAGGCACGAAAGATACTACAAAATAAAGCAGTTCATCTATAAGTTTTCAGATGAGAAATTAAACGAAATCGCAAGGGAACTTTCAAAAATTCCGTATGAGAACTTAACACTTAAAAATCTCTTTTTTACCGCGGTTAAGACTCAGCCATCGCTTATAATCGAGGTGATGAAGCTGTTTATTTAGGGCATACAAGTTGTGATTTTAAGTTCGGTTTAGTAAATTCTTGAGAAAATAGCGTTTTAAAATTGTTTTGTTTTTAAGGGAGGCAATGGTTTCTATTAAATCAAACAAAAGAACATCTTAAAGGCTATGGAGCCACAGGAATTTTATAAAGGTCCGCGCGGTATCGCGGTTAAGATTTTAAATCGGGTTGAAAGAACAGATTCATATCTTGATAAACTTCTTGACGTTGAGCTTAAATCTGACGAGCTTAATGAACTTGACAGGAGATTTTTAACTGAGTTGACGCATGGCGTTTTGCGATGGAAGACACGACTTGATTTTATCATCGAATATTTTTGCGAGAATAAGTTTGCGATGCAAGATCCGAACATTCGAAACGCGATGAGAGTAGCTCTTTATCAAATCTTGTTCTTAACTAAAATTCCACACGCTGCTGCTGTAAATGAGGCTGTTGAATTTGTTAAAAAGATCCGCGGTCAAAAAGCTGCAAATCTCGTCAATGCTGTGCTGAGGAATATAATTCGCAACCTTAATAGACTTCCAGCGCCTGATAGCGAAGCTGACCCAGTTCAATATCTATCTATTATGTATGCGCATCCAGCGTGGATTGTGAAAAGATGGGTTGAAAGGTACGGGTTTTATGAAACGGAGCAATTGCTTGCTGCAAATAACGAACGCCCGACGCTTGTTGTAAGAGCTAACTCTTTAAAGACAAACGCTGATGAACTTGCAAAGCTTTTTGATGAGCGTGGCATAAAATATGTTCGCTCAAAGTATCTTGAAAACTTTTTAAAGCTCGGGCATCTTTCTGGAATTTACAATCTTGACCTTTTTAATCAGGGATATTTCTCAATTCAAGATGAAAGCGCTGGACTTGTAGTAAAATTGCTTGACCCCAAGCCCGGGGAAACAGTGATTGACCTTTGCTCAGCTCCTGGTGGCAAAACAACATATATTGGAGAGTTGATGAAAAATGAGGGAAAGATAATTGCGGTTGATAAATATGAGCACAGGTTAAACCTCGTGAAACAAAGTTGTGAGCGAATCGGACTTACAAATGTTGATTTTGTTGCTGAAGATGCCACTGTGGCTAACTTGGGAATCGCTGATAAAGTCTTGGTTGATGCACCATGTTCAGGCTTTGGAGTAATCCAGAAAAAGCCGGATATAAAATGGCAAAGAGAGCTCTCGGATATTAGAAACCTCGTTAAAACACAAATTGAATTGCTTGAAACCGCAAGTAAACTTGTCAGAAGTGGTGGTGTGATCGTTTATAGCACATGTACCATTGAGCCTGAGGAGAATATCGAGGTCGTCAAATCTTTTCTTGAGGAACATCCTGAGTTTGAGATTGAAGATGCAAAAAATTACCTTCCGTCGGAAGTTGTGACCGAAGGTGGTTACATGGAAACATTTCCTCATAAACATGATATGGATGGAGGATTTGCTGTAAGGTTAATCAAAATAAAATAATCTTATGAGAAGGGAAAAGAGCTCGCACTTCATCATAGTAGATGGCGAAACTTTAACTCCTGAAAAAGTTTTCGATGTCGCAGTTAATTTTGCACCTGTTAAACTTTCCCAGATGGCAATTTCAAAAATGAGAAAATCAAGACAGCTTGTCGAGAGATGGGTTCGGAAAAATGAAACCATTTACGGGGTCACTACTGGATTTGGGGATTTTGCTACGGTAAGAATAGAAAAAGATAAAATTGAGAAACTTCAACAAAATCTTATCTATAGCCACTCTGCAGGAGCGGGTGAGGCGCTACCGCCTGAAGTTGTGAGAGCGATGATGCTTTTGAGGGCAAATGCTTTGGCAAAGGGTTATTCTGGGGTGAGAGTTGAAATTGTTGAGATGTTAATTAATTTTTTGAATTATCATATAACGCCAATTATCCCATCTCAGGGTTCGGTTGGTTCAAGCGGTGACCTTGTTCAACTTGCTCATCTTGCTCTTACAATGATGGGTGAAGGTGATGTATGGCTTGGGGTGGATATTGAACCTTCAAATTTGAAGAGAATAAAATCAAAAACTGCACTTAGAAAATTTAGATTAAAACCACTTAAATTTTCTGCGAAAGAAGGGCTCGCTTTGATAAACGGCACGCAAATGATGACTGCTTATGCGTGTTTGATCGTCAAGCAGGCTAAGGAATTATGCAAAATTGCTGATATAGCAGCTTCACTTAGCATTGAAGCTTTGAAAGGAACAGATAAAGCATTTGATGAGAGAATTCATAAGTTAAGACCTTATCCTGGACAGCAAAAGGTCGCGAGAAATATCTTGAGGTTGATGAAGAATAGTGAAATAAGACTTTCGCATCTTTATGATGACCCAAGGGTTCAAGATGCTTACTCTTTAAGGTGTGTTCCCCAAATTCATGGTGCATCGAGAGATGCGATAGATTATGTTTACGATATTGTTTCAATTGAGATAAATTCGGCAACTGACAATCCCTTAATTTTTCCGGAGGACGAAATTCATCTTGAAGGTGGGAATTTTCATGGTCAGCCGATCGCTCTCGCGATGGATTTTATAGCGATTGCCTTATCTGAAATTGCTAATGTATCGGAGCGGAGAATTGAACGGCTTGTAAACGCGCAGTTGAGCGGATTACCAAAATTTTTAACGACTCAAGGTGGCTTAAATTCTGGGCTGATGATCGCTCAATACACGGCTGCGTCGCTTGTCTCAGAGAATAAAGTTTTATCTCATCCAGCGAGTGTTGATTCCATTCCTACATCGGCGAATCAGGAAGATCATAACAGCATGGGATCAATTGCAGCACAGAAAGCATACAAGGTTTTGAAAAATGTCCAAACGGTTCTCGCAATTGAAATGATGTGCGCTGTTCAAGGGATTGATTTTGCGAGGGTTGATTCAAAAACTGGAAAATTGATGAAATGTGGAGTTGGAACACAAGCTGCTTACGAGTTTGTAAGGAGGAAAATTAAACATCTTGATGAGGATAGAATTTTGCATAATGATATTTTAAAGGCACTTGAAATTGTAAGAAGCGGAGAAATCATAAAAGTTGTGGAAGAGGCTATTGGGGAGGAGCTTGAATAACTTATGGTGAATACTTCCGTGAAGAAAGGACTTATCACACTTGAAAGCGACATAAGATATCTTAAAGGGGTGGGCGAAAAGAGATCGCTTGCGCTTCGCGAGATTGGGATTGAGAAACTTATGGATTTACTTTATTACGCCCCCGCTAAATATATTGACAGGAGCACAGTTGTAAACGTTGCAAGTTTGAAAAGAAAGTGGTGGGAGTTTTCTTACAAGTCAAATGCGGTAACATTTATCGGTAAAGTTGTTGATAAAAAAACTCTTATCAGCTCAGGTGGAAGACAAATTCTTGAAGTTGTGATAGACGACGGAACAGGCAAGTTAAGCTGTACATGGTTTAACAAGATTGAGTATTTCAAAAGACAATTTGAAATTGGCGATCTCGTTGCAGTATTTGGAAAGCCAAGCGTTTTCAAAGGGAGGATAAATATCATTCACCCTGAATTCGACTTCTTGACCGAGGCTGACAGCATAAATATACATACTGGGAGAATCGTCCCTGTTTATCCTTCAACTTCAAAATTAAAATCCCTTGGGCTTAACACATTTAAACTTCGTGAACTTATAAACTTCGTCATAGATAACTACATTGATCATGTAGAGGAAACCCTTCCCGAAGGGATTCTTTCTAAATACGGGCTTGTCCCGTTAAAATTTGCCATAAGGTCAATTCATTTCCCGGAGACTTATGATGAATTGCGCCTTGCTTTGAAGAGGCTAAAATTTGAAGAGTTGTTTTTTCTTCAACTTCTTCTTGCAAGGAAACATTATGAGTTAAAACATTTTGAGAAGGGCATTTCTTTTAAAAAGATAGGCGAGCTTGTCCACGGTTTCAGCAAAATTTTACCATTTAAGCTCACAGAAGCTCAACGCCGTGTAATTCGTGATATATGGAATGATATGAAATCAGATAAACCGATGAATCGCTTGCTCCAGGGTGATGTCGGAAGTGGAAAAACAATCGTTGCTTTAATTTCGATGTTAATAGCGGTAGATAATGGATATCAATCTGCATTTATGGCTCCAACCGAAATCCTTGCGGAACAGCATTACGTTACTTTTTTGAACTTGCTCAATTCTCTGCCCGTTAAAGTTCGGCTTCTTATAGGGAGTTTGAAGCCAAAAGAAAAGGAAAAGGTTTTGGGCGAAATTGAAACCGGAGAAGCACAGATAATTATTGGGACTCACGCTTTAATTCAAGAAAGGGTCAACTTTAAAAATCTTGGGCTTGTTGTGATTGACGAACAACATCGTTTCGGTGTGATGCAAAGAGCAATGCTTATAGAGAAGGGATATAATCCAGATGTTTTGATAATGACTGCGACTCCTATCCCGAGAACCCTTGCGCTTACGCTTTATGGTGATCTTGATGTGTCTATTATAGATGAAATGCCGAGAAAAAGAAAGGTTAAAACAGAGATCGTTCCTGATACTGAAAAAGAAAAAGTTTACGAATTTATTCGTTCTAAAGTTAAGGAGGGACACCAAGCTTACATCGTTTATCCTTTGATTGAAGAATCTGAAAAGCTTGATTTTGAATCGGCGATTGAAAATTATGTTCGTCTGAAAAATGAAGTTTTCCCAGAGTTTAACCTTGGTTTGATCCATGGGAGGATGCCTGGAACAGAAAGACAAGAGATTATGCTTGCTTTTAAAGAGGGTAAAATTCAAATACTTATTGCAACGACCGTAATTGAAGTTGGGATTGATATACCAAATGCCACCATAATGGTTATAGAAAGTGCGGAAAGGTTTGGGCTATCTCAGCTTCACCAGTTGCGAGGTAGAATTGGACGCGGGGAGAGACAATCATATTGCTTTTTAATAGTTAAATCGAGTTTACTTAGAAAAACCTCTAATGATGCTTTGTTTGAGTTTGAAGACGTTGAGGAAAGCAAGGCGATGGAAAGATTAAAGATTATCGCATCAACATTGGACGGTTTTAAAATTGCTGAGAAAGACCTTGAACTTCGGGGTCCTGGTGAGTTTTTCGGCACAAGACAAAGTGGTTTTGTAAAGTTTAAATTTGCCGATATCTCAATTGACAAAGACCTTCTTGAAATAGCGCGTCGAGAAGCATTTGAACTTATAAAACAAGATCCAAATCTTTCAAAACCTGAAAATGCGCCCTTAAAGAAAGAATTTTTAAAACGATATTCTGAAGAGGTTAATCTTGCAAAAATAAGTTAGGGTCTACAAATGAACGACGAAATAAAAGAAATTTTGACAAAATATAACACAATAGCTATCGTTGGCATCTCGAATAAACCAGAGCGCGATAGCTACGTCGTCGCCAAATATCTTTTAGACAATGGATATAAAATTATTCCAGTTAACCCTGGCATCGATTCGGTTTTCGGATTGAAAGCATATCCAAATCTTCTAAGCGTGCCGGATGAAATTGATATAGTTGATATATTTAGAAGACCTGAGTTTGTCGATGAAATTGTTGAGCAGGCGATTCAAAAGAGAGCAAAAGTTATATGGATGCAACTTGGCGTGGTAAATGAGAAAGCAGCGAAGAAAGCTCTGGATGCTGGATTAAAGGTCGTGATGAATAAGTGTATAAAAGTTGAGCATATGTATAGATTTTGGAATTTTTAATAAACGGGGATTTTGATTATCTGCCCGACTTTTAGCTTTTTGCCTTCAAGTTTATTAAGTTCTACGATATCTTCAACGGTTACATTATACTTTTTCGCGATTGATTCAATCGTTTCCTCGGGCTTAACACGATGGTTTATAGTTTTTTCTGGTATTACGATTATCTCACCATTTTGGAATACAACTCTTGAACCTCGATATTTATATTCCGCGAGATTTAATTCTTGAGGTTGAACTTCAGCCGGTAGAGCGATTTGGAATTCCCCTGCTGGAAGTGATGATTTTAAAATCCACGGGTTAAGATATTTTAAAGTTTTATAATTTGTTCCTTGTAGCCTTGCCCACAGGGCAAGATTTTGTATCGGACCTTTAACGGTAATATACTTAACATTTGGGGCTTTGAAAAGTTTTGTCGTATCAAGGATAAAACCGTATCTATGGGCATTTGAGATTAGCTCCTTTATTGCAGCTACCCTGAAGACAAATCTTGAAGTTTCTCTGTTAAGATGCAGATCAAAATAACTATCAACCCATTGAAATTGTAATGCGTCTTTTATACGGGCATCGCCAGCGTTGTATGCAGCAATTGCAAGTGCCCAGTTGTTAAATTTTTTATATAAGTCTTGTAAATATGAAAGAGCAGCTTCGGTTGCTTTTTGCACATGAAGGCGTTCATCGATATATTCGTCAACCCTTAACCCGTATCTTTTAGCTGTTTCTGGCATAAGTTGCCATAATCCAGCAGCACCTTTGCTTGAATATGCATTTTCCAACAAGCGACTTTCGGCAATTGCTAAATATTTTAAGTCGGCAGGTAAACCTTTTTCTTTTATCTTGCTTTCAATATAGGGCATATATTTGCCACATCTTTTCAAATCGAGGACAAGTTGATTTTCTTTAAACTCGACATAAAATTCCCTCTCAAATCTTTCTCTCACATCTGGGATTTCAAGCGGTATTCTCTCCCCGCATAGAAAAACTATGTCTGGCGGATGAATGATTGAAAGATGATTTATCAAAACATTATTTATTGCCCCCTTTGTTTCATTGTCTATTTTATTGACGCCATTGAACGAAATAAAAATGGCAAAAATGAAAGCCCCGAAGAAAAAAACATGTAAAATTTTATTCATTGTGTTTCAAAAGAGTTAGTTTTAAAGAGTTTATCCTAGTTCTCGTTGCATTTAAAATCGTTATCTTAAAATCACCAATTATAAACTCCTCGCCTTTTGACGGGATTCTGCCAATGTTGTTTATTACAAAACCCGAGATAGTTTCGTAATCTCCTTTGGGGATGTTTAGATTATATTCCTCATTCAAGCGGTCAATTTCAGCTAACCCATTTAAAATAAATGTATTTGCATCAACTTTTTGAACAAGCTTTTTCCCAGTGTCAAACTCATCTTCTATCTCTCCGACGAGCTCTTCAATCACATCTTCAAGTGTTATCAAGCCAGAAACTCCGCCAAATTCATCGACGACGATCGCCATGCTTATATTTTTTTCTTTAAAGTCCCTTAAAAGCTCTATACATCGCTTTTTTTCCGGAATGAAATACGGTTCCTTTAGGATTTCATTGATATTTCTTGGATTTTTGAAAAGATCTTTGACATCAATGATTCCAATTATGTTATCAATTGTTCCGTCGTAAACTGGCAATCGGGAATGACCAGAGTTTGAAAATGTTTCAACTATTTCCTTTATGCTCATATTCTTCTCAACCCCGACTATCTCCGTTCTCGGTTTCATTGCAAATTCAACGGGCATATTTTCAAGTTTAAAAACTTTTGAAAACGGTATTTCAATTTTTGCGTTTTCATTCATTTCGCTTTCTTTAAGTAAAATTTCAAAATCTTTTTTGCTGAAAAATTGCTCTATCGTTTCGGTCTCCAATTTAAGAACCTCTAAAATTTTTTCAGATATGCTCTTTAAAATTTTCACTGCTGGTAAAAATATAAAGTAAATCAGCTTAAGAGGAAGTGATGCAAATAACACAAAGCCATCAGCGGATTCCCTACCAATGGTTTTCGGGATTATTTCCCCAAATATAAGAATTAAAAGTGCAAGCAGAATTAAAATTGTAAAATCGTTTAAGTCGGTGCTCGTTTTTAAAACGAATGTTAAAATTGAGCTTAAAGCGATGTTGACAAAGTTGTTGCCGATTAAGATCGTTATAAGGAATGTTTCAGGTTTTTTAGCGAACTCGTTTGCAATTTTTGCAGTTGATGATTTTTTCGATTTTATTTCAAGTTTTATTTTATTTGCGCTGATGAATGCAATCTCGCTCGCTGAAAAGAAAGCGGATAAGAAAAGTAGAACAAGTGCAAGGATTATCTCAGTTTGCATATAAGGTGGGTTTTATTTTGAATAAACAAAAAGGCACAGAGTGAAACTCCGTGCCTTTTGAAATTGATAGAGAAACTTAAAGAATAATGTTCATTTTTTCAGTTTAAATCTTATCGGTATCATAACACGCACTTTTACGGGCTTCCCACGCTGTTTCCCAGGTTTGAATTTTGCTTTCATTACAGCAGCCACAGCTGCTTCGTCGCATCCTGCACCAATTCCTTTAACTACATCAGCCCTTACAACATTGCCATTTTCATCAACAAAAGCCATAACATAAACTGTCCCTTCAACCCCAGCTCTTATCGCTATCTCTGGATATACTACATTCTTTTGAATTGATTCAAGTCCACCGATTATCTCTGGCATTTCCTCTACAACCATAAAGAACTGTTCCTCGAACGGTATATCCTCTTCCTTCTTGCTCAATTCTTCCTTTGGTGGCGGTGGTGCAACTTCTTTTGTGATATCAAGCTCTGAACTTATGTCAATATCAATATCGCTTAGAGCCTCGTCGCTCGGGGCTTCAATTGGGATTGGTGGTCTTGGTGGCGGCGGTGGTCTATTTTCCTGTCTGGTTTGTGGAATTTCTTCTGGTTTAATTATTTCTTGTTCGATGGTTAGAATTTTCTTAGCACGCCCAATGTCTTTAGGGAAAAATCTAAATGCAACGATTACTAATAAAAGTGCGATCACCAAACCGAGCTCAATCCATTTCCGCCACCTCAATCTCAAATCCGCTTCTGGCTTTTTGATAACCGGCATTTTTATCTAACCTCCAAAGATAATTTTTTGATTGCTCGCTTTTAAAATAAAAAAAATTAAACAAATTGTCAAATTTAGCCCGGAACTCTTTGCACATAATTTATAACATAGCTGACAAAGAAACTGTTTCTCCATAAAATATGCCTTAAAAAATTCTAACTTGATTTTGTTTTCTATTCAGCGCTAAATTATAAACGATTTAAAAATAAAGGTAGGAGCATCTACAATGAACTACCCATTTTGGGATGTTCCATTAATTGGTGGAGGGATTTTAATTGGTATCGTTGCAATTTTGCACGTATTTGTATCTCATTTTGCAGTTGGTGGAGGAATTTATCTTGCTTTAACTGAAAGAAAGGCGATCAAAGAGAACGATCAAAAGCTTATCGATTACTTGAAAAAGCATTCAAAGTTTTTCCTACTTATCACCGTTGTATTTGGCGCTCTATCTGGCGTTGGAATTTGGTTTACAATAGGGCTTGTGCATCCGTCTGCCACATCAACCTTAATTCATAGCTATGTCTTTGGGTGGGCGATTGAATGGGTGTTTTTTATCGTTGAAATCTCAGCAATTTTAATCTACTATGCAACATGGGATAAACTTGATCCAAAGACGCATAACATAATTGGATGGATTTATTTTGCTGGGGCTTATCTTAGCTTAGTTATCATTAATGGAATTCTTACTTTCATGCTTACATCTGGAAAGTGGGTTGATATTCCGTTTACTGAACCTTCAAAGAAATTCTGGATCGGCTTTTTCAATCCATCATACTTTCCATCTCTTTTTATAAGAACTGGGGTTGCCCTCGCACTTGCGGGTTTATATTCTTTGATAACAGCAACTCGCTTGAAGGATGAAGAGTTGCGAACTAAGGTTGTTCAATATTCAGGCAAGTGGTTAGTTCCAGCTTTCATTCTCATTCCTGTGGCGGGAATATGGTATATTTCAATTATTCCACCGCTTGCCCGCGAAATTATAATGGGTGGTGCGCCAGCCGTTACCGTTTTCGCAGCGTTAAGTGTTGTGTTTTCGCTTATCATTGCTTTATTTGCATGGCTTGGGCCCATTAAAACACCAAAACAAACATCGTTTGCATTTGCGTTAGGATTGCTTGTCCTTGGATTTATGGTTACTGCTGTAACTGAGTGGGTGAGAGAGGCAGTTAGAAAACCGTATATAATTTACAACTATATGTATTCTAACGCTATTCTAAAGGCTCACGCTGACAAGATAAATGAATCTGGAATATTAAACTTTGCTAAATGGGTTTCGGTTAAAGAAATAAGTGAAGAAAACGCACTTGAGGCTGGTAGGGAAATTTTTAAAGTTCAATGTCAAAGCTGTCATACTATTGATGGGTATAATGGGATAAAGAAACTCGTGAGTGGTTGGACTGAGAGTTATATTGATTTCCAACTTCAGCATCTCGATATGTTAAAAGGTTTTATGCCCCCATTTTACGGAACGGAGCAAGAGAGAAAAGCGCTTGCCAAGTGGCTTTATAGTTTAAGTGAAAAAAAAGCAACGGTATTAACTAAAATTAAAGAGACAAAGGGAAAAGATGTTCTCAAACTTGGTAAGGAAGTTTTTAAGGATAAATGTGAAAGTTGCCATACTATCGATCACATAAAAGAACTTGTTAAAGGTTGGGATGAAAACTATATTGATTTCCAAATTCAGCGCCTTGATATGTTAAGTGAATATATGCCCCCATTCGAAGGGACGGAGCAGGAGAGGAAGGCACTTGCCAAGTGGCTTTACAGTTTAAATGAAGAAAAAACAAAATAATAGGTTTAAAAATGGCACAACAAATTATCATTCCAGATCCTGACCCAATTCCATTGCCAGCGCCATACTGGCTCTTAAAATTTTTACTTGTTCTTACATTCATACTGCATATCATTGCAATGAATTTTGCACTTGGTGGTGGTATAATCACTGGCATAACTGATTTGATCGGTAGAAAGAAAAACAGCCAATTTCATCTTAACCTTGCTCGTTCTTTTTCAAAAATGCTTCCAATCGCTACGGCATTTACTATAACACTTGGAATTGCACCATTATTGTTTGTTCAAGTTCTCTACGGGCAATACTTTTACTCGGCGTCTATCACTCTTGCGTGGCCATGGTTGAGTGTGATTTTGCTTTTGCTCATTGGTTATTACGGGTATTACATTTATCAATTTAATTTTGAAAAACTTCAAGGGGTGAGGGCGTGGATTGTGCTTGGGAGCGCTGTTTTGTTTGCGTTGATCGGGCTCATTTATACGAATACTCTCGTTTTAATGTTGACCCCAGAAAAATGGGCACAGAAGTATTTCGCCAATCCTCATGGGACTAATTTTAATCTCGATGATCCAACTGTAATCCCAAGATATTTGCACTTTCTCGTGGCTGCAGTCTCGGTTGCAGGTTTACTTGTGTTAATTTATGGTCTTGTTAAATTGAAAAGTGATGAAAACTTTGGAAGATGGGCTATCAAATATGGTGGGCTTTGGTTTGTGGTTGGCACTGTTGTTCAATATGCGGTTGGAATATGGTTTTTGCTTTCTCTCAAGAAAAATTTAATGATGATTTTTATGGGAGAAAATGGTTTGGCGACCGCTGTTTTTGGTGTTTCTATTTTGCTTTCTCTCGTTAGTTTAATCCTTATTTTGCTTTCTTTCAACGCTCAAAATCCAAAACCGCTCTCAATATCTGGTATCGCCTTGCTTTTCTTGACGATCGCTGGTATGTCTGTGATGAGAGATATTTTAAGGGATGCTTATTTAAAGGATTATTTCAAACCCGAGCAATTCGAAGTTCAACCCCAGATTTCAGTGCTTATTGTTTTTGGAATTGTCTTCATTGCTGGTTTGATTACCGTTGGCTATATGCTGAGCAAAGTTATAAAAGCTAAGCCAATGACGGCTTAATAAACTGCACCCGCCCTAAACAAGGGCGGGTTTCAATTATTTTTAAAATCCCATATCAAACCCAATTACCCATCTAAACTTTGTTCTTTTCTCCCCGTTTAAAGGGTGGCTTACATAGATTGGGAAGTCTATTCTTAGCGTGCTTAAGCCAATCTCTGAAAAGATATTCGTCATAGATGACATTTGTTTGATCAAATCTGTTCTTATGCCGAAACCTAAGTCGTATTTTATATCTTTAATGCTTGTCCTTTGATTTTGCCCCCAAATTTTACCCGCATCGAAAAATATTGCTGTTTTAAAAATACCCCCAACAATTGGTAGAGCCCTTACAAATGGCAATAGTGAGGGGAAGTTTATTTCAAGATTTGCTGAATAAACCCTATCATCAGAAACATTTTGATCCAAATACCCACGCAATCCGGCACCTCCAAATGGTTCAATATGTCGCCTGAAATTTGTTGAAAAAATTTTACTTCTGTAGATTGGAACATATAACTGTTCTACGGGTGATGAGGTTGCAATGAAGAACTTTGTTTGATTTGGTATGAGTCCATTGCCATATCCTCCAAATAATCTAAGCGCAATAGTGTGTCCGTAACCAAGTTGAATTTTTTGAGCAATTTCCGAATAAACCTTCGCATAGTTAAAGTTGGACAACATCGTTGATGACTCAAATACAAGTGAAAATTTCGTTTGCAAAATTTTACTGTAATTAAAGTATGTATACCCCAAGATTAATCTCGTTAACCTTCCATCGTCCCATTTATAAATTGTATCCACATAATTATTGTTAATCGACTTCAGAAGTTGGATCTTAAACGTCAAATTGTGAAAAGGTGGGATCGTCAAAGTTTTTGAAAGTTGCTTTTTGACTCCGAAGCTGCCACCATATCTTCCTTCAGTTTTAAAAATCTCAAACTCTGTAAACATGTTTTTGCTTATTTCAAAGGAAATTCTTCGGTTATCATTCAAATAGAAATCGAAATCCTTTGTTCTTACGCCATAAAGAATCCACAATTTGTTAGAGACGACATCATTGAGGTAAGAGCCGTTAAACTTTAAACCAAGTTTAAAGCCATCAGGAATGTTATACCAGATAGATGGTCTTAATCTCACCCAATATGCATCAATTGGGGCGATAAACTGAGATAAAGAAAGGGTGTTGTCAATTGAAATTTTAACTTTTGGGAATGGATATGTATTATTTAGACGATTTATATCTGCAATTCTTAAATCAGGGTTAATCTCAGCTGAAACGGGCTTTGAAGGCAACTCAATTTTGACTTCGTTTTCCCATTCATCGTTTAGCCAGATGTCAACGGGAAGATTTACAGATGTAGTTTCCCCATTTTTCATTTTTATTGCGATATCAATTGGCATAACAGCTCTGCTTTTTCTGATAATTTTTATTGTGGTTTCGTAGATTTCTTTTCCATCTTTTTGAAGCTTTTTCGATCTCATTGATTTTATCCCGTAATCGCAGGTATAAGTTCTATGGAACCATTGATCAAAGAACCATCTTAAATCTTTGTTTCCGCTTATTTCCATTGCGAGGTTATAGAAGTCTTCTGGGTAGGGATGTTTAAATTTCCAGCGGTTATAATATTCTTTCATCAATTTTGAAAAGATTGAATCACCAAGCACATATTGGAGCATAAACATAACGGTTGCTGTCTTCGGGTAGAATGCAGTTGTAGCTGGGTAATTTTCAAGCCAGTGATCCGCGTGTGTAGATATTGGTTCTTCATAACCTGTAACGGCAAGTAAAAGGTATTGACGTTGATTATTCTCTCTTTCATCGGTTGAAACTCCAGCAGAGCGAATAAACCATTTAGTTGTATCGAGGAGATTATTTTTTCTTCCATAGTATGCTTCAAACGCAAGTGTAGTTATAAATGTGTTAAACCCTTCATCCATAAATGCAAATTCGGTTTCATTGTTGCTTATCATCATTGGATACCACTGATGACCAAGTTCATGAACTATCACTCCAAATAGCCCTCTATAAGGTGAGTTTGTGATATCGTAGCCAATGAAAACGATCCCTGGGTATTCCATCCCGCCACCGACGGCGTAGCTTGACATAATGAATGCGTTTGGATAAACATATAGACCAAAGTTTTCGCTGAAGAATTTAATTGCGTGCAAGCCAAATTTAACAGCTTCATCTTTCCAATGTATTTGGTTATCTTTAAAATACAGGGCATGGATCATCACACCGCCATATGGATGTTCTTCGTTTTTCCAGAACACAGCATCCCAAATGTATTTTTCATACGCGCTGAAAGCGAAATCTCGAACATTTCTTGCGATGAATTTCCAAGTCGTATAATTTGTTTTGTCTTCATCGGTTATTTTTCTATTAGAGAAATCGGCAATGCGGTAAATTTTCCCTGGATTATTTTTTGCTTCTTCAAGTTTTTGAACGACCGAATCTGGTAAGACTTCAGTTGGGTTTAAAAGTTCACCGCTGTATGCAACTATAAAACTTTTTGGGATTTCGAGTTCAACTTCAAAATCTCCGAAGTCATTGTGGAATTCCCCTGTGCCTATGTACTGGTCTTTGTGCCATCCGTATTTGTCATAAACTGAAATTTGTGGATACCATTGAGCAATATCAAAACAGCGGTTGCTAACCCCAGTTCTCATTCCTGGTCCTGGTGGTATTTCTGCTTCCCATTCAATTTTAAAGATTATACTTTCTCCTGACTTTAAAATCGTGGGCAGATTTGCTTCAAGAATCGTGTCATCAATTTTGTAGTCAAGAGGTATCTCGTTACCTTGTGAAATAATTGAAAACTTTTTTAATTGGACACCTTTATAATCTTTTTTGAGTCTGGTGTACATTTTTCTCTTTTCCGCATACCTCCAACCGTGGCTATTTTGCTTGAAGATATTCCAATACAGTCTAAAGTAAACCCTATCGAGATCGTCTGGTGAGTTGTTTGTATAGATCAAGGTTTCCGAGCCTGTGATTATGTTTTTATCTGGGTCGAGTTTAGCCTTGATCTTATAATGGGCATGTTGTTGCCAATAGTTATCCTGTTGTGATGGTAAAGCCCAAGATGTGAAGAATATTAACGCGATAAATGTTAAAGTTGCTAACTTTTTCATCTTTGCCTCAAACATTTTTATTTTTACGGACGAAGTTTGAAAACTGTATGTTTCAATTTTAAGTTTTCGCCTTGAATAAAGCAACGATAAATTTGGCTCATCAAGCGTGAATTGACTATTAATTTGGAATTTGTGGCGGTTTTTTTTATATTTTCAAAAAACTTAACCCTCATAGTGGGCTTAAAACCCACTATTTTTTTTGATTATGATGGACATTGAGGAGGTTAAAAGCAAACTTAAAGAAATAATATTGCCAATCATAGAAGATTCAGGCGCTTACTTGGTAGACATCAACTTAAAGGGAGTAGGGAGAAGATTGATTGTGGAGATTTTAGTTGATACTGATGATGGGATAACGGTAAAGAAGTGCGAGGAGATAAGCAGGCGAATTTCCGACGCTCTTGATTTTCAAGACCCTATACCCGGGAGCTATAGACTTGAGGTTTCATCGCCCGGGGTTGGAAACCCATTTAAAGTTAAAAGACAATATTTCACAAATGTTGGGAGATTTCTTCGGGTAAGGTATATTGATGATATATTGAAACGGGAGCGAGAGGTTTTAGGTAGACTTGTTTCGGCTGGGGAAGAAACAATCGAATTAGAGGTTGACGATGAACTTATTGTTTTAAGGTACGAGCAAATTCTTGAAGCCAAAACTGAGGTTGTTTGGTAAAATTAAATCTGGGTAATATATGAATCGTGAAATAGTCGAAGCATTCACGCAACTTGCAAAGGAGAAAAAAATTGAAAAAGATAAGATTGCGTTTATTCTCGAAGATGTGTTTGAGACGCTTATCAAGAAAAAATATGGTGAGGATTCGGAGTTTGATATAATCGTAAATTTGGAGAGGGGAGATATCGAGATTTACCTTTTGAAAGATATAGTTGAGACGGTTAAAAATCCAATGAGAGAAATTGCGCTTGAGGAAGCACGTAAGGTGGACGCAACGCTTGAGCTTGGTGAGAAGTATGTTGAAAAAGTTGAGCTGAGGGATTTCGGGTTGCGCTTGATATCACAAGCAAAGCAGTTGTTCATACAAAAGTTGAGCGAATATGAGCGCGATTCGATTATGAGGGAATATGAATCGTATATAGGCGAGATTTTGATAGGTGAAGTTTATCAGGTTTACATGGGGAAGGACAACAAACCAGATTTGGTTCTTTTGATGCACAATAAAAATGAGATGATTTTACCTCGTAGTGAAATGATTCCGAATGAAAGATATAGGAAGAATGAAAGTTTAAGAGTTTTAGTGAAGGAAGTCAAACCACCGAGCCCAAGAGATGAGCGAAAAGGTGGGGGTCCGAGAATTATAGTTTCGAGGGCTGATCCTCAATTTCTTGTTAAGTTGTTTGAGCTCGAAATACCAGAAGTTTACGATGGCGTAGTTATAATAAAAGGAGTGGCGCGAGAAGCTGGTAAAAAGTCAAAGATTGCGGTAGCTTCTACTGATGAAAGGGTTGATCCAGTTGGCGCATGTGTTGGTATGAAGGGGGTGAGGATTCATTCGATAGTAAAGGAACTTAACAATGAGAATATAGATGTTATCGCTTACAGCGATGACCCAGTAATTTTCGTAGCAAGGGCTTTACAGCCGGCAAAGCCGAAAGGGATTGAAATAGACCAGAAAGAAAGAAAAGCAATAGTTTATGTTCCTCCGGAAGAGGTTGCATCTGCTATAGGAGATGACGGTATAAATGTTCGACTTGCTTCTGAACTAACAAAGTATGATATTGAGATACTCTCAACTGAAGGAGAGAAAAAGGACGTTCAGAAAATCATTCGTTTGTTTGATCTAAAGGATCAAATCGGTGAAGAAGTTTATCAGCGTCTCAAGGACGCAGGAATTGAAACGAATAGAGATTATCTCGCTCTTTCAGATGAAAATATAAAATCGATTCTTTCAGGATTGCAAGGGATTGATGACAAGAAAATCAAAAAATTGAGAAACATAATAAGAAAAGCCTCAAGATAATTTAAACAAACACAAAAAAGTATGCCTCGCAGAATATATCAAATAGCTAAAGAACTCAATATATCCTCCAATGAACTTATTGGCTTTCTGCAAAAGCAGGGATTTGTTGTGACAGGGTATATGTCCCTTGTTGATGATAAAATGCTTGAAGTAATAAACAAGCATTATAAGCACGAACGAGAGCAAGCGGAAAGACAAAAGAAAAAGAGAGAAAGGATAGAAAAAGAACCTAAACCAACAGCGGTTGAATCACGTCCAGTTGTTGAGGGAGCTGAAGTAAAGTCGCCAATTGAGCAGAAAGAGAGTGAGCCAGCGCAGGTTATTGAGACCGAGGCGGAGGAAACAAAACCTGAGCTTGTTCAGCCGGTTGAGGAATTGCAGGAGCATGAATCAGTGCCCGTGACGATGGAGGAAAAAATCGAAGAAGTTGGTGTAGGTGAAGTTGAAGAAGTAGGTAAGTTAGAGGATAAAGTCGAGAAAATTGAAGAATTTGTTCAGGAACAACCCGAAACTGTTGAAGATATTAAAGTGGAAAGTAAAACAGCTGAGGAGGGAGAAATTACTGCAGTAACTGAGGAAAAGGTGTCAAAGCCAGCCGAAGTTGAGAAACCCGCAGAAGGGGGACTGGTTTATATTAAGGTGGAAGAGAAGAGGGAGTTTAAAGAGGATAAGAAAAGAAGGGGTGAGACGGAGAGAGAAAGAGTAAGAGGTGGAAGAAAGCATGGGAAACCTGAAAAGGAGAAACAAAAGCCAAGTAAAGAGGAGACAGCAGTTGTTAGCACTATTCATGCCCCTGATGTGGAGACGGCAAAAGAAGGGACACGGAAGAAAAAAATCAAGGAAAAATGGGAAAAGAAGAAAAAATTTGCTGAAGTTGGAGATATCGAGATAAAAAAGCCAATAAAGAAGAAAAAGAGTAGAATTGAAATTGATGAGGCAGAAGTTTTGCGTATGATTGATCGGACTCTTGCCGAAGTTGAAGATTCAGGTCCAGATATAAGGGAGATAATCAGGAAGAGAAAGAAGAAAGAAAGACAGGAAAAAGAAGAGAGAAAAGCAGAGCAAATTGAAAGGGAAAAGAGAAAGATAAAAGTTGCTGAATTTATAACGGTTAATGAACTTGCAAATATTATCGGGGTTTCAGCAAGTGAAATCATTAAGAAATGTCTTAATCTTGGACTTGTTGTTTCGATAAACCAGCGACTTGATTTTGACACAATAACTTTAATAGCGAGCGATTATGGTTTTGAGGTTGAAAGAGCGGAAGAATATCTCGAGGATATAGTTGAAGAAGAACAGGATCGTCCTGAAGACCTTGAGCCAAGACCACCTGTTGTGACGATTATGGGGCATGTTGATCATGGTAAAACGACGCTTCTTGATTACATAAGGCAGAGCAATATAGTTGCTGGTGAAGCTGGTGGTATAACACAGCATATAGGTGCATATCAGGTGACACTTCCGAACGGTAAACAAATTACATTTATTGACACCCCGGGACACGAAGCATTTACTGCAATGCGTGCTCGTGGTGCTCAAGTTACGGATATTGTTGTTCTCGTAGTTGCAGCGGATGACGCTGTGATGCCTCAAACCGTTGAAGCGATAAACCATGCTCTCGCAGCGAATGTTCCTATAATTGTTGCGATAAATAAAATCGATAAACCGGGGGCGAACCCAGATAAGATAAGGCAACAACTTGCTGAAAGGGGAATTTTAGTTGAGGATTGGGGTGGTAAGTATCAATGCGTTGAGATTTCTGCGAAACATGGGACGAATGTAGATCTGCTTCTTGAAAAGATTTTGTTAGAGGCAGAGATTATGGAACTTAAAGCAAACCCGAGGAAGAAAGCTCGGGGTGTGGTGATTGAATCAAAACTTGATAAAGGACGTGGTCCCGTTGGGACTGTTTTAGTGCAGGCTGGAACTTTAAAAATCGGCGATCCATTCGTTGCTGGAACTACTTTTGGAAGAGTAAGAGCTATGTTCGATGAAAGGGGTAATAGGGTTGAGGTTGCTAAACCATCAACTCCCGTTCAAGTTATAGGATTTGATCAATTGCCTGAGGCAGGTGATTCGTTTGTAGTGGTTGAGGATGAAAAAAGAGCTAGAGAAATTGCAAATAGAAGATCTCAATTGAAGCGAGAGCAGATATTTAGACAGTTAAGGGCTATATCCCTAAATAAATTGTCTGAACAGATTAAGGAAGGGAAAGTTAAAGAGTTGCCGATCATAATTAAAGCCGATGTTAATGGATCTGTAGAAGCATTGTCCGACTCATTGATGAAACTTTCAACTGGTGAAGTTAAAGTAAGAATTATTCACAGAGCTGTTGGTGCTATAAGCGAATCTGATGTTTTGCTTGCTCAAGCGTCTGGAGCTATTATAATCGGTTTCAATGTCAGACCAACATCTGGGGCAAAGAAACTTGCGGAGAACGAAAACGTTGAAATACGGCTTTACAATATAATCTATAATGTGATTGAAGATGTTAAAAAAGCTCTTGAGGGGATGCTTGAACCGGAAAGAAGGGAAGAATTTCTCGGTACAGCGGAGGTCAGAGAAGTTTTTAAAATTTCAAAGGTTGGGACAGTTGCAGGTTGCTTTGTAACCGAAGGTAAAATTTTAAGGAACGCGCACGCCCGACTTATAAGAAATGGAATCGTGATTTATGATGGTAAAATTGCTTCGCTTAAAAGATTTAAAGATGATGTCAAGGAAGTTGAAGCTGGACTTGAGTGCGGTGTCGCTCTCGAGAATTACAACGATATAAAGGTTGGTGATGTGATAGAGGCGTATAACATTCTTGAAGTTAAAAGAAAGCTCGAAGAAACAAAGAAATCGTAAATTTTTAACTTAGTAACGAGGTTTGGGAATGAACAGCATAAGATCGGAGAGAGTTGCTTCGCTTATTAAGGAAGAGATATCCGACATAATTGCCAAAATCCTTGAGCATGAAAGCGTTGGGTTTTGGACGGTTACAAATGTGAGGATGAGCTCTGATTTGAGATATGCAAAAATTTATATAAGTATTTACGGAGATAAGGCAACTCAGCAAAACACAATAAAGAAAATTGAGTCCTTTAAGAAAAGCATACGGCAACGACTCGGCTCAAGGTTAAGATTAAGATTTGTCCCTGAGATAGAATTTTATCTTGATGATACGCTTGAGCATGTGGATAGGATAAACGCCCTTTTAAAGCAAATTGAAAATAGGGAAAATAACAAAAGTGATGACGTTGGTCCAGAGGATAAGAGAGGGTGAAATAATCCTTGTTAATAAACCATCTGGGTGGACATCTTATAAAGTTGTAGATAAAATCAAAAAATGGTTTAAGGTAAAAAAAGCAGGGCATGGAGGGACGCTTGATCCTTTTGCAACTGGTTTGCTTATAGTTGCAACTGGGAAAAAAACAAAGGAACTTTCCCAAATAACTGAACTTGCTAAGGAATATGAAGGTGTTATGGAACTTGGCGCTGTTACAGCTAGCTATGACCCTGAAACTGAAATAGTTGAAAGAAGGAAACTTGATGGTATAACTGAGGAGGCAATTAGGGAAAACGCAAAGCGTTTCATCGGGGAAATAGAACAGGTTCCGCCAATGTATTCCGCTGTTAAATATAAAGGTAAACCGTTATATAGTTTCGCAAGAAAAGGAATCACCATAGAGAGAAAGCCGAGAAAGGTTAAAATTTATGATTTTCAAATTCTTGAGGTTAATCTTCCAGAGGTTCGCTTTAGAGTAAAATGTTCTAAAGGAACTTACATCAGAAGCCTTGTTTACGATTTTGGAGAAAGTTTAGGGTGTGGGGCTTATTTGAAATCCCTTGTCAGAACGAGGATTGGTGATTATAAACTTGAAGATGCTTTAACGATTGAAGAACTTAAGAAAATTTCATTGCAAGGAACGAATGGAGGTAGTCAGAAACATAAATAAAATTGCCAAAGACCCGAACTCAATTGTTACAGTGGGCGTATTTGATGGAGTTCATATCGCTCATCAGGAAATTTTGAAAAGGATGAAAGAAGAAAAGCTTAAAACAGGAGCTAGGACGGTTCTTGTGACTTTTGATCCGCATCCGCAGGAGGTTTTACATCCAAACGAGAAATTTTATATCTTGACGACGATTGAGGAAAGAATTGAACTTTTGAGCAATTATGACCTTGATGTTGTTTATGTTGTGAATTTTACACCGGAATTTTCAAATATAACTGCCGAGGAATTTTGCAAGGAAATAATGCTTGGGAAGATAGGATTGAGAAAAGCTATTGTCGGGTATAATCATGCCTTCGGCAAAAACAGGGAGGGGAATCCAGAAAGGCTCAGGGAGTTCGGGGAAAAGTATGGGTTTGAGGTTGAATTAATTCCGCAGCTTCTTGTTGAAAATAATCCGGTCAGTAGTTCAAAGATAAGAGCAATTCTGAAAGAGGGGAACGTCAAACTTGCATCTAAATTGCTTGGGCGATATTATTTTATAAACGGTGTTGTGGTAAAGGGAAGCGGTCGTGGCAGGGAACTTGGTATTCCGACGGCAAACATTGAACCGATATCACTTAGAAAACTTATGCCAAAAAATGGTGTTTATGTTGTAAGGGTCACAATAGATAGAAAGCATTATTTTGGAGTTATGAATATAGGTTACAGACCGACGTTTGGGCTTGATGGTGAAAAAGTAGCAGAGGTAAACATACTTGACTTTGATGAAGAGATTTATTTCAAGCATATAAAGATTGAGTTTATAGAAAGGCTAAGGGATGAGGCGAAATTTTCCAGTCCAAGGGAGTTAGTTGAACAAATTGAAAGGGATAAAAAGAGCGCGATTAGGTTAATTGAAAATGAGTTTACAAAGGTAATTTGATTGAATTTAGAGGAAAAACAAAAAACAAAAAGGAGATATGCCATTGACAAGCGAACAGAAAAAAGAATTCGTCAAGAGATATGGCAAACATGAAAAAGATACTGGTTCGCCTGAGGTTCAAATTGCGATTCTTACAGCCAGAATTAATCAGCTTGCTGAACATTTTGAGAAACACCCGAAGGATAAGCACTCAAGGATGGGCTTAATCAAGATGATAGGTAAGAGAAGGCGCTTGTTGAGATATCTCGAAAGGACAAACTATGAAAGGTATAAGCAAATTCTTGAGGAACTCAATTTAAGAAAATAAAAGAAATAAAGGTGGTGACTGAGGTATGCAGTATTTGAAGAAAGAAATCGAGATTGGTGGGCGCATTCTTTCGTTTGAAATTGGAAAGTATGCAAAGCAAGCTGATGGTGCCGTTATGGTGAGATACGCAGATACGATGGTCTTAGCAACTGCAGTTGCATCGGAAGAGCAAAAGAAAGATATCGATTTTATGCCTCTTTCTGTTGAATATAGGGAAAAAACATCTGCAGCAGGTAAAATCCCCGGCGGATTTGAAAAGAGGGAGGGAAAACCGACAGAGAAAGAGATTTTATCAGCGAGATTGATCGACAGAGCCTTAAGACCTTTGTTCCCAAAGGAATTTAAGTGTGAAACTCAAGTTACGGTGACAGTTTTTTCCTTTGACCTTGAGAATGATCCAGATATCATTGGAGGAATTGCAAGCTCAGCTGCTTTGATGATTTCTGATATCCCTTGGGGTGGACCAATTGCCGAAGTTAGAGTCGGGCGAATTAACGGTCAATTTGTTATAAATCCGACGATTCCTCAACTTGAGGTAAGCGATATTGATTTGGTTGTGGCTGGGACAATTGATTCAATTGTGATGGTTGAGGGTGAGGCGAAAGAGATATCAGAGAGAGATATGGTTGAAGCGATAAAATTTGCTCACGAGTATATAAAGAAGATTTGTGAGATTCAGATTGAGATCGCCAAGGAGGTCGGGAAGCCGAAGAGGGAAACGGTCAAGGAGGAGATACCAGAGAGAATTATAAATGATGTTAGAGAGATAGCGGAGGGGAAGATCAAAGAACTTAACAGAACACCTTTGAAGAAGCTTGAACGAGCAGAAAAGATGGAAACAATTTTGAAAGAAACGATAGAAACTTTGAGGCAAAGATATTCATCCGAGATAGTTCAGGATGAGTCTGGGAATGCTATGCCGTTGATAGCGCTTTATCCAAGTTTTGAGTTTTGGGTAAAGCAGGTTATTGATGAAATTGAGAGGGTTGATATGCGGTATATGGTTTTGCGTGAGGGTAGGCGAATTGATGGGCGAGGTTTAAACGATATAAGACCGATAACTGCAGAAGTTGGAGTTTTGCCGAGGACTCACGGGTCGGCGTTGTTTACGAGAGGTGAAACTCAATCGCTTGCGACTGTCACGCTTGGGACAAAAATGGATGAGCAATTAATTGATAGTTTATTGCCTGAATACACAAAAAGATTTATGCTTCATTATAACTTCCCACCGTTTTCGGTGGGCGAAGTAGCTCCGTTTCGTGGTCCAAGCCGAAGAGAGATCGGACATGGAAATCTTGCTGAAAGAGCCTTAAAGAATTTGATACCGTCTGAGGAAGAATTTCCTTACACTATAAGGGTTGTCTCTGACATACTTGAATCGAATGGTTCATCGTCGATGGCGACTGTTTGTTCTGGGACGCTTGCTTTGATGGACGGTGGGATTCCGCTTAAAAAGCATGTTGCTGGAATTGCGATGGGTTTGGTTAAAGAAGGTGATGAAGTCGCAATTTTGACGGATATACTTGGGAACGAGGACAAGCTTGGGGATATGGACTTTAAAGTTGCTGGGACTCGTGATGGGATAACCGCATTTCAAATGGATATAAAGATAAGCGGTATAGGTTATGAGATTCTTGAGCAAGCGCTTGAACGGGCGCGAGAGGCAAGGATGAAGATTCTTGATATACTTGAGAAGACGATTCCAAAACCGCGTCCTGAGGTTTCTCCTTATGCGCCAAGACTTATGACTACAAGGATTCCTGTTGAAATGATTGGTTGGGTTATTGGTCCAGCTGGAAAGAATGTTAAAATGATGAAACAGGAGTTTGGCGCTGAGGTTTTCATTGAGAATGATGGTTTAGTTTGGATAAGCGGTCCGAATAAAGAAGCGTGTGAAAAAGCGAAGCAAATGGTCGAACAGCTTGCTGAAGTTCCTGAAGTTGGGAAGGTTTATAAGGGGATTGTGCGTAAAGTTGTTGATTTTGGTGCCTTTGTTGAAATTTTGCCTGGTAAAATTGGGTTGCTTCATATCTCCGAAATAGATCACAAAAGAATTGAAAAGGTTTCCGATGTTTTGAAGGTTGGTGATGAAATTGAAGTTCAGATATTGACAATTGACGATATGGGACGATTTACTTTGAGTAGAAAATCCTTAATTCCAAAGTCGGAATCACACCAGAGGCAGACTCAACCTACCTCAACTTATAAGACAAAAAGATAAAAATCTGTGGGTGTTCCCAGCCCGCAGATTTTTTTATTTTTATCAGCGTACTTGAGGGTTAAAATGTTAATAAAATTGCAATTGTTTTTTATAGCCGAAATTTTTATATTTTTCGGTGCTGAATTCAAAACAATAACGAGGAAAGGTGGATGCGAAATTCGCTCATTGATCTAAAAATCATAGCGACGAAAATACGAATAGACATAATAAAAATGTTGAACAAAGCTGGCTCAGGACATTCGGGCGGTTCTCTTTCGTGCGTTGAAATCCTTGTCGCTTTATTTTGGGAGAAGATAAAGAGAACGCCTGAAAATGCGCTTTCACCAGATAGAGATCGATTTATATTATCTAAAGGTCATGGGGTTCCAGCTCTTTACGCAGTTTTAGCGCATAGAGGGGTTATACCTTATGAAGAGATTTTCACACTAAGAAAGATAAATTCACGCTTGCAGGGACATCCATCTCGACTTGATTTACCTTATGTTGAGGCGTCAACTGGTTCTTTGGGACAAGGTTTATCAATCGCTCAGGGGATAGCCATCGCTGGAAAAATTGATGGAAAAAAATATCGTGTTTATTGTCTCCTTGGTGATGGGGAAATGCAAGAGGGTCAAGTGTGGGAAGCGATAATGTCGGCGCCGAAATTTAAACTTGATAATCTTTGCGCGATTGTCGATTACAACAAAGGTCAAATCGATGGATATGTTAAAGATGTGATGGACATTGAACCTCTTTCGGATAAGTTGAGGGCTTTTAATTGGAATGTGATTGAAATTGATGGGCATGATTTTGAGCAAATTTTATCCGCTCTTGATGAAGCTGAACTTGTGAAGGGAAAACCAACTTTCATAATTGCGCATACGGTTAAAGGTAAGGGGGTTTCATTTATGGAGGATAATCACGAGTGGCACGGTAAAGCGCCAAACGATGAGGAGACAAAACTCGCTTTGAAAGAGCTTGAGGAGGAACTTAACGAACTTTTATCACAAAAAGTGGAGGTGAAGTAATGCCTGCTAAAGCGACGCGCGTTTCATTTGGGGAAGCGCTCGAAGAACTTGGAGAAAGAATCCAAGATATAGTTGTCCTTGACGCTGACCTTTCAAAATCAACTATGTCAATAAAGTTTGCCAAAAGGTTTCCTCACAGATTTTTTGAAATGGGTATTGCAGAACAAAATATGATAGGGACAGCTGCTGGACTTGCCTTGGCTGGTAAAATTCCGTTCGCTTGTAGTTTCGCGTGTTTTTTGATAGGTAGATATGAAACGATAAGGATGTCGGTTGCTTATACGAATGCAAATGTCAAACTTGTTGGAACACATGCTGGGATTGGAATCGGCGAAGATGGTTACAGTCAAATGGGGCTTGAGGATATTGCGCTTATGAGGGCGTTGCCTAATTTCTCAGTTGTCCAACCTTGCGATGATATTGAGACGAAGCAAGCCGTTGAATATATCGCTTTACATCAAGGTCCGGTGTTTTTGCGATTGACAAGGCAACCGCTTGAGGAGGTAAATCCGCCTGATTATAAGTTTCAGTTTGGTAAGGGAGTGATTTTAAAAGATGGGAAAGACGTGACAATTTTTGCAACTGGCGGAGTTGTGTTTAATTCTTTGCTTGCGGGAGAAAGGCTTGAAAGAGATGGTATAAGTGCACGTGTTGTGAATATTCACACAATTAAACCTATAGATGAGGAGCTCATAATAAAATGTGCTGTTGAGACAGGGAAAATAGTTACTGTGGAGGATCACAATATTGTTGGTGGGCTTGGTTCGGCTGTGATGGAAGTTTTAGCGGAAAATTATCCTGTTAAGGTGAAGAGGATTGGAATAAAGAAATTTGGTGAATCGGGTAGCCCGAAAGAGCTTTACGAGAAATATGGGCTTGACCCTGAGGGAATTGCGAAGGCGGTGAGGGAATTTTTGAAGTAATTTAAATTTTTAAGATGAGGGACTTTTTGAAAGATCTTAACAAGGCGCAGAGGGAAGCCGTAAGGTGGATAGATGGACCTGTTTTGATAATTGCTGGACCTGGAAGTGGGAAAACGAGGGTTTTAACTTATAAAATAGCATATCTCTTATCACTTGGTGTTAGACCGTGGGAAATACTTGCTCTTACATTTACGAATAAGGCAGCTAATGAAATGAAAGAACGCGTCGTTCAACTTGTCGGCGATGTTGCGAAAAATGTTGTGATGGGGACATTTCATTCGGTTTTCGCAAAAATTTTAAGACAGGAAGCTGAAAGGCTTGGCTATACAAGGGGGTTTACAATCTATGATCAAGATGATAGCTTGAGTTTGATAAAAAATATAATTAAAGAACTCAACTACCCAGAGGATGCGTTAAATCCATCTCTTGTTCAAGCGAAAATAAGCAATATAAAAAATGCCTTTGTCAGTCCCGAGTTGTTCTCCTCACTTGCTGAAAGCTCGTTTGATGTTAAAATCGCACAAATCTATAAAGTTTATCAATCCGCTCTTTTCCAGAGGAATGCGATGGATTTTGACGATCTTCTTATAAAGTCAGTCGAGCTTTTCGAGAACCATCCGGATGTGCTTGAAAAATATCAGACGAAGTTTAAATATATACTCGTTGATGAATATCAGGATACAAATCGCGTTCAATATATTTTATTGCGAATGCTTTCGGCAAAGCACAGAAATCTTTGCGTGATCGGGGATGATGCACAAAGTATATATTCGTGGCGTGGGGCTGAGATAAGAAATATGCTTGATTTTAAAAACGATTTTCCAGATTGTAAAATTTTTAAACTTGAGCAAAATTATCGCTCAACGAAAAAAATTCTTCGCGCTGCTGATTCAGTTATAAAAAACAACACGGAACAGATATTTAAAAACCTTTGGACGGAAAACAGTGAAGGGGAGCCAATTGTTGTGCTTGAATGTAAAGATGACAGAGATGAAGCTGAAAAAGTTGTTCATTTCATTAAGGAGGAAATTCATAAGAACAAGTATAATCTTCGTGATTTTGTAATTCTCTACAGGACAAATGCACAATCAAGATTATTTGAAGATGAGCTTCGTCGTGAAGGTTTCCCGTATACAATTGTTGGTGGAGTTGCTTTCTACAAGAGAAAAGAGATTAAAGATTTGCTCGCCTATTTCAGGCTTGTAGTTAATCCCAAAGATGATGAAAGTTTGCTTAGAATAATTAATTTCCCAAATCGTGGCATAGGGGATGTTACAATAGAGCGCGTTAAAGCATTTGCGAATGCAAAAGGTTTATCGCTTTTTGAAGCTATGTGCAGGGCAAATGCGGTTCCTGGACTTACTGAAAGAGCGAGGAAGAGCATATTTAATTTTTGCAGTTTGATTCAAAAATACATTGATTTAAGGGATAAGATAAATGCCAGTGAGCTTGCTCGCGCGCTTGTTGATGATCTTGGACTCATAAGATTTTACAAACAAGAGGGAACACCAGAGGCACAACAAAGAATTGAAAATATAGAAGAACTTTTATCGGCTATAACTGAATTTTCTAATGAAAACCCAGAAGATAGTGGGCTTGAAAAATTTCTTGAGCAAGTTTCTTTAATAGCCGAGATTGACACATGGGAAAATAAGAGGGATGCGATAAGTTTAATGACATTGCACAGCGCAAAGGGGCTTGAGTTCCCAGTCGTGTTTATCACGGGACTTGAAGAAGGGCTTTTCCCGATTGCCAATTCAATTTATAATGTAAAAGAGCTTGAGGAGGAAAGGCGTCTTTTTTATGTTGGGATGACGCGTGCGATGAAAAAACTTTATCTATCCTACGCTAAGGAAAGAATGAGAGCGGGAACTGTTTTTGTTCAAAGGAAGTCAAGGTTCCTCGACGAAATTCCGTTTGAGCTTGTTTCTTATTACAGCTCAAAGGGGGGAAGAAAGGAAAGAACGCGCGAGGTTAAGAATTTAAATATCAAGTCTCAAGGGAAAAACATCTCTATAGGCTCACTCGTTGAGCATGAAGTTTTTGGACTTGGGGTTGTGGTAGATATATCTGGAAATGGTGAAAGTATTCGTGTGATGGTTGATTTTGAAAATTACGGTAGAAAGTTGCTCCTCTTAAAATACGCAAACCTGAAGGTTGTATAAACTCGAAATCTTATCTTTGAAAGATGAAATCCGAGAATCAAATCAAAATACCAACGCTTGGTGGGACAAGTTCAACCAAATTTCTCTGTTCAAAAATTGAAATCAAAGATGGAATGAATGTTCTCGTTGCGAGTGTAAATTTGCAGGATAGCCTTGTTTACATCGCGAAAAATTTTAACTGTAATATCTATGGGGTGCATGAACTACCAAATATAGTTATCTCTGCGAAAAGTGAAATTACAAGGGCGGAGCTTGAAGAAAAGGTTAAAGTCAAAATTATGAGTCCAATTGCACTTGATTTTGAAGATGAAATGTTTGACTTGATAATCTCGGAGGGGATTTTGTCCCAGTATAAGAAAACCCAAATACTAAAGGAATTTTACAGGGTTTTGAAGGACGGTTCGTTTATTGGTATAGCTGACTTCTATTGGAAAAAGTTTCCCGTGCCAACTTATGTGCGCGAGGCGTGGCATATTGAGGGCGGGGCAATTGAGACACTTGATGAAAAGTTGAAAATTCTTAAGAGTTGTGGATTAGAACCAACTTTTGTTCAAGATATAAGTGATGAGCTTGTGCGTTATTATTCAAAGTTTAAAAAGATCATTCAAACTTCGTTGAAGGAGAGACGATTTTCAAAAAATGAGTTTAAAGAGGTTAAGAGGTTTAAGCATGAGGTAAGCGTTTTTCTTGAGCAGGGTGGGGATAAATGGATGGGTTATGTCGCAATTGTTGCGATGAAGAAAAACCTTTGATTATTCTCTCTTTTTGAGTAAATTGGTAAAAAATCAACGCGAAGTTTATGCCCTGGATAAATTTTTATGGGCTTGGAGTTGAAATAGAGTGTGAAGAAGGTAAAACAATTTTTGAAGTAGCGAAAGAAAATTCAATTCCGCTTGCGGAATCGTGTAACGGCGATGGAATTTGTGGAGGCTGTCGCGTCTTAGTACTCTATGGAATGGAAAATTTGTCAAGCCCTGATTTTGAAGAAATTAAGTTAGCACGGAAGAAAAGTTTATCTGGAAGCGAGCGATTTGCATGTACGGTTAAAGTTTATGGAGATATTAAAATCACAACTTCTTACTGGTGAAGTGGCGAGAATAACACTTGCAGTTGGAAAAGGTTTCTCGGGTGAAGTTTACAGATTTGAGGCTGATGATGAAGTTATGATAAGAGAAATCGTAAAGGGGTTTATTGATGAAATTTATCATGGCGAAAGAGATGCGGACGATTTTGTGCTTTTTAACCTGACGCGCGGTTTTGAATATAGTAACGATGAAACGTTGGCAAGTAAAGGTACAGCATCAGGGGATGTGGTTTTGTTAATCGATTTAAAGATGTTAAATCAAAATTTGAATCAAGGTGAGATTTAAGAAGCATATTTTCATCTGCACAAATACTCGCCCAGCTGGGCATCCCAAAGGTTCCTGCGGTCAAAAGGGTTCAGAGAAGTTAAAGGATGAATTTAAAAAGCGAATCGCCGAGCTCGGTCTAAATAAAATTTTTAGAGTTAATTCAGCAGGTTGTCTCGATGCCTGTGAGTACGGCATAAGCGTTGTGATATATCCGGAGGCAGTATGGTATGGAGGGGTTGAGGAGGAGGATATAGAAAAAATTATAAGCGAACATTTGATTAAGGGCAAAGTCGTTGAAGAACTGCTAATCAAAGATGAAAAGTTTAAGCCTGAGCTGATGAAGACCGCAAAGATTGAGCCTTTAGAAAATAAACAAAATATGGGTTAAAATATGGCGAAGGGAAACCGGTTTGCAAAGGAAACGCCTCGGGATAAAAAGAAAAGGGTCGGCAAGATTATAAATATATTGAAAAAGCTTTACCCTGATGCGAAAACTCACCTGAATTTTTCTAATCCGCTTGAGCTTTTAATAGCCACGATACTGGCTGCTCAGTGCACTGATGAAAGAGTTAACAAGGTGACTGAAAATCTTTTCAAAAAATATCGAACTGCCCAAGATTATGCAAATGCTGATCTCAAAGTGCTTGAGCAAGAGGTAAAGCCAACTGGATTTTACAAAAATAAAGCAAAAGCGATTAAAAGTTGTTGCCAAGTTCTGGTTGAAAATTATAACGGTAATGTCCCAGACACGCTTGATGAGCTTATTAAGCTTCCGGGTGTTGGCAGGAAAACAGCAAATGCAGTTCTTGCGAACGCATTTGGAAAGGAAGGAATTATCGTCGATACGCATCTTAAGAGGGTTACTGCCAGACTTGGGCTTGTTAAAAGCAATAACCCAGATAAAATTGAATTCGAGTTGATGGAGATAGTTCCAAAGGGTAAATGGACGCTTTTTTCGCATCTCATCGGGGAGCATGGTAGGTATGTTTGTGAAGCGAGAAAACCGAAGTGCTCGATATGTAAGATTAGCAAACTTTGCCCTTCTGCGAAAGTGTGAGTTAATTAAAAAGTAAAGATTTCCTCAAATGAAGAAAATAACTGTTGCGCACAGCCCGGATTCAGATGATGCATTTATGTTTTATGCTCTTGTAAATAATAAGATTGATACAGGTGATCTAAAGTTCGTTAACATTTTGGACGATATAGAAACCTTGAACAGGAAAGCTTTTGATGGTGTTTATGACATCACCGCAATTTCTTTTCATGCGTATGCTTATGTATCGGACAAATATATGTTGATGCCATGTGGTGCAAGTATGGGGATTGGGTATGGTCCTATTCTCGTGGCTAAAGAAAAGTTTTCCCCTGCGCATTTAAAAAATTTTACAGTTGGGGTTCCGGGGACTTTGACGAGCGCTTTTTTGATTTTAAAGATTTATGAACCAGACGTTAGGTATAAAGTAATTCCGTTTGACAAAATTATTGATGCAGTTTTAAATGGCGAGGTTGACGCTGGACTTTTAATTCATGAAGGACAGTTGACTTATTCAAAGTCAAATCTTGTTAAGATTATCGATTTTGGTCAATGGTGGTACAAGCAAACGGGTTTGCCTCTTCCTTTGGGTGGGAACGCGGTGAAAAAAGAACTTGGAATTAAATTGATGAAAGATATCTCAAGATGTCTGTATGATAGTATAAAATATGCGCTTGAGCACAGAGAAGAGGCTCTCGAATATGCCTTACAGTTTGCAAGAGATATGGATAGCGAACTTGCGGATAAATTCGTTGGTATGTATGTGAATGAATTGACGCTTGATTACGGCGAAGACGGCAAAAAAGCAGTGCAATTGTTTCTTGATATGGGATTTGAAAGAAAATTAATACCCAAGAAAGTTGAGGTTGAATTTATAGAATATTGAACAAAATTAACCTGCGGTATGATTGAAAGATTAATCAAATTAAGGGAGAAAAACCCTAAATTAATAGTTGGTTTAATGTCGGGGACCTCAGCAGATGGGGTCGATGTTGCAGTTGTTGAGGTTTTAAACTCCGGTAGGCAAACAAGGGTTAAAACTATTGGATGGAAAACATTTCCATTTAACGAGGAACTGAAAAAATTGATTTTAAAGAATTCGCAACCTGAGACAAGCAAAGTTGACGAAATTTGTAGATTGAATTTTTTAATTGCTCAAGTCTATGCTGATTCGATTCTTAAAACGCTTGACGAGTTTAGCATCAAGGTTTCAGATATTGATTTGATTGGTTCGCATGGTCAAACGATTCAACATCTGCCCAACGAGGTTGAGATGTTTGGATATAAAGTTAAGGCAACACTTCAAATTGGCGATCCCGGGGTTATCGCTAAATTGACGGGTATTCCGACAGTTGGAAATTTCAGGGTTGGCGATGTGGCTTTGAATGGAGAGGGAGCTCCGCTTGTTCCTTACTTTGATTATATCATTTTCACATCAGATAGTTTGAACAGATTGGTGCTTAACATTGGCGGGATCGCTAACTTCACAATCTTGAAGAAGAACTGCGATGTTGAAGATGTGATTGCTTTTGATACAGGTCCGGGAAATATGGTCGTTGACGCACTTGTCAAGATATTTTTTAATCGAGACTATGACGAAAATGGAAGGATTGCACAGAGTGGGAAAGTTTCCGAGGATTTGCTTGGGAAGATGATGGAACATCCTTTTATTAGAAAAAGACCACCTAAATCAACGGGGAGAGAGGAATTTGGTTCTATATTTGTAAATCAAGTACTGAAATGGGGTAAAGAGTTATCGCTTTCTCCAGAGGATATAGTTGCAACGGCGACTGAATTTACGGTTTGCGCAGTATACGAAAACTATAAAACATTTATCAAACCGCACACGCAGGTAGATGAGATAATCGTAAGTGGTGGCGGGGTCCATAATAAGTTTATGATTAGATCGCTCGAGAGATATTTTCAGGTTCCTGTTAGGGTGAGCGATGAATTTGGGATTTCTTCGGAGGCGAAAGAAGCAATTTGCTTTGCTGTTTTTGCAAATGAGACGGTGGCTGGAAATCCGGTGAATATAACTTCTGTAACAGGCGCAAAGAAGAGAACAATTCTCGGAGGAATTTATTTTTAAAATTTCAACTCGGAAAACTTCTTTTTGCCGAGTATAAAATGCTCAATTACTATGCTTTTTCTAAATATCAAATTGCTGTTTATTTTTTTCTTCTTGATGTTCTTTCGGTTTTTAATTCGCTTCAGTATCCATTTGGGTTGAGCGCTCCAGAAGACGAAATGGGCTTTCAACACCGCGATAAAGTCCCCTATGTTTCCTTTGAGGAGGTAAACGATCGCCGAAACAATGTCCAAAAGTAATCTTATCGGAATTATTAAAAGCACATTTGGAAGTGTCAAGTTTTTTTCGAGCATTATCAGGCTGTTTCTATGATTTAAAAATGTTTTTTGGGGATTTGTTTTTGGCAGAGTTCCTCCTCCGACATGGTAAACTTTACTTTGCGGGATGCAAAATATTTTATATCCATGAAGGTTTGCTCTCCAGCATAGATCAATTTCTTCCATATGTGCAAAGAAATCTTCGTCAAGGAGACCGATCTCGTATAGTAAATTTCTACGAATTACCATACATGCTCCAGTTGCCCAGAAAACTTGTTTTATTTCATCGTACTGACCTGTATCTTCCTCACAGAAGTTAAAAATTCTGCCACGACAGAATGGGTATCCAAATTTATCAATAAAGCCACCGCATGCCCCTGCATATTCGAACTTGTTCCTTTCGAAATAAGATAAAATTTTCGGCTGACAAGCGAAGACATCCTTGTTTTCTTCCATAAAACTTATAATCGGGTTAAGCCACTCAGGGGTGACCTCTATATCAGAGTTGAGAAGGACGATATAATCTCCATCGGCAAATTCAATTGCTTTGTTATAGCCACCGCAGAAACCGTAATTTTTGTCAAAGGCGATAAGTCTCACATTTTTAAAATTTTCCCTCACAAATTCAGCACTTCCGTCGGTTGAGCCGTTATCTGCGACGATGATTTCTAAATTTTGATAGTTCGTTTGAATTACAGATGGGAGAAATTTTGCAAGGAAATGTTTAGTGTTCCAATTGAGGATGATTACGCTGACTTTGGGTTGTTTCATCAAGTAAAGTTTTTGATAAAATTTAAGTCGGGGACAGCGCAAAACAAAATTGTTATTTATTCGCTGTTTGATTAAATTTAACTGTGATAGTGAAATTTTTCGCCATAAACTTTTGCGAAAGCTCATGGGCTCAAAGTTTCAAGAAAATTGCGTGTTTTGTAGAATTATTGAGGGTCTTGAGAAGGCGGAGATTCTTTATGAAGATGAGCATATCATTTCAATTCTTGATATTAATCCTGTTAATTTTGGGCATGCTCTTGTAATTCCGAAGGAGCATTATGATAACTTTTTATCCTTGCCTGAGGAACTTTACTTATATCTTTTGAAAGCGGTGAAGATTGTTGCGCAAGCGATTATGGATTCAATTGAACCAAAACCGGGTGGTTTTAACCTTGTCTCAAATAATGGATTTGTAGCTGGGCAGAGAATACCGCATTTGCATTTTCATATAATACCAAGATATTCTGGTGATGGGCTGAAGTTTAAGCCTATCATTAAAAAATATGCGAAGGGAGAGATTGAAAAATACGCAAGTTTAATAAAGCAAAGAATAAGCGAACCTAAAACACAAATAATTTAACAGGAGGTAATGAAAATATGGCATATGAAAAATTAGTGCCACCTTCTGAGGGCGAGAAAATAACAATCAAAGATGGCAAATTAAATGTTCCTGACAATCCAATAATTCCATTTATTGAGGGCGACGGAACAGGACCTGATATATGGAGGGCAGCGAGAATGGTTTTTGATGCTGCTGTTGAGAAGGCTTATAACGGGAAGAAAAAAGTTGTATGGTTTGAAATTTATGCTGGTGAGAAAGCGAATAAAGTTTACGGTCGCGAAGTATGGCTTCCTGATGATACGCTTGAGGCTATTAAAGAACATATAATTGCTATTAAGGGACCTCTTACAACTCCTGTTGGTGGTGGTATAAGAAGTTTGAATGTAACATTGAGACAAGTTTTAGACCTTTATGCATGCGTTAGACCTGTTAAATATTACGAGGGCGTTCCAAGCCCAATGAAAAGACCTCAAGATGTTGATGTTGTTATTTTCCGAGAGAACACCGAAGATGTTTATGCTGGAATTGAATGGAAAATGGGCTCGCCTGAAGCATTGAAGATGATTGATATACTTGAGAAGGAGTTTGGGATTAAGGTTAGGAGTGATTCAGGAATCGGTGTTAAACCGATGTCTGAGTTTGGTTCGAAAAGACTTGTTCGCAAGGCGATCAAATATGCAATTGAAAACGGACGTAAAAGCGTGACGCTTGTTCATAAGGGAAATATAATGAAATTTACGGAGGGTGCTTTCCGCGAATGGGGATATCAAGTCGCGCTTGAAGAGTTTAGAGAGTATGTCATAACAGAGGAAGAACTTAACAAAGATTACGGTGGTAAACAGCCGGATAGCAAAATTGTCATCAAGGACAGGATCGCAGATAATATGTTCCAGCAGTTAATCACAAGACCTGCTGAATATGATGTTATAGCAACGCCAAATCTTAATGGTGATTATCTATCCGATGCTGCAGCTGCGCTCGTCGGCGGGCTTGGAATTGCGCCAGGTGGAAATATCAGTGATTTTTATGCTGTTTTTGAGGCAACTCATGGTACCGCTCCGAAATATGCTGGGCTTGACAAGGTTAATCCTGGTTCAGTTATTCTTTCGGGTGTTATGATGTTTGAATATATCGGTTGGAAAGAGGTCGCTAAATTGATTGAATATGGTATGCAAGAGACGATAAAGCAAAAGTATGTGACGTATGACTTTGCGCGCCAGATGGAAGGTGCCACTGAGGTTAAAACAAGCGAGTTTGCTCAAAGGATTGTTGAAAACATAATGAAGTGCGATTTAAGCGAAATTTTTGCTGTGAAATAATAATTTAGAATGGATGGGATTTGAGCGAGATAATTTTGAGGGTGGAGAATATACATAAAATTTTTTGGCTCGGCAAAAGTGTTAAGATTCATGTTTTGAAGGGAATAAGTTTTGATGTTAAAAAGGGCGAGATGATAGCGATAGTTGGGGCATCTGGCGCTGGGAAAAGTACACTTCTTCATATCATTGGTGCGCTTGATAGACCGAGCGAGGGCAAAGTTTACATTGACGGTATTGATGTGTTTAAAATGTCTGATGTTGAGATAGCAAAGTTTAGAAATAAAAAAATTGGTTTCGTTTTCCAATTTCACCATCTACTGCCTGAATTTACAGCAATTGAAAATGTCGCGATGCCAGCGATGATAGCAGGCAAAAGCTTTGATGAAGTTAAAGAGAAAGCATACGAGCTTCTTAAGGAAGTTGGACTTGCCGACAGGGTGCATCATAAACCGTCGGAGCTTTCTGGCGGTGAGCAACAAAGAGTAGCGGTTGCGAGGGCTTTGATGAATTCACCCGAAATAATTCTTGCTGATGAACCATCAGGAAATCTCGACAGTCAAAATGCAGAAGCACTTCATAATCTGATGTTCGACCTAAATAGAAAATACAAGCAAACTTTTATAATCGCAACTCATAATGAAAAGCTTGCGGAGATGGCAAACAGAATTATAAAAATAGTTGACGGGAAAATTTACGAAATCATAACAACTGAAAGAAATTTTAAAACAAAATCAGGATGAGAAAATGAAGAAGGAAGTTAAAATCGTTCTCGCTGGATTAACCGCACTTGGCGTCGGTCTTGCAGTTGGATATATGATAGCGAATTGGTTAATAAATGACCTGATGAAAGATATAGTTGTCGATCTCGATGAGGAGGAGGTGGCGGACGAGCTGCATCAAGTTGCCGAAGAGGAAGTATGATAAAAAATTAGATTGAAACATACTGTGTTCAAATTTGAAATTGTAGCGCTTGATGTTAAAACTTCAGCTCGCGCTGGACTTATTTATACCGACCATGGTGTTATTGAAACCCCAACCTTTATGCCCGTTGGGACGCAAGGCACCGTTAAAGCAGTTGAGCAAAGGGAACTTGTTGAAATAGGTGCGCAAATAATTCTTGGAAACACCTATCACCTTTATTTAAGACCCGGAACAGATGTGATCCTTAAAGCGGGTGGATTGCATAAGTTTATAAGTTGGGAAAGGGGAATTTTGACTGATAGTGGGGGATTTCAAATTTTCAGTCTGGCTCAATTTAGAAAAATATCCAGGGATGGAGTAAAGTTTCAATCTCATATTGATGGCTCATATCATTTTTTCACACCTGAAAGTATTGTCGACATTCAGCGAATACTTGGTTCAGATATAATGATGTGTCTTGATGAGTGCACACCCTACCCCTGTGATTATGATTATGCTTTTAAATCAAATCAATTAACCATTGAATGGGCTAAAAGGGCTCGTGAGAGATTTGATAATACAAAACCTCTATATGGTCATACTCAAGCAATTTTTGGAATAGTTCAAGGGAGCGTTTATCCTGAAATAAGAGCTAAAAGCGTTGAAGAGCTCTTAAAACTTGATTTTGATGGCTACGCTATTGGAGGATTAGCGGTGGGTGAACCCATTGAAACGATGTATCAAATAGCTGAATTTACCGCCTCACTTCTTCCGGCTAATAAACCAAGGTATCTTATGGGGGTGGGCACCCCTGAAAATATTTTGGAATCGATATCAAGGGGAATTGATATGTTTGATTGCGTTATACCAACAAGAAACGGTAGGAACGCAACTTTATATACTAGGGAGGGTAAGTTTAGCATCAAAAATGCAATTTACAAAGAAGATTTCACACCTATAGATCAAAACTGCGATTGTTATGCTTGTAGAAATTTTACGCGAGCATATATTCGTCATCTTTTCAATGCAGATGAAATTCTTGCCCTTCAACTTGCTTCTATCCATAACCTTGCTTTCTATTTATGGCTTGTCAAAGAAGCAAGGAACCACATAATTCAGGGGGATTTTTTAGAGTGGAAGGATGAAATACTGCAAAAAATAGGGGAAAAATCAAAGGTCGGTTAACTTTTAATTTTGTTGAATGAAGAGACGTCTAATTTTTGTAAGTTGTGGCATTTTAGCACATGTATCTCTCAAAAACTTAAAATTTTTTAAATTTTTTGATTGGCATAAGAATTGCTATAAATTTTAATGCCTTAAAAACTAAATATTTGGAGTATTTATGAAAGCCAAAGCAATAACTTTATTGCTCCTGTTTTTAATCCTGAGTTTTCCGCTCCTTGCCCAAAAGGCTTACATCAAAATTAAGGGAATGTCCCCACATGAATTAAAAGAAATGGGAATTGCAAACCTTGATAGTGTATCTTCTGGTTTATCTGTCGTTGGGACTGGCACAGTTGTATGGCTTATGGGTTACGATATTTCTGGTGATACGGCTTTCAAACCTGCCACAAGTTATGAGTGGTCAATCGTCAGTAAGCCTACGAACTCAAATGCGGTTTTGAGTAGCACAAGTGCCCAATTGGTTTCATTTACTCCAGATTTAGCTGGGACCTATCAAATTAAACTTGTTGTTAATGGTGTTGACGATACTACTATTACAATCATTGCAGCAAATTACACTGGCGTTGACTGGAAAAACATAGGTAGCCAAACTCTTAACTGTGCAAGCTGTCATAAAAGTCCAACCCCTGATGTCTATTCAAAGTGGAGTTCTTCTGGGCATGCGACAATATTTGAGCGCGGTATGAATGGGAAATTAACTCCATACTGGGGTCCTTCCTGTTGGAGATGTCATACGACAGGTTACAACACAATGGCAAACAATAGTGGGTTTGACGATGTTGCAACACAGCTTGGATTTGATTGGAATCAATGGAAGCCACCAAGAGCTGGGCTATTTGATTCACTTTTAACAACTGATAAGAAAGGGTTAAGTCTACTTGCAACTATTGGATGTGAAAACTGTCATGGTCCAAAAAATCCTGCTCACTTTGGGGCTGGAACACAACCAAAGACGATGAATCCTGAAGTTTGCGCTCAATGCCATAATAAACCTTGGAGATATAATCGCTATGTGCAGTGGGAATACTCAGGTCATGCCGAAGCAGTTTGGTCAAGTGGCTTTAGAAATACTGCATCTGGAGCACAGCCAATTCAACCAGGGCAGTATAATCTTAATGTTTGCGTTCGTTGCCACGATGGCGCTGCTTTCGTAAGCTTTGTTAAAAATGAGCAATTTGATAACAGGGCGTCAACAGGTTATAGTGCGATCACTCACACGAAGATAGTTTGTCAAACCTGCCATGATCCGCACTCAATGGAGTTAAGAGAAGCACCTGCATCGGCGGATACACTTGCGAATGGGTTTAACTATTCACAAATTAACCTTGGCAAAGGTAAACTCTGTGTTAATTGTCATAAGTATCGCAGAAACGCTTTAACATATATTACGGCAAATCTTAGCCCATTTTGGGGACCGCACTACGCTGGAGCTGGTGATGTTTATCTTGGGCAGAATGGTTTCACTTGGGGCGAAACTATGCCAAGCAGCGTTGGACATCGACTTGTTGAAAATGCATGCGTCGGCTGTCATATGTCCGCAACCCCAGATACTGGTCATGTTGCGAGAGATAAAATTGGAATGCATACTTGGAAGATGAAATATATCGCTCCCGATGGTCAAGAGTATGATAACATAACCGGTTGCGTGACATGCCATACTGGTATAACTAAGTTCGATGATATAATTGCTTCTTATGACTATGATATGGATGGTGTTGTTGAACCATTTATGAAGGAGGTTGATGGTTTAGTTGAAAAACTTGCAATCGCATTGCCACCGAGAGGAGAACCAAGAGTTGACTGGCAGCAAATTAGAACTGATCCAGACTCGGTTAGATTGAAGCAAGCTTATTGGAACTATCGTTATGTTGTTGAAGATAAAAGCCATGGTGTCCACAATCCGAAATATGTCGTGAGATTGCTTCAGCTTTCAATTAGCAAAATTACAGGTGTTGAATTCCCAACCTATGATGTGCCGATTAAATTTGAACTTTATCAGAACTATCCGAACCCATTCAATCCTAGCACAAAGATAGCGTTTGCTTTGCCAAAGGATGCTAAAGTTAAACTTGAGGTATTTAATGCTTTAGGTGAAAGGGTAAGCGTTTTGGTAGATGGATATATGAGGGCTGGTGTACACACAGTTGATTTCAACGCATCTGGACTTGCAAGCGGTGTTTACTTCTATAGGTTAACTGCCGATGAGTTCGTTGCAACGAAAAAGATGGTATTGCTCAAGTGATGTGCTGATGAAAGGTTAAGGAAAGGGCAGGCTTTAAGCCTGCCCTTTTTTATTCCCAGTTTCTTACGCCATTATCATCAACTATTGCCTTTACAAGTTTTAAAGGTTCCGGCTTTTGAGGGGTTATTTTAAATGCTTTCGCTAAGCGTTCCTTTGCAATTTTTATAACTTCATCTCTATCCGTGTAAAAAACAGCAAGCTGTTCCCCGAATTCAACTTTATCACCAACTTTTTTCTTTAGAACAATTCCTGCTTTTGGATCAATTATGTCATCAACTTTTGTTCTCCCAGCCCCAAGCATAACAGCCACCATCCCAACTTCTAAGGCGTCGATCTCATAAACATAACCATCAAGCGTGCTTTTGACTTCGATCGAATGTTTCGGAAGTGGATATTTTTCGAGGTTCTCAATGTAACTTACATCTCCACCCTGTTTTTCTACAAGTTGAACAAATTTTTCATAAGCTTCGCCTGAGATAACAACTTTTTGTGCAATTTTCATTCCCTCTTCTAAAGAGTTAGCCTTCCCACCAAGCATAATCATCGCTCCAGCGAGAACATAGGTTATATACATTAGGTCTGGGACATCAAGTCCCCGTAAACATTGAACTGACTCAACAACCTCAAGCCAGTTTCCAACTGCATATCCAAGTGGTTGGTTCATATCGGTTATAAATGCTATAACTTTTTTGCCGAAATTTTTACCTATCGTGAAAAGCACTTGCGCAAGTTGAAGCGATTTTTCATACTCTTTCATAAATGCACCGTGCCCTGTTTTCACATCAAGGACAAGGGCATCGATTCCTTCGGCAAGTTTTTTGCTCATTATGCTTGCTGAGATCAACGGTATAGATTCAACAGTTGCTGTTACATCGCGAAGTGCGTAAATTTTTTTGTCAGCTGGTGCAATTTCTTTAGTTTGCCCAATCATCACAAGACCTATTTCTGAGATAACTTTTTTGTATTCTTCTATGGAAAGATTAGTTCTAAATCCTGGGATTGATTCGAGCTTATCAAGAGTTCCGCCTGTGTGACCCAACCCTCGACCTGATATCATTGGTACAGGAACGCCAGCTGCAGCAACTATTGGCGCAAGGATTAAAGAAACCTTGTCGCCAACACCACCTGTTGAGTGTTTGTCAACCTTAATTCCAGGAATATCTGAGAGATCAACAATATGCCCAGAGTTAAGCATTATCTCTGTGAGGTATGTTGTTTCCTCAAAGTCCATACCTTGGAAATATATTGCCATCAGGAAGGCGGACATTTGATAGTCGGGAATTGCGCCATTTAGATACCCATTGATGAAGAACGAAATTTCGTCCTTGGTTAGTCTTTCACCATTTCTTTTTTTAGCTATAATTTCGACAGGTAGCATTTCCACTTTTCATTTGTTTTTAAATTTTTTGAAGTATTTCAACGGCGATGTGGTATTTTTTGAAAGGTGGGAGCAGATATACCCCTTGGATAAGAGGTTTTGCCTCTTTTAAAAATTGTGCAGATATTTCGATCCCAACTTTACCAGCATCATCATGGGCGAGAAAAAGTTTTTCTCTAACCCAATCGGGAATATTTATCCCTGGAACCTCATTGTGAAGGAATTCGGCATGTTTGTAGCTTCTAAGTGGAAGGATGCCGAGCATAATTGGAATCTTTAAATGTTCAATCTTTTTGACAAAAAGTTCAAGTGTTTTCATTTCATACAGTGGTTGTGTAAAAACAATTTGTGCACCTGCTTCAACTTTTTTCTCAAGTCGTGAAATTTCGTAATCAAGGTTTTGTACAGTTGGATTTGCTGCGCAAGCGATTAAAAAATTAGTTGGTTCGCCGATTGTATTTCCAACCGCATCAAGACCGTGATTCATATTTTTTAAAATTTTTATAAGTCCAATTGAATCGACATCAGAAACAGTTGTCGCTTGAGGGAAGTCGCCGATCTTTGTCGGGTCCCCAGTTATTGCAAGTATGTTTTTAATTCCAAGTGCCCATGCTCCTAAGAGAAGTCCCTGCAGTCCGATTAAATTTCTATCTCGGCAGGCGATGTGAGTGATGGTTTCTATTTTAGCCTTGGTTTGAACAAGATTAGAGATTGCGACTGGGTCCATTCTAAATCTTGCCCTTGCTCCGTCGGTTATATTTACTGCATCAATCCCATTTTCCTTCAAATATCTCGCCCCCTCAATTACTGAACTCATATCAAGCCCGCGCGGAATATCGAGTTCGACTGTTGTTAAGAACTTTTTTCCTATGTTTTTTGCAAAGTTTGATTTTTTATCTTCCGGAGCAATTACCTCAATTTTTGACTCTGTGGATTTTGTTTCCTCCCGTTTTTGCTCTTTTAACTTGATGTTAATTTCAGGTCGTTTAAATTTTAAATCTTTCACAACATTTGCTATCGCCCTTATATGTGATGGGGTTGAGCCACAGCATGCCCCGATTATCTTAACACCGGCTTCAACAAGTTGTTTAGCATATGTTGCAAGATATTCGGGACTTGCGTGATAGACAGATCGACCATCAACGAGCGTCGGTATCCCAGCAGCTGGTTGCGCAGATAAAATTATATCATCCCGATACATTGATTTTATAATAGAAAACATACGCTGAGGTCCAACGGTGCAATTTGAGCCAACTACGGTTACGCCCTTTTCCTTTATATGCTTTACAACCTCAATTGGAAAATCCGTTGCGAGAATCGCTCCATCCTCTGGAAATGTTTTCTGAGCTATAAGCGGAATTTCATCTGAAATCTCCTTTACCGCTTCAATTGCAGCGTCAAGTTCGTTCAAGCTAACAAATGTCTCAAGAATTATCAGGTCAACGCCTGCCGAGATCAATATTTCCGCTTGTTCTTTTATCACATCTTTAATTTGTTGAAATTTGACTTTTCCGAGTGGCTCAAGCAATTTGCCCGTTGGTCCGATTGAGCCAGCAACATACACATCATCACCAGCGACAGATTTTGCTATTTCAACACCCGCTTTGTTGATTTCTTCAATTTTATCTTGAAGATGATAAAATTCAAGTCGAAATCTATTTGCGTCAAAGGTATTGGTCTCAATTATCTCCGCCCCAGCTTCAATATACTCACGGTGAATTCTGGCGACTATGTCTGGGTTTAATAAGTTATGTATACATCGCGGTTGTTCCGGATATTCATATAGGTCAAGCATCGTTCCCATCGCCCCGTCGCAAATAATGGGTCTATCTTCAAGTAATCTTTCAAGAAATGGTTTCTTCATTTTTGTTCAAATTTTTGTTTATAAGTTTAACTCCGCCTCAGACATTCTCCAAAGATGTTGACATGGGAATTTGTTGTGATAAAGAGCTTTGTTAATTATAACTGAGTCAACACCGTATTTTTCAAATTCTAAAAGTTTCTTTAAATCTGGGTAGCCATTTAATTCACCCTCGACCGTAATTTTAATCTTCGCCTTTTTAGCCAGATTTTCAAGCGCTCTGAAGTTAATCCTTCCATCTTCAAGTATATCACTGTAAATAATTCTTTCAATCCCAGCCTCTTTAACCTTTTGAATTACTTCAAAAGCAGTTTCATTTTCATTGATGATATTTTCATCCGTAGCCTCTATGCGTAGAGCAATTCTTTCAGGCATAAATTCAACTATTAGTTTCCTCAAAAGTTCGAAATCTTTGTAGACGACTGTATCAAGAGCTATTCTTAAAATTCCGTCTTTAATCGCTCGTTTAACACTTTCGTAATTTCTAAACCCACCACTTGCAATTACAGGTATATCAACCGCATTGGCGATTTTTCTAAGTATATCAAAATTTCGTGGTTTGCCAACAATTTTTCCGTCGGCATCAATCAGATATAGTGCTTTTGCATTTTCCTTTCTCCATATTTTTGCAACTTCAATTGGGTCATCAGGATAAATTTTGGGAATTTCTGGCAAACTTTGTATCACGCAGGTGCATTTTCCACCTCTTATTTCGATGGTTGGTATTATAAGAATCATTTTGTTTCCGCTTCGTCTTTGCGTTTACCTAAATCTATTTAAAATTATTTTCTTTTTCAAGAAAAGCCTCGAAAACTCAACGAAAACTTGACTTTTATTTTTCCGTGTATTAAATTGGGATAGAATTTGTCTTAATTTAAAAACAAAAATCAGGTAAATTCGATGATTAAGAAGTTATTAACCCTTCCGCTTTTAATTTTGGTTGCCTCATTTTCCTTTGGGCAGAATGCGACGTTGAAAGGGGTTGTAAAATTTAAGGGTGAAGCGCCTAAGCCCAGATTAATAAGTATGAAAGCGGATAGACAATGCGATGCTATGCACGGTGGTAAACCAGTGACCGCGGAGGATGTCGTCGTCAATCAAAATGGGACATTGAAGTGGGTATTTGTTTATGTGAAGGAAGGAGTAAAGGGAAAGTACAGCCCGCCAGCCGAGCCTGTTGTTTTAGATCAACAAGGTTGCTTGTATCATCCGCATGTTTTTGGAATAATGGTAGGGCAAAAGCTTGAAGTGAGAAACAGCGATCCATTGCTTCATAATGTTCATTCAACGCCAAAGAAGAATAAACCTTTCAATATCGGTCAACCTGTAAAGGGGATGAAAAGTTATTACACTTTCACGGTGCCAGAGGTGATGGTTCCATTTAAGTGCGATGTTCATCCCTGGATGAGCGCATATGCTGGTGTTCTTGATCATCCGTTTTTCAGTGTGACAGATGATAAAGGTGAATTTGAAATTAAAAATCTGCCACCGGGAACTTACACGATTGAGGCATGGCATGAGAAACTTGGGACGCAGACTCAGACTATAACTGTGAAGGCTGGGGAAACGAAATCAATTGAATTTACTTTTGAAAGGAAAAAATAAGCGGGAGCAAAATCATGTCCCAGAATCAAAGCAAGTTTCATGGGTTATTATTTTTGTTTTTCTTTATTTTAGGTTCAATCGCGAGCGTTTGGGTTGTGTTAAGAAATGGATGGTGGCTTCCTGAACTTGCATCGGATAGAGAGACAATCGATAAAATTTTTGTGACGATATTTATTATTGCGGGCATTTTGTTCGTTTTAAGTGAGCTCGCCCTCTCTTACTTTATTTTCAAATACGCTGGGGATGCGAGAAGAAAGGCTTTTTATCTACCTGGCACTACAAAAAAAGAGATACTTTGGTCAATTTTGCCTGGGGTGCTTGTTGTAATGATTCTTGAAATAAGCGCCGAATTTCTAGGGGGAGCTTCCATTTGGGGGAAAATACATGGAGAACCGCCCAAGGATGCGTTTCTTGTTGAAATAACTGGGGAACAATTTGCGTGGAGCATAAGGTACCCTGGTCCAGATGGAAAATTTGGCAAAGTTGATCCCAAACTCATTTCATATGATAATCCACTTGGTATTGATATGAGTGATGAAGCGTCCAAAGATGACATAGTTTTTCCAGCTGGTGAAGGCGTTCTGTATTTGCCTTTAAATCATCCTGTTGTGCTTTTAATAAGGTCAAAAGATGTCATACATAGCCCATTTATTCCCAATTTTAGAGTTAAGCAAGATGCGGTGCCTGGGATGGTTACTAGAACATGGTTTGTTCCAAAGAAGGAAGGGGAGTATGAGCTTGCATGTGCGGAGCTTTGTGGTTTGGGGCATTACAGGATGAAATCGTTGGTTGTTGTTAAGCCGATGGAGGAAGTGCAGGAGTGGTTATCTCAGCAAACTCCAGCGGGTGATATTTATTGGTGATATTTTTAAACTAAAAAAGAGGTTCAAAATGACAGGGCATGAGCACTCTCAAGTGGAGGTTCACCATAAGGAAGGTTTTATAAGAAAATATATTTTTAGCACAGACCATAAGACAATAGCAAAGCAATATCTTATAACAGGCATCATTTGGGGTTTTATTGGGATGATTTTATCATGGTTTATGCGATTGCAGCTTGCATATCCGAATCAGCCGATTCCCCTGCTTGAAAAGATACTTGGCGGATGGGCTGAGGGTGGGATTTTAAAGCCTGAATTTTATACGGCTCTTATAACGATGCACGGGACGATAATGGTATTTTTCTTATTAACCGCTGGTTTAAGTGGTACATTCTCAAACTATTTGATACCGTTGCAAATAGGTGCGAGAGATATGGCGTTTCCGGTTTTAAACATGCTTTCCTATTGGGTATTTTTTGCTGCATCTGTTGTGATGTTAATTTCATTTTTTGTTCAAACTGGTCCAGCTGGTGCTGGGTGGACTATGTATCCGCCGTTAAGTGCGCTTAAAAATGCGGTTCCGGGGTCTGGTTTTGGCACCACGCTTTGGCTTATAAGTATGGCTTTGTTTATTGTTTCGTCTTTGCTGGGTGCATTGAATTATATTACAACAACTCTGAATTATAGAACCAAGGGAATGTCGATGGGGAGATTGCCGATAACTGTATGGGGGATGTTTGTAACTGCTATACTTGGTTTGCTTTCATTTCCCGTTTTGCTCGCTGGGGCTGTGATGTTAATTTTTGATCGTGAATTTGGAACAAGCTTTTTTGTACCAAGTGGGCTTGTTCTCGGTGGGCAACCAGTTCCACACGAAGGGGGAAATCCAATTTTGTGGCAACATTTATTTTGGTTTTTAGGACATCCAGAGGTTTATATAGTTTTGCTTCCCGCTGTTTCAATTGTTGGTGAAGTTCTCGCAACAAATTCAAGGAAACCACTTTTTGCATATAAGATTTGTGTTGGAGCTATAATTGGAATTGGAGCGTTAAGTATGATCGTTTGGGGACATCATATGTATGTGAGCGGGATGAATCCAATACTTGGTGAGATTTTTGTTGTAACTACGCTTGCGATATCTTTTCCAACTGCGATCCTTATATTTAATTACCTCGTAACAGTGTGGCGCGGAAGCTTAAGATTTACACCTGGAATGTTGTTCGCGCTTGGTTTTCTTGGTTTGTTTATTCCGGGGGCATTAACTGGCGCTTTTCTTGCAACTGCTCCTGTTGATATTCAACTTCATGACACTTATTTTGTTGTTGCTCATTTTCATTTTACGATGGCAACTGCTGCTGCTTTTGGAATGTTTGCTGGGGTTTATCATTGGTTTCCGAAAATGTTTGGTAGAATGATGAATGATAAGCTTGGCAAAATTCATTTTTGGGGGACGTTCATAGGCGTTTATCTAATTTTCTTCCCAATGTTTTTCCAGGGCATAGCCGGAGTCCCACGCCGATATTACTCTTTCACTGAGTATAACTTCACATCTCAATTTATTGGCTTAAATAAATTTATTACAATAGCTGCTTTTATAGCAGGCGCAGCTCAGTTTATCTTTCTATTCAATTTCTTCTGGAGCATGTTCAAGGGTCCGAAGGCAGATAAGAATCCATGGAAAGCAAATACACTTGAATGGCAGGCTGACTCACCACCGCCACATGGGAATTGGGGACCAGAGTTGCCAGTTGTTTACCGTGGACCTTATGAGTATAGCGTTCCTGGTGCTGAAGAAGACTATATTCCGCAGACTGCATCGATTAAAGTTGAAGCTAAATAAATTTTGACTTGGATAAATGTATTCAAAAAATTTACATCGTTTTGCGATTTTAACAGCGATATTTGTTGTGTTTCTAATTGGGGTTGGGGCTTCGGTCACAAGCACTGGTTCAGGGGATGCTGTGCCCGATTGGCCTCTTTCTTATGGAACTCTTTTCCCGAGAATGGTTGGAGGGGTTTTTTACGAACATGGGCATAGAATGGTGGCAGGGACTGTTGGGATTTTGATAATGATACTTATGATTTGGTTATTGAGCTCTAAGCAACCCAGGTATGTTAAAATTCTTGGGGTTGTGGCTTTCGTTTCAGTTTCCCTTCAAGCAACAATCGGAGGATTAAGAGTGCTTGTTGTTTCAAATCCTAAAATTCAAGACATGGTCATAGGCATATTTTCAATTGCCCATGTTGAACCGATTAGAATTGGCATTGCCATAATTCACGCAACGCTTGCTGAAATCGTGCTTTGTATGACTTTTTTAATTTCGCTTTTCACATCAAAGGCTTGGGAAAATTTCAAAGCTGAAAGGATAGATGTAAGTTTAAAAATTGCAAAGTTATATACGTTGACATTTGCTTTCGCATTAATACAGGTTCTGCTTGGGGCTCTTGTGAGGCATACGCAAGCGGGTGATGTCATTCCTGATTTCCCGCTTTCATTTGGGAAAGTTATTCCACCTTTTAATAATCTTCCATATGAGTCAAATGCTCCATTTCCCATAAGTTATGCTGAGCTACAGTTCAAAGTGGCGATTCATTTTGCGCATAGGGTTTGGGCTTTTGTCGTTGCTGGGGTTGGGATTTACGCATCAATTCTTGTGATAAAAAGGAATGTTAAGTTGCTCAAAAAACTTGCGAAGGTGTGGATTGGTTTGATCGGTGTTCAAATTTTGCTTGGGGCTTTTGTTGTGTGGACAAAGCTTGAGGTGTTGATCACTGTCCTTCATGTTGCCACTGGTGCGTCGATACTTGGAATGACGCTTATACTTTCTGTGCTTGGATGGAGAGTTGTGAACTCTGCTGTTGCTGAAAATAATGAATTGGTTTTGTCAAATTCAAAGGTTTGAATTATGTTAAGACAAATTTCAAATTTCTCAAGAGATTTTCTTCTCTTAATAAAACATCGTTTGACATCGCTTGTCGTATTTACATCTGGGATGGGGTATTTGATAGCAGCGCGTGGGGATATTAATTGGGTTCGTCTTATTGTGATGCTTTTTGGGGTTTTTCTTGTCGTCGGTTCAGCAAACGCGATGAATCAGGTTATTGAGGCTAAGGTCGATGGAATTATGAAAAGGACATCTAACAGACCTCTTCCAGCTGGAAGAATGCAAAAAGAGGAAGCGATTTTAATTGCTCTTTTGATGTTGATTTCGGGGCAATATATTCTTTATAAATTTGTAAACGGTATAAGTGCCCTGCTTGCTTTGATTGCGTTTATAATTTATGTTTTTGCGTATACTCCATTGAAAAGGATAACTCCGCTTTGTACATTTGTCGGGGCAATTCCAGGGGCTATTCCACCTATGATTGGATGGACTGCGGTGAGTGGTCAAATTGAGCTTGGGGCAATTATTTTATTTGGAGTACAATTTATATGGCAATTTCCTCATTTTTGGTCAATAGCTTTGATATGTAAGGCTGATTATGAAAGAGCTGGATTTAAAGTCTTACCGTCTTCAGATAGTAGAATAACCGCGATTAACCTTGTTATTTACACTTTTATGCTTTTGCCAATGGGGATGATGCCAACGATAGCTGGATTTGCGGGTAAATATGCACTTGTTGTTTCTATTTTTGGAGGTGCGCTATTCCTTGTTCAGGCTCTCTCATTATTAAGGGATAATTCGGTTCGTTCTGCAAAGAAGGTAATGTTAGCGGCTGAAGTTTATTTGCCACTTATTCTTATTTTTCTTTTGATCGATAAAATTTAAAAGCAATTTTGGAGGCAAGGTTATGGTGAAGGAGAAAGAAATCGGATTTTCAGATATAGATTCAGGAAAAATTTTTAACAACGGAGGTGGCGGGGGCGCTGGCGGGCGTCTTTATTCATATGGGCTACCAATTAACTCTGCTAAATTTGGGTTGTGGTTATTTATATCTGCGATAATTATGCTTTTCTCTGCCTTTACGAGTGCTTATATAGTGAGACATTCCGCGGGAGATTGGCTTAGATTTAAATTGCCTGAAATTTTTTGGGTTAACACTTTAATTTTGGTTTTAAGTAGCGTAGCGATTCAATTAAGTTATTTCCAATTGAAAAAGGATAATTTGGCGAGTTTTAAAGCCTTGTTTTTGCTTTCAACTTTGCTTGGGATTTCTTTTTTGATTGGGCAATTTATAGGTTGGGGACAGTTGAAAGAGATGGGGATTTATGTGAGCACGAATCCGTCAAGTTCATTTTTCTATCTTTTAACAATAGTCCATGCGGTTCATCTTGTGGGTGGAATTTTTGCTTTGATTTATGTTTTGATAAGGGCATTGTTTGGGCATTATAGTTCGGGGAATAGACTTGGGGTGGAGCTTTGCATAACATATTGGCATTTTCTTGATGTGCTCTGGGTTTACCTTTTTGTCTTTATAAATGTTATGGTTTAAAAACAAAACAATTGGAGATGAAATGACGCAAGAAGTGATATTTGAGCAGGAGAAAATTCTTAAATCTCCATGGGGAGGAGGGAAATCGCCCTTTGGAGTTTCAAGAGAAAAATTTACAATGTGGATTTTTATTTTATCAGATGCATTTACATTTGGAGGATTGCTTGCTGGATATGGGGCTTTAAGGGCAAGTTTACCAAGTTGGCCGAGTAGGCTTGAAATTTTTTCTGCTTTTCCGTTTATAAATGCAAAACTTCCGTTGCTTTTCGTTAGCATAATGACTTTCATTCTGATATGCAGTAGTTTGACTATGGCGCTTGCGGTTGATGCTGGGAAAAGGATGGATAAGAAAGGTGTGATTAAATATCTTTTGCTTACGATCGGTGGTGGATTTTTGTTTTTACTCTGTCAAGCATATGAATGGGGTCATCTGATTCATGAAGGTGCGCGACTTACAAGCAATCCATGGGGAGTTCCACTGTTTTCAGCATCTTTCTTCGTTATCACTGGATTTCACGGTTCGCATGTTCTAAGCGGAGTTATTGTTTTAATTATTATGGCGATAAGGGTTGCAAAAGGGATTTACGATAAGCGAGGTTCTTATGAAGGTGTCGAGGTTGCGGGGCTTTATTGGCACTTCGTCGATCTCGTTTGGGTTTTCATTTTTGCATTTTTTTATCTCCTTTAACAAAAACAAAATAGTAGATTTGTAAACTATGACCGAAGCAATTCATCACTCATCAAGAAAAGTTTACTGGCGGGTTTGGTTCCAACTTCTTGCAATCACTGTGGTTGAGATCATTGTGGCTTTTCTTCCAATTTCGGATTCGCTTATGGCTTTGCTTTTTACGATAATGGCGTTGATGAAGGCATTTTTAATTGCAGGATATTTTATGCATTTGAAATTTGAACGGATTGGGTTGATTTATTCATTAGTTCTACCGTTGATTTTAATTGTAGCTCTCGCAGCAGCTCTTATTCCCGATGGAAGCGTTGCTCTTTTGATGCGACTTGGTTTGGGATATTACTAAAAATCAAATATTTGCTTTAAAAATGTCGGGTAAGGGTGTAATTTTCGCAATTTTGAGCATCTCGATCGGAATTTTTATAGCTTTGAAAATTCAAATTTGGAAAGTTTCATCCGCTGCTGTTTTGCCAACTTATGGTGAAATTCCGGAATTTAATCTGATTGAACATCATGGCGGAGAAATAAGTTTAGAAAGGTTGAAGGGGAACGTATGGGTTGCCGATTTTTTCTTCACGAGTTGCGCTGGAATTTGTCCAATGATGACGGAGCAAATGACAAGGGTTCAAGAGGCATTTAGAAATGACCCCAGAGTTAAACTTGTTTCGTTTACCGTTGACCCAGAGAGGGATTCGGTTTGGGTTCTTTCGGAGTATGCAAAGGGTTGGGGTGCTGTTAACGGCAAATGGTTTTTTGTCACGGGTGAAAAGAAAAAAATTTACGAACTTGCAAGACTTGGGTTTAAACTACCCGTTGATGATGGTGATGGTGGTCCTGAAGATTTTATCCATAGTGATAAGTTTGTGCTTGTTGATGCAAAGGGCAGAATAAGAGGTTATTATAGCGGGACAGATCACGAGGAGGTTGATAAGTTGATAAGGGATATAAAACTAATTTTGAAGGGCAAGTGATAAAGATATTGCCAAGTGTAAACGCAATTCTTAATATGTTGAGTTTCTCCTTTCTTTTACTCGGATTTTTAAGCATCAGGCGAAGGCAGATTGAGAGACATAGAAAGTTCATGCTTCTTGCCTTTGTTTCTTCAGCCCTTTTCCTTGTTAGTTATTTGGTTTATCATTACAATGCAGGTGTTACTCGTTTCCAAGGTCAAGGGATGTGGAAGTTGGTTTATTTTGCAATTTTAACATCCCATACTTTTCTCGCTTTGTTTTCTCTGCCAATGGCTGTTATCACATTGATGCTTGCATTGCTCAAGAAGTTTGATAAACATCCGAAGTTTGCGCGTTTAACTTTGCCTGTATGGATGTACGTGTCTGCGTCTGGGGTTTTGATTTATTTGATGCTTTATCATATTTTCAAATAAAATTGAGGGTTGGAGATGAAAAACTTAATTTATGGTCTTGTGGCGCTGATTGTTTTGACATTTCTTTTCGGTCTCAGTGATGTTTATTCGCAGTGTGCAATGTGTAAGCAAAACGTTACAAGTTCCGAAGAAGGGTTAAAGTTGGCAAGTGGTTTGAACGATGGGATAGTTTATTTGCTTGTTGTCCCATATTTAATTTTTGCTGGATTTGCATTGGCAATTTATGTTTCCGCGAGGAAGAGAAAAAGCAGCGCTTTTTGAAAAGTAGATTGATTTTTGTATATTTAACCAAATTTCAAGTCAATTTGTCTGGTAAAACAAAACAAATTTAGCGAAGTTAATGCGCGAGGGAAAAATCGTTCAAATTATAGGACCTGTCCTTGATATTGAATTTGAGGATGGTTATTTACCTGCTATTTTCAATGCAATCAAAATACCAAGGGTAAACATTGAAGGGAAAGAAGAAGTTCTCTGGGCTGAGGTGCAACAACATCTGGGTGAAAATAGGGTTCGCGCTGTTGCTCTTGATTCAACCGATGGGCTCGTTCGGGGAATGAAAGCGTATGATACAGAAGGACCGATAAAGGTTCCTGTTGGTCCTAAGGTTCTTGGTCGGCTTTTAAATCTTGTAGGTGAACCGATTGATGGGCTTGGTCCAATTGAAACTGACAAATATTATCCAATACATCGTGAATCCCCTGAGTTTACGGAGTTAAGCACAAAGAGAGAAATACTTGAGACTGGAGTTAAGGTTATTGATTTGCTTGAACCATATCCGAAGGGTGGAAAAGTTGGACTTTTTGGTGGTGCGGGGGTTGGGAAAACAGTTTTAATTATGGAAATGATTCATAACATTGCGGTTTATCATAAGGGTTATTCGGTTTTCGGAGGCGTTGGTGAGAGGACGAGAGAAGGGAATGAGTTATGGCTCGAGATGAAACAGTCGGGTGTTTTGCAAAATGCGGTGCTTGTCTTTGGGCAGATGAACGAGCCACCGGGTGCAAGATTGAGGGTTGGATTAAGTGCTCTTTCAATTGCTGAATATTTTAGGGATGAAGAGGGTAAAGATGTTCTTCTTTTCATAGATAACATTTTCAGGTTCACGCAAGCAGGTTCAGAAGTTTCTGCGTTGCTTGGGAGAATGCCTTCCGCAGTTGGATACCAGCCTACTTTGGCAACCGAGATGGGAGAATTGCAAGAGAGAATCGTCTCAACGAAGCATGGTTCAATTACTTCTGTTCAGGCAATTTATGTTCCGGCGGATGACCTAACGGACCCAGCGCCGGCAACAACATTTGGTCATTTGGATGCGACGACGGTTCTTTCAAGGCAAATAGCAGAACTTGGAATTTATCCAGCTGTTGATCCCCTTGATTCAACTTCCAGACTGCTTGATCCGAAGGTTGTAGGGGAGGAACATTATTATGTTGCTAAAAAGGTTAAAGAGATCTTGCAGACATATAAAGATTTGCAGGACATAATTAATATCCTCGGAATAGATGAACTTTCGGAGGAAGATAAGTTGATAGTCTCAAGAGCTAGAAAGATTCAACGCTTCTTATCCCAGCCTTTCTTCGTGGCTGAAGCGTTTACCGGGACGGAGGGAAGATATGTAAAACTTCAAGATACAATCGCTGGATTCAAGGCGATAATTGAGGGTGAATGTGATGATCTTCCAGAAATGGCATTCTATATGGTAGGGACAATTGATGAAGCGTTTGATAAAGCAAAGAAAATGAAAGTTGATTGATGAGTAAGCTAATTCAAGTTGAAATTTTAACTCCTGAAAATGTGGTCTATCGCGGTAAGGTTAAAAGTGTGACGCTTCCCGGGGTGATGGGAAGTTTTCAAGTTCTTTATAATCACGCGCCTTTGATAAGTATGCTTGAAGTTGGGAAGGTTAAAATTGTAGATGAAAATGGGAATGTGCTTTACTTTGTGGTATCAGAGGGATTTGCAGAAGTTAGAAATAATGTAGTCATAGTGCTTGTTGATTCGGCTGAGCAATATGAAAAAGCAAAGGTGAACGAGGCGTTGAAGGAGAAAAAGAAACAAAGGTTGATCTCTGGGTTCGTTGCTGCAGATGTAAGGGATAGAACTTACTTTTAAAAAATTACTTGATTTAAAATGTCACACGTTAACATAGAAAAGCCAGTGAGGAAAAAAAAGGTTAAACTTATTGCCGTCGTCAACCCGGAAGGTTGTACTGGATGTGAAGTTTGTATTGAATTTTGTCCTGTCGACTGCATCTATAAGGTCAAAGGACCTGAATATATTGACTCGTTTAATGGTGTTAAGTCGACAACGCTTGACATTTTAAGGGAAAATCTCGCAAACGGAACGAATCCGTTTTCAAATGTAAATGGCATCGTTATAGTTGATGAGGATATATGCATAGGTTGCAAGTTATGCGCGAAGTATTGTCCATGGGAGACGATAGATATGGTTCAAAAAGACAGTGAATAACTTGAAATGATAGATATATCCAAATCTGTTGGTTATGCGATACATGCGCTAATCTATATAGCCACGAGGAAGAATAAAGACTTTGTTCGAGCTTCCGAGGTAGCTCGTGAGTGTGGGTTATCAATTAGCTATATGATGAAAATTCTTCAAGCGCTACGTCGTGCTGGCATAGTTGACAGCGCAATCGGAGTAAAAGGAGGTTATGTTCTTGCACGCCCGCTTAGAGATATAACTCTTTATGATATCATTGTAGCGATTGAGCCTTCAAGAGATGAAATTTGTTATCTTTCAACCACTGTCAATTGTCGTTTTAAGAAAAATTGCCTTGTGAGAAGTTTGTTTGGCGAAGTAAATGAAAAAATTAAGGCATATCTTGAATCTGTAAATTTACAAGCGGTTGTTAATTCGATCGGGGATAAGATTTGTATCTTTTCCCCAGACTGAGTGTAATTTTTTTGTCCTTAAAGAGGACATTTTTTATCTTAATTCGAAACAAAAACAAATTTGAAGCTTTTCACGATGAGCGAAGGCTTTAATCAAACCACGAATCAAGAGGTTGTCCAGAAGGATGTAAAAAAGAAGGTTGTTCCAAAGCAAGATAAACCACCTGAAAATGATACAGGGTTATGGAAATTTAATCGTCGTTCTTTTTTGACGCTCACTGGTTGGCTTGGATTTTTGGGATTTATTTTCACTTCAATTATCGGTGCGATTAGATATATGTTCCCTCGTGTTCTTTATGAACCGCCAACCGCATTCAAAGCTGGCTATCCAGATGAGTATACTGTGGGCGAGGTGAGCGAAAGGTTTAAAGATTCACAGCATGTTTGGATAGTTCGTGAGGAAGATGGCTTTTATGCTCTTCTTGCCGTTTGCACTCATCTCGGTTGCACACCGAGGTGGTTGAGCGGTGAGAACAAGTTCAAATGTCCGTGCCATGGGAGTGGTTTTAGAAAATCTGGAATTAATTTTGAAGGTCCTGCGCCAAGACCGCTTGAAAGGGTGAAGATAACGCTTGCTGAAGATGGTCAAATCTTAATTGATAAGGGCATCACTTATAGATATGAAAAAGGTGAATGGGGAAAGCCGGGCTCGTTCTTGCCATATAGAAGTTAATTTAAAACAAATTAAACTTTGAAGTATGCTTGCTCAAATAAAAAAGAAGATAAAAAGTTCGGATATTTATAAGTCGATTTTTCGACACGGCTACGAAGATACGCAGCGAAATAGAGCTTTGATGGTCGTTGATAATGTTTTCTTACATCTCCATCCGGTGAGGGTTTCGAGGCATGCCGTGAATTATGGCTATACTTGGGGGATGGGTGGGATTTCGTTTCTTCTGTTTATAATTCTTACGATAACGGGAGTGATTTTGATGTTTTATTATCGTCCGGCTGCTGAATATGCTTATGAGGATATGAAATATTTGATGAACGATGTCCCGTTTGGTGCGTTGATAAGAAATATGCATCGTTGGTCAGCTCACCTTATGGTTATAACCGTCATGCTTCATATGTTCAGGGTATTTTTGACTGGCTCATATAAACCACCGAGGCAATTTAATTGGGTTATCGGGGTTATACTTTTGCTTTTGACTTTTCTTTTGAGCTTTACAGGTTATCTTTTACCGTGGGATCAACTTGCCATATGGGCTGTAACAGTTGGAACCAATATGGCGCGTGCAACACCTTTTCTTGGGCATCAGGGACCTTTTGGTCCGGAGCTTGGAATGAGACCTGATAACGATATAAGATTTTTGCTTCTTGGAGGAACACAGGTTGGTCCACCAGCCTTGTTGAGATTTTATGTTCTTCATTGCATTTTTCTCCCGCTTGTCACAGCAATTTTTCTCGCTGTTCATTTTTGGCGCGTGAGAAAAGATGGAGGTATTTCAGGTCCTGCTCCAAAAAAGATTTAAAATAAAATCTTATTTTTCGATATGCATAATCTCCTGAAAATTCTCGGGAATCCGGATAACTTTCCGATAATAATTCTTCTTTTCACTGTTTACGGTTTTTTTATTTACTCGATGAAAAAGGCGAAAAGAAATGATGAACGTGGTGTTCCATACGAAGCCGATGAGACGGACAAAGTTCAAGTTTGGCCATATCTTGTTCGGGTTGAATTTATCGCTGCAATTGCTGTTATGGTTTTTGTCTTGCTTTGGTCGATCGCTTTTGATGCTCCGCTTGAAGAGCCAGCAAATCCGACACTGACGCCAAACCCATCTAAAGCCCCCTGGTATTTCCTCGGGCTTCAAGAGATGTTGGTCTATTTTGACCCATGGATTGCTGGTGTTTTATTGCCTGGGCTTATCATAATTGGTTTGATGGCAATACCATACATTGATATAAATCCGAAAGGCAATGGTTATTATACATTCAAAGAAAGAAAGTGGGCGATTACAATTTTCGCATTTGGATTTCTTGTCCTCTGGGTTCTTTTGATTTTTGTCGGAACATTTTTCAGAGGACCTGGTTGGAATTTCTTCTGGCCTTGGGAGGAATGGGACCCTCATAAAGTTGTTGCGATTACAAATGTTGATTTAACCGAACTCTTTGGAATACCAACTTATAATCCGAATGGGGCTTTAAATCCAATTGCATCTATTTTGGGTGGTGTTGTCGTTATTGGTTATTATGCTATTTTAATGCCTCTTGGTTGGTTGTGGTTAAAAAGGAAGATGCCAGATTTTGCTGAAAAATTTGGACTGACAAGATATATAGTAACTTCTTACTTGTTTTTGACTATGATCGCTTTGCCGATAAAAATGATTTTGAGATGGACTTTAAATGTTAAGTATGTCTGGGTGACGCCTTGGTTTAATGTTTAATTAAAAACAAAGAGCAAAGCCATATGATTTTAAAGTGGTTAAAAAAACGCAGGGAAACGCCAATTGAGCAAAGAAGATATGATAAAATTTATCTTTCGCTCGCCACAATTCTTTTCCTTGCGACATTATGGGCTGTTATAGATGAAGTTTCAACCCGAAGACCATGGAAGGAGTATCAAAGAAAATTTTATCAGTTAAAACTCGCAAAGCTTGACTCGCTATATAAAATTGCAATTGCAAACTTTGACAGCGCAAGATATAATGAATTGCGCGAGGAGCTTGTGAAGGCGAAATCAGGACTTCAATCAGAAGAATATAAAAAGGCACTCGCTGAATATAAAGAATACGAAAAAGAACTTGCTGAGTTGACTAGAAAATTTCAATTTGCAAAAAGCAGATCTGATGAATATTACTATTTCTATCAAAGGGCAAAACTTGAAAATGAAGGTGATAAAGAAGTTCAAAAGTGGTGGGCGAGGATACAGCGGGAAGAGGAATTGATGAGAGAATTTAACTCTAAGATAGAGGAATTGATGAGGAAAAAGGATGAAGCGTGGGCGATAGTTAAAAGTTATAGAGCAAGGGTTGAGGATATCGAACATGAGATCAGTAAACTTTTTGAAGAGATAAACAAAATCCAAGATAGAATTCAAAAGACAAAAGAAGCGCAGATAAAAATTATTCAAGTGATGTTGCCTGAGTTTGAGCGAACGAATTTTGGGACTTTGAAAACTCGTGTTGATAGGTGTCAGACTTGTCATCTTGGATGGAATGATCCACTTTTTGAAGACGCACCCCAGCCATTTAGAACACATCCCAATCTTGAACTTCTTGAGAAGCATAATCCTGAAACATTCGGTTGTACTCCGTGTCATCGGGGTCAAGGACCAGCTCTTACGGAAGGATATGCGCACGGAGATAAGGATAAGTATTGGGAATGGCCAATTTTGAAAAAAGAATATATTGAGGCTGGGTGTAATGATTGTCACTTTAACGAGATTAATCTAAAGTGGGCACCGACGCTTACTATGGGAAAGCACATTTTGATAGAATCAGGTTGCTATGGTTGTCATGGTGTTGATGGATATAATGATTTTCCAAAAGTTGCTCCAAGTTTAAATAATCTTCTTGTGAAGACAACCCCGGAATGGATTTATCGTTGGGTTTTAAATCCACGTGAGTATTTGCCGAATGGGAGAATGCCAAATTTTAAGTTGACCCCCGAAGAAGCCGAGGCTATCACTGCCTATCTTGTTAAGATTGGTCAAGATACTATGAGAAACTGGCAATATCAATTTAAATATCAGGGTGGCGGGAACCCCGCTCGCGGTAAAGAGCTCGTTGAAAATATTGGTTGTCTTGGGTGTCATGCGATTGGGGATAACAAAGTTGTTAGGGAAACGCGAGGGTTGAATTATGATGTTGCTCCTGAATTAACAAAAATTGGAAGTAAGGTAAATCCCCAATGGCTTTATGATTGGCTCAAAAATCCAAGGCATTATCTCCCAAATACGAAAATGCCAAGTTTGAGATTAACAGATCAAGAAGCAAGCGATATCGTTGCTTATTTGATGACTTTGAGGGATACGGTAAATTATGCGAATATAAAAATAGATTACTCTGAAAGCAAAGCTGAACAAGGCTTAAAATTAATAAAAAGTTACGGTTGTTACGGTTGTCACGAGATAAAAGGCACAGAAAGGGAAACAAAGGTAAGCGTTGACATTTCTGATTTTGCGCGAAAAAATATTGAACAATTGGATTTTGGATATAAAGAACACCTCCCCAAGGATCGTCTTGTTTGGCTCGCTGAAAAATTGCGCGATCCTCGTGGTTATTCAACGGAAAGGATACAATTGAAGATGCCACAGTTTAATTTTACGGAGAAAGAGATAAACGCATTGGTGACTTTGATAGCAAGTTTTAAGAAAAATGAAGTTGGGTCAAAATATGTTCAAAAATTTGATAAAAAGAGGCAAGAAATCAACGAGGGGCGAAGATTAAGTCTATGGTATAATTGTATCAATTGCCATCAAATTGAGGAGCAGGGCGGATACATACATCCGATGATTGAAGACCCGGGGCTACGTCCCCCATTGCTCACCATCGAAGGTGCGAAGGTTCAAGAACCGTGGCTTTATCAATTTTTGAGAAATCCAAGCACGATAAGACCGTGGTTTAAGTTACGAATGCCAACATTTCAACTTACAGACGACGAAATAACATCACTGATAAAGTATTTCCTTGGCTTAAGCAATCAGGAATTTAAAGTTAGAAGCTATGATGTCCCTCTCGAACAAAAATATGTTTCGGCAGGAAAAATTTTGTTTGATAGGTTACAATGTTTGAAATGTCATATTGTTGGGAGTGGTTTATCTGCTTCAATGCTTGCTCCAAATCTTGATCTTGCCCCTGGGAGATTGAAACCCGAATGGGTTATTGATTGGTTGCGCGATCCGCAGGCAATTCAACCGGGGACAAATATGCCGACGTTTTTCTATGAGGGAACAAGCCCAATTCCTGATGTGCTTGATGGAAATGCAAATGAGCAGATAAAAGCACTGCGTGATTATATGTGGACATTTGCCAGGAAGAAGGGTTCAAATTTGGTGATGAATAAATAGAAAAATTTGGGTGGTCGCTAAATTTGCGCCACCCTTTTCTTTTATTTGGTATTTTTCTTGTAAATTCTTTTTAATCTCTGCGTTGACATCGCTCCGCTTGAGAATGAAGTTGCTTTTATGGCAAGCGTTGTTCCACATGATTTTGCTTTATGCTTAAAGAGTAAATAACCACCCCCGTATAAACCCATATATTTTTGATATCCCACAAGTTTAAGCGTCTCATCGTTCAGAAATTTGTTTCGCGTTTCCCAGATAGTTTTACACATAGGACATTTTTTGAACATTTGCAGCCTATTAAATTTTTTTATTCCTTCAAATACATTATCGGGAAATTAGCCTGAAACTTTAGCGTGGCTCAATCATTTTTAAATGCTTTAATCCTTTATATCGTCTTTCCTTCCACACAGTTTTACCGCCGAAGAAAACCATAAACGGGAGGGCGACAACATAGATTATATAGTAAAGTTCAAAGAATGGGAGATATTTAAGAAGGCGAATTTTTCCAAATCTTTTCAAAATTTTGAAAAGGAACGAACCATCGATGATAAATTTTAAAAGGATTGCAAATAAAAGCGCAGAAAGATTTTTTACAAGGAATGGGGATAGAAGTAAAAGAAGGTGAAAAATGTATCCACCTGCCATTATGCCGATACCCAATGGACCCGTATCAAGTCCGCCCGTTCCCCATCTTTTTTTCTGATGGTAAAGTTCCTTCCATGTTTTTACAGGTCTGCTTATAACAAGGGTTTCAATATCGACTGGGAAAGAGTATTTCCATTTTTCGGTTTGTGTTATTGCTTTAAAAAGTGCGAAGTCCTCCGTGATGCTGAATTTCAAATTTTGGTATCCACCAATTTCTGCGTATGCTCTTTTTCTAAACGCCATGTTGTTCCCGATACATGCAACTGGCTTAAAAAGTTTTCCGACAGCAGCAGCGACGCCAAGGAGAAATGCCCAATCGAGAGATTGCATCCCGTAAAAAATTTTACCAGGCTCAATTATGGTGATCCCAGATGCAACTCCGGTTTTATCATCAAAATATTTTAACATCCCTTTAATCCAACCTTTGGGAACAATGCAATCAGCGTCGGTCATAAAGATAAATTCACCACTTGCTTTATCGATTGCTTGAGCGAGGGCATTTGCTTTGCCTTTAAGATTACTCACGGAGGTTTCAATGTTCAAAAGTTTAAGGCTTGGGATATTTTTTTGAAGGTTTTGAACTATCTCAGCTGTCCGATCTGTTGATCCATCATTCGCAACTATGATCTCCAGTTTATCTTTTGGGTAGTCAACTTCAGCGATTGATTTAACGCATCTTTCAATATTTTCCTCCTCATTTCTGGCTGCTACGACCACGCTTACGTTTGGCAAATTTTTATCGTCCACAGGATTTTTCCATTCATCCTTCGTAAGCGCAATCAGAAAAAGAATTATTTCAAGTCCATAATAAATTGCCGAGGCAATTAAAATGAAATCAAACATAAAGCTTTACGATTTATTTTACAACGGTATATTTCCATGCTTTTTCTTTGGATTTGTGTCGACTTTGCTCTCGAGCATTCTAAGAGCTTTAATTATCATTTGTCTTGTTTTTCTGGGTTCGATTACATCATCAATATAACCTCTTTCAGCAGCGATGTATGGATGTGCAAATTTATCGCGGTATTCCTGAACGAGTTTTTCTTCGATCTCTTCGGGGTTTTCTGCTTTTTCAATTTCTTTCTTAAAAATTATCTCAACAGCTCCTTTTGGACCCATTACGGCGATTTCTGCAGTCGGCCATGCGTAGTTTATATCACTTCTTATGTGTTTTGACCCCATAACATCGTAAGCTCCACCGTAGGCTTTTCTTGTGATGATTGTAATTTTTGGGACTGTTGCCTCACAATATGCGTAGAGAAGTTTGGCGCCATGTTTTATTATCCCGCGCCATTCCTGATCTGTCCCAGGCATAAATCCAGGGACATCAACGAAGGTTATAATTGGAATGTTGAAAGCGTCGCAAAATCGCACGAATCGAGCTGCTTTAACAGATGCGTCAATATCAAGAACACCAGCAAGGACAGAAGGTTGATTTGCTACTATCCCAACAGGATAGCCGTCAAATCTTGCGAAACCACAAATTATATTCTGTGCGAAGTTCTCATGGACTTCAAGAAATTCGCCGTTATCGACAACTGATAAGATTATTTCTTTCATATCGTAAGGTTTGTTCGGATTGTCTGGAATTATTGAATCGAGCTTTGGTTCTTCGCGATTTGGGTCGTCCCCTGTTTCAATTCGCGGTGGGTCTTCCATATTGTTCGAAGGGAGATAGCTTAAGAGTTTTCTTATATGCATCAAGCACTCAACATCATTTTCACATATAAAATGTGCAACACCGCTTTTAGTGGCGTGAACTGTTGCTCCACCAAGCTCTTCAAAGGTAACATCTTCATGCGTAACTGTTTTAACAACATTTGGACCCGTGACAAACATATAGCTTGTGTTTTTAACCATGAAGATGAAGTCGGTTATAGCTGGCGAATAAACCGCACCACCAGCACATGGTCCCATAATTGCTGAAATTTGCGGAATGACCCCAGATGCAAGTGTGTTCCTTAGGAAAATTTCGGCGTATCCACCCAGGCTTGCAACGCCTTCTTGAATTCTTGCGCCCCCGGAGTCATTTAAGCCTATAACCGGAGCCCCAACCTTCATAGCGAGATCCATAATTTTACAAATTTTTTCAGCGTGCGCCTCCGAAAGCGAACCACCGAAAACCGTGAAATCCTGACTAAAAACAAAAACAAGGCGACCATCAATCGTTCCATACCCAGTGACAACCCCATCTCCAAGTGGACGTTGTTTGTCCATCCCAAAATCATATGTTCTGTGTCTGACAAACATGTCTATTTCTTGAAAACTTCCATCATCAAGGAGTATATCAATTCTCTCTCTTGCTGTTAATTTCCCTTTTTTGTGCTGTTCTTCAATCCTTTTGGGACCTCCACCGAGTTTTGCTTCCTCGCGAAGTTTAATTAAATAATCAATCGTGTTTTTCATGATGATGCGAAAAATTTTGATTTTACGATTTTTTAAAATTTATAAAAAACGCTCATTTAAAAAAATTCAGCAGGCACCGGGTTATCTCGGCTTAAAACTTACCACTTGGGAATTAAAATTTGGTTAAAAGAGCGCAAAGAAAGTGTTAAATCGTCGTCTTGCCCTTGAGATAATTTACTTGAATTTTGCGAAAGAAATTATTAAAATTTAAAAAAATAAAGGTGTTAAAATGCCCGAGTTTAAAATAAAACGACTTTATTATTCAATTGGAGAGGTAAGCAAATTAACGGGAATTGAGCCGTATGTTTTGAGATACTGGGAGAAAGAATTTGAACAATTAAAGCCAGCAAAAAATAGGGCTGGAAACCGAGCCTACACAAACCGTGATATCAAAATCATTTTGATGATTAAGCGATTGCTTTACGAAGAGGGCTATACCATTGCGGGAGCAAAGCGAGTATTGGAAAACTACGAAGTTGACAAGGACACAACAGAGCTCATAATTGAAGATGGCAAAGTTAAATCTTTAAAGATTATGGACCCGGAGCTTCGTCAAGATTTGATCGAGGTTAAAAAGGTGCTTGAATCTATTTTGAGTAAACTTTAAAATGGGTTTGATAGTCTGATGACGATAATGGGGGATGTTTTCCTGTCGGTTCTCCATGCAAAATAAATTCTTGTTTTCATACTTTCCGTTCCAAAACCAAATCCGAAGTCAGATTTTATCTCGTTTATATTTTTAATTTTAAATCCAGCCGTGATCTTTCCTTCAATTGTATTTACATACCCTGCGTCGAAGAAGATAAAGAAATTAACAAAGTTGAGCATCTCAATTGGGTTTTTAAGTATATACTCAAAGTTTGCAAGCATCATCTTGTTCCCTTCAAACGATTTATAAGGGAAGGCATAAAGCGTTCCAAAACCACCGATTTCAAACGATTTTTGTTTTGGCAAAATTTTATCTGAACTGGCGATTTTAAATCTTAAGCCAAAATTATCATATCTGGATAAATTCACCCGCGCTCTAAACTCCGCCATAAGGATTTCGTAGTTAAAATTTTTAAGCTCTTTCTCAAAGTTGAAGAACACCCCGATACCGGATTTTCTGAAACCCTCAACTAATTCAAAACTTCCAGCTTTATAGGTTAAAGAAAGGGACTTTAAATTTCCTTCATATACAGGTGGATTTTCGCGAAACGGTCGTTTCTTATTCCATGCGGAGTATTTAATATATTTTGCCGTTTCACTTGTGTAGTTGGAATTTGAGTAGTTTAACTTAATGTTTTGTATGCCCGAGAAAAATTTACTATCTATGTAAATATCAAAGTAAATTTCAAAACCTTCATGCCTAAAGTAATCCCTGTAATCGTTGTTCCAAACAAGCGCTGAAATTGTGTTTGCGTTTGGCGGTATCAACCATTCATCTTTTGTTCCAACAGTTGAAAAGAATTTCCCGCCGAAGAGTAAAAGAAATCCGCCTGAAACCACATCGCCGGAGTTTATAAGTGTTCTATCAATTCCAGCTGAAAAAATCCATCTGTGTGATTTCGTCGCATATCCACCGTAACCATAAACTGAAATTGGATTATAAATTATGTTGGTAAATTTTCTCGGAAATATCAAGCCTACCTTAAATCCGCTGACCCGTTCGAATTCAAAGTAAAAATTGTCAAACCCGGATTGTTCTTCGTAAAATTGCTTATATCTAATTTCCGTTCTATGTTTTTTTCTACTATAAGAGGTTGCTTTATCAATTTCAGCCGTTATGTGAAAATTTTTGTATATCTGCCCGGAAAATTTTGCATCTTTATTTATTATAACCTCTCCATTTGTCGTATATATATCGCCATTGACCTCAGCCCCGCTTCTGATGTTTACATCGCCATTTTCAACAAGTATATTTCCATTTATGCGACCGCGGACAATTAAATCACCGTCTTGAACGAGGACATCGCCTTCAATAAAATCGTTTTCGCTGATTTCTGTATTTCCTTTAAATATAAATGTTGGTGCAATAGGTATTTGTGGCTTTGTTTCCCCTTTTAAAGCGCCAAGTAACTCTTGGGTTGTTTTTTGAAGTTGGAGGGCTTCTTTATGAATTTTTTCTATTTCCTCTTGAAATTTTTCAGCGTCCATATATTCTTTTTGCTTCTTGAGGATTTCGAGTTGTTTTCTTATTTTTTCAAGCTGTTTTTGCATTTCTTTTTGTCTCAAGATTTGGTCTTCTGGAACGGTTTCCTCGGATGAATAGTAAGTCTCAATCTTTTTAAGGATTTCATCGATTAAATTTTCAATTTTCCATTTTTCGGTTTCTTGGGTGAGGGCGTTTTGGACGAGCAAAAACAGTGGCAAGATGATGACTGAGAAAACTTTTTTCATGTTTTTTTTCCATTTTTTTGTTTTCTTGATGAAATATACGAAAACACGCGATAAAAAGTTACCTTTTGAGTTTTTGAGATGCGCTTGATTTCAAGCGGAGTTATTTTTAAGTTATGCAAAAAGTTTTGACGATGCGCATATTTGTAAAGGTTAAACCGAACGCAAAAATTGAAAAGGTTGAGAGAATTGATGAGGTTCATTTAATTGTTTCTGTGAAAGCGCCACCGGTCGAGGGCAAGGCAAATGATGCGGTGCTTAGGTTGCTTGCAGATTATTTCAAAGTTCCAAGGGGGAATGTAAAAATTATTTCTGGCTTATCATCGAAGAATAAGGTCGTCGAAATCAGTGGCACAGAATTTGATAGGATTTGATGAAAAATTGTGGACAAAATTATCTTTTTATTGACTTTTAGTTTGACTTGTTATAAATTGATTTCGGATAAAAAAATCTTTATTTTGACTTGCTCAGCCGAACATGCAAATACGCAATTCAAGCGATGATTTTTATTGCCTCACTTAACACTGACGAGCCTATCCTTGCTAAGCAAATCGCTGGGGCTTTATCTATACCGAGGGAGTTTTTAAACAAAGTTATGCAACGGCTTGTTAAAGCTGGATTTTTAGTTTCAGTCAAGGGTCCTGGCGGAGGTTTTTTGCTTGCAAAGGACCCTAAAGATATTACTATTTTTGACATCGTTAGGGAAATAGATGGGGTTGAGTGGTTTAATTCATGTCTTTTGAAGGTTGGTGAATGTGATGAGGGGAATCCATGTGCTATGCATGAGTTTTGGGTTAAGATAAGGAATCAGGTGAGGGCTATCCTTGATCATGAAAGTTTAGCAGACCTTGTTAAGGAGTTAAAGAATGGCAAAAGGGTTTTACAATTTGCCGAGGATTTTATTTTATTGAAGAAAATTAAAACTCAAATGGGCATTAATTGAATGGGATACAAAGTTTTTGTGCCCGATTTATTGCACTGGCAAAAACAGGTAAAATGTCAAGCAGCGTGTCCAATTCATACGGATGCCGGTAGATATGTTCAGTTGATTGCGGAGGGAAAGTATAAGGAGGGATACTTTGTTGCTCGTTCACCTAATCCATTTGCATCTGTATGTGGGAGGGTTTGTGCAGCACCATGTGAAGATTTTTGTAGGCGTGGAAGCATTGATAAGCCCGTAACGATAAGAGCGCTAAAAAGGTTTTTGACGGAAAAATACGGCGTTGAATCGCTTTATCCGAATACGCAGGATGAAATTTTTGAAAATGATTTTGACGCCCAAGATAATAAACTATTTTGGCATCTGCCAACGCTTGCAAAAGTTAGAAAAGCTGATGTGAAAGATAAAAAAGTAGCAGTAATTGGCGCAGGTCCTGCGGGACTTTCCTGCGCGCATGACCTCGCGGTGATAGGTTATCAAGTCACGATCTTTGAATCTTCAAATGTGCTTGGTGGAATGATGAGGCATGGAATACCTGAATTTAGATTATCCAGAGGTATAATAGAAAAGGAAATTAATAAAATTTTGTGGCTTGGGGTTGAGATAAGAACGCTTACACCTTTAACGAAAAATTTCGGAATTAAAGAGTTAAGGGAAGAGTTTGATGCGATATTTATCGCTGTTGGGACGCAAGAGGGACGAGAGATGAATGTCGAAGGGGCAAATCTTGATGGCATTATAAAGGCTATTGATTTCTTGGTGAATGTTAATAACGGTTACAGGGTTGAACTTGGGGAGAAAGTTGTTGTAATTGGAGGTGGGTTTGTTGCGTTTGACGCTGCGAGGACGGCTTTGAGGATGGCGGTCGAGATGGAAGATAAGGAAAAGACGGGGGATGGTTCGACGTATAGCATTGTTATGGATGCTGCAAGGACGGCACGAAGGGCTGGGGTTTTAGAAATTCACATTGCAAGTTTAGAATCATTTGAAGAAATGCCGGTGTTAAGAACTGCTCAAGGAAAAGAAGAGTTTGAAGAAGCTGTTAAAGAGGGAATCATCTTTCATCCGCAAAGAGGAGTTAGAAGGTTTATTGGTGAGGATGGAAGGGTTAAAGGGATTGAATTTATTGGGGTTAAAAGAACTTATGATGAAGATGGTAGATTCAACCCAATCTTTGATGAAAGCATAAATGAATACATGGAGGCTGATACGGTTATACTTGCGATAGGGCAGAGACCTAATTTGAATTTTATAAAGCCGGAGGATGGTATAGAGCTAACTCCAGCTGGAACAATAAAAGTAGATCGGGAGACGCTTGCGACAAGTGTACCTGGTGTTTTTGCTGGGGGTGATGTCGCATTTGGTCCGAGAAATTTAATCGATGCAATTGCAAATGGGAAACAAGCTGCGATCTCAATTGATAATTACCTTAGAGGGTTAAAAACGAAAAAAATTTTTAATCTTTCGGTTGAAAAGATCAGAAAGCAAGATTATTCAACTTATATTGGTTATGAGATAACGCCAAGGAGGGCACCTGATGTCATTCCGATTGATAGGCGAACCGGCGTAGTTGAGGTTGAGTTGGGCTACACCGAAGAGCAAGCTGTTGAGCAAGCAAAAAGATGTTTGTTGTGTCATATTCAAACAATTTATGATGCTGAGAAATGTGTTTTGTGCGGTGCTTGTGTTGATGTTTGTCCTGAATATTGTTTAAAACTTGTCCCGATTGAAGAAATTGAACTTGATGATGAGATGAAGGAAAAACTATTACAGCATTATCAATTTACTGATAGTGTCCCGTTGTCCGCTATGATTAAGGATGATGAAAAATGTATACGATGTGGTTTGTGCGCTATTGTTTGTCCAACCGACGCGATGACGATGGAAAGGATGTATTACATTGAGCAAGAGATAGTTGAAGATTAAAAACAAAAAAATAAAAAACTATGAAATTTGACAGAAGGAAATTTTTGAAAAATTTTGGTATCGGAGCGCTTCTCTTAACCCTCGTGGGGCAAATTTATACTTGGATAAGGTCACTGTTTCCGAATGTAAGCTATGAAGGTATAAAGCGGGTTAAGATTGATGAACCTGACAAGATTCCTGATGGCGTAACTTTTATCGACGATATCAAGACATACATATTCCGTGAAGGCAAGACATTTTACGCGATTTCTGGGGTTTGCACACATCTTGGTTGTACGGTTAAGTATGTTGGTCTTTCAAAACCGAAGGTAGTGAAAATAGGCGGTAAGGAAGTTGAAGTGAAATGGGAGTTTCACTGCCCATGCCATGGTTCGAAATTTTATGGTGATGGAACTAATTATGCTGGACCTGCGCCAAGGCCACTTGATTGGGTTAAGGTTGAAGTCTCACCCGAAGATGGTAAACTTGTTGTAGATTTTAGCAAAAAAGTATCGCAAAACTATAAGTTAACAGTGTAAAATAAACAGGGTATTTTATGGCTGAAGTTAAAGTTAACGGCAAAAAACTAGTAAAGCGAAGTTTGTTTTGGACATGGGCTCCAAGGTCTGAAAAAGAAGCGGGTGATTCGATTGTTCGGAATCTTTTGCTTCACTGGTTTCCTGCGAAGGTGACTTTAAAAAGTTTGTCTTGGGGATATTCACTTTGGCTTGGGACTATAACTGCTACTTTGTTTTTGATACTGACTTTGACTGGCGTTGTTTTAATGTTTTTGTATGTTCCTTCCGTCGAGAGGGCATATCAAAGTGTTAAAGATATAGAGTATGTCGTTTCGTTTGGGTGGTTCATAAGGGCGATGCATAGGAATTCTGCTCATTTGATGGTTGCGTTTGTTTTTCTTCATATGGTCAGGGTGTTTTTGACGGGTGCTTATAAAAATGGCGTTGGAGCTGGTCAAAATAGACCGTTGAACTGGATTGTTGGTGTCGTACTTCTTCTCATAACTTTATTGCTTTCGTTTACGGGTTATCTTTTGCCTTGGGACCAGCTTGCTTTTTGGGCTATCACAGTTGGAACAAATATCGCTAAGAATGCCCCGATTGTGGGCGAGTGGATAAGATTTGTTCTTTTAGGTGGGTATGAAATTGAGCAGAACGCTTTGATAAGGTTTTATGTGCTTCATTGTTTCTTTTTGCCAGCTGCGGTTTTGGTGCTTTTCTCTTATCATATGTGGAGGATAAGGAAAGATGGTGGACTTGCATGCGTTGATAATCTTGTGTTGAATCAGAAAAAAGAGAAGATCACGGATGGGATAAAAAGCAAAACATATTCTTTGCTTGGGTTGACGACAGGCAGAACTGTTCAAGTTGAGGCGACTTTGATTGATGAGGAGAAATATACCGTCAATTCAATTCCGTTTTTAATTCGCAGAATTGGGATTGTTATGCTTGGGACGTTTGTTTTCGTTGCTTTGATAAGTTTGTTTATTCACGCGCCACTTGAGGAACCTGCAAATCCAAATGTGACGCCGAATCCTGCTAAGGCACCTTGGTATTTTCTCTGGTTGCAAGAGCTTGTGGCTATAACGACGATAAGGATAGGTGGTTTTGTTATAAACGGCGCATTTGTAGGTGGAATTTTAATTCCAGGGATTTTAGTAGCTTTGCTTGCCATATGGCCATACCTTGATAAGAGTTCAAACCTTAGCACAGGTGTTTGGTTTAGCAAGGAAAGGACAAAACAAAACATAATTTTCTTGATTTTGTGCTTCTTCGTGATTGTTTTGATAATCATTGGAACCTATATGAGAGGTCCAAATTGGGAGTTTTACTTCCCGTGGGAAGCATGGCCTCAATTACCAAAGAAATTTTAAAAAAAATTGAAGGTGAAGATGGAGAAGAGCAAACTTAAAAAAGATATAGTCGTGGTTTACGCTATAGCGTTGATAGGGTTAATTGCAACCTTAGCTGTATATGTCAAACATCTTACACCTGAGTGGAAAAAATACCAATCTGAGTTCAAGCAATATGTTCGTGAGAAACTTGGGGAGGATAAGGCGAGGATGGTGGAATTTGGAGTTAGGCAAATATACGTCAAAGAGCTTAACAGAGTTGACAGATGTATAACTTGCCATATTGGATACGAATGGAAAGGGCTTGAAAATGCATCCAATCCGTTTAAAACTCATCCAAAGGAAATTCTTGATAAACACCCGGTTCAAAAATATGGATGTACGATATGCCATGGTGGGCAAGGGTATGCCTTAAACAAGGAGGAAGCACACGGTTTCATTAAACATTGGGATGAGCCGTTGCTTGGTAAGGAACTCGAAGATATTTACAGACCGCCAGATAGGAAGGTTTTATTGCAGATGAACTGCAATATATGTCATCGGTATGACACATTAACCCCTGGGGCTGATTATATCAATTACGCTAAAAAGCTTGTAAGGGAAAAAGGATGTCGTGCGTGTCATAAAATTAACGGTCGTGGTGGTGTAATAGGACCCGATCTCACTTATGAAGGGGATAAGGCACCGGAGCAATTTGATTATTCAAGGATTGGTGGGTATAAATCTGTGTTCGCATGGCATATTGCACATTTTAAAAACCCGAAGATGGTTTCCCCGGAAAGTATAATGCCTGAGATGGGGTTTGGTTCAAGGGAAGCGATAGCTTTGACGCTTTTAACGATGAGTTGGAGGAAAGTTAATTTACCGCCCGAATATATTCCGCAATCGTCTAAAGCCCTTGCTGATCTTCCAACACCTGAAGAAATTGAAAAGGAAAGGCAAATGAGGGAAGGAGAAGGTGCTTTCTTTGTTAATAAAGGATGTTTCGTGTGTCATTCAATCTCTGTATTTGGGATCGAGTCCGCAGCAAAGATTGGTCCTGATCTTAGCAATGCCGTTGAAGATGTCCAAAGTAGATTTGGGAAAACACTTGAAAACTTTATTAAGGAGCCTACAGGGACGATGGCTATTGTTCTGGGCAGTCAAATTATTCTGAGCGATTCTGAGAAAGCACAAGTGGTTGAACTTTTGACGAAGGCATACGAAAAATATCGCAAACAACAATTAACCTCAAAACCTTAAAAACTAAAGGAGGCGTAAGCCATGAGGACCCAAATTCAAATCGCATTAGGTATTTTAGTTGTTTTCATTGCTTTTGCGCTTGTTTTCCATAGTTGCAAGCCTAAAGAGGCTATAAGAGGTGAAGTTGCTGAAGCTGCACTTGCAACTTATGTTCCACCTGGGGACCTTGACGAATTTTACCTTTTTTATTCAGGTGGTCACTCTGGGCAAATTTTTGTCGCAGGGATTCCATCGATGAGGCACATTTGCACGATCCCTGTATTTACCCCTTATCCATCTACTGGTTATGGATTTGATAAGGAGAGCAAAGAAATGCTTGGAGGTTACACTTGGGGTGATGCACATCATCCTGCATTGAGCGAAACAAACGGCGAGTATGACGGAAGATGGCTTTTCATCAATGATAATGCAAATAACCGTATTGCAAGAATTGACCTGAGAGATTTCAAGGTAAAGCAAATCCTCGGACCGATTCCGAATCTTTCAGGTAACCATGGGTCAACATTTGTAACCGAGAACACTGAATATGTCACGATAGCTACAAGATTTTCTGTGCCAATTCCAAAGGGGACTTATGTGCCGGTTGAGGAATACGCAAAAAGGTATCATGGTATCGTTGCTCTTGTCGAAGTTGATCCGAAGACTGGAGAGATGAGAATGGATGACAAGCACGGGTTTCAGGTTTTGATGCCACCATTTAACTTTGATCTCGGCGATGCTGGAAAGGGTCCGAGCCATGGCTGGGTATTTTGGACATGCTATAACTCTGAAAGAGCGACTGGGATACTTGAGATCACAGCTTCACAAAATGATCGCGATTATATTGCCGCTGTTAACTGGAAGAAAGCTGAAGAGTATTTAAAAGCAGGAAAGTATAAACTCATCTCTGGTGTTAGGGTTATTGATCCGAAAGAGGCGCCCGGAGTTGTTTATCTTTTGCCTTGTGCGAAGTCCCCACATGGTGTTGATGTCAGCCCTAATGGAAAATGGATTGTCGGCAGCGGGAAATTACAGAGCATAACAACGGTTTATAACTTTGAGAAGATGCTTAAGGCTATTGAGAACAAAGATTTTATTGGTGAGGAGGATGGAATCCCAGTGTTAAGATATGAAAGCGTCCGTGAAGTGGAGGTTCCAGTTGGACTTGGTCCACTTCATACGCAGTTTGATGACAAAGGTTATGCTTATACATCACTTTTCGTTGAGAGCGCGATAGCGAAGTGGAAGCTTGAGACATGGGAAGTTGTTGACAAAATCCCAATTGCTTATAATATCGGACACCTTTGTATTCCTGAGGGTGATACCAAAAAACCCGCCGGTAAATATGTCATCGCTTTGAACAAGCTTTCACACGGTAGGCATCTCCCGGTTGGACCGAGCCAACCTGAAGCATCGCAGTTAATTGATATAACTGGTGAGAAAATGAGATTACTTTATGATGCTTTCACAGAGCCCGAACCGCACTACGCTCAAGCGATAAGAGCTGATAAGTTA
>CALJEK010000038.1 GCA_938074445.1 Candidatus Kryptoniota bacterium | reverse complement strand
GTCAAATTTCGTTGATGTGTAAATAAAAGGTATAGAACCAACAAGACGAACGGCAATTTTATATGCTAAATTCTCTTCGTGTTCCGGATTAGAATAAATCTTTGATTTAGCGTCGATAAGATTTACGGTTTCGTTTATCTCCCTTTTTTTACTTTTGATAAATTTAAGGCTTGAAAGCACAACAAGAATTGGGAAAAAAGAATAGCCAAGTGCAGTCCTGGGTGGATAACCAGAAGGAATTTTTATAACGGGATGTTTTTTTCTTATGGCGATTTTTTCTATCTCACCGTTTGATGTAATGCAAATTATCTTTGCTTTTTTCCTTATCCCATCGTTATATGCTGAAATTGTTTCCTCAGTGTTGCCAGAGTAACTTGAAACAACAAGCAAGGTATTTTCATCAACAAATTTCGGAAGGTAATAATCTCGATTGACAATTATCGGAACCTTTATTTCGTCTGAAAGGTAAGAACGAAGCAAATCACCGGCGATAGCGGAACCACCAAGTCCAGTTAGAACTATTTTATTAATCTTTTTAGTTGGAAAATTAACTTTCACGCTTTCCCCTATTTTAACGGCTTCGCTGATTTGTTGGGCGAAATTGACAAGTTTTGAAAACATATCCGATTTGTCATAATTCCTTATATCACCGATTGATAACATAGAACCTCCATTTGTTTTTGAATTTTTAAAAAGCAAACTCAGGTATTATCCCCTTCAATTCTTTGGAAATGAAAGCTTTGACTTCTTCTTGCGTTTTAAAAACGAGCGCTCTTCTGCTTATTCGCTTTGCATCTTTATATTTAACAGACCTTATAACCTGTTTTATTCTAAGGATTGAATCCGGAGCAACGCTTAACTCATCAATCCCAAAACCGATAAGTAATATTGACGCATAGGGGTCTCCCGCCATTTCCCCACACATTGAAACAGGAATCCTTGCCCTATGAGCTGACTCTATCACAAATTGAATCAACCTCAAGATAGCCGGATGAAATTCTTGATAAATTTTCGCAACAGTTTCATTCCCCCGATCAACCGCAAGTGTATACTGAATTAAATCATTTGTCCCTATGCTGAAAAAATTAACTTCTTTTGCGATTTCTTTTGCCATTAAAGCAGCTGACGGAACCTCTATCATAATGCCCAACTTTATCCCCTCATCAAACTTAATTCCCCTCTCACGGAGTTGAGACTTCGCTAACTCAAGCATTTTTTTAATCTCTCTTACTTCCTCAAGACTTGCAACCATTGGAAACATTACCATAACATTTCTTTTAATGCTCGCCCTCAGAATAGCCCTCAACTGAGGGAGCAAGATATCAGGCTTATCAAGTCCAACTCTAATCCCACGCCATCCAAGAAACGGATTAGCCTCCTTACGATAATCCCTAAATATCTTATCCCCCCCTATATCAAACGTTCTTATTACAACTTTGCCAGGGTAAATTTTTTCCGCAACCTTGATATATTCTTCAAATTGTTCATCCTCGTCAGGAATAATTCCGTTGTTTATAATATATTCGGTTCTAAACAGCCCTATACCTTCCGCCCCTTTTTGAATAGCCTCATCAACTTCATCTGGGAATTCTATGTTTGCAAGCAAAGTAAATTTTTTTCCATCAATTGTCTCAGCAGGCAAAAACTTCAACTGCTCGAGTTTCTTTTCAAATTCACTTATACGAGCCAGTTTTTCCTGATACTCATCAATTAAGGATTGATCTGGATTTACTATTACAATTCCTTTATATCCATCGAGGATCACCGTATCTCCAGTTTTAATAAACTTGGTTGCTTCCCTTAATCCGACAACAGCAGGAATTTTAAGTGCGCGAGCAAGAATTGCAGTATGTGATGTAATCCCACCTAAATCAGTTACATAGCCAAGGACCTGATTTCGGCTGAAAAGAAGCGTATCAGCCGGGGTTAAATTTTCAGCGACAACAATCCTCGATGAATCAAACCTCGAGAGCCATTTCTCCTGTTGGATATTCCTTATGACCCTATTTTTAAGATCCTCAAGGTCATGGGCTCTTTCCTTTAAATAATCATCCCCAGAACTTTGCATAAACTTGATATATTTATCAACCTCATCATTCACAATAAACTCTGCGTTTACTCTTTCAATCTTGATTCTTTCAATTATCCTGTCAATTATCACCTTATCGTCAAGCATCAAAAGCTGAGCTTCAAAAATTTGTGCACCTTCCGAACCGAGTTTTTCAACCGCAAGCGTAAAAATTTTATGTAATTCGCTTTTTGATCTTTCAATTGCCCTCAAAAACCTATCGATCTCAACATCAATTTCATGTTCTTTAATCTCTTTTTTGGTTACCTTTGGTTTCAACTTCTCATATTTAAGTGCTATTCCAATTGCTATGCCGGGGGATGCGGGTATGCCTTCAATTATTTTGACTGCCATCTCTATTTTCATCTTTCTTTAATTCCTCAATTTCACCAAATCCCGACTCAAAAAGCTCAATTATCGCTCTTGCAGCCTCAACTTCATCCTCACCGATGAATTTTAAAGTTAGCTTTGAACCTTGCTCAGCTGCAAGAGACATCACCCCGATTATACTCTTCCCATTTACCTCAACTCCGTTTTTCTCAATAAAAAAATCAGATTTAAATTTTGAAGCAAGTTTAACGAGCATCGCTGCGGGGCGCGTGTGAAGCCCAGTTCTATTTTTAATCTCTACCTCTTTCTTTATCATTAAATTCTTCTCTCACACAATTTATTTGCAAGCCAAACAAGCATTGAGCGTGCCTCGGAATCGGGAAGAGCCTCAATCGATTTTATAGCCGTATCAGTATAAAACCTGACCATTTTTTGCGTTTCATCAATTATTCCATAACGAAAATAGATTTCTCTGACCTCCGCAACTATTGATAAATCAAGCCCATCTTTTGCAAATACTTTCTCTATAATCTCTTTATCTTTTCCTCTTACCTTTTCCATCGCCTTCAAAAGAAGAAAAGTTCTTTTCCCGTTGATGATATCACTACCAATTGACTTGCCAAACTCTACAGAATCCGCAACAACATCCAAAAGGTCATCCATAAGTTGAAAAGCGATCCCAAGATTAAACCCATAATTTTCAAGCGCTTGAACTTGTTCATCCGACCCGTTAGCAATCAAAGCCCCGATTTTGGCTGAATTCTTTATCAAAGATGCTGTTTTCTTGCTTATCATTTTGATATAGTCATCAATGCCGACTTCAAAACTTGTCTCAAGGTCCAGATCGAGTGATTGACCTTCGCAAACTTCAATTGCTGATTGAGTGAACGAATCAAAAATTTCCTTAACCCTTGCTGAATTAGTTTGAGATAGAAGTTTATAAGCAAGCGCAAACATCGCATCCCCGCTTAAAATCGCTGTGTTTATGTCCCACTTTTTGTGAATTGTCTGCAAACCCCTGCGGATGTCAGCATTGTCCATTATATCGTCGTGAACTAATGTAAAGTTATGGAAAATTTCAACTGCAAGCGCAGGATTCACTGCGTCTTCACGACTTCCACCCAGTGATTCGCAAGAGAGAATTACAATCACGGGTCTTATCCTCTTCCCGCCGGCAAGCAAAATATATTTTATTGGCGCATATAAGCTATCTGGGTCCCCACCCACCAATACTTGCCTTAAATGTTCGTCTATGATTCTTCTGTAATCGCTATACCTTTGGTCGTAGTCCACTTTAATTTGTTTTATGATTTTTAAATCCTTACCCTTCGAAAAAGGCTTTACGCTAAAATTTTAATAAAAGATGTTTAAATAATCAAGTGGCTTTGTCCATCTGACATTTGAATTTCGCCCAATAAAAATTTAATTTTATGAAAAATAACAACCTTCAGGAGCAAATGGAGAAGAAAAGATACACCCTTAAACGCGAGATTTTCGAAGAGCATAGCATAAAATTTTCAAAAATAAGATATAAAGATGAACTTAACCCAGCCCAATATGAAGCAGTAATGACACTGGAAGGTCCAGTGCTTGTAATAGCTGGGGCTGGGACAGGGAAAACGCGAACAATTACCTATCGAGTAGCTCGACTTGTCGAAATTGGAGTAAACCCTGAATCAATTCTGCTTCTTACATTCACCCGAAAAGCTGCACAAGAGATGCTAAATCGCGCCTCAATACTTCTCGACGCCAGATGCGACAGAGTATCAGGTGGAACCTTCCACTCCTTTGCAAATCTAACCTTAAGAAGGTATGCGCACCTTTTAAAATACGATAATTCCTTCACCATATTAGATCAAGGAGATGCCGAAGATGTAATAAATCTCCTACGAACTCAAGAAGGATACGACAAAGCAAAAGTTAGATTCCCACGAAAGCAAACTCTTTATGAAATCTACAGCAAAACAATAAACACAGAAACCCCAATTGAACAAATAGTTCTTGAGGAATTCCCCCACTATTACGAGCAAGTTGAAGAAATTGTCAAATTATTTCGAATATACAACTCATACAAAGCAAAACATAATCTAATGGATTATGACGATCTTTTGCTAAACTTGAAACGATTACTTGAGGAATTTAACGATGTTAGAAAAAAACTCGCCAATCAATACAAATACATAATGGTTGATGAATATCAAGACACGAATCGACTCCAAGCGGACATAGTTCGTCTTTTGGGAATGGAACATAGAAACGTCATGGCTGTTGGTGATGACTCCCAAAGCATCTACGCATTTAGAGGAGCAAACTTTAGAAACATAATGGATTTCCCAAAGGATTTTCCCGAGACAAAAATCATAAAACTTGAAGAAAATTATAGAAGCACACAGCCAATTTTAAACCTTGCAAACGAAATAATTGATAAAGCAAGAGAAAAATACACGAAAGTTCTTTACACTAAAAAACCCGGCGGGGAACTCCCCGTGATTGTAATCGCACCAAGCGAAAATCATCAATCTAAATTTGTCGTTCAAAAAGTTCTTGAACTGCGGGAAGAAGGAATTCCCCTAAATCAAATAGCTGTGCTTTTTCGGGCAAGCTACCTATCGTTTGATCTTGAAATTGAACTTGCAAAGGCAAATATACCGTTTGTTAAATTCGGTGGATTCAAGTTCATTGAGACAGCTCATATAAAAGATATCGTCGCACACCTTCGCGTCATCCTAAACCCAAATGATATAATCTCATGGCATAGAATTTTGCTCCTGTTAGATGGAGTTGGACCAAGAACAGCTCAAAAGATAATTGAAGACATAACATCAAAAAAATTAAGCATCAAAACAAATCCAAGCTACTGGCTTGAATTTAAAAATTATCCAGATAGCGTCGCCAGACTATTCAAACTACTTTACACAATTTACCCCGATGATATCTCAGTTCAGCAGAAAACAGAAATAATACTCAGTTATTACGAGCCGATAATGAGAGACAAATATGACGACTACGAAAAACGAAAGAAGGACCTTGAAATTTTTGAAAACATCGCCTCGCGATACGATTCGCTTGAAGAATTTTTAACAGACCTCGCAATTGAACCACCAAATGAAAGCGTTTCAGAGATAGTGCCTCCAGGAACCGACGACGAATACCTTGTCCTTTCAACCATTCACTCTGCAAAGGGTTTAGAATGGAACACAGTTTTCATAATTCACGCCCTTGATGGAATCTTTCCATCTTCACACTCGGCAAGAAATGACGACGAAATGGAAGAAGAAAGAAGGTTAATGTATGTTGCCTGCACAAGGGCAAAAGAACATCTTTTCATCTGCTATCCCGTTGGGATTTATGACTCTCGAACTGGATTCGTTTTAACGAAACCATCCCGATTTATCGCAAACCTTCCGGATAATCTCGTCGAATATTGGGTCATAGACGAGGAATGAAACTTGGAATTTCATTTTTGATTTCTTTTTTCTAAATTTTTTAAAGTTTTAAAACAAAATCCATATGTAAATGAGCAGAAAAGTTGTTTTAAGCGGAATGAGACCAACAGGAAAGTTGCATCTCGGACATCTCGTCGGAGTACTTGAAAATTGGGTCAAACTCCAAAAAGAACATAACTGCTTTTTTCTTATAGCAGATTATCACGCACTTACTACAAATCCAGACACTTCAGAAATTTATCAAAATTCCATAGAAATGTTAATTGACTGGCTTGCTTCGGGGGTTGACCCTAACCTGAGCCCGGTCTTCAGACAATCACAAATTAAAGAGCATACGGAGCTGCATTTGATCTTTTCAATGCTTGTAACTGTATCAAGGCTTGAAAGGAACCCAACCTTAAAAGAGCAGGTTCGCGACCTTCAGCTTGATAGCATAACCTATGGTCATCTTGGTTATCCTATTTTACAAGCTGCTGATATTTTGATTTATAAAGGTGAGCTTGTTCCCGTTGGCGAAGATCAGCTCCCACATCTTGAGATAGCTCGTGACATAGCAAGACGTTTTAATCAAACTTATGCTCCCGTTTTTCCAGAACCTGAACCACTTCTGACAGAATTTGCAAGATTACCTGGTCTTGATGGAAAAAGAATGAGCAAATCGCTCGGCAACACTATCCTAATCTCCGACCCACCTGAAGAAATAAAGAAAAAGATGAAAAAGGCATTCACAGACCCACAAAAAATTTATAAAGGTGACCCCGGAAGACCTGATATCTGTCTTGTCTTCACATATCACAAAAAATTTAACCCTGAAGAAACCCCTGAAATACGGAAAGGATGCGAGTTGGGTCAACTGGGTTGTGTTGAGTGTAAAGCAAGGGTTTCGGAAAAAATAATTGAATTTTTAAAACCAATTCATGAAAAAAGAGCGCATTTTGAGTCAAACATAAAAGAAGTTAAAGAAATCTTATCAGCGGGCGAAGAAAAAGCACGCGAAGTTGCACGTAAAACAATGAATGAAGTTCGCGAGGCTATGAAATTGGGGTAAAAACTAATTCATTTTAAAAATGAAATACAAGGTTAAACTTCCGTATTTCGAGGGTCCGCTCGACCTTCTTCTCTTTTTCGTTAAAAGAGATGAACTTAACATATACGATATCCCGATCTCAAAAATTACCAAAGATTTTCTCGAGTATATTCACCTTATGCAGATGCTCGACCTCGAGATCGCAAGCGAATTCATCGTTATGGCGTCAACGCTTATGCAAATAAAAGCAAAAATGCTCCTTCCAAAACCTGAAACAGAAACAGAGGACGAAGAAGACCCGCGAACCGAATTAGTTAAACGACTGCTTGAATACAAAAAGTTTAAAGAACTTGCCAACGACTTTTCAAAAATGGAAGATGAAGCTGGGAAAATTCACTATCGTCAATATTTTAAATGTGATGCGAGGGATTACTATGATGAAGATGAACTTCACGAGTTTTTAAAGGAAGTCTCGCTGTTTGATTTAATTTCCGCATTTAAAAAGGCATTTCAAAGTTCTAAAGAAAAAGGCTTTCAAGAAATCGAAATTCCAAATTACAAAGTTGAAGATGAAATGGAAAACATACTTAACAGGCTTAAGTTCAAAGACAGTTTTTCATTCAACGAGATTCTCAAAGATTACGATGAGAAATTAAAAATTATCGTCGCTTTTCTCGCAATTCTTGAGCTCGCAAAGCTTAAAAAAGTTAGACTCTTACAATATGAAACATTTGGAGAAATTTTCATAGAGAGGGCTTTTGATGCGCAGGAAAGCTACGCAAGTGCCATTTAAAACAAAATCCAATGTGTTTAATGGAGAATTTAAAATCAATCGTCGAAGCTTTAATTTTTGCCTCCGACACCCCATTAAGCCTAAAGCAAATTAAGGATATCATAAACGGACCACATAGGAAATTTCCATCGAACGGCGAAACAGAAGGGATAAGCGAAGACGATATAAAAAATATCATCGCCGAACTAAATCAAAAATATGCTGAACAAGGCTCCGCTTTTAGAATTATAGAAATAGCTGAAGGTTACCAATTTGCAACACTTCCTGAATTTGCAAAATGGGTCGGAAGACTCTTTAAAGAGAAAAATAAACGAAAACTTTCACAACCAGCCCTTGAAACACTTGCGATAATTGCATACAAACAACCTATAAGCAAACCTGAAATTGAGGCAATTCGCGGGGTAAATGTCGACCATATAATTAAAACGCTCCTTGAAAAAAAATTGATAACAATCGTCGGAAGAGCTGAAACAATCGGAAGACCACTCCTATATGGGACAACGAAAGAATTTCTCAAATATTTCGGATTAAAAAATTTATCAGAATTGCCGAAGCCATCAGAAATTGAAGAAATTATGAAAGATGAAGAACTTGAAAATAAATATAACCTGCAAAACGAGGTGACCGAAGATGACAGCGAAGAAAACTCAAAAGAAAATTGAAATAGCAGACGATGAACTCATCCGCCTCAATAAATACCTCGCAATGTGCGGTGTCGCATCCAGAAGAAAAGCAGATGAACTAATCCAACAAGGAAGGGTTGAAGTCAACGGTAAAGTTGTAACTCAACTCGGATTGAAAATAAATCCACAAAAAGATAAGGTCACGGTAGACGGAAAGCTTGTAAAACCTGAAGAAAAATTAGTTTACATCGTCATAAATAAACCAAAAGACTGCATCACAACAGTAAGAGACGAAAAAGGGAGAAGGACTGTGCTTGACTTGGTTAAGGTAAAACAAAGAATCTTCCCAGTTGGACGCCTTGATAGAAATACAACAGGGGTTCTCTTGTTAACAAACGATGGGGAACTTGCCTACCGCCTTATGCATCCGAAATACAAAGTTGAAGAAGCTTACAAGGTTGAAATAGATAAACCAATAAAACCTGAAGACATCGAGAAATTAAAGAGCGGAATAATGCTCGACGGAAGGAAAACAGAAGCTTGCGATGTCTATATACTGCCAAATAGCGATAGAAAAGAAATCGGCATAACAATTCACGAGGGCAGATATAGACAGATAAGACGAATGTTCGAACGCCTTGGATACAAAGTAAGAAAATTACATAGGGTAAGCTTCGGGGGTATAACTGTCAGCGGAATGAAAAGAGGCGAATGGAGATATCTCACGGAAAGCGAGATAAAGAGATTAAAGAAACTCACTGGGCTTGAATAATCAAAAAATTGTAAAAACAAATTTAAAAAATCTTTATGGGAAAACGATTACTCCTTTTGACCCTTACTGTTTACCTTTACTCGTGTGCACCCGCCCAAAAAATAGTTGTAGAGGAAAAGCCAGAACTTCAAAATGAAATCAGCTACTATGAAGATACAGCGTTAAATCAATTAAGAAGTGAATTTAACGAAATTTTCAAAGATCCAGCCTTTTCAAATGCTTATTGGGGCGTTATAGTTCAATCGCTCGAAACGGGCGAATATATCTACCGGTTAAATGAACACAAAAGTTTCATCCCGGCTTCAAACACGAAGCTATTTACCACAGCGGTTGCTTTGCTTAAACTTGGTCCCGAATTTAGATATAAAACTTACCTTTATACCGATGGCGAGATAAAAAATGGAACATTATACGGTAATCTTTTCATTCGCGGGAGCGGTGATCCAACCATTTCAGGTAGGTTTACAAATGGTGATGTTATAAAAACTTTCAAAGACTGGGCTGATAGTTTATTAAAGGCTGGAATAACCCGAATTTATGGTGATATAATTGGCGATGATAATTATTTCGATGATCAATACATGGGGACTGGTTGGGCATGGGATGATGAAACATATTGGTATTCAGCGCATATAAGCGCCCTTTCTTTTAACGATAACTGCGTTGACCTCGAAATTTATCCGGGAAAGAAAATCGGTGATCCTGCCATAATCAAAGTTAACCCAAACACAAACTATGTGCAAATAAAAAACCAAGTTATAACTGTTCACCCAGACAGCACAACTAAAATCGATTTCTTCAGGGCACCAGGCACAAACATAATCAATGTCTTCGGAAAAATAAGTTTAAAATCAAAACCATATAAAGAATCAATAACTGTCCACAACCCAACTCTTTACACTGTAACTGTTTTTAAGGAGGTCCTCGAATCAAAAGGGATAAAAATCACAGGCTCGCCAGTTGACATTGACGACACGTTTATTCAACCTGACTACGAAAAAATGAAAATTCTTGCATCTTACGAATCGCCTCCGTTGAGCGAAATCATAAAGGTTATAAATAAACGAAGTCAAAACTTTTACGCTGAACAAGTTTTTAGAACCCTCGGCAAAATTTTCGGCGGGGAAGGTTCAACTGAAAAATCAGTTGAAGTTGTTAAAAATACACTTTCACAAATTGGAATACCTCCCGATTTAATTTCAATCTATGATGGCTCCGGTTTATCACGCCTAAACCTCGTTACCCCCTTCCAGATCTTGACACTTTTAAATTACATGTATAAACACGAATATTTCTCATACTTTTACGAATCATTGCCAATCGCTGGAGTTGATGGAACGCTTGAAACACGAATGCGAAAAACAAGAGCACAAGGGAATGTGCGGGCAAAAACTGGCTATGTCCAATATGCGAGGGCTCTTTCAGGCTACATTAAAACAAAAGATGGCGAAATGCTCGCATTCGCAATGATCACGAATAATTATCTTGTCCCGACCTCGGTAGCAAACACAATTCAAGATATTGTATGCCAAAGGTTGGCAGAATTTTCAAGAAAATGAAAAGGGCGGGATAAAAATCCCGCCCTCGCATAAATTAACGCTGATCAATCGGGACATAAGTTTGATCCATCGGTCCGACATACTCAGCTCTCGGTCTGTAAATTCTGTTATCCGAGAGCTGCTCGAGAATATGCGCCGTCCACCCACTTATACGACTCACAGCGAAAATTGGAGTGTAAAGATCAAGCGGAATTTCCATATAGTAATAAACAGACGCTGAATAGAAATCAACATTTGGCCATACACCCTTCTCACCAAATTCCTTAACCCAAAGCTCCTCAATCCTAGCTGACATCTCATACCACTTGGTATTGCCAAGCTTCTCACCAAGCATCTTTGAGTACCTCTTCAATATCAAAGCCCTCGGGTCCATAGACTTATAAACTCTGTGCCCAAATCCCTCAAGTTTCTTCTTCTCCGCAATCGCTTTCTGCACAAAATCATCAACCTTTGAAAGCTCACCTATCTCAAGCAAGTATTTCATAACTTCTCTATTCGCTCCACCATGCAAAGGTCCTTTCAAAGTCCCAATCGCGGATGTAACCGCCGAATACATATCAGTCAACGTTGAAATCGTCACTCTGGCTGAAAATGTTGAAGCGTTCATCTCATGTTCCGCATGCAAGATGAGAGCAACATCCATAATTTTTGCGTAAAGCTCATCTGGCTTCTCCCCCTTCAACATATAAAGGAAGTTGCCCGCAATGTTAAGCTCCTTGTCCGGCTTTATAGGCTCGCTACCATTCCTTATCTGCTCCCAAGCTGCAACTATCGTCGGGAATTTCGCTGTGAGCCGGAGCGCCTTCCTCTTGTTTGCCTCAAGTGAATTATCGTTCCTTTCAGGATCAAATAAACCAAGAAATGATACCGAAGTTCTCAAAACATCCATAGGGTCAGAATCCTTAGGCATAAGCTTCATAACCGTGACCAATTGATCCGGAATATCATATTCAGAGCGAATCGCCTTCACAAACTCATCGTATTCGTTTTTCTTTGGAAGACGATAATTCCATAAAAGAAATACAACTTCCTCAAAATTAGAATGCTCAGCAAGATCAGCAATATCATAACCAAGATACAAAAGTTTACTCCTTTTTCCGTCAATGAAACAAAGTTTGGTCTGGTTCGCTATTACATTTTCCAACCCCTTTACGTAAGTTGGTTGTGCTGCTTGTGCTTGTGACATGGTTAACCTCCTTTAATTTGTTTGTATGTGCTTTTTTTACATGTTAAATCACCACATAAAACCCAAACATTTATACGCATCGCTCAATCGCATAACAAAAATCCTTCTAATCAAAGCGCATCTACTTAAAATGTAATACCAAAAATCTTAAAATTCAACTTATCCCCCAAAAATCTCATTCACTATATCCCTAATCTGAGCAAGTGTATACGGTTTTCTGAGAAATTTTACCCCAGTAGGAAGAGACCTTTTAACTTCATCACCGACATCAACAAAACCAGTTACAAGAACAAACTTCACATCCTTTGAAATTTGACTTATCCGCCTTATCACCTCATCCCCCATGACCTTCGGCAAACCATAATCAACAAAGACAATTTTTATATTTGGGTCCTCCATAAATTTTTGAATCCCAAGCTCACCATCGCCAACCTCAATCACCTCAAACCCAAGCATTTCAAGATAATCCTTCATAATAACCCTCAAAATCTCCTCATCCTCAACAATAAGAGCCTTCAAACCCTGGCTAATTTTTTCCATTTTTTCCTCTCCCCGATTTGTTTCAATTGCCTTTTCCTCCTTAAGTTGAACTGGAAGGTAAATAAAGAAAGATGTTCCTTTACCAACCAAACTTTCAAAATCGACAAAACCGCCGTGAATTGTAACGATATTTTTAACAATTGAAAGCCCAAGCCCCGTTCCTTTCCCAGGCTCCTTCGTCGTGAAAAACGGATCAAAAATTTTTTCTTTAATCTCATCACTTATGCCAACCCCTGTATCTGAAACTACAATTACAGCATAGGTATCTGAAACCGCGTTCCCAAATTTTTTCATAACAAAATCTCTATCCACAGAAGAAACCGAGATCGTCAATCTCCCACCCATTGGCATAGCATCCTTTGCATTCAAAGCAAGATTTAAAATCACCTGCTGTAAATCACTATAAGAACCTAAAACAATAAAATCTTCACCAATGCTTGTCTTTATCTCTATATTCTTTGGTATCGTATGCTCAAGTATCCTCACGCAATCAAGCACAAGATTTACAACTGAAATTGGCTTAAACTCTTCAATTTTTCTCTTTGAAAATTGCAAAAGTCGCCTTGATATCTCCCCGCCCCTTTGAACAGCAGAAAGAGCGGAATCAACATAATTTAAAATGTTCTTATCCGTCGTCTTCATTTTAATGATCTCAAGCATCCCATTTATAATCCCAAGGACATTGTTAAAATCATGCGCGATTCCACTTGCAAGCTGCCCAATAACCTCAAATCTTTGAAGCTCCAAAACTTGCTTCTCCCTCTGCTTTCTTTCCGTTATGTCCCTTAACAAACTTATACGCCCAGCATATTTTTCATTCTCAAAGACTGGAATTCCAAACCTTTCTATTACTTTACCATTTTTCAATTTTGATTCGGAATATTTCACAAACTCCTTGCTATCTACATAACTTTTAATTCTATCTATTTCGTTCTCGTCCTCAAACAAACCTTTAACCTCATCAAGAAATTGCCCAAATGTTTTCCCAATCAGCTCGTCGGGTGAACTATACCCTAAAATCTTACAAAATTCATCGTTTACAAATTCAATTATCCCATGTTCATTTTGAAACATAATCCCATCCGAAATATTTCTCAAAATTGATTCTAATTTCAACTTTAAAGCCTGCTCTTTTTGATACTGTCCAGCTAACTCACTTTGAAGTCGCTTAACCTCGGTGACATCTACAACCACAACTTGAACTGCGGGTCTCCCCTCCCACATAACTTTAGAAGCCCTTACCTCAACATCAATTACACTGCCATCAAGCCGTATAAACTTTTCTTCAATTGGTGGGGCAATTTCACCTTTTTCAATTATTCTTTTTATCCTTTCTTTCACAATTTCTCTATAATCTGGATGAGCAAAATCAAGAACAGGCTTGCCAACTATATCATTCTCATCCTTGCCACCCCCTATTTCCACTGCTTTCTTATTACACTTAACTATTTTACCATCTTGATGAATTACAACACCAACTGGCAAGTTTTCAAACAAACTCTGGTAGAGTTCTTTTTGCCTTAGGGTTTCGCTTATATCCCTATAAATTCCAAGAACATACATTTTTTCACCAAATCTCACATAACTCACGCTTGTTTCAACCTCAATTCTTCGTCCATCTTTTGCAAGCGCCGTAAAAGTATATCTGTGTGGAACTGGAACGCCTCTTTTGATCTTTTGCCTTCTCTCTTCAATCATTGGCTTTGACTCGGGAGCCACAAGTTGCATAAAATCAATCTTATTAAGCTCATCAATCGTATAACCAAACATCTCCTGAAATTTTTTATTAACCTCAATAAATCTGCCACTTTCCAGATCAAGAATATATATTCCATCGTTTGAATTTTGGAAAAGTAAAGTGTAAAGTTTTTGGAGCCTCTCCCTCTCTTCTCTTTGTTTTCTCTCCTCCTCTGCTCGAATCATCTCTCTCATATTTCCCAAAAACAGATACAGATAAATTAAAAGAGCAAAAACAATCAACGCAATGAGCGCATAAATAAGAGCAAGCTCAGATATAATAATTCCTGTAGCCTCTTTTAATTTGGATGAAACGACCAGCTTCAAACTCTCTCCCCCAATTTCAAAACTTGAAAATCCAGCGAGTCGCTCAGGATAATCTTTTAATCTGTATCTTATAACGCCCGACTTATTCGCAATCACCGAATCTACATAACTAAACGGACCAAGCCCTTTCCCTTGCGAAGTATGGCAATTTAAACAAGACTTATCTGCAAACTGCGCTCGCCTTAAAATCATCTCAGGATGAGAGGAATGAAAAATAAGAACCCCGTCAAAAGATACAATCCAAACATCATAAAGTTTAAGTTCTGGATCTATCACTTTAATTAGGGAGTTTAACAACGAATCAAATTCTATTGTATAAGCCACCGCGCCTAAAAATTTGCTACCTTCGTAAATAGGCGAAATGATAAATGAAAGTGGTTTTTTATATAAAACTTCACCACTTGTATCAAATGAAACTATCGGGATGTAAACCGAGCCATCTTTCTGCGATTTTACCAACTTTTTCCAAAACTCCGAATCCCTATAATTTTTACCGATTGCCTCCTTCAATGTTGAATAAATAATCACACCATTCTCATCAAAAACAGAAATAGAGCTAACATATTCTTGCTTCAAATATTGATAATAAGAATTTACATCGTCCTCCATCTGCTTTCGGATTCTTCGCTTAATTGATTCAAACGATGATAAAACTTTTAAACCCTGCCCCCTTACTTGGAAATAATTTTCCAATGAATTTCCAATTTGCTTTGCAGTTAAAATTTGGGCGTTCCCCCTTATCCCTATAACTTTCTCTTCAATTCTCTTGTGAAGGAAAAACATAATCCCAACGATAAAAAGCAAAACAGAAACAATGCCGATAGACAAAATTATGTTGGTTCGTTTTTGCTTCACCTCTATTCCCGCATAAATCCTGTCGTTTTTTCGAAATTTAAAAAAATTAGAATTTCTTGTCAAGAAATCAGCGGGTAAATTTCAGCCCAACTTAAAACACGTGCTCGAGCTAAAAATAAATCTATAAATTTCATTTCTCTTCAAATCACTTGGGATGACAAAATAAATCAAATCAGCATCTTTACCTTTTTCAATGCTACCACAAACATTATCAAACCCAAGGGCTTTAGCCCCATTCAAAGTTGCTATTTTCAACAGTTCCCCATCACTTACATCTGTGTAAAATTCCCGCGCGAACTTCAATTCATTTAAAATGTTTAAATCCCTATTGCTTGCGATGCTATCAGTCCCTATGCAAACATTTATACCATTGTCGAGAAATTTTCTGATTGGTGCTTTCCCAACCTTTAAAAAGAAATTGCTTCTTGGACAGGTGCAAACGCTAACATCCCTTTCGCTCAAAATTTCGATATCCTCATCATCAACATTCACGCAGTGAACCGCGAGCGTATTTTCATCCAAAAAACCAATTTTATCAAGATATTTCACAGGTGATACCCCAGGTGGACTCCATGAATAGTCAAACCTATTTCTTTGAATCAAAAAAGTGCGAAAGAAACCAGTTCCACTTTTTATAAATTCAACCTCATCAATTACCTCCGCAAGGTGTACACTTGTTTTTGAACCGATATTGAAATTCTTTATTAATCTAAACAGAGATTCAGAGACAGAATACGGAGCGTGAGGTGCTAATGAGACTTTAAATTTTCTCTCCAGGTTATACTTTCTTGCCACATCATTTGCATTGCTGACAATTTCTTTTGCGATGTTAAAAAATTCTCTTCCCCTTTCCTCTTCAAACGAGATCAATTCAATGAATATTTGAACCTTAATCGGTGCTTTTAAAAGCGTCGTTATTAACCGTCCCGTGTTTGAAACATCCCCAACCGCAATTGTCCCAGAATTTAGCATCTCTTTGATTCTTTTTCGCACATTTTTTCCCCATCTCTTCTCCAACAAAGCTCTGACAAATTTGATCTTTCCAAGAATACCTCCAACATTAAATAGTTTTCCCCTCTGTTCGACGATTTGATAAAGCCACTCCCTAAAATCTTTAACCTCTCTTTTAATTTTAATATCCGATAGTTCGAGATGCGTATGTGCGTTCACAAATCCCGGCATTATCAAGGCATTTTTTAAATCCAACCGTCTTTCAACCTCTTTAAACTTTGAATCGATTTCTTCTCTAACCCCAAAATCAACAATTTTACCAGCATCAACAACAATAGCCCCGTCCTCAATTATCTCCGAAGTTATGGGCAAAATATATTTCGCGTAAAGAATTTTCATTGATCTGAAATTAAACCTTTGTGTTTCAAATCACATCTAATTTAGTGAAAAGTATAAAGATAAATCAAACAAAATGAGAGAAAAGCCATGAAGGTAAAAATAGCACTATCGCTGCTTGCTCTAATTTTAATTGCGTCTGCATCCTTCGCTCAAATTTTTGGACCAAGATTTGGCATACCACCTGATGACGCTTGGCAAAGAGGGATAACAAGACTTTACGATGAACTTAAATTGACAGATGAACAAAAAACAAAACTTCAAAATTTATTCTTTGAGTTTAGAAAAACTCAAGTTGACATAGCCGGAAAATTAAACAAAGCAAGAATTGAACTTCGGGAATTACTTTCTGCGGAAAAAATTGATAAATCAGCGATCGATAAAAAGGTCAACGAAATTTCAGACTACGTAAGAGAACTATCTAAAAACAAAGTAAATCATTGGCTAAACGTTCAACAGGTATTGACCCCGGAACAACGCAAAATTTTAAGAGAAAGGATTGGTTATCTTGATTTGGGGCTCAGACCTTATGGATGGAATATGCCCGGCTGGGGAAAACCTGGCAGAGGATTAAGACGGTGCTGGTAAATAAGTCCAATGCTTGATCTCATCAATGTTGACCTTTCCCCTCATAAGGGGGGAAAGGTTTTAAATTTAAAATCTTCTCACAAAAAGCTTTCCCGGAAGTTGGTGAACGAGGTCTTTAAATTCAAGCGATAGCAGGTGAACAAGCGTATCAGTGACAGATAGCCCCGTAAGCTCAGCAATTTTATCAACATGCATCGGCTCAGATGGTGATAAAACCTCAAAAATTTTCGACTCAAAGACATTCAATTCAACTTTTGGCTTCGGCGGTTCAGATTTCAAAACTGGTTGTATAAATGTGCGAATTTCCTCAATTATATCGTCAGCGCTTTCCACAAGTTTTGCCCTATTTTGCTTGATTAAAAAATTAGTCCCTTGACTTTTCACGCTGTCTATGTTTCCTGGAATTGCGAAGACATCACGATTTTGATCATTTGCAAATTCCGCCGTTATCATCGCACCGCCAGTTCTGCTTGTCTCGATAATTAAAACCCCAATTGACATACCACTTATAATTCTGTTTCTCCTCGGAAAATTCATAGCATCGGGAGCGGTGCCCATAGGGAACTCTGAAATTATCGCGCCGTTTGATATCACGCTATCAACTAACTTTTTATTTTCAGGCGGGTAAATACGATCAACACCTGAACCAAGCACAGCGATTGTTCTACCTCCCGATCTTAGCGCAGAAACATGAGCAATTGTATCAATTCCCCTTGCGAAGCCACTTACAATCGTTAAATTCATCTTCGATAACTCCGTCGCAAATTTTTCACACATCATCTTTCCATAGTTTGTCGGTGTTCTTGTCCCAACAATTGCAATTGAGTACTTATCCTGTTCTACAAGATTTCCACGCAAAAATAAAACCACAGGTGGGTCATAAATTTTTCTCAAAAGTTCTGGATACTCGGAATCCCAAAGAGTTATAATCCTTGCACCAAGCTTTTCCGCTCTAAAAATTTGTTCCTCTGCAAACTTTGAATTTTGATTTCTCGCCTCAATTATTCTTTTAGCAAGCCCCTTATCTATACCTTCGACTTTTACAAGCTCTGAAATCGACGCCTTAAATATCAAATCAGTTTCCTTAAAATAATTCACGAGATTTTTTATTCTACCCGGACCAATTCCTGGGATCATGCTCAATTGCAAAATATGCCTCACATCAATGTTCATTCCTAACCCTCAATTAGTTCAATCCCATCGACGACCGCAACGACAAGGGTATGTACAGGGACATCTTCCCTGCCGAGGATTTGTCTTGCAGAGGTTCCCTCTTGAAGAGCTATAACCGTGTCACCAATCCCAGCGTCAACCATATCAAGAGCAAGCATATCCCTCCCGATAAAATTACCTTTTAAATCAATTGGTTGAATTATCAAAATTTTATAAGGCTTCAAATTCTCATTTTTCTGTGTCGCGACAATTGTTCCTGTAACCTTTGCGAGTATCAACTTACCCTCACTTACTTTTTAAAATATCTTTCAAAGCATCCCACAATTGATAGTTTTCAATATGCACCAAATCAAAGATCATAAGACCGTCTGTTTTCTCAAGCGCAATTTTCATCGCCTTTTTAAATCTTTCGGGTTCACCCTTATATTGTTCAACATATAAACCACCATAAACAGGCACTACACTCATAGTCACATTTTTGACAAGTTCGGCGGAACCCTCAACAGAATACCAAACCGATTTAGATGGCTTCATCCCAGGCTCAGTTAGTTTCGAGGCGTCAATCATACCTTTTGATTCAACTTCTTTCTTGGTCACCTCGTAAAAGTAAAGTCCCGGGGAGAGAAAATCAAGTAATTCCGCATATCCCGTCTGGTTATAATCATCGGTTGCCCAGTCAAATTTTGGTTTGAACTTTTCGCTTGCCCAGTTAACACCAAGCTCGTAATACGACAAATACCACGAGCCAACATAAACTCCAAATAAAACAGATGGTTTTACTCTTTTAACTACATCCCTTGCTTTTTTGATAAAACTTTTTATAACTGAAGCCCTCCACTTCAACCATTCTTTAAAATATTTCCCTCGAATTATGCTATCCCCCTCAATTTTGAAAATATCTTCAGGAAATTTAACTTCCTTGCCAAGCCACGCCTCGAATTTCGCCCTTGAAGAATCACTGAAATCAGCATAAATCCCATCATACCTGACCCTGTCAAGTATAATTCCATCAATATCAAAATTTTCGACAACCTCTTCAATTATTTTTAACTCATATTCCTGAATTTGATCAAGAGCTGGGTTAACCATTGCGGAATATTTATGCTTTTGCTGTGTTATCGGGACGAAACCATCCTTTGTATAGACGATAGTTGCCCAATCTGGATGCTTCCAGTAAACAACCCCCCTATCGTAATAATTATGACCTTCGCAGAAAACATTTAAAGCAATGTGCACTTTAAAATTTCTTTTTCTCGCTTCGCTTATTATGGTTTTGACAAAATCAAATGTATCTGGTCTTGTATAATCATCCCATGTCTTCATCTTTGGAGCATATTTGCTATCGTATAAAACTTCTCCAGAAATTGGCTTAACATCGACAATTATATCTGTAATCCCAACCTCAGCACATTTATCAAGAACTCTCACAATTCCGTCATAACTCCCAAGCCGTTTAAAATTTGCAGTCGCATCAAACCACAACATCTTCGTTTTCCCCTTATCCCCGCAAAAACTCAAGGCGTTGAAACTACCTATGATAAGCAATAACTTAAAAAAATTTTTTAGATTCATCCTAAACCAATTTTTGTTGCCAGTTCCCTTACAAGTTCCTGAGCTTCTTTCCTTGTTTTCGCCTCAGCGATTACTCTCAAAATTGGCTCAGTATTAGATTTACGGACATGAATCCAACTATTACCAA
>CALJEK010000037.1 GCA_938074445.1 Candidatus Kryptoniota bacterium | reverse complement strand
AATCTGAAGTAGCTAAACTTGAACATGAGGTTGCACTTCTCGAAATGGCGAGGACTCTAGGACATGAAATTAATAACCCGCTTAACATTATTTTTCTTGCGCTTGAACTTATAAAGCGCTCATTAAAAGATAATGACATCGGCAAGGTACAAGAAAATTTAACTCGAATTTTTCAGGCTTCTGAAAGAATAAAGGACATCGTAAACAAGCTCATCACTCTTAAAAAGCCCGCCTTTAAGGATTATGTGAACGGCAAACGAATGCTTGACTTAGACGAATAACCTTTGTAAAAATTCCCCGCACTTTTTGTAATTTTTACCAATCATAGGGGGAGAAAAGGGAAAAATCGTTGTAAATTAACAAAAATTTGAAATTTGTAAACTATCTATTATTTGGCACAATAGTTGAACTTTATGGTTTGTGAGTTTGCAAATTTAAAGTTTTTCGCTATGTCGATCGTTTGCAAAATTTTGGTTTATACAACTGACCTCAAATTCAACGAGAGAATAAAAAAGATTTTCGCTGATAAAAATTATGTTGTAAAAACTGTAGACCTGTTTACGGATGTTGTTGAAACATTGTATCTTGAGCTATATGATATCTTGGTGATTGAAATGGGATTTATAAATGAACCTAATGAATTGCTGAAGCTTGCTGATAATATTTTCTTTGGCATTCCTATTGTGATTGCCTACAATGGAGATGAATTAAAGGTTGAAAGTGGAAGTAACTCGAAGTTTTATTTTATCAACAAATTTGCCAACCCTAACGAATGGCGAAGCGTTGTTCAAATCGCTATAGATGAAAATTACACAATAAAGCCATGGGAGGCTTAAAAATGATTTCATCTGTGCTTCAAAATATTATCTTTGGTATCCTTACAATTGGAATTTGCTTTGCTGTTGGAATTTTCAAGGGGAAAATTCGTGGGCTTAAGTGGATTTTAGTAAGCGTACTGCTTTTGTGGATAGCATGGCTTTTAAATGTTCTTTTTGAATTTGGTTTTCTCTCTGTTTCATTTCTTCTGTTTGGATTGGGCTTGGGAATTTATGGTTTAACTTTGCTTTCCAAGGAAAGAAGAAAAGATGGAGCGAGCAGCATAAACTCAATTGACTCGGCGATAAATTCAATAATTAAAAAAACCGGTGCAAAGGGCGCTGTTATCTTTTTGAAAGGTGTCGATAAAAGCTTAAAAATTAATTTTGGTAAATTTGGCGAAGGATGTCTGATGTCAACAACATTAATAAAGTTAAGTGATGGCACACCATGTTATGTGACTTTTTATGGTGATAAACCTTTTGCCGAGTTTAAGCAAGGTGATTTTGAAACTGAGTTTGCTTTTTTAAAACTTTACTTGGAGAATTTGAATTTAAGTCAAAAAATCGATCTTATCAAAGAGGACGCTATTAAACTTAAAAATTCAATTTACGAGTATATCCATCTACTTTCACATGAGCTTAAGAGACCGTTAACGAGTATCATTGGGTTTGCGGAAATTTTAAAAGACGAGTTCAAGAATTTGAGCGAAAAGGATATAATTGATTTTATCGGAAACATAAAAAAATCCAGCGATGAGATGCTGACGACATTAAGGTATCTTACCGAAATCGTAGAAATTGAAATGGGAAAGGTTGAGCTGAAACTTGAGAAAGTCAATTTGTTGGAGATTGTTAACGATGTGGTAAGTTATTTTATGGGTGAAATTAGACGAAAGAGTTTAAATGTCATTATAGATTCAAGCGAAAATTTTGAAATCGAGGTAGATAAGAAAAAGTTTAGAGAGATAGTTTATCAACTGATTTCAAATGCTGTTAAATTTTCACATGAAGGGACATCAATTGAAATAGAGCTTGTAAAATCCGGAGACAATTTCGAATTTATCGTGAGAGATAAGGGGATCGGGATTCGCCCTGAGGATATTCCAAAAGTTTTTAAACCATTTCCCAAGATAAAAACTCACTCAAGTGGTTCAGGGCTTGGGCTTGCTCTCGTTAAATGTCTCGTTGAATTACATGGTGGCAAAATAACTGTCTCAAGTGAATACGGGGTTGGAAGTGAGTTTAAAGTCACATTGCCGTTAAAAGGGAATCATATAAGCCTTAAAAAAGAGGAGATTGAGAAGCATGAAGTGATATAAAGTTTTTCCCCTCATGGCTACCTCCTTTACAGAAGGCGTGGGTCACTGTGCCCACGCCTTTTGCTTTTGCGTTGTTTTGTCGACGATTTCTCTTATCACCTTTATATGTTCGGGAGTCGTACCGCAGCAACCCCCGATTATGTTTATTCCTAAATTGACAAATTTTTCAACAAACTTGGATATCTTATCGGGAGCATCGGGATAAATCAGATCGTTGTTTATTCGTTTTGGTATTCCAGCCGATGGTTTTATCATAATGAATGCTTCCTTTGCGTCTAATTTTAGCTTTTCGACCAAAATTGTCATCTCGGAAAATCCATTTCCACAATTTGCACCGATAATTTCAGCTCCAAGATTTAGCATTGCCTTAATGCTACTCTTTAAATCAGCACCGCCATAGGTTTGAAATCCATTTTTAGTTAGATGGAAGCTCATCGTGACCGCTATAGGTAGCTTTGTCTCAGTTCGCGCAACTTTATATGCTATTTTCATCTCTTCTATAAAAATCATCGTTTCGATTAAAATTGCATCTACACCACCGTCGTTTAAACCACAAATTTGCTCAGAAAAATAAGCATCTATGTTTTTAAACTTTTTATCATTGGGTTTTAGACCAGTTGGTCCAACGCTACCGAAGATGAATTTATTTTCAGTTTTAACTTTTTGTGCTATCTGCGCCGAGGTTTTCGCTAATTCATATATGTTTATATCTTTTAACCTTACAGGGTTTGCCCCGAACGAGTTCGTTGTTATTATATCGGCGCCAGCGTTGATATAATTAGCGTGAAGCCTTTCGACCAGATGAGGTTTTTTAAGATTTAATATCTCTGGGTTTTTTTCATTCGAAAGTTTTAAAAGTTCAGTCCCGATTGCGCCATCGCTTACGAGTATTTTTGATTTCAACAGTTCGAGCATAAATTCTTTATTAGGTTTGCAATTTGGGTTGATGTATTAAAGAGTATTTTGTGAGCGTTTTTGAACGCGTAGGATTCTTTCATTCCAAGGTAGGTCATACTTATTATTGATGTTAGCCCGAGGCTTTCAGATAGTTCTTTCAAATCGCCTTCAATTTTCCCAGTTATGGCAACAATTGGTATATTTTTAGCCCTTTCAATTATCCCCTTGATCGCTTTACCATATTTAACTTGGGAATCAATTTTGCCTTCGCCTGTTATTATAAGGTTTGCATTTTTTATCTTTTCATCAAATGAGACAAGGTCAAGGAACAGATCAATTCCCCTTACGATTTCTGCGTTACAGAAAGCGACGAGACCTCCTGCAAGCCCTCCTGCTGCTCCAGCACCGGGGAGATTTTCTATATCAATTTCGTATTTTTCTTTAATAGAATTAGCCAACTTTTTAAGCGCTTTGTCAAGCATTGGAAGTTCGAATCTTTTTGCACCTTTTTGCATAGCGTATGTAAATGAAGCTCCTTCGGGTCCACAAAGAGGGTTTAAAACATCTACAGCAACTTTAAATTTAACTTTTTTAATTCGTTCATCCACTTCGGAGTCATCTATTTTTTTCAGTTTGAGAAGATTTATCCCACCTTGCTTTATTTCTTTCCCCGATTTGTCAAGGAACTTATACCCAAGGGCTGTTGCCATACCCATTCCGCCGTCGTTTGTGGCACTTCCACCGACTCCAATGATTATTTCGTTTATATTGTGTTCAAGTGCTTTTTTTATTAATTCGCCAACTCCGTAAGTTGTGGTCATTTTAGGGTCGCGTTTGGATTTTGGAACAAGCGTTAAACCACTTGCAGATGCCATTTCGATTATTGCTTTCCTATTTTTAAGTAAGAATTTGGCTTTAACTTTTTGTCCCGGCAGTGGACCTGACACAATCGCTTCGCAAATTTCACCACCAATTGAATAGTGAATTGCATCGACGAATCCTTCACCTCCATCTGAAATTGGAATTTTTACGATTTCGCAATTTGGCAGAGTTAATTCGAACGCATCTGCAATAATCTGTGTGGCTTCAATGGAAGTAAGAGAGCCTTTAAATGAATCAGGAGATACTATAATTTTCATTTTTACGTTTGATGCGATTTTTGAAAATCTTTGCCGAAAGAATTATGGCGGATTCCATGCTTTTTTCGTTTGCAATTAACTTCCCTGCAATATCATAAGCGGTGCCGTGATCTGGAGATGTTCTAACTATGTTAAGTCCGGCTGAAAAGTTAACAGTTCTGTAAAAATCTATAAGTTTTATCGGGATAAGTCCTTGGTCGTGATATAGCGATAAAGTTGCATCGTAGTTTTTATATTTCCTCTCACCGAAAAAGCCATCCGCTGGGAATGGACCATCGATGTGAAATCCTTTTTTATGAAGAAGTTTAATGACGGGTTTTATTATTTTTTCTTCCTCATCTCCGATGAGCCCGTCTTCACCAGAATGCGGATTTAATCCAAGAATCGCGATATTAGGTGAATTTATCCCAAAATCTAAACGAAGTGAATCGATCAAGATTTCAATTTTATCAGTTAACAACTCTCTCGTTAAAATCTTGCTCACTTTTGCTAAAGGTATATGAATTGTGACAAGCGCGAGTTTAATTTTGCTGTTTACAAACATCATCAAGTATTTTTTTGAATTCGAAAGCTTTGCTATCATTTCTGTTTGTCCTGGGAAATTGAATCCAGCAAGGTTTAGCGCTTTTTTTGAAACTGGGGCGGTACATATAGCGTGCGCCCTTTGCGCAAGGCATAGCTCAACTGCAAGGTTTATCGACTCGCCAGCAATTTTTCCAGATGTTTTTGTCGGTTGCCCAAAGTTAATTTCAAAGTTTTTAAAATCTTTCATCGGTAAGACATTTATGACACCATCTTCGAGTGAGAAGTCATCTTCGTTAAGCATAATGTGAAATTTTAAATTTAAGCGCTTGGAGTAGAGCTCAACAATTTTAGGTGGCGCTATGAGAAACGGTCTTGCTGTATGCAGGACATTTTTTTTCGTCATTGATTTTAAAGCAACCTCAGGACCTATGCCATTTATATCGCCTACGGTGATTGCAATTTTAGGGTTCATATGTTTCGACGGATGTTAATTTAAAAGAACCATACTGGTCGGTGAAGGTAAATTTTCTTCCAATCATTTCATAATACCATATTTCCTCGGTTGGTCTCCCAGGCGTATATTTTCTTTCAATTTTTGTTGGTTGTCCATAGAGTATATAAACTTTTCCTCTATCTGTTCTCGCTCCATCTCTTTCCCTTATGGTTGCGAAATTTATATATGCGTAATCAACCCTTCGGTAGTACTCAGCCATCAATTCGTTGTAAAGAGTTTTTGGTGTTGGATCTCTTTTAGCCCAAAATTCTTTGAATTTTTGTAATCTTGCCTGTTGCGTTCCAAACCTCAACTTTGCCATCTCATCAGGTGTGGCGATATACTCAAGAATTTCAATCGCGTAGTCAAGGTTTTTAAGTGAAAAGGGCATATCAATCCATTCAACGGTAAATTTTTTTGTGAACGATTTTTGAATTTCTTTTCCGGCGGGGTCTTTAAATTTTACGGACATTATAAGTTCATATTCCCCAAGGTCGAGCGAATCCCCACTGAATGTGGTAATAAGGGAATAGTATCTCTGCGATGGCATAGGAATTAAAAGATAAGTGAAAACCGTATCATAGGGGTTTTCTCTAAAAAGAAATTGTTTGTCGTTTTTGATTTCATCGCCTTGAACTATAACTTTTTTCATCTCTTTTCTTCTGCCGAATTCAGAAAGAAAAACAAGTGAACATTCAACTGCTTCTGGTTTATCGGTAAACTGAATATATGCTACAAATCCTTTCCCAAAGTTAACCCTATTGCCAATGTTAGTTGGTATCAAAATAATTGTATCCCCGTTTGTATAGCTTTCTTGAATGATAGTTAGGTCCGATGTTTCGAATGAATTAGGTTTGAATAGTTTTAAGTTAACATTTCGCTCCCTTCTTAAAATTTGATTCGCTTGTTCATCCTCAACGGTCAATATCAACCGATAATTCCCGGGCGTCAAATCAAAGCGAAAATTTCCCTGAGTATAGATATCTCTCGAAGTCGTCTCATTATAATTATCGGTCCCTCTATAACCTCTGAATATTTTCCTAGCGGATGATTTCCCATCTTTATCGAGAATTTCAACGCTTACGGTGAAATTTGCGATATACAAAGGTGAACCCAATGGATTTTTTATAAATGTTAATAGTTCATTGGCTATTCTAAAGTTTATATCAATTCTGCTTTTTGATGTATCTTCGCTTACGAGGTTTATAACTTCATAAAAGAAAAGTTTGCCGAATTCTCTTTCAGTCGTTGAAAAAAATGGGCGGAAAAAAGGAAGTTGGGCTAACAATGTTGAGGTCAGTAAAAACGAAATTAAAATTATCTTTTTCATACTTGCCTTCGGGATTTTTTCTATCGTTTAATTTAAACACATAGAGGTGAAAATTCAATTTACTGTTTATGAGTTTGATGTGTTGTTTGATCTCAACTTTATTCCCTCAGCAACTTATATATCGCAATTATTGTGGTTAATTCAAAAATTAGGAGCGTGACCCCAGCAACTCTGTCATAAGTTTTAACAGTGTTAAGTTTATTTGCGTCGCCTGTCTTTAAATATTCATCGTATAACTTATCAGCCTGCGCCTTGAAGTAAATTGACACCACTCCACTTGCCAAACTTAATCCGGCGATTGGCAGGACAGATTTAAGTTTATCTCTCGGTTTTGTTCGTAGCTCTGATTCAGCCCCAGGTTGTTGGGGTAAATTAACCTCGATATTTTGATTTTTCCCATCTATAAAAACTTCAACTTCGCTATAACCCTTTTTTCTAATTTTTAAACTTTTCCCGAGCAAATCTCTCATTTTAAAGATCGCTGGGGTAGTTCCGATTACTGAATCTTCAAGCAAGATGTCCGCTGAGAATGGGATTGAGTTGATTTTGATAAGTTTTTCAAAGGATATGAAAAGGTTCAGCGTGTCGTTTTCTTTAATTTCTATTTTTTGTGTCACATCCTTTTCAAGCCAATCTGTTATTTTGGGATATTTCAAATTAAGGGTGTAAGTTCCAGTTTCAATTTTCATATTTATCAATGGGGTTCTTCCGACAAAAGTTGAATCAATATAAATCAGGGCTCCGCTCGGTTCCGTGTTTATGTTGATAAATCCATATTTTTCTTGAGCCAAAATGTTGGAATAAATCGCCAAAAGAAAAGCAAATAAAAATAGCATCTTTTTATTTCGGTATCTGTGTTTTAAAAGCGTAAATTATCCTATCTTCCGAGGCGACAAAAACAAAATCTTTCCAGACGACGGGCGTTGATTTTACTCTTCCGCCGGTTTCGTAGTTCCAGATTAATTTTCCATTGATGATATCAAGCGCATAGATATTTTTGTCAAGTGAGCCAATAAATATAACATCACCTGAGACAAGCGGTGCAGAATTTATTATGCTTTTCGCTAAAAAAGTCCAAAGAACGGTTCCGTCTTTTTCCCTCAAGGCGTAGAATTTCCCAGAGGCTGTCCCGAAGAAAATCATTGTGTCTTTAATCGCGCATCCACCATAAATTTTCGAGTTCGTCTGAAATTTCCATTCCACATTTCCATTTTTGAGATTAAGGGCGTAAAAGGTTCCGTTCAAAGTTCCAGCAAATACTTTCCCTTTGGCTATTGAGACGGGAGCGAAAATAGGGGAGTCGGCGTTAAACTTCCAGCGCAATTTTCCAGTTTCAAAATCAATGCAATAAACATTTCCATCATCGCATCCGAAAACTATCAGATTTCCATCTGAAGCAGGGGATGACCTGATTGGTTTTGATGTTTTAAATTCCCAAATTTTTTGTGGTATGTCGTATTTTATTTGGTAGTTTATCAAATGTCCATCAATTGTTGCGACGATGAGATTATCATAAATAAGCAATGGGGATGCCTCGATCGCCCCAATCTTTTCGCGCCATAGAACCTTGCCAAGATTCAAATCAATTGATTGGAGCGTATTTTTCCCGTAGGCGGTTGGTATTACGAGTTTATTTTTGTAAAGCACCGGAGTTGCTGAGATAGAGGATTCCGCCTCAATTGTGCCTATTTTTTTGCCCGTTTCAACATTAACAATATGAATTTCTCCAGTAAGTGTGGCGATGAATAAAATTCCGTCTGCAACGATCATCGGAGCATGCGAGAAACCAGCGCTGGCGTTATATTTCCATGCTAATTGAAATGGCGGTGATATTTTAAAGTAAGAGACATTTAAATTTTCTGGAGAATTTCCATATTGAATCCAGTTGAATTCCCCGAGGATTATATTTTTCTCAAGTTTGAATGATGAGCAAGAAGCGAAAATGAACAGGAGAAAAAAGGCGATTTTTTTCATGAGATAATATCGAGTGTTTTAAAAGTCCCAGCCGAAAAAGAACTGATGGAAAAACGACTTTTGCAATTTTGATAAATTATTTTCAAGCCTTTTTCCAACATCATATCTTAACACGAAAACTCCCCCGATATTAAATCTTATCCCAAATCCAATGCTTCCAAGGGTTTCGGTGTATTTGTTGTCCCATGCATTTCCAGCATCAAAGAACATCGCACCTCTTATTGAACCTATAAAAATTCCACCGAATGGAAATTTGATGTCGAATTTATCTATGAACGGAAATCGCAGTTCTTGGCTTACAAGCCAAAGTTTTTTCCCTCTTATCGACCACCTTTCATACCCTCTCAGATCCCAACTTCCGCCCATAAACCATCTTCTCGCCTCTTTGCCTTCGTTGTAGAAAAGCGTTAACCTAATAGCGTATGCTGACCTTGTGGATAATCTGAAGTAATGTCTGTAATCAAAAATGGCAGTATAATAATTGACATTTGAAAATTGTATGTCGGTAGTGTAGGCGAAAGTTATGTTGAACCTTTTGCCATCGATCGGTCCTGTTGGGGACCACAGTGAGTTGTCAAAGATATAGGAAAGCGAATTTGAAAGAAGCATTGCTTTCCTTTCTCTGATCCCGAAGATTATCTCTTTATCCGAGCGATTTAGCATAATGCTGGCTTCAATTCTTCTGAAAACCGATATGGGATAGCTTAATGCGAAATACCCACCGTATGCTTTTTCGTAGTAGAAAAGGTCAGGGTCTGTGAGGTCATATCTTCTCCCCGCGAAGTGGAAAATTCCATATGCGAAATTTGTTCGCTTGCTCAGAGAAATGCGTGAAATTGCGATATTGAAACTTTTTAGAATTTCATCTTTTGTTTGTGCTGTGTTGTAAACCAGGATATAATATCTTTCGTTTCCAAGAAGGTCGCTCAGGGCGATTGCAGCGCCTCCGACCGTTCCAAATATTGGGTCTGTTGAGATTTGGCTCTGCGCTATATCAAGGTCGTATTTTCCACGATATGTGGTCACATTTACTTCTTTTATTCCTTGAATTTTTGGCGTCTCCCAGTGGCTTTTATCAATTGTTTTATAGTTTATCTTTTGTGCGAAGTTTGGTTTCTCAATTTTATCGTGGACATTTTCGATCATTCTGATTTGAAATTTCAGATTTTCAAGCGTAACGCAGACTATCTTGCCATCGTCGGTCCAGGTTGGGTCAAAGGCAGCGGTTGTTAAGTTCGTGAGTTGTTTTATTTCAATCTCGTCATATTCATTTAAATTAGAGAGACCATCAAGTTCGGCTATAAATTTCTTTTGCGAAAGATCAACGATCCAAATATTTTGTGTTCCATCAATGTCTGAGGCAAATGCGAGGAACATTCCATCAGGTGACCATGAGGGTGAGGCACAGGAGAAATTGCCGTAAATAAAATATTCGATTTTATCCTCTCTCACATCGTAAAGAAAGATGTTGTATTTCCCATCTATTCCAAAGTTCATTCTATCCGAGACGAAAGCGATTTTATCCCCTTTTGGTGACCATGCGACCTCTCTATCATCATAGAAATCATTTGTTAATTTTTTCAAGTTTTTCGTCTTGAGATCGAATATGTAAAGGTCGCTATAGCCGGATTTATCTATGGCTGTTAAAGCTAACCTTTCTGCATCGGGGGAAAACGAGAGAGATGTTATCATAACGAGTGAATTAAATTGAAACATATCTGTAATTTTTTCGCTTTTTAGATCGTAAATATGTATTGCGTCGTGGTCACCGGATTTTGTTATGAAAGCGAGTTTATCATTTTTAACATCAATTTTCGTTCTGAAGAGGTGAAATGCTTCGAGTTTATCTGAGCGTTCTCCTTCAATTATTATTTTTGGTTTTGCATTCGGGGCGAGATCTATTTTGTAAATATTTGTGTATCCAGTTATGTTGCCGATGAAGTAAATTTCTCTTTTATCGCCATTTCTGTAGAAAACTGGTTTCATATTAAATCCTTCAACGACCAACGGCTTGGTGACTGCGCTTGGTGGGTCGTTGTATTTGAGAAGAGGGTAATATTTTTTCTTCAGGTGATAGAGCCATTCCTCATCAAATTGTTTATAATTTTTCCCGATTGTTAGTTCAAAAACTTTCTCAAAAGAGTTGGCTTTCCAGAAATTTTCGAGCAAAAGAAGAATTTTTTCTTCCCCGTATTTCTGAGCGATGTATTCAAGTATGTTTTGCCCCTCTTTATACATCAAAAATGTCCCAAAGATTCTATCCATTTCGGAAAGTGGCACGATGTAATCGTTGAGGACAGCATCTCTAAGGAGCATTTCAGCTTGGGTATCCCATTTTGTGGACCAAAATTCGGCAAGCCCTTCTGTGAACCACAGGGGTGGCATCTTTTCAGTTGGTTGCCTTCGATCCTTTAGGACGCGTTGAACCTTATGTAATGTGAACACATGGATAAGTTCGTGCTTTATCACATGTTTAAATTGATAAAGCGAACCGTCAAATGGTATTACAACTCTTCCTTTGATGAATTCAAAAAATCCGCCTACTCCCTCTGGAATTAATCCTGGGGTTGTATTAGTTTGTTGAAAATAAAGGTGGGAACTGTAAAAGACAAGCGGGATTTTATTTAAAATGTTTATGTTGAATTTTTCTTGAAGCTCGGCATAGGCTTCTTCGGCGAAATATGCTCCGCGTTCAGCGATATCTTTCATCTCTGGGTGATAGTAAATGTCAAAATGTTCAGTTTTTAAAATGTCCCATTGAAACTCTGTATATTGAACCTTGTTTCTTCCGAAATAGTACCATTGGGCGAGGCAATGGGAATAAAAGAAGGAAAGCAACAAAACTAAATTTATAAACTTTCGCATAGTTTTGACTCGACTTTAATTAAGGGTTCTACTCAAATTTATAAACGTTGCACTAATTAATCAAGTTCTTCTGGGAACAAGTTTCGAGTTTTGCTTAAATTTTGAAAAACAATGTTTTTTTGCTAATTTTGCTTGCAAAAAATTCAAAATAAATTACAAGAACCTATGGTCAAAGTTGGAATTCCGAAGGAAACCTACCCAGGCGAAACCAGAGTAGCTATCATACCTGCTAATGTTCAACAGTTCAAGAAGATTGGTGCTGAAGTTATAGTTGAATCAGGGGCTGGGGAAAGGGCTGGTTTTAGCGATGAGGAGTATCTTGAGAAGGGAGCACAAGTTGTAAAAAATAGGAAAGAGGTTTTTGCAAATTCTGACATTGTGCTTCAAGTTCGGGCTCTTGGAGCGAATCCTGAAAATGGTGAGAAAGATATCGCTTTAATGAGAGAGGGGCAAATTTTAATCGGTTTTATGGAGCCGTTTTTCGCGAAAGATTTGATTGAAAAGGCTGCTAAAAAAGGTGTGATTTCTTTTGCTCTCGAGCTTTTGCCGAGAACCTCGCGGGCTCAAAGCATGGACGTTTTATCCTCAATGGCAACTATTTCGGGATATAGGGCTGTTTTACTTGCTGCAAATCATCTGCCAAAGATGTTTCCGATGCTTACCACCGCAGCTGGGACAATTATGCCAGCAAATGTTTTTGTCATAGGTGCTGGAGTTGCAGGACTTCAAGCAATTGCAACTGCGAAAAGGCTCGGTGCTGTCGTGAGGGCATACGATATAAGACCAGCAACGAAACAAGAGGTTGAAAGCTTGGGGGCGAAATTTGTTGAACTTGGAATTGAATCTAAAGAAGCTGAAGATGCCAGAGGATATGCTAAGGATATGGGCGAGGAATTTTACAGAAAACAAAGAGAAATGTTAACAAAGGTTATATCTGAAAGTGACGTTGTAATTTCAACCGCTGCTGTCCCCGGAAAAAAAGCGCCTGTGTTGATAACTGAAGATATGGTCAAAGGGATGAGACCGGGTTCAGTTATAGTTGACCTTGCTGCTGAAAGAGGGGGGAATTGCGAATTAACCAAACCTGGTGAAGTGATTGAAAAGTATGGCGTCACGATAATTGGACCTGTCAATGTTCCAGCAACGGTTCCATATCACGCAAGCCAGATGTACTCGAAAAATATTACGAATTTCTGCATGCTTTTGATCAAGAACGGTGAAATAAACATTAACCTAAACGACGATATTTTATCAAGCACGTTGCTTACAAAGGATGGGAAGCTAACAAACCCGATTTTTAATTAAAAACAAAATTTAAAAAAGGCAATGGACCCATTTATTGCAGTATTAACCATTTTTGTTTTGGCGATGATCGTCGGATTTGAAGTTATCACCAAAGTTCCACCTATTCTTCATACACCGTTGATGTCAGGTTCAAATGCAATTTCTGGCATTACTATAATAGGTTCAATTATAGCTGCTGGGGCTAAATATACGACGCTTGCGTCTATTCTTGGTGTAATCGCAGTTACATTCGCGACTATAAATGTTGTTGGTGGTTTTCTTGTCACATATAGGATGCTTAAGATGTTTCAGAAACCGAAATCGGATCAGAAGGAGAAAAAATCATAGTTAAAACAAAAGTGAATTTGCTATGTCACAAGCACTTGTAAACATCGCTTATTTAATTTCGGCTTTGTTATTTGTTTTTGCTTTCAAAGGTTTATCGCATCCGCGAACTGCAATTAGAGGTAATCTTCTTGGAGCACTTGGGATGTTGATAGCGATTGTTGTAACTTTGATGGATAAATCTATTGTAAGTTATGAGCTTATAATTCTTGGTTTTGTGATTGGTGGAGTTATTGGGGCAGTTTTTGCGCTTAAAGTTCAAATGACGGCTATGCCTCAGATGGTTGCTTTGTTTAATGGTTTTGGTGGTGGTGCTTCAGCATTAGTTGCTGCACTTGCTTTCATTGAAGCAATGGAAATAGGTAAAACTATCGGAACGCAGGAGACAGTTGCAACTGTTGCTTCTGGAATAATTGGTGCGATTACATTCTGGGGAAGTATGGTGGCGTTTGCAAAGCTTGAGGGCTTGATTGAAGAAAGACCCATAAGATATAAAGGCGATCAAATTGTGAAAATTATATTGGCTATTGCTTCTATCGTTCTTGGTGTTTTCTTCGGGCTTGAGCAAAACATAAATTATTATTGGTATTTGATAGCGACATCAGCGGTTCTCGGCATTCTTTTGACGATTCCAATTGGCGGTGCGGATATGCCAGTGGTTATTTCGCTGTTAAACTCATACTCTGGACTTGCAGCTTGTGCAACAGGTTTTGTTTTAAATAACAATGTCTTGATTATCTCTGGTTCGCTTGTCGGCGCATCTGGGATTATACTTACAAATATTATGTGCAAGGCGATGAACAGGTCTTTCTTGAATGTTTTGTTCGGTGGATTTGGGGAAGTAGTTGCAGGTGCTGATGAGGATAAGGTTTATGGTGGCAAAGTAAAATCAGCCTCACCCGAGGAGGTTGCGATGCTTCTTGAGAATGCAAGGCGCGTTGTTATAGTCCCGGGTTATGGTATGGCGGTTTCGCAGGCACAATTTGCAATTCGCGACCTGATGAAGCTTCTTGAAACGAAAGGGATTGAGGTTGAATTCGCGATTCATCCAGTTGCAGGAAGAATGCCCGGACATATGAATGTTTTGCTCGCCGAGGCAAATATACCGTATGAGAAACTAAAAGAAATGGATGAAATAAATCCAACATTTGAACAAACAGATGTATCAATCGTAATTGGAGCGAATGATGTCGTGAATCCACTTGCGCGAACGGATTCAAATAGTCCAATTGCAGGTATGCCAATTCTTGATGTCGATAAATCAAAAACAGTCGTTGTTATAAAGCGAAGCTTGGCTCCAGGGTTTGCTGGGATACCGAATCCATTGTTTGCAGCTGACAACACCTTGATGCTTTTTGGGGACGCCAAGAAAATGGTTCAGGAGCTGATAAATGCATTGAAAGAATCCTGAAGATTGGAGAATTTAACATTTTTATTTTAACCCCAACAAATGTCGGGGTTTTTTTATTTAATAAGTTCTTTAGAGCGCTTGAAAATTTTGTCAAACATTTTCTCAGTTAGTTTCCCAGTGAAAGTATTTCTTTGGCTCGGGTGGTATGAACAGATGAGATTTATTTCTTTATCATCTTTGCAAAAGGTGAGTTCGTTGCCATGATAAAATTTTAAATCCCCGCGTATTTTTTTAAAGCCGATATTAAGCAAAGTTTTTACCGTTGTTGCGAAAGAGATTTGCCCCAGGGTTACTATGACTTTTACATTTTCTAAAAGCAAAAGTTCTTCTGTGAGGTATGGGTTACAATTTTTAATTTCTTTTGGATTTGGTTTATTTTCAGGTGGGGCGCATCTTACGACTGCTGTGATGTAGCAGTTATTGAGTTTCAAACCATCATCTTTTGCGATTGAGATCGGTTGATTTGCGAAGCCAAATTTATGAAGTGTTTTATATAGCCAGTCACCGCTTCTATCGCCTGTGAACATTCTGCCGGTTCTATTTCCGCCGTGTGCAGCGGGTGCAAGCCCAACTATTAAGAGTTGAGCTGATGGTTCGCCGAAGCCTGGGAGAGGTTTTCCCCAGTAATCCCAGTTTTTAAATCTCGCTATTTTTTCTTTCGCTACTTTTTCATGCCATTTGACGAGGCGAGCGCATTTACGGCAGTTTATAATCGCATTTTCAAGTTCTTCAAACGATTTGAAGTTCAATTTTTCGTTTTTTGATCATTTTTAGGCAAAATTTAGCAAAGATAATTTTTTAAACAAAGGTTAAACGATGTTTTTATATCCGTTATTACGTTTCCGAGAATCGCGTGAAGATGTTAACAGTTTGATTTTTGAATAACCTTCTGATTTACAATCAGAAAGTCTTGCTCTGACACAGGCGAGGACATTTTGTCAGTGAGGTTCTCGGAAAAATTTGGGGGAGAGGTTAACACTTTTGGGCTTGACTTTGGGGTTGAAATTTATTATATTTTAGTGTGTGAA
>CALJEK010000036.1 GCA_938074445.1 Candidatus Kryptoniota bacterium | reverse complement strand
TTCATTTTCAAGTATTGAAGCAATTTTTACAGCGCTTCTCAGAGCTTCAAGAAGCATTGTTTCTCTGTTTTCTTCTTTTTCTTCAATGGTGAAGTCCATAATGAAGCCATTCGAGACGATAAGTTTAACCGTGTCGTTTACAGCGATATTTGGTTTTTGGGTTAAAAATCTGCTGAAGTTATACCAGCGGTTGTTTACTTTCAGTCCTCTTTCATTTACTTGTTGAACTTTTCCAGTGATTATCATTTCGTTGTTGGGTTTTCCCGTGATCATGGTTTTTTACTCCGTTTGGTTTGAGTTAATTCTTTTAATCATGGTAACCTCCTTGTTTTAGTTTGACATGAATTCGTCCCAGCACTTTTTGCAGACATACACTTGTAGGATTGGGGCGTTGATTTCGCGGTAGATTTCTTTTGAACCGCAGTTGTCGCATTTTTTCTCTTCTTCTTTCTTTGGCAGATGGGCGCTGAAAAATTCGAAGTAGAATTTGCTGATTGCCAAATCGCTTATTTTTCGCATGGCGCTCCTCCTTTTTGGATTTTTAAGATTTCTTTTATGTGAGATTTGCATTTTTCTATTGCTGATGGGTTATTTCCGCAGGAATAGATAATCTCGTATGGTGTCCTGTATCTTACGAAGGTAATTACATCTCCAGGGTTAATTATCTCGGAGATAAGGCGCAGGGGTTTAGGGAACAGGAACAAGCGTCCGTCTGTTGAGACCAAGCCACGGGGTTTAACCTGAGCGACGGTTATTGTTATGATTTCTTCACGGTATTTCATTTTTTCACCAAAAAATTTTTTTTTTAATTCACGCCTGACGGCGCAATTGTTTTGCCCCCGCGGGCTAACTACTATGAAAGCAAGGCTGGAGCGACGCTGTGCGTCCCCGAATGTCCGCTGGCTCGCTCGTCTTGGTCTTGACAGGCGGGCAGGAGTGCCCGAGCAAACCGAAGGTTTGCGTTCCTGTCAAGACCGAGCCAGCGGAAGGTTGGGGTTGTTTTATGTTTTGATTTAGTGTTGAGCGTCTTTTGCCCCCGTTAGGGCATGCAAAAGGCGTGACGCTACGAAGTAGCGGCACGAAGCGGATGTTAGGTTGGGGGAAGGCTGGCTCGCTCGTCTTGGTCTTGACAGGCGGGCAGAAGTGCCCGAGCAAACCGAAGGTTTGCGTCCTGTCAAGACCGAGCCAGCCACCAAATGTTATCGATTTACTGTTAAGGGGCGCACAGCGGAGCGGAAAGCGTAGCGTTAGCGGAGCGTGCCTGCTTAAATTTTTACTACCCCGCGGGGCAAAACACAAAAAAATTTGGAGGGGGTGGGATTGAAAATGTTTTTGTAATTTTATAATTTTTTTATTGCGGTAGTATAAAAATAAAATGTCTGTTATGAAGGATTTAGAAGAGATAAAAGAAATTATCTCAAGCCATCTGAGTGAGATAAAAGAAAAGTTCGGTGTGAAGCAACTTGGTATTTTTGGCTCTTATGTAAGGGGTGAGGAGACAAGCGAAAGTGATATAGATATTTTAGTAGAGTTTGAACATGCTGTTGATTTTTTTGTATTTCTTGAACTTGAGGAATATCTTCAAAAACTTATAGGCGTCAAAGTTGACCTCATAATGAAAAAGGCATTAAAACCGGAAATAGGGAAACGTATTCTTAACGAGGTTATATATGTCTAAGAGAACTTATATAGAGTTTATAAGAGATATCTTTGAACACATAGAAAAAATTGAAAAGTTTACCTCTGGGTATGATTTTGAGGACTTTATCAAAGATGAGAAGACTGTATATGCTGTAATTAGATGTTTTGAAGTTATAGGTGAAGCAGTAAAAAATTTACCATCTGAATTTAAAGAAGAATATCCTTCCATCCCTTGGTCAAAGATGGCTGGGATGAGAGATAAATTAATTCATTCTTATTTTGGTGTTGATTATGAAACCTTGTGGGAAACAGTGAAAAAGAGAATTCCGGAACTTAAACCTATAATAAAAGATATTCTTGTTGAATTAAGAGATAAGGATGCGACCTGAGAAATTCTTGCGCATTTTCTTTAGTGCTAAGATTGTGAAGTGAGGGTGTGTAGGGTTGTTTTTATTCCTGCGGGTCCGATTTCCAAGTTAGGTTCAGAGGGCACACTTTTTTAACAAGAAGAAGATTCAAGAAAGAGCAAAAATTAGTTTACCCTCTTGACAATATAGATTTATATTTATATATTTTAGTGAGAGTAGAAAGTAAAGGTGTTGCTTTTATGTATACAATTCTAGAGAAATGTATTGGTGGGGGAAATGGTTTATTTTTTAATTTAAAAATTAAAAAATAAACATTTGGGGGTAGCTATGAGGTCATATCTAATTTCTGGGGTATTGTTTTTGCTAATTTTAACAGTGGTTAACGCACAAGTTTCAACTGGTAGATTGGATAAAGCGGGGCAAAGGGATCATCAAGGAGTTGTTCAAAGTTTAAGGGATAGCGTAAATCAAAATAAGTTTGAAAATAATAATGAATGGAAGGTACTTCAATCAAAAAGTGATTCTTTAAGTATGGCAAAATGGAAAGAGTTAAAAGAAAAACGACTGATCCCACCCCTACAAGATTCAAATTCTTCAAATTCTATTTATAGTAAGTATATTCCTAGCCCACAAGAGATGACTATTTCAAGTTCACCACTTGGGTTGCTTATTCCTTTGGATAGTACATTTTCAATAGTTCAATTCACAGGTGATTATAATCCTGTTTACCCTCCAGAATATCGTAATGATGATGGTTCAAGCTTTGTTATTACTCTACCTTTTACTTTTAATTTTTATGGCGAACAATACACTCAACTGTATATAAACAACAATGGCAATATATCATTTGGATCAAGATATGCAACTTATACTCCATGGGGTTTTCCTGTCGATGATTATCCCATGATAGCTCCTTTTTGGGCTGATGTTGATACACGCAATCCAAACAGCGGGTTAGTTTATTATAGAGTTGAGGCGAACCGTCTTGTGGTCATTTGGGATCGAGTTGGGTATTATAATAAGAATGCAGATAAAGTAAACACTTTTGAGGTTATTATAACGGACGGGACCGACCCACTAATCGGTCTAGGTAAAAATGTTTGTTTTAGCTATGCAGATATGCAATGGACAACAGGTGATGCATCGGGTGGCGTTGGTGGTTTTTGGGGTGTTCCTGCAACCGTTGGGATAAATAAAGGTGATGGAATAAATTACGCGTTGATTGGAAGATTTGATCATCCTGGTATTGATTACGACGGTCCTGGTGGAAATAATGATGGGGTTGATTATCTAGATTATAAATTTTTCTCTTTCAATGTTGGGTCAAGTCCTGCTTATCCAGATCTTTATATAGATTCAAATGGGATTAGTCTTACCCCTATAAACAATTTCTATCAAATAAATGTTGTTGTTCAAAATTTAGGGGCAAGTGCGAATAATATTGAGGTGTTATTTATTGAACATAATTTAGAGAATAACCTGCAGTCGCAAATTGGACAAATCGAGATAATTAATAATATTGGTACAAATCAACAAATTACAGTATCGAAAAGCTATAGGCCGTCGTCCGCTAATTTCAAAATTATTGTTGTCATCGATCCTCAAAACAAAATTGCTGAATTCAATGAACAAAATAATTCTGCTACAAAGTTATTTTCATTACAAAGGCCAATAATTACTTCTGTAACTGCTAAGTATGACGGAAATCCAAGTCCTGATGTTATAGGACGCTTTATGGCAGGATTAAAAAATACATGGAATACCTTCTATGCAACAGTGGCAGGCGATGTAAGCAGAGTCGAATTTATACTTAATAATCAAACCATAGTTGATGATAATCCAGATGATGGCTGGTCAGCAACATTTGATATGGGTTCACTTCCACCGGGTTTGAATGATCTTATTGTAAAAGCTTACTCTAATATTAATATGGTTTCATTGCCTGTTGTAAAGAAAATAAAAGTTGATAGTTTTCCAATATGGGTTATTCAAAACTTTTTACAAAATTATCAATTCCCTGAGGATTTTAAAGTGAGTATTGATAATGCATATTTGAATTTTGAACTAAGATTTAAATCTTCGGAGTCGCGTGGCGGGGGTCCTTTTAGTTATGTAGCAAGAATAAATAGAGAAGTTATGTTTTTACCAAAAGAGTCGTGTGAAGCTGAATCAGAGCTTTGGTTTATCTTTGGAATCCCTTTGGATGAAACGTTAAGTTGGAAACTTGGAGGAAAGTTTTCTTTGAGCCAGAAAATCTTTGGTCGTGATGTTGGAAGTACTGAAGCACAACTTGTTATATTTCTAAATGCTGATAATTCACTAAATAGTTTCTTATTACTTTATGAAAAAGAAGCTTTTCTTTTTGGAGTTGAAGTCCAACAAAAATGTTCTCTTGTACCGGGGATTAATGCTGTTATAGGCGGGGGGTTTGATGTCTACGGGAAACTCAATGTGCAAATAGTTTCTAATCTTATTGGTAACGAAATTAAATTTGTTGTAACCCCTAATGGGGAGAAAACTCGTTTATCACCTGGGATTGCTTTAAAATTTAATCTCATCAGCGGTCTAGAAATATTATTTGGACTTGTCTCAGGGAAGTTAGTCATTTCTCCACGTTTTGATTTAGATATTAGCGCCACCTTTGTCACGCATCCTATAAATGAAGGTTTGCAATTCAGTGCTTCTGGTGAGGGTCGTGTGGAGTGGAAGGTTATTGGTTCGGTCTTTTGGGGTGCTTGGGAGAAAAAAATTTATTCTGGCGTATTTGGACCTTGGCAGATTTTTGATACCGATAACACAAAAGTTAGCATTTCACGCTTACATTCATATTCACGTTTAACTTATCGTGAGGTGGTTCAGCTTCCCACTGTCTTGCCTCTGCCAAGTATCTCAACAGACCAATATGGGAATATTATGGTTGTTTGGTTAGAAAAAGAAGATGTTCCCAATTCTCCACCGCAAATATTTTATTCTTTTAAACCCGTTAATGGTGATTTTTTAACTCCACAGCCATTGATTAACAATGCATTCTATAAATCGGACCCGAAAATTGTTTTTAATCCTGATGGCACTGCAAATGCAGTTTGGGTACAGAATTCTCAAACAGAATCGTTTTTGGTCACCAATCCTTCACTATCAGAAATCTTGCGATACCAGGACATTTATTACTCTTATTGGGACAAGACCTCGTGGTCTGCTCCAGTCTTAATAACGCAAGAAGCCGCTGGAGGTGAAAAAAGTGATGGGGTTCCAACAATTATAGTTTCTCCGGATAATAGCGAAAAATTGATACTATGGACACGGAATGTGCTAGATAGTTCTTTACAAAGGACCGGATTAGAAATATTTTATGCCAAGATATCTTCAGAAGGTATTTCGGCTCCATTACCTCTTACAACAAATTCGCATGCGGACTTAATGGTTCGGGGTTGTTATTACGCGAATGGTAAGGCACTTGCAATATGGATCCGAGATGAGGATGGAAATCCCGAGACAATTAATGATAACGAGATATACTATTCAAAGTGGAGCAATGGTAGATGGGACAATCCTCAACGACTAACAAACAACTTAAATCAGGAGAGAGATTTGGCGATTGCAAGTTTGAAAGATGGTAGAGCACTTGCTGCATGGGTTGAAGTTAAAGAACTTGAAGATAGTACCTTGCGTTATTATCTTATGTCTGCTATTTTTGATCCTTCTACTAATAGTTGGTCGACACCGGAGGTGATTTACGAGAGTCATCATTTTATTGAAACACCAATTGTGAATGTAGATGCTCGAAATATAGCGACAGTTACATGGAGAGGGTACTATAAAAACATCAATGGTGATATTCTTATTGCTGTGCGAGACTTCCGCGACCGATCATCTAGGTGGACGACGCCCAAGCCTATTACTGATGATGAACTTATAGACTGGATGATTGCTACTGCTATTGATGCATCAAGCAATCAATATTTTGTTTACCTAAAAAGTTCAACAGATAGCGTATCAAACAACCAACAGGTTAACAAATCAAATTTCTTTGGTGGGTTAACACTCACAGTTAAAGGTATTAAATCGGGAGCTCAAATTAGCGATGATCTTAATTTCAATTCATATCTTATTGCTGCTGATTTGGTTGTAGACTCTACCTCAATTATCGTCTATGATTCCCTTTTAAAAGAAAATGAAATTTCTGATGTATTCATACGGATAAGAAATATTGGTGGGATTTCCTCTGAAAGTACATATGTACGTATTTATGATGGAAATCCTTTACAAGGCGGAAGCCAAGTAATCACGGATATTCCTCTTCCAGAAATTCACGCTGATAGTAGTATTGTTCTGCGAGTTCCATTTTTATTTAAAAACATAAATAATATTTTTGTTCAGATTGACCCGGACTCATTAATTCGGGAGCAATCGAAATTGAACAATCTTGCGGGACGAACAATCACACTTTTGCCGGATCTCAGTGTAGAAAATGTTTCGATACAATTTTCGACATCACCTTCAATTAATCAAACGGGAATTGTAAGTGTTGTGATCAAGAATCGGGGTCAACGATCGGTTGATAGCGTAACAGTTCAATTCCTTGAAAAACCAGACGATACTTCTGCGGTTGCTCAGGAATGGCTGGTAATGCGATTGCAGGGTTTGCAGCCGGATTCTATTTATGAACTTTCAGTGCCATATGTAGTTGTTCGCAATGGAACAACTCACATTTATGTCAATATTGATCCTTACAACGCAATAAGTGAGTTATTAGAATCTAATAACAGAGGTTTTACTCTCTTTAAGGTACTTCCTGATGTTCAGATAGACACACTGTGGTTCAATCCGGCATCAGGAAATCTTACTGCTGTTATATCTAATATTGGAGGAGATACCGCAAAGGAGTTTGATATAAGTTTCTATGAAGGGGATCCACTTTTGAGAGGTATTAAAATTGGTACGATTCACATACCTATTTTGGGACCTAGTTATAGTGATACGTTATTTTTACCCTATACGCCACGTCCGGGGTTATCAACCATTTATGCCTGGGTTGATTCAATCGGTTTGTTACAAGAACTTTCAGTGGAAAATAACAAAACCTATGTAAATTTTATTGTTCCTGGCACTGTAGATTTATGTCCTGTTTCTATTCTTGCTGATTCGTATTACCCAATTGGGATAGGATATCCTATAATTTTCCGTATAGCAAATATAGGATCAAGCGGAACAAATTCTATTGAATATCAAATTATCATGAAAAAACTTTCCGCTGCTCGAGATTCTCTCATAGCGACAAAAATAATTCCAATATTAAATCCACAGGAAACTTATATTGATACCCTTGTGTGGACATTTGAAGATACCTCAGCAATTGAGTTTAAGATTGTGGTAGATCCGCTTAACAGTATTGTAGAAGTTAATGAAACAAACAATTCAATAGCAACTACTATACGGGGATATTTTAACCACAGTCCAATCATCAGTTCAATACCTATTACTGAGGCTTATGAAGATAGTTTATATGAATATCAAATTGTTGCTACTGATATAGATACTATTTATGGAGACTTTTTGAGATACGAAATAGTAAAACCAGAATGGATGACATTTGATACTACAAGTTACATTTTGCGAGGAATTCCATTACAACAACATGTGGGCGTAGATTCTATTTTTATCAAGGTAACTGACAAAGGATTTGCATCAGATTCACAATTCTACGCTCTTGTTATTCATCCCGTGAATGATCCGCCGATAGTATCGGGTATTCCAGATACATCATTTGCGGAAGATTCTTCTTTATCTTTTGATTTAGATGACTATGTCACTGATGAAGATAATGATGATAGTGAGTTACGGTGGAGTGTTAGCCTGGGCAGTAGGGCGGTAGAGTTGCTTCAGCAGAAGTTAAAAGGTGGTCAAACAAATGTAAAACATCCAACACGTATTTCATCGATTGTAGCAAGCAATGCGTCAGTTGGTATTGTGGTCAGCCAGCCAAACCCACAAAAACTGACGATGTACATAAAGTTGGATAATATAATAACGGATAGTTTACAGGTAGTTATAGATAGTGTTACCCATGTTGTCACGTTTATTTCAACGCTAAATTTCTACGGGGAAAATTTGCCATTTATCTTTACAGCAACCGATCCTGGTGGATTAAGCGGAAGTGATACAATGCTTTTGACAGTAACACCAGTAAACGATCCACCGGTGTTTTCACTGTTGCCCGATACATCTTTCAATGAAGATGATACGTTGACTTTCCCATTATCTTTGTGGTATCCATATGTGGAGGATGTAGATGACCCTGATACGGTGCTATCGTGGATTATTTTAAGTGGTCGATATGTGAAAGCAGAGGTAAATAATGGTATTGTTCATACTTTTGCGCCACCGAATTGGTATGGTGTTGATACTCTTAAAGTTATTGTTAGTGATCCTGGCGGGCTTGTTGATACAACTGATTGGCGTGTGATGGTTCATCCCGTGAATGATCCGCCGATACCGTTTAGGTTAATTAGTCCTACAAATCAAGATACGATAGCTCTTGTTAGTCCACCTATCCCAATTACTTTCATCTGGAGTTCATCGGCGGATCCTGATGGTGATTCACTTTTATATATTTTAACAATTAAAGGAATTAACACTCAATATGATACTTCTGTTACCTTAGCTGATACATCCATTAGTATGGATATTATGGATCATTTGCAACCTATATCCTATTACAGTTGGTTTGTACGCGTAACGGATAGAATTGATACAGTAATTTCACTTGAAACATTTTCCTTTAGAACATCTGACAGTGTAACAGCTGTTATGTCTGAAAATGAGATACCGAAAGTATTCAAGCTTTATCAAAATTATCCAAATCCATTTAATCTTTCAACTTTTATAATGTTTGATTTGCCGAAGGAGGTTGAGGTTAAGTTTTGCGTTTATGATGTTCTTGGTAGGTTGGTTGGTGTGTTAGTTGATGGTAGAATGAGCGCTGGCAGGTATAAGATTGAGTTCAGGGGTAATGATTTGCCAAGCGGAGTATATTTCTACAGGCTTGTGGCTGGTGATTTTTCAAGTGTTAAGAAGATGGTTTTGGTGAAGTGAGGGTGTGTAGGGTTGTTTTTATTCCTGCGGGTCCGAATCTATTTTTTATTGTTGTTAGGGTTCTTGAGTTGTCTTTTTCTATGTCGAGGAATAGGACGATGTCGACCATATGTTGAAGCGTGAGGGGTCCTGCTATTGATCTTTGCTTATTTGCGTGGGATATGATTAAGAATGTGGGTTTAGATTCTGGTGTTTTTCTAAAGTTGTGTAGCATATTTAGCGCTTTTATGATATTTGATGGTGAACCTGGTGCGGATTTTGATTTACCTGCTTGGACGGCGTTTATTGAGTCAAGTATTATGATTGGGGATTCTGAATTTAGTTGAAGGAATGATTTGATTGCGTCTCTTATTCTTTCGATTATAGTTTCGCAAAGTAGTTTAAAATTTTCGTTATGTATTAATTCGGGGGTGTATTTTAGGGCTCTTATTTTTATCATTTCTGGTGGTTCTTCGGATGAGATGTAGAGGACGGGTATTTGTTCGTGGTTCAGGATTTGGTTTATTATTTCAAGTGTGAGAGTTGATTTACCAGCACCTGGGGCTCCTGCGAGCACGGTCATTGAGCCGAGGGTAAGTCCTTCGCCTAAGTTTGCATCGATTGGGGTTTTGAATTTTTTTATTTCTGTTATATCAAGTTCTTCAAGAGTTAAGAATTGAGGTTCGGGTATAATTTTTTCAAGTGTGAGGAAGCCCGCGCAGGTTCGGCATTTTATTGTGAATGTGAATTGTTTATCTCCGCAGTTCTTGCAGATGTACAAGGGGGTTGGGTTTTTTATTTAATTTAGTGAAACGGGGGAGTGAAATCAAGTTAAGTTTACATAAGATCAGTTAGATAATTTCTCGGGTTTGAAATAATTCCTGTGAATAAGTGCATTCACAAGGGCTTCCATTATGGCAGTGGATTTTTAGAACAGCGAGGGGTTTACTATTATTTTAAAGGTTTAAAGTTATGTATCTACATACATAGCTTCAGCGTAATTTACAATTTCCGTTGAGAGTTGCTCTATTTCTTCATATTCTATTTTACTGTCGACAATTTTTATCAAGATATTTTTTAGGGTGATCCTGATTTTTGCTTTCAGGTATTCTTTTCTATTCCAGTCAGCAATCCTCACATAAGGGTTTAATTCTTTAACAATCTCTCTCGCAACCCTCTTAATTTCATCATAATTTTCGAAGAATTTTTGCTTTGATAAGAGCAGATCATAAAAAGCAAGCTCTTCTTCAGTTAAATTAAGTCCTTTACCCTCTTCCATTTTTTGCTTTATATCTTTTGCAATCTCTATCAATTTTTCTATAACTTCTACGGTGTCCAAGATTTTGATATTGTATTTATTTATTACATCCTGAAGCATTTTATATAGAGAACGATACCTTAGAGGATTTTTTCTCATTTTTACTATAAGTTCATCTTTTATTATCTTGATAAGGGCTTCTATAGCATAATTTTTGTATTTCATACTCTTGAATTCTGAAAGAAACTCATCATCAAATATTGAGATATCGGGTCTTTCTTTGCCTTTTAAACTCATAATATCAATAGGTTCTTCGGCGGATATACTTTCTGAAATCAGATAGCTAATTTCGTATTCTAAATCACGGGTTATTTCTCTAATTCTTGCGGTGGAGTATTTGATAATCATTTTCTTTATCATTTCAAAAAATCTTAAATCATCTTTTATTCTGTAAACCTCAGGATGAGGACTTGCGAGCGCATAGAGTTTTTTCAAGGCGAGAAAGTTTCTTAAAAATTCCTTTTTAGTTTCCTCATCTTTACAAACTCTTTCGTAGGCTTTTGTAGTTAGTTCCGAGAGAGCCTCTGGGGGGAATTCTTTCCATTTTTGATAATCAAGACCATGAAAAAGTGCGCTGACTATATCGTATTTTTCTTTTAATTGATTTAGAACTTCCTGAATGTCCGCAAAAACATTTTTTATAGTTTCAGGTGTGTATATGGCAAGGGATTTTCTCAAGTTATCTGCAATGCCAATATAGTCAACGATCAAACCACCAGGTTTATCTTTAAATACCCTGTTCACCCTTGCGATTGCTTGAACAAGAGAATGATTTTTCATCGGCTTATCAAAATACATCGTATGTAAACAGGGCACATCGAAACCAGTAAGCCACATATCCACAACAATAACCATTTGAGGGTTTCTATCAGGATTTTTAAAATCATTGGCAATTTCTTCCATCTCATGCTTATTTCTGATATGAGGATGAAATTCCGCAGGGTCTTTTGTTTTATTTCCTGAAATAACAACTGCAACAGAGGGAGCATTTGGCAGTTTTACAATTTCTTCATAAAGTTTGACTGCAGCTTTTCTGCTTATTGTAACAACCATTGCTTTACCTTTAAACTCCTGAACCCTTCTATTAAAATGTTCTACAATATCTTTTGCAATTTTTTTAAGCCTATCCTCTGCAAGAATCAGTGTTTCTAAACGAGCAAACTTACTTTTCAAACTTTCTCTAGTTTCAAAATCCACACCCTCTGAAATTTCTTCAAAATCTTCGTCTATGAATTCGTTTGTAAGATGCAGTTCTACCAGTCTTCCTTCATAGTAAATTGGCACGACAACCCTATGTCTTCTTGCTTTCTCCATTGAGTAAATACTTATCGGCTCGCCAAAAACAAGATATGTATCTTTATCCGGCAGTTCAATTGGGGTTGCGGTAAATCCCATAAATGATGCGTTTGGAATTGCTTTTCTTAAGTTCTGGGCGAGTTCCCTATACTGGCTCCTGTGTGCTTCATCTGCAATGACGATTATATTTTTTCTATCAGTTAAAAATGGGTATTCTTCTGCGTTTCTTGTCCCAAATTTTTGAATTGTGGTAAATACAATGCCACCTGCAGAAAGTTTTATTGTTCCTTGCAAATCCTCTATACTTTCTGCCTGTTTGACCACCGCCATAATGCTTGAAAAAACGCTAGAAAGTTGCTCATCAAGGTCTCTTCTGTCAGTAATAAAGAGGAGTAATGGGTTTTCGAGTTCTTTAACCTTTAAAGTTTTCCTTGCATAAAAAAGCATAGTAAGGGATTTGCCACTTCCTTGAGTATGCCATACAACACCTATTCTTCTTTCTTCGGGATTTCTTCCTTCTAATACACACTTTATAGTTCGCCTTACAGCCTCTCGCACCGTGTAAAATTGGTGATACATCGCTATTTTCTTTACAAAACTTTCACCTGATCTTTCGTATAAAATAAAGTCCTGTAGGTATTCTATAAAATGTG
>CALJEK010000035.1 GCA_938074445.1 Candidatus Kryptoniota bacterium | reverse complement strand
TTGCTGAAATTGGATTGATTGAGAAAAGAGATGGGGAAATCACGAAGATAGGCAAGGCAATGCTTGGAATTTTAAAGGCTGATGTTGATAATCTTGGGAGTATTTTCTCAATTGGGTTTAATGAAGAGTTTGCGAGGAAATAAGGATAGTTTGACAATTTTTAACACGACTGTAAAGTGGAAGTTTCTACCAAAGTTGTGGGAATGGCGAAATTATTTTGAGGGATGGCTTACCTCGAGAGATTCGAAGGTCAGCACAACATTTATGCATAGGTTGTTAACCTATCAAAGGATGGCAGGGGATTATTATGAGAATAAAGATCCAAAGGCTTTAGAGTTTATAATTGAGGCGTGTAATAGCTTCTACAGTGAGGAATTTAGGCGGGAGCAAGAATTTTATGAATTTGCGGTTGATATGGGCGATATAATTAACAGTATGAGAAATTTATTGAGAGTTGGATCTAACGAATGTCTTATAAGGGTAGGGCGCTTTTCGGGTGTGTATGCGGTCACTATAAACAAAAGAAAACCACATAATAGAAAGTGGGGAACAACGAGAAATTTATTTGAGGGAAAGTATCCAATGGGATGGATGAAGATAAAATTTATTGGGTAAAAATAAAATTGGTGCGGGAATATGAAGGAATTTCATATAATTAACGTTGGGAATTCACTACTTAGGAATTTTCAGGGGGAAAACCCCGAAATACGTGGGATTCCGCCGTCGGATAATAATTTTTGGAAACAGATGATTGACGATGTGAAGTTTATGGATTCAATTTTTGAATTTTTAAAGTCGGATCCGAAAAATAATTCCGCAGAGATGAACACTTTTTTAAGGGTAGTTGAAAGCAAGAATCCGAGGTGGATTGAAGTTTATTTATCTGGCACAAACACTTATTCAAATGAGATATGCGTCAGGACGATTCAAAGATTTTTAAGGTCTGAAAATTTCATCGTTTACGATAATCCGGAATTTCCGGGATATTTTGGAGAGATTAAGTACGATGAGAAATATGCGAAGGATGAGTTTGTGAGAGGTATTGCCGAGATGGTCGATCGGTTTATTTATCTTTCGCTTAAAAAGAAGGAAGAGGGGTATGAGGTGTTTATGAATCCTACGGGCGGTTTTAAAGCGCATGTAATTGCCTGTGCACTTGCTGGATTTCTTACGGGGTGTAAAGTTTATTATATGAATGAAGAATTTAAAAGTGTCATCTTTATGCCCGAGTTATTTTACTTGCCAAAAGGCAGGGAGGTGGAGTTGCTCGAAATTTTATCCGATAAGAAACCAAGAAGTGGTGCCGAGTACAAAGGTATAGAGGAAAAGTTCAGGGGCGAACTTGACCGCTTGAAAATATATGGTCTTGTTGAGGTGGAAGAGGATAATGATAAACCTTACCGAGTTAGAATAACAAATCGTGGGCTTTTGTTTTTAAATAAAGCTAAAGAAACTCAAAGATAGGAACAAAAACTATGTCAAAGCAGAAAAACATACTTGTTGCTGTGCTCGGCTCAACACCGCAGATTTTAACCGAAACGCTATGGTGTTTGAAGAAGGAGAAGGGTATAGATATTGATGAAGTCTTTGTTATAACGACAAGCCTGGGCAAAAAATTGATATGCAAGGGCAGTTCAGATGAAGGTTTACCTCGACTTTTAAATGGCGTCTTTGAAAAATTTTGCAAAGAGTTTGGGATGAAGACGAAATTTACCGAGGAAAATATAAGGGTCATAAAGGATGAGAATGGGAATGAACTTGAGGATATAAGAGACGATAGACAGAACGAAATAGCCGCTAATTTCATAATTAACGAAATACGAGAGATTATAAACGAAGGGGGTAAAAATACAGTATTGCATTGTTCTGTTGCTGGTGGAAGAAAAACGATGTCAGTTTATGCAGCGCTTGCAATGACGCTTGTCGGCAGAAGACATGATAAACTTTATCATGTGCTTGTCTCGCCTCCTGAGGTTGAAAGGAACCCGCAATTTTTTTATAAACCTGAAAAGCCAACTAAGATTAGATTAAACAAAAAAGAGATCTCAACAGATGAAATTAACATAACGCTTGCTGAAATTCCATTCCTCAGGCTTGGAGAAAGATATGGAAATATTTTCCCGGATGATATCACATACACAGAGCTTGTTGGTAGAATTCAAGATTACATTAACATTGAGAGACCTTTTGTTTACGGAAAAGGTGAAGAGAAAATTGAGATAATTGGAGAAGATGAAAAATTCAAGAGGGCATTGAGAGATTTGGAAACATATGCAAAGAACGAAGCCGTAAGGGTCGTTTTGCTCGTTGGAGAATCAGGCACTGGCAAAGAACTTTTCGCAAAACACTTTCATACTGTTAGCAAGAGAAGGGGGGGATTCATAGCGGTAAATTGTTCAGGATTTCCAGAAGGTCTTATTGAGAGTGAACTTTTTGGATATGTTAAAGGTGCATTCACAGGCGCAGTAGACAATAGGAAAGGAATTATAGAAGAGTGCGACGGCGGGGTTTTATTTCTTGATGAGATAAATAAAACTCCGAAAAGTTTTCAAGCGAAGTTGCTTAGGTTTATTGAATATGGCGAAATTAGACCCGTTGGAAGCACAAAAGTGAAGAAAGTTGATGTCAGAATAGTAGTTGCACTTAATCAGGAGCCCAAAGAGTGGCTTAAAAGTGACGCTGTCTTGCCAGATTTTTATAACAGGATAATAAGACATCAAGTTAAGATCCCACCTTTACGGGAGAGAAAGGAAGACATTCCCATTCTCGTTGAATTTTTTATAAAAAAGTACTCCACCGAGTATAAGAAAAATATCAAGGAAATATCCAAGGAAATAATGGACATGTTTTTAGCTTATGATTGGAAACTCGGGAACGTTCGCGAACTTGATGGAATTATTGATGACATGATTTTGAGGGCAGATGAAAATGAGCAAATTATAACAAGCTTGCCCGAGAATTTAAGCATAAATGTAAAAGCTCAAGATGAAAGCACTAGGAGATATGTTAGGGAAATTTCGGGTGGAGCAGTGAATTTAACTCTTAATGAGCTTGAGAGAAGATATATTGAGTATAGGTTGCGTAAAAATAATTACAACGTCACAAAAACTGCTCAAGATCTTGGTCTTAAGAGGAGCACACTTCAGCATAAAATGAAAAAGCTTGGCATAGTCCTGCCCAAGTATAGGCATTGACAATATATTGGCGCCGATATATTGGCAGTTAACTTCCTACTTTGATTAAATCTTGTGAAATCTCGCAAAATTTTGGGATATAAACTTTGGCATAATATTTGCAATTATTATTTATGTGTATTCTTTTGAGTTTTGCGGGGGATGGGGGGAGGGAAAAACGAAAGGGCGGGCGGGGATTAATGAATTAAAAACACAAAAAGAGGTGAAAAATGAGCAAGGCTATTTTCAAACTTCCAATACCGATAATATTAATTCTCATTGGAATAATGATGCTCAATGAAGAATTGGAGAGGATAAGGTTTGAGGGTGATTATCTAATTAATTCGGTGAGGAAGGAGTTTGATGCGTAAAGCAAACAAAAGGGAGGTTTGAGATGAAATTTACAACACACGCAATCAAAAGAGTTAATATGAGAAGGATAAATAAAGAGATGATCGATATAGCGCTCAAATATGGTGTCAAGGTCTATAATGCTGGTGCAAAGTTTGTTTTTGTCAGGAAGAAAGATATACCGGATGATTTGCCTGCGGAAATTGCCGAAAAGATTGAAGGCATTGTCTTGGTTTTAAATCCAGTAGACAATACAATTATTACAGTTTACAAAAATCGAAACGGGTTGAGGGAGATTAAAAGAAAGATAAAAAGATATGATAAAGGCGATAGTGGAAAGTTCCCGCGAAGAATTTTCAAATTTTCGGAACTATTCTAAAAACTTGAAAACCAAGTTTGAGCAAGGCATATGGGGCAAATTTACATTATAACAGGTAATCCATTTGTTGACGCTGGAATTTATGTCATATCTGAATTAACGGGGAAAAGAGTTGGAGATATAGAGTTTTCAGACTTGGAGAGGGTAATCCCACAAATTGTTGAAGTCTATTCGACAGATATGTGGAAGAGGATGCTTCGTTTAATTTTTACTAATAATCATCCTTTAGTGCATTCGTCGGGAGGTGGTCGTGAGCGCTATGAAAAATTTTTGAAAGATCTCTCTAACGACATTGCTTATATTTCGGATTCGGGCACTTGCATATCTTGTGGTAAGAGGGATAAGAGCAAGGTGGAAAGGAGGTTTGGGATCGGCAGGGAGTTAGTTCCATTGACGGGCTCTGCTGAGTTTGTTAATTTTTTCCCTATGGGGTCACTTGGGCTTGAGATGTGTTCAGCATGTTTACTTGCAATTCAGTTTATGCCGATCTCTCTTCATTACTGTGCTGGGAGGTTTTTGCTTTTACATTCAAGTTCTGAAAAAGTAATGAAATATTGGGCTAAAATTGGGGTTGAAAATTTTGATAGACAGCGCATATCTGAAAAGTTTACGGGTTGTTATTCAAATAATTCAAACGACCCCGTCAATTCACTTTTCAGAAGCATTGAAGATATAGTGTTAAGTTATGAAGAGAGTTGGGGTGAGGAGAACGCATTTATAAGGTTTTACTATTTTAGTAACGCCGGCAGAATCCCGGCGTATGTTGAAATTTTTGATGTCCCTTCATCCGTTTTTAGGTTTATTGTCTATGTTAAGCAGATCGATGCTTATGCTGATTGGCGGGAAGTTGTGAACAGGGCTCAAAGCGGGCATAGAAATGAAGTTTACTCAAATTTGTTAAATGAAAGAAGCATAGTTAAATATTTCTTCAAGGGTGATAGAAGAGAGGTTTTCGGGAATTGGAATCTTTTAAAATTCTATTTAAAGGAGGTGAGGGAAATGGAAGAGAAAAGAATTAACGCAATAAGGGAATTTTCCGACAGGATAGCGGAACTGATTAAATCTCTTGATTCGCTTAAACGGTTAAAGCAAATTGAGGTGGCGAAAGATTATGCTGAATTTAGAAATGTGTTAAGGTTTTTGATTAAGGATAGTTTAAGAGTTGGGTTAGATGAGCCAATCTTGAAGTTTGATGAATATGTTGAGTTGATTTTGCCAGATGGGGCAAAGGGATGGAGTGAGGTTAGAGATTTAATGTTGTTTAGGATTTATGAGGTTTTACACAAGTGGCTTATTGAAAGATGGGGTGAAAGTGAAGAGTCAATCGAGCAAAGTTAAACTTTAAAATTAAAAAACTAAGGAGGTAAAATAACCTATGCTTATGGCAACCGGATATATTCTCGTGGACGCCCCTCATTCAGCGTTAAACAATGCTGGAACTGATGCAAGTGAAAGAACTGAAAATATCGTTCGAGTTAAGGCGATAAGGAAGGGGCGGGAAATTTACCCGTATGTCTCTGCGCAGGCGTGGAGACTTTGGTGGAGGGTGACTTTAAAGGAGATTTTCAATTGGGAACTTTCTCCAGTTGAAAGAACGGAAAAAATTGCTTTCACCAAAGCAAATCCGTTTAAGTATCCAGATGATGATATCTTTGGGTATATGAGAGCTGAGAAAGAGGGCAGGGTCGACAGAACTGTCACGCGCGTTTCACCGTTGAAGTGTTCACCGCTTGTCTCTGTGTTAAGTGTTGAACCGGTTCAGGATTACGGGGTTATGGCAAGGCATGAGGGTGATCCAGTTCCTTATGAACACGAATTTTATTCAACGATTTTGCAGGGTATTTTCTCGCTTGATCTTTCAAGGGTTGGAGTTTTTTATTTGAAGGGACAGGCTGGATTTAGAAATATTTCTGAAAGCGCACTTAAAACCGATGAAGAATTGATAGAAAGCATTAAGGCATCCGGAGCGCGAAGGCTTGATGATGTTTACATACTCCCATCTGATATCAGGTCTAAGAGGGCAAAGGAGATAATTCTTTCACTTGCTTATATCTTCGGAGGGGCGAAGCAAACCCAACATTTAACGGATGTAACTCCGCGGTTAATAATTATGGCGATCGTTGAAGGTGGAAATCATCCGTTTATGAACCTTGCATATGAGAATAACGGAAAAGTCGAATTTAATTACCGAGGATTTAAGCAAATACTGATTGATTATGGTGACATAATTAGGTCGGATGTATATGTTGGTGTTATGCCTGGATTTTTGAATGGACTTGATAGTGTGTTTGTAGGTGAGTTTGGGGAATTTAAATTTGCTAATGGTAGGATGGTTAAAATTTCAAGTCCCAAGAAGTCTGTTGAGGAATTTGCTGGGCTTGTTGGTGAGGTTGTCAACAATATGTGACAACTTCCGCGGGTTTGTGCCCGCGGGGTTTTGATTAAAAACAAAGTTTTTGAAGTTATGGAAGTAATTCGTGCGAAAATAACTGGGGTTATATCTTCTTTCAGGGACCCTAAATTTGTGTCTGGGGTTCAGCCGACGCTTGAAGTTCCTCCGCCAAGCACGGTTCTTGGGTTGTTATCTTCTGCTCGTGGGGAAATTGTTAAGCCAAGCGATGTTAAGTTTGGGTATGTATTTTTATACAAAGACAAAGGTAGAGATGTCGAGCTAATTTATGAATTAACATCTAAAGAAAGATATAAGGCAAAGTCAAATGTTGTTGTAAGGGAATTTTTAACTTTTCCTGAACTTTACATTTATGTTGATGATCTCGCTTTCGAAAGATATTTTCGCTTTCCTGAATTTCCTTTGCTTTTGGGCAGGACTCAAGAACTCGTTAAAGTTGAAGAGGTTAAAAAGGTTAAACTTGAGAAGACATCGCCCGTGATGTTTGGGCATACGATTGTCCCGTTTAATTTTAAAGGTGTCGCAGGACCTCTGGTGACCTTGCCACTTTATTTTGAATATGATCTTGAAAAGCCAAGGATCAGACGGCAAATACAACCGTTTATCATCGTCAAAAAATTTATCAAATATTCGCATCAACCGATGTTTTATGATGAAGAAAAAAATTGGGGGGTATACCTCTATGGTCAATAGCATCAAACTTCTACCTTTAATTTTAACCCTGCTTATAGCATTTCAGGGCGAGCTGCTTTCGCAGATCCCTGTTGAAGTAGTTGATAATTCTGAAGATATGGTGGGTCAAATGTTGGTTTATCGTGTTAAGGAAAAATTTAGGGAATCTAATCTTTTTTATCTTCCCCTGATTTCGAAGGGGTTTAGGTTTAGAGTGCAGATCAGCACGATGGATAGGTTCAAGGGGGATAAGTTGAGCGAAAATATTTCAACGATTTATTCCGTAGTTTGGCTTTTATATGATGATGAAAAATTTATATTTCCAATTTACCTCGACCATACCCTTGGTTATTCCGGCAGAGATGTCGTCGGGATCGCAGCAGAGGATATCGTTGCGAAAACTGATAAAATTGTATCTCAATTAGGAGAATTGATAAAGATGTTTGATAAATTTCTAAAACCGGAGGGCAAATAAAATGGGCTGGAGAATACTCGCTAAAACAGAGCCGGAGAAGACACTTTATGAGCATATACTTGATGTTTTGAAGGTGTTAAGTCAAATGATGAAAATTTATTCCAGTGTCCCGAGGCTTTGTGGCGAACCAAATTTTTGGGATTATGTCTTTTATGCGCTTTTCTTTCATGATTTTGGGAAGTCTGCGATTGGATTTCAAGAAAGTTTGAGGACAGGGAAGAAGTGGGGGTATAGGCATGAGATAATTTCTGCTGGCTTTGTTTCATGTCTTGAGTATGAAGATGAAATTAAAAAATTGATTGCGCTTGGCATCGTAACTCATCACAAAGAGATTGATGAACTTAGAGAGGGATATTCAACGATTCGCCCGGATTCACCAGGATATGAACGATATATAAATGCGCTAAGTGAGGTCAAAGAGAATTTTGATGAACTTGTTGAGATGATGAGTTTAATTCCAGATTTAAGCCATAGATTTATAGGCAAGAGGTTAACGAACTTTAGATTGCCACATTCCATTGATGATCTGACAGATGTTTTCAAGTTTGCTATAAAACCGTACGGTGATATCGTCGATTCCGGGCTCGATAGGTTGACTTGGGTGAAGCATATTTTTATGCGCGGTTTTGTTCTCGGTTGTGATTATCTCGCTTCGTCCAATAATTTTGAGATACCGGTGATGAGGGAAGAAATTTCAAAGGTAATAAAATTTGAAAAGTTAAACGATATACAATTGAAACTGCGCAATAGCAAAGATTTAAAGGGCAAAGATGTTATCTTAGTTGCTCCAACTGGATACGGGAAAACAGAAGCGTCTTTATTTTGGGTTGAAAACAATCATGACTTTGAAAGTGGGGGTAGAGTTTTTTATGTCTTGCCTTATACAGCGAGTATAAACGATATTTTTAAGAGATTTGTGAATTATTTCGGTGAAGACCTTGTTGGGATAAAGCATCACAGGGCTGGCTATTTTCTTTACAAATTCTTCAGAGACAGAGAGTACACCCCGGATGAGGCTAAAAAAATTGCAAGCTCTTTCATCGATTTAAGCAAGAAGATTTATAAACAGTTCAAACTTATAACTTATCTTCAACTTTTGAAAGAAATATTTGGGGTTGCTGGTTTTGAAATGAGGATTTCGGAGATGGCAGGTGGATTGATTATACTTGATGAGGTTCACTCTTATAGTGCGAAAATTATATCTCTGTTGATTGAGGGGTTAAGGATTTTGAAGAATGAGTTTGGGGTTAGGGTTTTAATAATGACTGCAACATTGCCAAGATTTTTAAGGGAAATTTTCGAAACGGAACTTGGGATTAATACTTTGATCACGGTTGACGAGGATAAGCTCAAGAAGATCTCAAGGCATAAGGTTAACATTGTAGAGGATAACATTTTAAACGGGATTGACTTGATAAAAAGTTTTTTAGACAGGGGTTTTAGAGTTCTCGTCGTGTGTAATACAGTTAAGAGGGCTCAGGATATTTATGTCAGTTTGAGAGAATTTGCAAGAGGAGAAAGTAGGCTTATTCACTCAAGATTTGCTTTGGTTGATAGAGAAAGAATTGAGAGCAGTTTAAGGGATGAAAGGGTTCAACTTCTCGTTGGGACGCAGGCGATAGAGGTATCGCTTGATATAGATTTTGATGTTTTATTTTCGGATGTCGCTCCGGTTGACAGGTTAATTCAGCGAATGGGGAGGATAAACAGGAGAGGTAGAATGGAGTATGCGGATGTTTTCATTTTTTCAGAGTATCTTGAGGATGATTTAAAAATTTATGAATATGAATTGCTTGAAAAAACAATTGCAAGTCTTAGGAAAGTTGGGCGGGTGAATGAGTTTGACGTTTTAAGTCTCATTGAAGATGTATATGGCGAAGGGTTTACACAGAAGCAGAGAAAGATTTTTGATGAAACGAGAGAAAGTTTTTTAAGATTGAAAAGGGGAATTGTTCCAATGTTTAAGAACGCATTTAGCGAAGAGGATTTCGGTAAATTAGTTGGTTTTATTGAGGTAATTCCGTCTTGTTATGAAGATGAATATTTAAGGGCATATAATGATGGGAATTATTTTGAGCTTGTCAAGTTTTATCTTCCGCTTGCTTATCCTCAGTTTTTCAATTTGTTTAGAAAGGGTCAAATTTACAATAATAAATTTGGGGTTTTTTGTCGTGCGGGCTACGATAAAGAAATTGGTCTTTTAGTTGATGAGTTTGAAACAAATATAGTTGAGTGATGATATTTGAAAATCCGCGCATTACAGGGGTAATGGTGAATTATTATTTTCACTGTAAGCGTCAGCTTTGGCTATTTGCAAATCAGATTGGAATGGAGCATAATTCTGAACTCGTTTTGATTGGTAAGATTATAAGTCAAAGTTTTTATAGTGCTAAGGATAGGGACATTAACATTGATGATATGATTGCGATTGATTGGTTTGATTTTGAAGATGGCGTGGTTCATGAGGTTAAAAAATCCGATTCTTTTGAAGAGGGGCACATATGGCAAGTGAAATACTACATTTACTATCTTATGGAAAAGGGCGTGGACGCAAAGGGGGTGATAAATTACCCGAAGTTGAGAAAAAAAGTTGATGTTGAACTTGAGCCCGGGGATAAAGAGAGGATTATTAGTTTATTAAATGAAATCCTTGAGATTGTTAATGGTAAGATACCGCCTGTTCAGGTGGAACGGGTTAAATGTCGGGGATGCAGTTATTTTGAACTTTGTTGGTCTTAAAAACAAAAGATTTAATTTGACCATGCCCAGACCTTATTACATATTTTCTTCAGGGATTTTGCGAAGGAAAGATAACACGCTTTATTTTGAACCGCTCGAGGTGGATGAAGTTGAAGGGGATGAGGAAATACTTTGTTTTGTTGGTTATCCTGAGGGGGATGGTGAGGGTTGCGTTATGAAGCGTAAGCCTATACCTGTTGAGGATGTTGATTCGCTTTATATTTTTGGTGAGATGACATTTAACACGAAATTTTTCAATTTCTTGTCTCAGAATAACATTGTTTTGCATATTTTTAATCGATATGGTTTTTATTCGGGGAGTTTTTATCCGCGTGAGTTTTTAAATTCTGGCAGGTTGCTTGTGAAGCAGGTTGAGAATTATCTTTTTGAAGATTTGCGCCTTTTCATTGCTAAAAAGATCGTTGATGGGGCAAGTTATAACATGTTGAGAAATTTGAGGGGTTATCTTTCAGATGAAAATGTAAGAATTTGTATTGAAGCGATTGAAAGTGAAAGATTAAAAATAGAAACCTGTCGGGATATTTCCGAGCTTATGGCATGTGAGGGTCATATTAGGAATGCGTATTATATGGCATGGGGGCATATAGTGGGTGATGAGTTTTTTTACTTTGACAAAAGGACAAAGCGTCCACCTGGTAACGCAATAAATGCTCTTATATCGTTTGGGAATTCAATGCTTTATACATCTGTACTTGGTGAGATTTATAAAACTTCTCTTAATCCCACGATAAGTTATTTGCACGAGCCGTCTGATAGAAGGTTTTCATTAGCGCTTGATCTTTCGGAGGTATTTAAGCCAGTTGTTGTTGATAGGTTAATTTTCAGAATGATAAATCGGGGTCAATTTAGTCGGGAACATTTTGTTAACGAGTTAAATTTTTGTTATTTGTCTGAAGATGGGAGGAAGATATTCGTGAAGGAGTTCAACGAGTTGCTTGAGTCAACTGTTAGGCACAAGAAACTTAACAGAAATGTATCGTATAGGGGATTAATTCGGCTTGAGTGTTACAAGTTGATAAAACATTTGCTTGAGGATGAGATATATGAGCCGTTTAAGGTTTGGTGGTATTAGAAAAACAAAGTTTAATTTTGAGCTATGTATTATATAGTTGTTTATGATGTTGAAGAGAAGCGCGTTAACAAGGTTTGCAAGTTGTTGCGCAGGTATTTGCATTGGGTTCAAAACTCTGTTTTTGAGGGGGAACTAAGCGATGGTAAGTTAGCGGAGTTGAAGTTTAAACTTCTTCAGATAATAGATCCCGAGGTTGATTCTGTTATAATTTATACTTTGTGGGGTAAATGGAGGGGTAGGGAAGTCATAGGGTTGAACAAGAATCCGGTTGATAGTTTGATTTAGTTTTATTGTGCGTTTTTGTATCCGTTATCACGTTTCCGAGAATCGCGTGAAGATGTTAACAGTTTGATTTTTGAACAATCTTCTGATTTACAATCAGAAAGTCTTGCTCTGACACAAGCGAGGACATTTTGTCAGTGAGGTTCTCGGAAAAATTTGGGGGAGAGGTTAACACTTTTGGGCTTGACTTTGGGGTTGAAATTTATTATATTTTAGTGTGTGAATTTTGGTATGTTTAAGTTTTGTTTTACGTTGGGTGTGAATTGAACCTGTGAGGGATTGAAAC
>CALJEK010000034.1 GCA_938074445.1 Candidatus Kryptoniota bacterium | reverse complement strand
TGGATGAAGTATGATTGGAGGGCGGATGATTTGTGGGTTCAAAAAGGAGATTTTGTTAGATTGCGCGAGATTGGAGTTTCATTTAGCTTGCCAACAAGATTTGCGAGGTTATTTGCTTCAAGAAAAGTTACATTTTCATTCTCAGCGAGAAATGTAGCGCTTTGGACAAAGTACGGTGGACCCGATCCACAAGTTAACTATGCTGGTCCAGGTCCAAACCTTAACCAAGGTTCTGACTTCCTAACTTTACCGCAAGCTACTAGATATATCTTTACACTAAATGTTGAATTTTAAACGATAAGGCGGGCGTCTTTATCGCCCGCTTTTAAAAACAAATTTTAAAGGAGGAAGTTTTATGAAAATGAAAGTTTTAAAAGCGATTGTTCCGATAATTTTCATACTCCTCTACGTTGGGTGCAAGCAATCGCTTCAAGTGGAAAATCCAAACCAGATAACAGATGAAAATTTAAATCAAGCCACGGCTATACCAGCAATAGTTACAGGTATAGCTGCTGATTTTGCTTATCAGTATCAATGGACAATAATTTGCTCTGGATTGTTGAGCAATGAACTTATTCATATAGGTTCATTCCCAACATTTAAAGAGATGCAGGATGGCGATGTTCAAGACAATAATACAACTATGGAAAATTGGTATGGATTTTTGCAAAGGGCAAGATGGGTTGCGGAAAATGGATCTAATAGAATAAAGCAAATGGTCGGTGAAGATTCAGCTCGTAAGATGATTGAGTACGCAATGGCACGCATTTATGCTGGTTTTGCATTGATTCATCTCGCAGATATGTGGAATGGTTCCCCAATTGATGGTGGTCCATTGATCCCAAGACCACAGATTTACGATAGGGCTATTGCTCATTTCACTGAGGTGATCAATATCGCCGATGGTTTACCTTCAGCAAGAACATTCAGAAATGGACATCAGACATTAACCCCAGCACAAGTTAAAGCCATTGCTTATCTTGGAAGGGCGAGAGCAAAATTGCATAAGGGTGATTTATCCGGTGCATATAGTGATGTAGCAAATGAAGCGTTGTTTACCGGACTTAGATTTGACGCTGTTTATTCTGAAAATACAGATAGAGAGAATAACCTTGTTTATATTTACGCATACGATAGACCCGAAGTTGCCGTTGGACCAAGACATCAGATTAGAGGAGACCCCAGAGTACCTGTCCAAGAGCCAACAGCAGGGAGACCATACTGGAGGCAAGCGAAGTATCCGACTCGTGCAGCGGATATTGCAATTGTAAAATGGCAAGAAGCTAATCTTATAAGAGCTGAATATTTCTATTCGCAGAATAACATAGTTTCTGCGTTAAGTGAGATCAACAAAAACCGTCGGGCAGCTGGATTAAGCGACACGACTGTAGCTGATCTTCAAAGTTTGCTCAATTTAATTCGTGAGGAAAGGAAGAGGGAATTCTTCCTTGAGGGAATGTATTTGCAAGATTTGAGAAGATTCAATGATCCATTTTTGCAGGGTAGAATGGCTTTCTTCCCACTTGGAAGGCGTGAGAAGGATACGAATCCGAACTTATAAGATTTTTTAAATTATGCGGAAAATTAAGAAGGGCGTGGCGAAAGCCACGCCTTTTTTGTTTTTAATGGTTTTGTTCTGTTATATTTTGCAAAAACTTACTTAACTGGCATTAATGAAATCTTTTGATCAAAATTACATCACGCAGGGTGAACTAAAGAGAGAATATGTAAAGCAAATGTTCGACGCTATCGCAAAAAGATATGATTTTCTTAATCATCTGTTAAGTTTTGGGTTTGATATCTATTGGCGTAGGTTTGCAATTAGCAAGTTAAATTTATCTGGCTCTGAGAGGGTTGTTGATATCGCCTGCGGAACGGGTGATTTTTCTCTTTCGGCTTATAGAAAAATCCCGGTTAAAATAACTGGTGTAGATGTTTCCATAAATATGCTTAAAATCTTTAAAGAGAAGGCGATGAAAAACGGAGTAGTTAATTCATCTTTTTTATGTGCCGAAGTTGAGAATTTGCCATTTAAAGAAGGTGTATTTGATATTTGCCTTGTCGCCTTTGGGGTAAGAAATTTTTCTTTTCTTGAAAGGGGGCTAAAAGAAATTTACAGGGTTTTAAAAGGTGGTGGTAAACTTGCCGTGCTTGAGTTTTCGCTACCGAAAGCACCATTGAAGCAAATTTATCTTTTCTATTTTCGTAAAATTCTCCCTATTATTGGTAAAATTATCTCAAAGCATGATAACGCATATACATATTTGCCGGAGTCGGTGTTAAGGTTTCCAGAGGGCATAGATTTTGTGAAAATTCTAAATGGGGTTGGATTTGGGAAGGTTGAAATGTGGAGGTTAACATTTGGTATTGTCACACTTTACATTGCTTATAAATAGTAGCGCCCCCAGCGGGATTCGAACCCGCGTTCCAGGCTTGAAAAGCCTGTGTCCTAGGCCTCTAGACGATGGGGGCTTTGTGGGGGGTGAGTAGCGGGACTCGAACCCGCAACCTCCAGGGCCACAACCTGGCGCTCTGACCGGTTGAGCTATACTCACCGTGAAAGCATTACAAATATAGAAAAATTTCTCAAGTTTTGCAAATTCCTGCGCTCAATTGCGTTGTTAAAATTTAAAAACTTTTTTAACTTTGAAAAAAATTTCTCACTGCTGTTATGGAATTTTACATTGGCGTTGATGAATCCGGAAAAGGTGATTTCTTTGGTCCACTTGTAATTGCAGGGGTTATATCAAATAACTCATTGAATGAGGAACTTTTAAAATTGGGAGTTAAAGATTCAAAAAAATTGTCGGATAAGAGAGTTCTTGAACTTGCTAACGAGATAAAGAAATCTTGCATCTATGATGTTGTCGTCATTAAACCCAAAAGATATAATGAACTCACAAAAAATTTGAACCTTAATCGTTTGCTTGCTTGGGGGCATGCGCGAGTAATAGAAAATCTTCTTGAAAAGGCTGAAGAGAAAAAATTAAATGTTAAGAGAGCGATTTCAGACCGTTTTGGCGATGAATTATACCTTTTAAATGCGCTGATGAAAAGAGGAAAGAAGATCGAATTAATCCAAAAGCACAAAGCTGAAATTGATCCAGCTGTGGCTTCAGCTTCTATACTGGCGAGGGCTGAGTTTATAACCCAACTTAAGGAAATCTCCAAGAAATATGAAATTGAATTACCTAAAGGTGTCTCACCTAAGGTGATTTCAACTGCGAATGAAATCGTTAAAAAATTCGGTAGGGATGAATTGTCAAATATTGCGAAGGTTCATTTCAAGACGATAAACTTAATCGCGGGTGAAACTTCGGGGAAATAATTTTATGCGATTTAAATAGTTTTTGAATTTTAAACTTCCTGTTCTTATATTTTTCAAAAGTTAAGGTGTTTTAAACAAAGGCATCTGTGCAGAAGAAATGAGCGTTGACAGAATAAGAAACTTTTGCATCATTGCGCATATTGACCACGGTAAATCAACGCTTGCGGACAGACTTTTGGAAAAAACTGGAACAATCCCCGAAAGACAAATGGTAGAACAAGTGCTTGATAATATGGATCTTGAACGCGAGCGCGGGATCACAATAAAATCACACCCAATCCAAATGCGATATGTAGCTAATGATGGTAATGAATACATTTTCAACTTGATTGACACACCTGGGCATGTTGATTTTTCGTATGAAGTTTCAAGAGCTCTTGCTGCAAGTGAGGGTGCAATTCTTGTCGTTGACGCAACTCAAGGCGTAGAAGCTCAAACGATAAGCAACCTTTATATGGCAGTTGATGCAGGGCTTGAGATCATCCCCGTGATAAATAAAATTGATTTACCCGCTGCCAAGACAATGATTGAAACAGTCAAAGCCCAAATCATAGATTTGATCGGCTGTAAAGAAGATGAAATTATTCTTGTAAGTGCTAAGACAGGATATGGGGTTGATAAGCTTCTGGAAGCAATTGTTGAAAGAATTCCACCGCCAAAGGGAAATCCAGAAGAACCTTTAAGAGCTCTCATTTTTGATTCAAAGTATGATTCTTATCGCGGTGTTATCGTTTACTTGCGAGTTTTCGATGGTGAGTTAAAAGAAAGGGATAAAATTACATTTTTTGCAAATGGAAAAATTTTTGAAGCTGAAGAAGTTGGAATTTTAAAACTTGATAGAATTAGAACTGGTAAGCTTACAACAGGGATGGTGGGATATTTAATCGCCGGTGTGAAAGATGTTCATGACACAAGGGTGGGAGATACAATCACGCTCGCTAATAATCCCGCTAAGAAACCTCTCCCGGGATATCGTGAGGTGAAGCCAATGGTTTATGCTGGATTTTTCCCAGCTGATTCTGAAAATTATCAAGAATTGAGAGATGCTCTTGAAAAATTAAGATTAAACGACGCTGCTATTGTTTTTGAACCCGAAAGTTCTTCGGCTTTGGGACATGGGTTTAGATGTGGATTTCTCGGACTACTGCACATGGAAATAGTTCAAGAACGCCTTGAGAGGGAGTTTGCTCTTAACATCGTTACAACCGTCCCAAACGTAGTATATAAGGTCGTGAAAAGGAATGGGGAAGTTATATTTGTAAACAATCCGACTGATATGCCCAACCCCGGAGAGATCGATCATATTGAAGAACCCTATGTGCGTGCACAAATAATAACCCCATCTGAGTACATCGGCTCTTTGATGAAGCTTTGTTCAGATAGAAGAGGAATTTATAAAACAACGCACTATGTTTCCGCTGACAGAGCAATCCTTGAGTATGAACTTCCACTTTCAGAGATAATTTTTGATTTTTACGATAAATTAAAATCCCTTTCCCGAGGATATGCTTCGTTTGACTATGAATTTCTCAACTATAGGGAATCTGACCTTGTAAAGCTTGATATACTTTTGAACGGTGAACCAGTTGATGCCCTTTCCTTTGTTGTGCACAGAAGCAAGGCGTACGATTATGGACGGAAATTATGTTCAAAACTTAGGGAACTTATTCCAAGACAACTTTTTGAGGTTGTAATTCAAGCAGCGATTGGGAGCAAGGTTATAGCTAGGGATGTAATTAAGCCATTGAGAAAAAATGTCTTAGCAAAGTGTTACGGTGGTGATGTTACGAGAAAGCGAAAGTTACTTGAAAAACAAAAAGAAGGGAAAAAACGAATGAAACAAATCGGCAGAGTTGAGGTCCCACAAGAAGCATTCCTTGCAGTCCTCACGATAGATAACGATTAAAACAAAAATTTCTTTAAAATGCCACAAAAAAAAGACCCAAAAGCTAAAAAGAAACCACGAACTCTAAAGGAGAAAATTTATAATTTTGTTAAAGAATTTGTTGTTGTTTTTGGAATTTTCCTCGTCTTAAATAGTTTTGTCATTGCTTCATTTGCGGTTCCAACATCCTCGATGGAAGATACCGTAATGGCTGGTGATTTCCTTTTTGTTAATAAATTTATCTACAACCTTGCAACGCCGAGAAACATACCTTTAACATCGATTCGTTTGCCATATATTGTGATACCAAGTTTGTGGAAGGTAAATCGTGGTGATGTGGTAGTTTTTGAGTTTCCGGGTTATCGAGATGAGGTGAGACACCCAGCTATGATTTACTACTTGAAGAGATGTATCGGAGTTCCTGGGGATACAATTCAAATCATCGACAAAGTTGTTTATGTAAACGGTGAGATATTCCCAAATCCAAAATATGTTAAGTTTGAAAGACCTTACATTTTGCCTAAAGATCAACCTGATCCGAGAATTTTCCCAAAGGGAGCACCATTTAATGAAGATAATTACGGTCCGATTGTTGTTCCCAAAAAAGGGGATGTTATAAAAATTGAACTTTCAAATTTTGACGCTTGGGAAACGTTTGTAAAAAGAGAGGGACACTCAATTGAAATTAAAAATGGAAAAGTTTACATTGACGGGGTTGAAAAGAATGAATATACCGTTGAACATGATTATTACTTTATGATGGGGGATAACCGAGATAATAGCTTGGACAGTCGTTTCTGGGGTTTCGTCCCAGATAAATATATTGTTGGAGCGCCGATTATTGTTTATTGGTCGTGGAATCCGGATATACCGATCTATAACATATTTGCTAAGATTTTTTCAATTAAGTTTAACAGAATTGGCATGATAATTAAATAAGTTGGAAAATGAATCGAGATTACGAACAACTTGCGAACGAGGCTCAAGAAGAAACAGAAATGAGGAAATGGCTCAGACCTTTGCTTATAGCGGTTATATTTGCACTTTTTATAAAGTCATTTATTTTTGAAGCCTTTAGAATTCCTTCTGGCTCTATGGAGGATACGCTTTTGCCTGGTGACTTTATAATAGTTTCTAAGGTTGGATTTCCCGTAAAAACGCCAAAATACGTTCCTTTTACAAGGATCGAGATACCTCAAGTTAAAATTTTACCGCTAATTTCCTCGCTCAAACATGGCGACATTGTAGTTTTTAAATTCCCTGGCGAGAAAAGTGAAATTGAAGCAAGTGAAAATGTCAACTACATAAAAAGAATAATTGGGCTCCCCGGTGATGTTATTCAAATAAAAGATAAAGTAGTTTATATAAATGGCTCAAGGTTTCCCGAACCTCCAACTATAAAGGTAAATTATGACTTTATAACACCGAAGGGTATCCCAAATCCGTATATCTTCCCAGAAGGCTCTGATTTTAACGAGGATAACTACGGTCCGATTATAGTTCCATTTAAAGGTATGGAGGTAGAGTTAACAGAGGAAAATATAAAGCGATGGAAGATAATAATTGAAAGAGAAGGGCATAGGGTTGAATATGGTGATAGGGTTTTGATTGACGGTATTGAAGCAAGAAAATATATATTCGAGAGAGATTATGTTTTTGTGATGGGGGATAATAGAAATAATAGTTTGGATAGCAGATATTGGGGTTTTGTGCCAGTGGATAACATCATCGGCAAGGCAAGTTTTATTTATTGGTCGTGGAATTCAAACATTCCAATTTTAAATCTGCCTGAGAAAATAAAATCAATTAGATGGGAAAGGATAGGCAAAAGAATAAGATGAGCGGAATTTATATTCACATACCATTTTGCGAAAGGAAATGTATTTATTGCGATTTTTACTCTGTTGAAGACTTGGGTTGGATTGACTCTTTTGTGAATTCAATTTTACGAGAGATTGAAATTTTTAGGAGGGAGTCTGACTTTATTGAAACAGCCTGTTTTGATACTGTTTATTTCGGTGGTGGGACCCCATCGCTTCTTGAAGTTTCTCAAATTGAAAGGATTTTAAATTCGTTGTATAAAAATTTCTGCATTTCTCAAGATGTTGAAATAACAGTTGAAGCAAATCCAGGAACGGTTAACAGAGAAAAACTTTTTTCGTTTAGAAAAGTTGGGATTAATCGTTTAAGTTTTGGGATTCAATCGTTTTTTGATGAAGATTTGAAATTTCTTGGTCGAATTCACACAAGCAAGGATGCCGTTGAGTGTGTTAAATTTGCATTTGAATCTGGGTTTGAAAATATAAGCGTTGATTTAATTTTCGGGTTGCCCGGTCAAAATGTGAGGGACTGGGCTGAAAATTTACACAAAGCGATTGAACTTAATGTTCCGCACATATCAGCGTATAATTTGATTGTCGAGAGTGGAACTCCACTTTACGAACTTGTCAGAAGTGGCGAGGTTAAATTACCAGACGAGTTCAAACAAGCTGAGTTATATGAGACAACGATGGAGACCCTTGAAGACGCTGGTTATATTCATTATGAGGTTTCGAACTACGCTTATGAGGGTTTTGAATGTAGACACAACTTAAAATATTGGAAACACGAAAATTACCTCGGTTTTGGTCCATCCGCTCACTCCTTTTGGTTGAATAAAAGATGGTGGAATGTAGCGAACTTAAATAAATATTTAAAAGCGATTGATTTAAATAAGTTGCCAATTGCTAATTTTGAAATTTTGGACGCCGAGAAGATGGTTGAGGAGTTTATTTATCTTGGCTTGCGGAGCACCGGGGTTGATTTAGAGAAGTTTAAAGAAAAATTTGGTTTTGATTTTCTTGGTGGCGAAATTAGAGAGGAATTAATTGAACTTGAAAAACTTGGCTTTGTTGAGATAGATAATTTTAAGGTCAGATTGACCCGTAAAGGTTTTTCTGTTTGCGATGAGATTGCTGTTAATTTAATTTCAAAAATAAAATATGTTTCAAGATGAACAGGTATAAAATTGATCGTATTATCGCTTTTGCTTTGTTTTTGATTTCATTTGCCGTGTATGCTTTAACGGTTCAACCAAGCGTTCCTTTTTGGGATTGCGGTGAATTTATAGCTGTGTCGTATTCTCTTGGTGTGCCTCATCCACCAGGTGCTCCATTTTTTATAATTCTTGGTAGAATAGCAACACTTTTGCCCATAGCTCAAGATATTGGGAAGAGGGTGAACCTTATAAGCGCGTTTGTTAGCGCATTAACAGTGGTATTTTTATATCTGATAACCGTTAGATTAATTTTGAGGTGGAAACCTGAACCACGAACATTTATTGATAAACTTGCCGTTTATGGAGCTCCCATTGTTGGAGCTTTGACCTTGGCTTTCAGTGATACGTTTTGGTTTAATGCTGTGGAAGCTGAAGTTTATGCGACGAGCTTGTTCTTGATGAGTTTTGCAATATGGCTCGGAATGGTATGGTTTGAGAAGGCGGATAAAATTGAAAGTGACAAGTTGATCCTTTTGATTGCGTATATAATTGGTTTATCAATAGGGGTTCATTTGTTAAGTATATTAACAATTTTTACGCTTGCCTTGATAATTTACTTTAGGATCAAGGAAAGCGTTGATTTGAAAAGTTTTACAATAATGGGTGTAATAGCCGTTGGAATATTTTTCCTGATTTACAAGGTTATAATTTTTTGGATACCATCAATGCTTGATGATATGCCAGTGGTTCCTGCGATTATTGCGATCGCTGTTTCATATGGAATTTATTACGCTTATCAACACAAGCAAAGGGTTTTATTTACATTTTTAACGGGTGTTTTCCTTGTTTTTCTTGGTTATACAACTTATGCTTTGATTATAATAAGGGCAAACGATAGACCTGCGATAAATGAAAATGCTCCGGATAATTTTGTTGCATTCGTTAAGTATCTCAATCGTGAGCAGTATGGTGAACAGCCATCCCCATTTAAAAGAAGGTGGAGTCAAGAGCCAACGCATCAAGAAAACTATCAAAAATACAGCAGTGATTGGGATTTCTTTATAAGGTATCAGTTAAACCATATGTATTTGAGATATTTCCTGTGGAATTTTGTTGGTCGGGCTGGCGATATTCAAGATGCGCCGGTCGCATTTATAAAGTCCGAAAGTGGCTGGGGGAAAGCAAGTGAATTCCCAAATAGATATTTCGCTCTTCCTCTGTTTTTTGGGCTTTTTGGTTTGTATTATCACTATAGAAAAGATTGGAAAATGTTCTTATCTTACCTTGCTTTGTTTATAGTTACAGGGCTTGGGCTTGCGATTTATCTTAACATGCCAGAGCCACAGCCAAGAGAAAGAGATTATGTATTTGTTGGGTCATTCTTTGCGTTTGCAATTTGGGTTGGAATTGGGGTTTCTGGATTGATCGATTTAGTCAGTGAAGCTATAAAGGCTGGAATTAAAAAGGTCTATGCTGTTGCGATTTTAGTTGTTTCAATCTTTGTCGTGCCTTTCAATATGTTTATTCAAAACTTTGACGATCACGATAGAAGTGGGAATTATGTTCCGTGGGATTATTCGTATAATCTACTGCAAAGTTGTGAAAAGGACGCTATTTTATTTACGAACGGTGATAATGATACATTCCCATTGTGGTATCTTCAAGTTGTTGAAGGTGTGAGGAGGGATGTTAGGGTTGTCAATTTGAGCCTGCTTAATACCGATTGGTATATTTTGCAGTTAAAGCATGAAGAGCCATATGGAGCGAAAAAGGTTCCAATAAGTTTGAGCGATAACATAATAAGACGACTTGGGCTTGTCCAGTGGGAGCCAAAGGAAGTCAGCATACCTGTTCCTAAAGAAGTGTATGAGAAGTTTGGAATTAAAGACACTGCGATTATAAATCAGGGCAAAATAACATTTATAATGCCGAATACAATTCAATTTGGTGAGATCAAAGCTATAAGAGTTCAAGATATTATGGTTCGCGATATTATTGAGACCAACAAATGGGAAAGACCGATTTACTTTGCTGTCACTGTTTCCCCAGATAATTTTATTGGGCTTGATGAATATTTGAGGATGGAAGGTCTTGCATACAGGGTGGTTCCGTTCAAGAATCCAAGGGGTTCCCCAACATTTATTCGTGAGGATGTAATGAGGCAATGTTTGTTTAATGAGCCAGAGGGATTTTATCGTGAGCCACATTATGGATTTAAGTTTAGAAATCTTGATAACCCAAAGGTTCACTTCTTTGAAACCGATAGAAATCTTATGCAGAATTATAGAAATGCATTTTTGAAGCTTGCAATTTACTACTATGAGAATAACAGGGACACTTCAAAAGTTGTTGAAGTTCTCGATCGTATGGAAAGTAAGATTCCAAATGATGTTTTGCCGATGGATTACAGGTTGCGTTATGATGTTGCAAGATTATATGAGATTGTTGGTGCAAGGGATAAGTTTATGAAAATTGCGAAAGAAATTGAACCGATAGCGCTTGAGCAAATAAATCGAGATCCAATGAATATCTACGGGGAATATAATCCATATGTGATACTTGTTAACTTATACGAGATGATGGGAGAGTATCAGAAGGCGATAGACATTTTGAACAAAGTTCTCGCTTATTATCCACAGCAATATCAATATCTGATTAAAGATAGAATTTCAAGGTTGCAGATGAAAATCAATGAAGCGAATCAACAAGAGAAAAAGTAATTTTATTAATTTGACATTGACAAATGAATTTGTTATATTGTGAATAACTTTTTGCGCTCAGGAACAGTTAAATAGCGAAGGTGACCGCCCTAAATAAATTTGGTTCCTGAGTGCGTAATGGGTGGTTGCTGGAGCAGTTAAATTTATTAGGAGGTAGTAGTAAGATGTCACGCGGTAAAGTTAAGTGGTTCAACAACAAGAAGGGCTACGGATTTATTGAAGCAGAGGATGGGCGCGAGGTTTTCGTCCATTACTCTGAAATTAAATCCGATAAGCGCTTCAAGACCCTTGAAGAAGGGACAACAGTTGAATTTGAAGTTGTTGACGGACCAAAAGGACCGAAGGCAGTTAATGTCGTTATCGTATGAGGCAGGGCATAACTGATTGAGGTAAGCATAATCTTAAACCCCAATTGTTTTGTTCGGATTGAACAAGCAATTGGGGTTTTTTAGTTTAAATCTAATAAGGGAACTCATCATGAGATTTTCAAAAGAAGATGCTAAAAAGGTTGGGAAAATTTTGAAAACTAAACCACAAAAAATTAAAGGTATATATCGCTTTAAGATTAAAAAAACAATCCTTGAGATTCATCCAAAGATAAAACTTGGCGAAAAGTTTGGAACCCTTGTCTCGGTGTTTACGCCATATTCCCACCTTCAGCTTCATTTTTGCACTGGTTATATCGTCAGCGATCTCCTTGGTGAAGCTACTTTTATAGGGGAATATAATGGTAAAGTATCGGGGCTTATTGTTGATGTAAATGGTGGGTGTTCTTTATACGCAAACATTGATAAAAAAATTTTATCGAGCGATTTTACCAAACTTGAGCCTGAGGTTATGATTCCCGGAATTGCTCTTTCTCTTGGTGAACTATTATTTGGGAATAAACCGAAGGTAAAATAGCGTGGCAAAGATTAACATCTCCAACCTCTATAAAAGTGCAAAACTCCCCACCCAAAAACTTAAAACTCTCGTAAAGCAAATTCTTAACGAAGAAAAGTTGAATTACACAGAAGTTAATGTAATTTTTGTTGACGATGAAACTATACGTAAAATAAATCGAGAATTTTTAAATCATGATTACCCAACTGATGTGATTTCATTCGAGCTTTCTGACGATATCCCTATAATTGATAAGGTTGCTGAGATATACATAAGCGTTGATAGGGCGATTGAACAGTCAAAATTCTACGAGGTCGAATTTAAGAATGAAATTGCCCGTTTGGTTGCACATGGTATTTTGCATCTTGCGGGATATGATGACAAAACAACGAGAGAAAAATTAAAGATGAGGAGAAGGGAAAGTTATCACATTAAAAAGGCTGGCTTTTGATCACTTCTTTATCCTGTCGTTTACTATCCACGCATATTTAAAGCCGTTTTCAATCAAAAATTTCCTCAATACGCTCGCTTCTTGGAGATTTTCGAAGTCCCCAACCCTAACCTTGTAATTTGGGGGTTCGTAAATTATATAAACTTTTTGAGACCGGAAATTTGTGGAATTTAAAATAGATTGAATAAGGTTTTTAACGTTATTTGCGCTATCGAGACGATTTGTCGCAAGAACTTGAACCCTAAAGCCAAGGCTTGTTTCCTCGTTTCCTGTTGGGGATAAGTTTGGAAAAACTAAATCCTTTATATCGTATAATGCGGGGTTGAATTGCTTCTCGTAATGTGAAAGGGAATCAATATTCTGGGAAAATGCAAGTCCACTCAAAATGAAAAACAGAAACAAGACTTTAATCAACATAGTGTCAAAAAATTAAAATTTTGAATTACTGTTTTACGACAAAAGCATTGGTAAATTCTGATTTGATTTCGTTTAAGGTATTTAGATCATCCTCATTTAGGTATACAAAAATCTTGAAGAAACCATTTACCTTGGATATTTCCGCTGTGACTTTAAATTTTGATTCAATGTATTCTTTTATCTTTTCGGCGTTGGATATGTTTGAGTATGCCCCGATTTGAATCTTAATTTTAGGCTTTGATGGGGCTGTTTGCTGTTCTGTTGATGATTTTAATCTTGCTGAAGTAGGACTTGAGGTTATGAATGCATCGGGAAATTGTTTTTGAATTATAGTAAGGGTTTGAATTAAATCTATTGAATCTTTCATTCCATTTATTTGAACTTTGTAAAGTCCGACGGTTGAATCAAAAACTACCATTGCATTTTTGTCAGGGTATAGAGTTTTAAATTTTTTGAGCTGTTCATTTGCTGAATTTTGTGTGATGAAAGCGCCTATTTGGATAAAGTATTCAGACGGCTTTGTTGGGGGAGATGATTTTATTTCAGGTTTAAGGGGTTCAATTTCTGATTTTTTTTCCTTCACTTCAATTGGTGTTTCTTTGGGTTGTTCTGGTGGCAATTTAACCTCTGGCGCAGGTTTTATCTCGGATTTTATCTCGGATTTTTGCTCGGATGGTTGTGTTTGGATTGGGAAAGCTGTGATCGGCAAAATAATTGGGGTAACAATTATTGGCGTCGTTTTTTCCTGTTTTCGCCTTCCAACGATAACAACTGAATCAATCGTGGAATCATCAATTTGACTTGAGAAAAGTTTTTTGGGTTCGCTTTGGGCTATGGTTGTGTCTTTGGGGATAGTTGAAATTTGCTCTTCTGCTTTGATTTCAACTTTGCTGCTGGAACAGGAAATTATTAAAGTAAGTGCAATCAGTACGAGCTTTTTCATATAAATTTTAATATATTGTTGAAAATTGTTCGGATTTGATTCCGCTTACTATTCTTACACTTGCGCTTGCACCAATTCTATCTGCACCGCTTTTTATCATTTGAAGTGCTTCTTCGTATGTTCTTATTCCTCCGCTTGCTTTAACTCCCATTGCACTTCCCACAACTCTTCGCATCAAGGCGACATCTCCAGCGGTTGCTCCGCCTTTACTGAACCCAGTTGATGTTTTAACGAAGTCAGCGTTTGCCCTTTTGGCGATGAGGCAAGCTTTAACTTTTTCCTCATCAGTTAAGAGTGCGGTTTCAAGTATAACTTTTACAAGGACTCCTTTTTTATGGGCTACATTTACAACTGCTCTGATGTCTTGTTCTACATACTCATAGTAGCCTCCTTTAAGCATTCCGATATTCATCACCATATCAACCTCTTGAGCCCCATCTTCAATTGCCTTTTCAGTTTCAAAAACTTTTGTCTCTGTTCTATTTGCCCCAAGCGGGAAACCAATGACAGCGCAAACTTTAACTTTTCTATCTTTTAAAATTTCAGATGCGAGTTTAACATAGCATGGGTTAACGCAAACGCTGGCAAACTGATATTGTATTGCTTCAAAGCAAAGTTTTTCGATATCTTTAGGTGTCGCCTCTGGTTTTAAAAGTGTGTGGTCAATCATTTTAGCGATATTCATATCGATTGAACCCTGTTCTGTCACACCAAGCGTTGCGCTTATTCTTTCTGCACCGTTTTCGACTATGTTTTTTACTGCTTCTTTTTTGTGGACAACGCAATAACCACATCCTGCACAAGGTTCTCTTGGGTCGCAAACCCCACCTGGAATTTCAGGGGCAGGATAACTTTTCTTTACTTCTAGCAAAAGCTCCTCAATTATTTTCTCCAGGTATTCCCTGTCCATAAGTAATGCTTGTTGATTTTTCAAAATTTAAAAATTATCGATGAATTATTCAACAAGATATGTGTAATTCTGGCGAAGTTTTTCAAGCGTAAGTTTAAAGTTCTCATATTTTTGTTTTTCACGCTCTATTATATCAGCTGGGGCACGGCTAATAAAGTTTTGGTCGTTGAGCTTCTTTTCGGTTTCCGCAAGCATTGTTTCGTATCTTTTTATCTCTTTTTCCAGACGTTTTCGTTCAATTTCAAAATTAATTAAACCTTCAAGAGGGACGAAAATCTCAGTGCCTGAAACAACAGCAGTTGCTGAAAATTTAGGTCTCTTTATGCCTAAACCAACTGTGACATCATTCACTTTCGCGAGTCGCTTTAAATATTGGATGTAATCGTTTAGCAAGTCCTTTCTATTGTCGTCTGAAACATTTATTACGACATCACAAAGTTTGGTGTGAGGTATGTTCATCTCGCCACGAATTGCTCTTATCGCGACGATTATATCTTGGACAAACTTCATATTCTGTGAAATCGCTTTATCGATCCATTTTTCATCCGCCACTGGGAATGATTGAATCATTATGCTTTCACCGTTTTCCCTCTCGCGGAGGTTTTGCCACAATTCCTCAGTTATAAATGGCATAAATGGGTGAAGAAGTTTTAGTGCTGTTTCAAATACATAGATAGCCCTTGTCAACACCGCTTGCTTTTCTTCTTCAGATTCAGGTGCGTAAATTCTCTCCTTTATAATCTCAAGATACCAATCGCAGAAATCATGCCAAAGGAAATCGTAGATCAGCCTTGCAGCATCGTTTATTCTGTAGGTTTCAAGAGCGTAATTTAGTTCAGAAATAGTTTTATTGAGTTCGCTTAATATCCATTTATCTGCAAGGTCAAGATATTCAAATTTTAATTCGTCTTTTATTTCAATTTCATCGGAATTCATAATCAAAAATCTTCCAGCGTTCCAGATCTTATTTGCGAAGTTTCTGCCTATTTCACATTTCCTTGTTGAGAAAAGAATATCTTGCCCAAGTGGAGCAAGGTATACAATTGTGAATCTTAAAGCATCAGCGCCATATTCGCGGATTACATCAAGTGGATCGGGAGAATTGCCGAGCGATTTTGACATTTTTCTCCCAAACTCATCGCGAATTATACTTGTGAAGTAAACCTCTTTAAACGGAATTTCTCCCATGAATTCAAGACCTGCCATTATCATCCTCGCAACCCAGAAGAAGATTATATCCGGTCCGGTTACAAGCAAATCGGTTGGGTAGAAATATTTTAAATCAGGATTATCCTCTGGCCAGTTCAATGTTGAAAATGGCCATAGCCAAGAGCTAAACCATGTGTCAAGGACATCCTCATCTTGTCTTATTTTTGTGCTCTCACATTTTTTGCATGTCATAGGTTTCTCTCTTTCAACCATTATTTCACCACAATCGTCACAGTAGTAGACAGGGATTCTATGCCCCCACCAAATTTGTCTTGAAATACACCAGTCCCTCACATTTCTCATCCAGTGTTCATAGACTTTAACCCATCTCTCAGGATAAAACTTTATTTTTCCATCAAGCACCACCTGAAGCGCTTTTTCAGCAAGTGGTTTCATTTTGACAAACCACTGATCGGATAGATATGGTTCAATTATCGTATCACAGCGGTAGCATCTACCGACAGCGTGAGTGTAGTCTTCAACTTTTACAAGATAACCCTGGGTTTCAAGGTCTTTTATAACTTCTTTTCTTGCTTCATATCTATCGAGTCCTTGGTATTTCTCAGGGACGTTCTCGTTCATTTTTGCGTAAGTGTCCATTGCAACGACAAATTCAAGTTTGTGCTTTATGGCCATAAGATAATCGTTGGGGTCGTGAGCAGGTGTGACTTTTACTGCGCCCGTTCCAAATTCAGGGTCAACGATTTCATCTGCGATTATTGGGAGTTTCCTTCCAACAAGTGGTAAGATGGCAAATTTGCCAATCAGATGTTTGTATCTATCATCTTTCGGGTTCACGGCAACAGCGGTATCTCCAAGCATAGTTTCAGGTCTTGTGGTTGCAACTATGATAAATTTATCAGAGTTTTCAATTGGGTATTTTATATACCAAAGTTTTCCAATTTGCTCTTTATATTCAACTTCATCATCAGCCAAAGCTGTATGGCATCTTGGGCACCAGTTAACTATATATTTACCCCTGTAAATTAATCCCTTTTCATATAGTCGGATGAAGACCTCTTTAACAGCATTTGAAAGACCTTCATCCATTGTAAATCTTTCGCGTTTCCAGTCGCATGATACGCCAAGTTTTTTTAACTGTCTTATTATTGTGCTTCCATATTCTTCTTTCCACTTCCATACTCTTTCAAGGAACTTTTCCCGCCCAAGGTCTTCTCTTTTGAGTCCTTCTTTTGCAATGGCTTTTTCCACGACATTTTGCGTTGCTATTCCAGCATGGTCCGTTCCTGGAATCCAACACGCCTCATATCCTTGCATTCTTTTCCATCTGATGTAGATATCTTGTATCGTGTTGTTTAAAACATGCCCAAGGGTTAACACTCCAGTTATATTAGGCGGTGGCATCACAATGGTGTAAGGTTTTTTCTCAGGGTTAACCTTTGCATAAAAATAGCCATTTTTCATCCAGTATTCATACCATTTGTCTTCAACTTCATGGGGGTTGTACGCTTTCGCAATTTCGCGTTTCGCCATCTTCAGGATTTGCCAAATTTTATTTTTAATTTATTTTAACCCAGTTTTATCTACCTATTACCAATGTTAATGCCGTTGTCAACTTTAAGATGTCGTTGCTCGCTTTCCTTAGTCTTTCTGCGAGAACAGTGGCAATGTTTTTATATAAAATTTGTTTGATTCCGCAAGATTTATAAAAGTGGAATTTCAATTCGGAATATCTTCGTAGTTGAATCCTCATTAAATAGCGACGATAAAACTTGAATAATTCCGGGCGAAACAATTTGGTCCGCAAGAACCGACGCGAGGTATTCGTTGCTTACAATTATTATTAAGGTTATCAAAAATAAAATTCTGAATAGTTCATGAGCCCAAATTATTTTAAATATCTGCTTCAAGTGCTGGAGTAAGTTTATTTTATTGAAAAATTAATCAGTTCAACTGAAACTTTCAAGTTTTATGCAAATCTTATCGCCTCCACCGGTTGAATTTTAGAGGCTATAATTGAAGGGATTAGCGTTGCAAGGAAGCATAAGATTAACGAGGCAAGCGACACAATTGCAAAAATTTCTACTTGAAGCAAGATCGGAACCGAGCTCATAAAGTAGATATCCTCCGGAAGCGCAAGGGGTTTATATTTTAATTGGATAAAACATAAAATGTAAGCAAGCGCATTTCCAAGCATTGTTCCAACAACCCCAATAAACATCCCCTGATAGATGAAAATTTTTACAATACTTTTCGAATTAGCTCCCATTGATTTCAAAATCCCAATCTCTTTTGTCTTTTCAAGAACTATCATTAAAAGTGTTCCAACTATATTGAAAACAGCAACAATTATAATCAATCCGAGGACAATCGGGACAGGTTTTTTCTGGAGTTCAAGCCATGCGAAAAGGTTTCTATACATTTGGTACATAGTTCTTGCATAATATGGATAGCCGAGTTTGTCTTGGATTAAAAGGGCTGTTTCATCGATAAAATCAACATTTTTAACCATCACATCAAAACCGCTCACTTTATTGCCAAGATCAAATAAATACTGCGCATGTTTAAGATGAACATAAACAAAAATATCGTCATACTCAGCCATTCCCGTTTCGTAGATACCAGAAATTTTAAATTGTTCTATTTTTGGCACGGAAAGGTTGGGGCTATCTGGGTCAATTGCCAAAACTATAACTTTATCGCCAAGTTCAACCCCGATTTTGTTTGCGAGTTTTTTCCCAATTATTATTTTAGGAATTCCGTCATCTTCGCTGAAGTTGTACTCTCCTTCAACTATGCTCCGTTTTATTATCGAGAAATCATATTCGGGCAGAATTCCCTTAAGGTAAATCCCTTCAATCCCGTAGCTCGATCTTATCATCGCTTCTCTGCTTGCGAAGGGAGAAACCGACTTTACGTTTGAAACCGTCTTTATTTTTTCGAAGCTTTGCCAATCATCTTTCTCATAATATCTTGTATCAAATTTTGACACCTGAATATGCGATGTAAAACCGATCACTTTTTCTTTCAATTCCTTTTCAAAGCCATTTGAAATTGAAAGTGCAATTATCAATGCAGATGTTCCAAGCATTACTCCGATGATGGAAATAAGCGTGATAAAAGAAATGAAGCCCGTAATTTTTGTTGATTTTATGTATCTTTTTGTGATGAAAAGCTCAAATGGCATTCGGATTCGAAATCAATAATTTTTTAAAAAATTTAATTTCAATCGCCGTTAAATCCAAGAAAAACAAGATGATAGAGTTCGTTTAGGGGAAGATATTAAAAAGTGTTCCAGAGCTAAATCTGGGGTTGAAGATTAAGGCTATTTTTTTTAAATTTACTTTGCGTTCTTTTTGACATTCATTAAATTGGAAAGTGACGAATTTACGGAATTTTGATGAGGTGACTACGCTTTGACGCTTACTTTTCGGTAAAGATTTAGAGTTAAGGGTTTATAGCCATGATTTCCGACGGTTGATTTTAAAAAATCTAAGGAGGTTTGGGAAATGAAAAAATTATGGCGTGAGTTTGTAGAAGGTTTTATTTTGAAGCACCCTGCTCTTTTCTCAGCGCTGGTGATTTATCTTTATTATCTTTTCACGACGCTTGATCTGTTCAAAAAGGTAAAAGAGGGTATAGTATCGGTTTCTGATATATTTACTCATTTTGATTCTTTGCTGTGGATATGGGGGTTGTCGTATTTATTTGTTAAACTTGTGAACTTGCAGGAACAAAGGCATAGGGAAGAGAAACTGCGAATGGAGCAAATAAAACAGTATGAAACACAAATTGCAAAGCTGAAAACTCTAAAGGATTTCACTTTTTCATTAAGGGATTTAATTTATAACCCATTAACGGTGATAATGAGTGCGTCAGCGAGAATAGAGCGAAGGTTTCCATATGATAATGAAACATTAAGGGACATAAGAGCAATCGAGCAGGGTTGCAGGAGAATAGAAAAGCTTTTAATGGAGGTTAAAGAATTTGAAGAAAAACTTGTCATCGGGGAAGAGGTGGTAGGGTCGGGGATAACGCAAGAACAGAGCGTTTCTTCCCAAACAAAATAGGTTGAGAAAATGACAATCCTTGTGGTTGACGATGAGAAGGAGTTAAGAGAGACATTAAAAAACGCACTTGAAATTGAAGGTTACGATGTGATAACTGCTGAAAATGGTCTTGTAGGATTAATGCTTGCCCAAGAGAAAAGACCTGACTTGATACTTCTCGATATAAGCATGCCGGTTATGGATGGATTCACCGTGCTTTTTAAGCTTAAGCAAAATCCTATCACCAAAGAAATTCCAGTAATAATTTTAACTGGGCAATATGTTGATGAAGAAAATCTCGAGCGAGGCTTTAATCTCGGTGCTATTGAGTATCTTTACAAGCCGATAAGATTTACGGAGTTAGTCGCCAGAGTTAAGTCTGTTTTGCGGATGCGCTTGCTTGAAAATGAAACGAAAAAAATGCAAATGATGACCGAAAGGTTTTTTATAAATCAGATAAAAGAAATTTTTTCGTCTATTAAGGGAGTGATTGAAATGATGTTATCAAGCGAGGAACTTAAAGATGAATTTAGGGTGCCTTTGCTTGAAAATTATGATAAGATGAAAAAATGGTTTAAACTTATTGATTACTCTACACACTTAAACGACATCTCCGCTGAAATTCGTAAAATTGAGAGGAAGGTTTTTGATGTTAATTTTTTGATTAAAAAAACGGCTGAGGAAATGAAGGAGAAGTTCACTGGGGTTGATTTTGAATTTAATTTTGGAAAAGAAGCATTAATTAAGGGGGATGAAGAATGGCTTGGGATTGGTTTTAAAGTTTTATTTGAGACGATAGTTGAAGCGATGCCACTTGGTGGGAGGATTCAAATCGGGCAAGTTACACGGTCAGGGAGTGACGGTAAATTTGTATTTATAACCATCTACGACGAAGCGAAGAAACTAACTTCTGATGTTGCCAAAGTGTTATTTAACCCATACCTTGTTTCTGTTTCTGAACACAAGCCAGACTATAATCTTTTCGCAATGAATATATTCCATAGAATCGTCGAGATAAATGGAGGAACCGTTGTTGTTGAACCTTCGGAATTTAAAAGTGGGAATAAATTTGTAATTCGTTTTCACGCAGTTTAATTTGACTTTTAATTTTGGGTTGATTATATTGAGATAGTTACAAATTTAAGGACAGTTGCCTATTGCGGCTTCGTTAAAGGTTTTACTCTTTGAATTAGGTGCCTTAAATTAAAGCAAAAACGAATGCTTACGATATGCTAAAAACTTCAACCTTTAACGTAAGTTCGCTTGGCAACTGTCCTTTTTTATTTATCTTGGTTTTTCTCTTCGTTCAAGTTGTTTTATCTCAAAATATCCCCGACTTTCAAATCATCTCTCAAACTGGGGATGAAATAGTGATCGAGTATAAACCTTACCTTGTCAAGATAGATTCTACGAATTATCAAAACGAATTGCTTCTTTCATTTTTATTTCTTAACACTACATTTGACAATCCTAAGATAGGCGAACCTCAAATTCCTGTCAGAATTTTTCCGATCGCTTTGAAATCGACAGGTGGAAATTTTATCAATGTTATAGAGTCATCCTACATTGAGTATGAAAATGTTAAGTTAAAACCATTTCCGTATTTGATCCCTGAAAGATTTGCAAACACCGAAGACACAATTTCTTATCTAAAAGTTTTTGTTTTTGGCGATAGCTACAATAAGAATACTTATATCCCTGAAAGAGTTGCTGAACTTGGAGATGTTGGGATAGCTAGAAATTACATCGTATCAACTATAAAAATTTACCCCGTGCAATATAACCCCGCTATTGGGAAGGCGAGAATTTATACGCGAGTTAGAGTTGTATTGAAATACGGTCAAGCTGAAATTCCGTTTGCGAATCCTGGTAAATTTGATTTAAAGGTTGCTCAAAATTTTGTCAATCGCGATGTCGCAAAGTTTTGGAGAATACAGGGTTTAAGTTTGCCAAAGTTGGAAACAAGTCAACTTTCAAGCGGTGAGTGGTATAAAATCCCTATAACGGAAGAGGGAATTTATAAGATAACATATGCTGACTTAAGAAGTGCTGGAATAAATCCTGACAACATTGATCCAAGAACCATAAAGATTTTTAATAACGGTGGTTTTCAGTTACCTGAAAATGTCTCGGAACCAAGACCGTTAGGTTTAATTGAAAACGCCATTTATGTTTATGGGCAGGATGATGGCAGGTTTGATCAGGGGGATTATATAATTTTTTACGGTAGAGGGACAAGTGGATGGAATTACGATCGCAATCTTAAAGAATTTTCGCACTACATTCACGATTATTCCGATGTGAACTACTACTTTCTTACCTTTGGTGGGGCTCATGGGAAGAGAATTGGAACGATTCAAAGCTTGAATGAACCTTCTCCGTTTAAGCCGGGATATACGATCGGGCTCTACTTTAAAGATGACCAGAGAATTAACTTGACCGAATCGGGGCGGGACTGGTTTATGTCTTCAGTTGAAGCAAGACCGGGATTTAATATGGTAAGTTATACGGTTAAGTTGGATGAGCTTGTGCCTGGGAAACCAATTCAATATAGGGTACAAGTTGCTTCGAGGTCAGGGGGTCCGAATTGGTTTGTGGTAAAAGAGGGGGATGTTGAGCTCGGGACGATACAACTTGGCACAGTTTCTTTGGGCGGGTTGTCCTCTTTGATTGATTTTTATGCTGTCAAGTCGGGACCAAAAAAATTTGTTTATACTGGTGAACTCAAAGATTCGAGAAGCAATTTGAAATTTTATTTTAACTGGACCGGGGAAGCTGTTGCGGGGTATGTTGACTGGTTTGAGATAATTTACCCAAGAAGTTTTAAAGCGGTTAATGACTATATAGCGTTTTATTCCTATGATACAACAGGGGTTGTTGAATATAAAATTTTTGGTTTTTCTTCAAATGATGTCAAAGTTTTTGACGTAACCAACTTCGAAGATGTCAAAATAATTTCTGGCAGTGTAAATGCTGGTGAATTTGTATTCCAGATATCGCAGCAGGGTGGTGAGATAAAGCGTTTCATCGGTGTGGGAAGCAACGGATATAAAAAGGTATCAAAAATCGAGAAAGTTAGAAATACAAATTTGCGTGGGGGAACAGAAGGCGCTGATTGGATAATAATTACACATTCGGACTTTATGAGTCAAGCGAAGAGGTTAGCTGAGCATAGGGCGAGGAAAGATTCTTTGAAAACAATTGTGGTTGATGTTGAAGATATTTATAACGAATTTTCATGTGGAATGCTTGATCCTGTTGCGATACGAGACTTTTTAAAGTTTGCGTTTGATAGATGGAGTAAAAAACCTTTTTATGTTTTGTTGTTTGGAGATGGAGACTATGATTATAGGAACGTTGAAGTGTCCGATAAGAACTGGGTTCCGGCTTACGAAAGTAAAGAAGGACTTCAGCAGATATTAACATATACATCTGATGATTTCTTCGTGCTTTTAACACCTGATATTTACGTTGATATGGCGATAGGTCGCTTGCCGGTGCGAACTCAAGAAGAGGCGGAAACCATTGTTAACAAGATAATTCAATATGAAAATAACAATGATTTTGGGTTGTGGCGGAATACAATTGTGTTTGTTGCTGATGATGGGTTAACCTCGGGCGGTGCCACAGATGGGACAATACATACAATTCAAAGCGAAACCTTAGCCAATTATTATACACCTGATTTTATCAACAAGCGAAAGCTTTATCTTGTTGCGTATCCAACCGTTTATACATCGGTGGGTCGAAGAAAACCAGAAGCAGCTAAAAGTTTGGTTGATTTGATTAATCGTGGTTCAGTCATCGTTAACTGGATAGGTCACGGGAATCCATATGTATGGGCGCACGAGAGGGTTTTTGAAATAGGATATACGATACAAAATCTGAGAAATTCAGAAAGATTGCCTTTTGTTGTAGCAGCTACATGTGATTTTGGTAGATTTGATAACCCTAAAACACAAAGTTCAACTGAGGTTCTATTAGCTCTGAAAGACGGTGGGGCTATAGGTGTGCTTTCATCTGCAAGATTGGTTTATTCGAGCGATAATGCAGCGTTTAATTATAAATTTTTTGATGAGTTATTTAAAGGAGACGATGAATTTAAGACCTCACCTCTTGGTGACGCAGTGTTCAGGGTAAAACAATACTACGCCTCACTTAACGATAGAAAATTTATCTTATTTGCTGATCCAGCAATGCGACTTTTAATTCCAAGGTATACAACTGCGATTGATAGTATAAATGGAAACGCTTCGAATCAAGTTGTTAATTTGAAAGCCCTTGGGAAGACAACTTTTTCTGGCAAGGCACAAAAGAATAATCTTGTTGATCTGAATATTGATGGAACAGTTGAAATAGCTGTTTTTGATGCACAGCGAAATTTAAGCTTTGTTGATGAACTCGGTTGGAGATTTAACTTTATTGATCAGGGTAATTTGTTGTTTAGAGGTATGTATTCGCTTAGAAATGGTAGATTCAAAAGCCAGTTCGTTCTTCCAAAGGATATATCCTTTTCAAACGAAAGGGCAAAGGCAATTGCCTATTTTTATGGCGATAAAGTTGATGGCGTTGGTTATACAACAAATATTGTAATTAATGGTATTGATTCAAGTTTTGTCGGAGATTTGAAAGGTCCGGAAATAGAGGTTTACTTAAACAATACTTACTTTAGAAGTGGGGATATTGTCCCGAATGAACCAACTTTGATCGTTGAAATCTTTGATGAAAATGGCGTAAATGTATCGACATCAGCAATTGGTCATAGAATTGAGGCGTTTCTTGATGATAATCCCTCTGGAATTGATCTATCTGAATTTTATCGAACGAAACTTGATGATTATAAGCGCGGTGAGGTTATCTATAAACTTCCAAAACTTTCACCAGGAAAGCACACGATCAAAGTTAAAGCGTGGGATGTTTTTAATAATTCCTCTGTTCGTGAAGTTGAATTTAGAGTTGTTGATGAGGGGGTTTTCGCGATTTACAATGTTTTCAACTACCCAAATCCATTTTCTGATAAAACATACTTTACATTCCAAAAAGTTGCAAGCCTTGAAGATGAACCTGTTGACGTGGAGATAAAAATTTATACTTTAAGCGGGAAATTGATAAATAAAATTGAAAGATACGGTTTAACTGGAAACTTCATAGCCATTGAATGGGATGGAAAGGATATGGATGGTGATGAAATAGCAAATGGGGTTTACATTTATAAGGTGATCGTTAGAACTGTTGAGGGTAAAAGGGCTGAATCTTTAGGGAGGTTGGTCGTGATGAGATAAACTTTGTTTTTTGAGGAAATTTTTTATATTTAATCAAAACCAAAAAGTTAAGCGAGTATGGGATAGCGCTATTGCTTGATTTAATTTGTGTAAAACAAAAAATTAGGAGGTTAAAATCATGCTGTTGAGGAAAGGAGCAATCCTCGGATTGAATATGTTTGTAATTTTCGTTCTTTTTTCCAATATGCTTTATTCACAGGGTGGGGATGCAGCGGTTCCATTTCTTTTGATCGCACCAGATTCAAGAGCAGGGGCGATGGGAGAAACTGGTGTTGCACTTGCTGACAATGCTAATGCTATCTTTTGGAACCCTGCTGGACTTGCCTTTCAAAGGGGAACAGAAATAAGCTTTACACATGCAAAATGGCTCCCTCAGTTTAGTTCTGACTTATCTTATGAATACCTTAGTGCGAAACATTATCTCGCTTCAATTGACGCAACACTTGGAGCAAATATAACTTTCTTTAACCTCGGTTCATTTGAACGAAGGGATGAAAACAACACTTACCTTGGGACTTTTAAAGCTTTTGAATATGCAGTTGCACTTGCTTATGCGATGAAATTAACACAAAGTTTTGGGTTTGGAGTAAATCTCAGATATATACATAGCCAGCTTGCACCGTTTGGGACAGCGGAAGAGCAGGGCAGGGGGGTTGCAAATGGAATTAGTTTTGACATTGGATTACTTTTTAGGGAATATATTTTTGGTAGAAGAATAAGCGCTGGTTTAAATCTCTCGAACCTTGGTCCGATGATTCATTACATTGATAAAGAACAGGCGGACCCGCTCCCGACTCATTTGAGAGTTGGCTTTGCCTTTAATGTGATTCAAACGAAATACAACAATCTCACGACGACGATTGACTTTGGTAGAGTTCTTGTTAGAAGATATCCGGGCGAAAACCGCAAACCCGATCCATTGCCTAAATCATTAATCACAGCTTGGGGTGAGCAAGCAAGTTTGAGAAAGGTAACTGTGGGTGCTGGAGTTGAATATTGGTATGGGAGTCCACGGCTTATTGCTTTAAGGGCTGGTTATTTTTACGAGGACCCAAGAGCAGGGGGTAGAAAATTTGCAACATTTGGTGCTGGCGTGAGATATAGCATAGTTGGGGTTGATTTCAGCTATATTTCGACTTTTGAAGCCAATCATCCCCTCGCAAATACTTTACGTTTTACAATTTTGTTGAACTTTGGTGGTGAGGAGTAAAAATTTATATCAAGGCGGGGCTTTCCCGCCCTTTTCTAAAAAATTGCCATATAAGCCTATAAGATGAGGGTAATCTGCTTATTTTTAGTTATTTTGTCCTTTTCCTTTATAAATCTTTTTTCGCAAGTCCATCAATCGCGCTATAAAGTCATCGCTGTGATGGTTGAATTTCAAGAGGACGACGATCCCTTGACAACGGGGAATGGAAAGTTTGATTTAAAGTTTCCCTCTGGAAGAATTATAGACCCGCCACCCCATGATAAGAAATATTTCGAAGCGCATCTTCAATTTCTTAAAAATTATTTCGCAAGGTTTTCGATAGAAATTGAATACGAAATCATTGATTCCGTGTTTACGCTATCGAAGCAAATGCGATATTATTCACCACCTCAAGATTCAGGACTTGATCGAATCTTAATGCTTGTGTATGAAACTTGGACATCTGTTAAAAATTCATCTGTTAGGACAAATTATCCGCTTTCAGAATATGATTGTTACATCATTTTTCACGCAGGTGTGGGGAGAGACATAAATTTGGCTGCAGAGTATGGATATAATCCAACGCCATTTGATATCCCATCTTTATTTGTAAACGCTGATTCAATTCAAGCATTCTTGAGGAAAAATGGAATCCATGATAATTTTGAAGTTAAAAACTCAATCATATTGCCCGAGACGGAGTCAAGATATGTTCAAACGATAACAGGGGAGAGATTGCTCCAGATTGGGTTAAATGGATTAGTTGTATCTAACTTTGCAAGTTTTCTTGGGTTGCCGGACTTATTTGATACTAAAACGGGAAGATCAAGAATTGGCAGGTTCGGTCTGATGGATGGTCCTGGAATCTTTTCATATCGTGGAATTTTACCCCCTGCGCCATCAGCTTGGGAGAAAATCAAACTTGGAATTTGTCAACCCGTTGAAGTTAAAACTTTGAAAGATACAATTGTTTCAATTTCAGCATTTCAACTTAACAGAAATAATGCAATTTTTAAAATACCTATCAACGCCAGAGAATATTTTCTGATTGAAAACAGAAGCAGAGATGCTTTTGGCGACGGTGTCAAAATGAAATTTTACTGGCGCGATTCAACTGGGGAGAAAATAATTGAACGAGTTTTTACGAGGGATGAAACTGGGTTTAATTATTTTGATATTGATTCAGTGTATGGGGTTTTGATTGATGTTGACGAGCTCGATTGGGCTTTGCCAGGTTCTGGGATTTTGATATGGTATATAGATGAGAATGTAATTGAGCAAAACTTAAAAACAAATTCAATTAATAATGATGTAAAGCGACTCGGCGTTAAACTTGTTGAAGCCGATGGTCCACAGGTAATATATGGTGATGAAATAGGATGGGAGTTTGATATGTGGTTTTTGGGGAATTCTGCGCCAGGATATAAGAATGAATTTTCATTAAGTGCTTACCCGTGGAATCCAACAAATAATTTGTCAAATTTTAATGTGAAAATTTATGATTTCAGTGCTCCTTCGCCTGTTATGACATTTAAAATTGGTTTCTCTGATTCTCTAATTCTCCCAGCGCCTGCTTTCCCGAAGCGGATAATTGGAGTGACAGAAAGGTCTTTTGTCACAGTTGCAAGCATAGATAACGATCCGAAAAATGAAATAATTTTAAATACATCTTCTGGAATTTTTGCTTTTAATCCATCTGGAACGAGTTTGACATTAAATGAGCAAGGTTATTACTCAAATATAAAAAGTGATTTTGCTTGCGCTGTCTTAGATATCGACGGCGATGGAATAGGTGATGTCATCGGGGTTGATGGTAAAAAGATTTACGCTTTTAAAACATGGGATACAAATCTTGATGGATTTGTGGATAGTCTGTGGGTTTTTGAGGGTGAAAATTCTGTTTCAACATCGCCGGCAATATTTAAAGATAGAATTGTTTTTGGGGACAGTCTTGGGAATCTCGTTATTTTAAATAAAGATGGAACGTTGAACAAAAAAATTAAAGTTGATGATAAGCCGATTATCGCTTTGATTGTAAGCGATACAATGTGGGTTGCTGTCTCAAAAAATAAAATTAAAACAGAAAGAAGCGAATGGAGCTTTAATGTTGACTTTGTTTCTTCAGCTGGAATTGATTTAAAAGGTTGGGGTGAGATTGAGATAGTTGTGGGGATTGGGGAAAATGGAGAAATGATTGTGCTTAACACTTTAACCGGGGTGAGCAAGCGAATTAAAATTCAAACTGTTGATAGAGTTTTCACATCGCCAGCGATTGCGGATTTAAATTTGGACGGTTTTCCGGATATAGTCATAACATTGGGGAATAAAATTTGGGCTTTTAATTATCTCGGTTCCGCGCTTTTGAATTTTCCTATAGAGGTTAAAAATGCGAACAAACTATCTTCGCCCATCGTCGTAAATTTTTACGCCGATAGTTTACCTGAAATAATTGTCGGAACGGATAACGGTCAAGTTTATGCCTTCGATATTTATGGTAGAATTATTCCCGGTTTTCCTGTGTCCATCAGTGGCTCTTGTGTTACATCTCCAGCTGTTTATTATGAGAGCAACCTTGTTTATCTTTTCGTTCCAAGCAATGATGGATATCTTTACGCGTGGACGATAAAGCCAAGTTTGATACCTGCTGCTGTTTTATGGGCAAGTTACCTACGCGATGAAAAGCACTCAAATTATTCATCGAAATCGCAAGATGTAGTTTTTCCTCCATCTGTTGAAATACTTGATAAAAATGGGGTTTATAATTGGCCAAATCCTGTTTACGACGACATCACTTATATTCGTGTTAAAACATTTTACGATGCTAAAATTAACATCAAGATTTTTGATCTTGCCGGGTTTAAAGTTGACGAGATAAATGCGAATGTTAGCGCAAATTTTGATACGGACATAAAATGGAACGTGAAGAACGTTCAGAGTGGAATTTATTACGCCAGAGTTGAGGCTATCTCTGATGGGAGAAGCGATGTCAAGATAATAAAAATTGCCGTTGTAAAATGAAAATTTTTTTGAAAATAGATTTATTCGTTTTGCTTTTTTTAACTTCCCTTGCTTCTTTGGCGCAAGATGATGAATTTATTCATCCCGAACTTAAGTGGTATACCATTGAGACCGAGCATTTTCGAATTCACTTTCACGATGGGGCTGAAAGAACTGCAAAAGTTGTCGCAAAAATTGCTGAAGAGATATATGAGCCTATAACTTCATTTTATGGGCATAAAATTGATCAAAAGGTCAACATCATTATAAAGGATTACGATGATTATTCAAATGGGGTGACTTACTTTTACGATAACAGGATTGAGATATGGGCGAGCGCGCTTGACTTCGAGCTTCGCGGGGTGCATAACTGGTTAAGGGATGTGGTCACGCATGAGTTTACGCACAATGTTCAAATGCAGGTTGCGATGAAGTTCGGGAGGTTAATTCCAGCTATTTATTTCCAATGGCTTGGCTATGAAAGGGAAAGCAGACCGGATGTGCTTTACGGTTTCCCGAATGTTATTGTATCCTATCCACTTGCTGGTGTAAATGTCCCAGCGTGGTTTGCGGAGGGAACCGCGCAGTTTAATCATCCAAATTTAAATTATGACTACTGGGATACGCACAGGGATATGATATTAAGAATGCAGGTTATAGACAATAAACTTCTTTCGTGGGAAGAACTTACATCTTTTGGAAAGACAAGCTTGGGGAATGAATCGGTTTATAATTCTGGTTTTTCACTTGTGGAATTTATAGCAAAAAATTATGGTGTTGGGAAGCTTGAAGAGATATCGAGGAACCTCAAATCACCTTTTTATCTCACTATAGATCAGGCGATAAAGAAATCCCTCGGCATTGATGGGAAAGAACTTTACGAGTTGTGGAAAGATTATATCAGCAAAAAATATGAAGCGCAAATTAAAGCCATAGGTGAAAGGGTTGAGGGGAGTTTAATTGCAAGGGATGGATTTGCAAACTTTTATCCAAGATTTTCCCCAGACGGAGATAAGATAATCTACATCTCAAACAAAGGTAGTGATTATTTCACCCCATCAGCAATTTATCTGTATGATCTTAAAAGTGGCAAAGAGGAACGTTTAGTTTATGGCGTTTCATCGTCGGTGGCTTGGTCCCCTGATGGGAAGAAGATTTTTTATTCAAAGAAAACGAGGAGAAATAAAAACTGGCAAAGTTTGTATGATGTCTTTGTTTATGACCTCGATTCAAAAAGAGAAAAAAGATTAACATATGGGTTAAGAGCCAACAATCCTGCTATATCTCCAGATGGTAGAACACTTGCTTTTATAACTTATAAGGATGGAACTTCAAACATTGGGGTTATAAGGCTTGATAGCACATATAGCCCAACCGAGGAGCAAATGAAGAAAGTGACAAACTTTAAAAATGGTGAGCAAATTTATGGGCTTTGTTTTTCTCCTGATGGAAGAAAAATTTTATTTGATTACTCTTTGAAAAATAATCGGGACATTGGGGTCGTCGATATAGAAACATTTGAATTTAAACCTATTCTGGCTACTTCAAGTGATGAACGGAATCCGACCTTTTCTAAAGACGGTAGAAAAATTTATTTTTCTTCAGATATAACTGGAATTTTCAACATTTATGAATTTGACATCACAACGGGGGAGATTTCGCAACTTACAAATGTTTACGGCGGAGCCTTTATGCCCAATGTTTATGAGGATAAACTGGTTTATTCAATTTACACTTCAGATGGATTTAAAATAGCATATATGGAACAGTTTGTAAAGATCAGGAAATCCGATGTTGATTTGCTCGCTTACAAAAACAATTTTGTTCCAAGTTTTTCTTTAAATCACTCCGACGACTACGATGATTCGGAACTCCCCGAGTTTGAAGTTAGAGACTATAAAAATGTCTATACATCTTTTTCATTTTACCCTGTTTTTCGGTTCGATAATTATAACAGGCATGACCGTGGAATTGATCAAATAAAATTGGGGGTTTATACCTATTCAACCGATGTCGTTGGGAAATATAGTTTTTTTGCAGGTGCACTGGTGAATAGAAAATTTGAACGTGACTTGTTTTTGATGTTTGAATTTAACGATAAATTCCCATTGCTTTATCAAATTGGACTGAAGCCGAAGTTTACAGTTGAAGCGTATAATGTCACTCGAGTTGTGAGATTTCCTCTTGAACTTGGTTTGAATTTAATATCTGTTGACGCTGTTTATCATCTGACGGAGGTTGATCTTTCTTTTAAATGGAAAATTTTGTTGCCGAATTTAGATTTAAAAACTGGTTTTATATTCTCTCGATATTCTGCTGAGGTGAAAAGTTTTACAATTCCTGAAACGAAGACGCTTGTGCGTTCATTTGATGAGGTTTACTTTATCGGTCGCACCTTTTATTTTAATTTTACATTTAGAGATATAAAGCCTAAAAGTAACGCCGATATAAACCCCGTCGGCAGAAAAATTAGCCTGCGTTTAAATTACGAGTTCAACAAGTTAAATCCTGATGGGAAATATGAGTTTAAAGATGGGGTTGCGGTGCCTGTTTATAGTAAGTTTAATTTTTGGAGGTTTGAATTAAATTGGAATGAATATGTTGGGTTACCGCTGAAAAATCATACGCTTGGTTTTATTTGGAAATATGGAAGTATACTTGGCAAACCTGTTAATGAGTTCTTTAATTTTTATTCCGGTGGCTTGATGGGGATGCGAGGATATTCTTTTTACTCGTTTGGTGGAAACGAGATTTTTGTGTTGAAAACGGTTTATAGATTTCCTATAGTAGATTATTTCCACTTTCAGATTTTAAATCTTGGTTTTCAAAGGATTTACGGCGGGGTGTTTTTTGACTTTGGGAATGCGTGGGATGATGGAACAAGATTGAAGGATTTTAAAAAAGATGTTGGATTTGAACTGAGGATTGATGGGACTTCGTTTTATGTTTTTCCGATGAAGATATTTGCAAGCGTTGCTTATGGGTTTGATAAATTTGATAAGGTTATAAACAAGGTAAGATATAGTTTTGGGCACGATGTGAGATTTTATTTTGGCATTATATTTGAATTTGATTCGATTGAATAAAACAAACAGGGAGGGATGGGATGAAAAAAATAATTTTTTTAATTTTGGCTTTCGTATCAATAGTTCAGGCTCAGGAGTTAAAGTTTTCAACAGGTCAAGTTGGACTTGATTTTTCTGGGCTTGCAGTTTCGTCGAAGGGTGGGGAAAATAAATTTGATAAATACTCACCATTAAAGGCTGGATTGCTATCTGCGGTGGTTCCAGGCGGTGGGCAATTTTATACGAAAAGTTATTTTAAATCTGCGTTGTTTTTCACCGCTGAAGTTGCTTTATGGGTTGTTTATTTTTCCTACACTAAAAAGGGCGATGAACAAACAATAAGGTTCAAGCAATATGCCGATGAAAATTGGAGCGTCGTTGATTATGCGGAGTGGATGAATCAGTGGATGACAAAATATGGGACTCCTGATGCTCCGATAATTCGTATAACGCAAGACCCAAACTTGAAACCATGGCAAAGGCTCAATTGGTCGGAGTTAAACGCTGCAGAGAGATATATCGGTCAAAGGGCTGGTGGTTTCTCACATACTTTGCCATTTTACGGGGAGCAACAATACTATGAGTTGATAGGAAAATATCATCAGTATGCCCCGGGGTGGAATGATTTTGATAGAAATTTCGTCCCTGAAGATGTTTCAGAGTTAAAGCCGACTCAAAAATTTAAATTTTATTCATTTGAAAGGGGGAAGGCTAATGATTTTTATTCTGTTGCAAGCGCTTCTGCTTTCATTTTAGTTGCAAATCATATTTTGAGCGCTGTTGATGCGGTGATAACCGCGATGCTTAACAATCGCAGGATAGAAACAGAGACAAAATTAAGTTACGATTTGATAACTGGCTTAAACGCAAGGGTAAAATTAAAACTTGAGTTTTAGATGTCGGTTGCTCTTTTATTCTTTGATGGCATTGGGATAGGTGAAAATGACCCGGGTAAAAATCCTTTTGCAGGGTATAAATCCAAATTTTTTCGCGCTTTTATTGATGTGAATAATTTCAAAGCCGAATTTGGTGGCATCATAGTTCCGACGGACGCAACCTTAAACTTTCCTGGTTATCCTCAAAGTGCCACAGGTCAAACCGCTATCTTTACAGGTGTTAACGCAGCTGAGATGATGCAAGGACATATAAATGGGTTACCGACCCCTACGTTGAGGAAAGTTCTTCTTTCTGAAAGTATATTTTTAAAGTTAAAGAAACTTGGTAAGAAAGCGACCTTTGCGAACGCTTATTCAAAACATTATTTTGAGATCCGTGGTGAAAAACTCTCTGCCACAACTTACGCTGTGATGGCTTCACAAATTCCATTCAGGTGGTATGATAAGGAGCTAAAGGAGGGCAAGGCTGTGCCAGCTGATTTGACTGGCGAGTTTTTGAGGAAGTTTTATCCTGATGTAAAAGTTATCATGCCAGAAGAATCGGGCAAAATCATCGCTGATTTGCTTTGTGAATATGATTTTGTTATGTATGAGTTTCCCTTCACAGATGAAGCGGGTCATAACCAAGATTTTGAATTGGCTTTGAAGTATATTGATAGAATTGAACGTTTTCTTTGGTCATTGCTTACAAATGTTGATTTAGATAAACATTTAGTGGTCCTGACGAGCGATCACGGAAATATTGAAGACCTTTCTACAAAAACCCACACACTAAATAAAGTTCCAACCATAATTTGGGGCAAGGGGAAAGAAAAGGTCGCGCAGAAGATAAAATCGCTTCTCGACATAACTCCTGCCATAATCGAATACTTAACCGAGCAGATTTAAATTTGAATTGTTAAAATTCGGTTAAGTTTTCTTGATATTTTTGAACTTTAAAAAGGTCTCCTTCATCGTTTTTTAACATTTCCTTTATACTTGCTTTAAACATCGGGGTTAATTTGGTGGTGAAAAAAATTAACTTTGGAGGCGTTTATGAACAAATTTTTACTTCTCGTCTTGCATCTTTTACTCTTTAACTTCTCATTTGCTCAGTTTCAAATCTCTGGTAGAGTTACTGATTTAGCAACGGGAGAGCCGTTGGTCGGTGCGAATGTTTTTATTCCAGAGTTAAATAGAGGGGCAACCACAGATCTTAACGGGGTGTTTAAGATTGATGTTAATAAATCCAAAATTAGAATTAAGGTTAGTTATGTTGGTTACAAAGCAATTGACACTGTTGTTGTCGTTGATAGGGGAGCAGAATTTAATTTTAAATTGCAACCTGATGTAATTGAACTCGGTAAGGTTGAAGTTGTTGGTTCTGCGAAGCGGGATAATGTATCTTTGAAAAGTTTCGTTGCAGCCAAGCAGATAAGCACGGGTATATTCGATGGTTTGAGTTATGAGCAGATAAAATTGACGGTTGCATCAACCTCTTCCGATCTTATGGGAAAAATTGTTGGCGTTTCCGTTAAGCAAAACAAATTTGTAAATGTTCGCGGGGTTGAAGAAAGATATAATATAGCTACACTTAATGGTTCGTTTCTTCCAAGCCCTGAGCCGGACAAGAAAGCCTTTACATTTGACCTTATTCCTTCAGGTTTGGTTCAAAGCATAAGGGTCGTCAAAACATTTTCACCTGATTTACCCGGAAATTTTTCAGGGGGATTCATTGATATAAAAACTATTGAATTTTCAGATACAATGATAAGTTCAGGGGATCTATCTATATCTGCAATTCCAGATGCAACCTTTAAGAAGTTCTTCGTTTACGGAATGGACAGGTTAAATCTCTTTGGAACATCGAGAAATCAAATTAATGGTTTGCCATCCAACTTTCCTGAAGATATTACAAGAGTTCCAGTTGAGGAAAGAAATGTTTATGCGAGGGAGATAAAAAATCTTTGGAATAAAAATTCGTTTTATAACCTGCCGAATTTTAGAACAAGTTTTTTGAGCTCTGGGAAATTGCTTTTGAATGGATTTAACTATTCATTTGGGCTTGTTTACGAGGGTTCATCACATAAGAGAAATTTTGAAGTCTATGAGTATGAGGGGGATTGGTCAAAAAGATTTGAATTTGAAGGTAACAGGGTTTTAAGAGAAGTAAGGTTAGCAGGGTTGATCGACCTTAAGTATAGATTTTCAAAACAAGTGTTCGGAGTTCGCGGGTTTATGGTTGGAATGTTTGAGGATGAATCTGCGCAAATGAGAGGATTTCAATATACCGACCAAGGTGCAGAGCAAATTCATATGGCAATAAGATTTAATCAAAGGAACCTTTATTTTGGGCAAATTTATGGCGAGAATAATTTCGGCAATTTTAACTTCAGGTGGCAGGGGTCAATATCTTCAATCTCAAACATAGAGCCTGATACAAGACGACTTGTGTATGGAAGAGATATGAATGACCCTGACGCAAAGTTTACAGTAGTATTGGGACCGCAGGCAAACTTTAAAAATGGTGGGATTCTCTCTTCAGATTTAAAAGATAATGCAAGAGAATTAAGAACCAGTGTTAAATTCCCGATCTTTGGCATAAATGTTAAAACAGGTTTAGACTTTTGGGAAACGAGGCGTAATTTCACATTTCGTCTAATTGGCGTCGTTGTAAATTTAAATGGGGTGACTGATTGGAGGATGTATTACCTACCTGCCGATTCAATTTTTGTCCCTAAAAATTTCAACAGGAATGGTTTCTCACTTGATGAATACAAGGCTGGAACAAATAGATACAAAGCTTATGACAGAAATTTAGCAAGTTACCTATTATTGGAAGTTCCATTTAGACTTGGGAATCAGATTTTCAACATTGCTACTGGTTTTAGAGCCGAAAAGGTTAATCAAAATATATACACAAAGGATTTCGCTGGCTTCAATGATGTTTTGATTGCCAAAAATTACTTTGATATTTTGCCATCTGTCGAGCTTAAATATTCTCCAACCTATATGGTGAATGTTAAGCTTTCATATAGCCAAACAATTAACAAACCTGAATTAAGGGAAATTTCTCCTTTTGCCTACTTTGATTTTTACACTCAAACAAGCGTCAGAGGTGATTCATCGCTGAGGCGAGCACTGGTTTTTAATTATGATTTGAGGTTTGAAATTTTCAGTACTGGTGAAGATATGATTTCAATTGGAGCATTTCACAAGCATATAAATTCACCAATTGAAAAAGTCATTGTTTCAGGAAGTGCTCTTGGTTCGGAGAGAACTTTTAAGAACGCAAGGTTTGCAGATGTTACGGGGCTCGAGATAGAATTTGTGAAAAATATATTTGGCATAAAACTTATTGGCAACTTGACCTTCAGCAAATCGAGAGTTGATGTTGAAGCGACTGAAGGAACAATAGCAAGAAAGGGGAGACACCTACAGGGGCAAGCACCGTATCTTGCAAATCTTTTGCTTATATATGAAAAGCCTGAATCGAGATTTAATATAAGCTTGTCCTATAACTATACTGGTCCAAGGGTTTTTGATGTTGCAACACAATATACCGATGACATAGTTGAACAAGCAAGATATCAAGTTGACTTCAAACTTGGTTATAAGTTGAGCAAGATTTTGAATTTGAGTTTAATTGGGAAAAATGTCACCGCAAGACCAATTGTTCTAAAACAAGGTGGATTTCCATATCAGAAAATTTCAACGATCGCAAGCATATCTTTGGGTGTCGCTGTTAAATTCTGAACCTTTTTGATTTTAAATAAAAACAAATTTGGAGACAAGCGTGAGAAATCAAGTGAAAAACTCAGACAAAACTAAAAACAATATGGCTAAGTTTTATTCAATTCCAAACAAAAACAAACAACAGGAGGCAAATATGAGAAACCAACTAAAATATTTAAGTGAAAGCAAAAGCGGTTCGATTAAATCCCTCGTCTTTATCTTGGTCCAGTTGCTTTTGTTCTGGGTTGGCTCATTTGCTCAGCCACCAGCAAATGTGGTCGTTCTTCAAGGAAGAATTACTCAAAATTTGACACTTACTGCAGATAAGCAATACCTTTTAAAAGGATTTGTCACAGTTGAAAGAGGAGCAACGCTAACAATTGAACCCGGGACGATAATTTATGGGGATAAGGAAACAAAGGGTAGTTTGATCATAAAGCGTGGCGGAAAAATATATGCAAATGGGACGAAAGATAGACCTATAGTTTTCACAAGTGCACAGCCTGTTGGTAGAAGAGCAGCGGGCGATTGGGGTGGAGTATTAATTTTGGGTGAGGCGCCGATCAATGTTCCAGGTGGAACTGCAGTTGTGGAAGGTGGGCTTGGAGATGATGGAATCTATGGTGGGAACAATCCTGATGATAGCAGTGGGGTTTTTAGATATGTTAGAATTGAATTTCCTGGCGTTCCATATACTCCGGATAATGAAATCAATGGTTTAACACTTGGAGGCGTTGGTAGAAAAACTTTGATTGAATATGTTCAGGTAAGTTATTCTGGGGATGATGCATTTGAATGGTTCGGTGGAAATGTAAACGCAAGATATCTTGTTGCTTATAGAACGCTTGATGATGATTTTGACACCGATTTTGGTTGGTCTGGTAAAGTTCAATTTGCACTTGCAATAAGAGATCCGAATATAGCTGATGTAAGTGGAAGTAACGGGTTTGAAGCTGATAACGACGGAACTGGTACGACAAATCAGCCAAGGACAAGCGGAGTTTTCAGCAATATAACTTTAATTGGTCCTATGCCGGATACAACTTTCACGGGTTATAACCCAAACTATAGAAGAGGTGCTCACTTAAGGCGCTCCACAAGGCTTAATATTTACAACAGTGTGTTTATAGGTTGGCCAGTTGGGATTTATCTTGATGGTTCAAATGTTGTTAATGATGCTCAAAATGATACTCTTCAAATAAGAAATGTCGTGTTGGCTGGAATTAAGTTCGCAAATCAAGTGCAAACAAATGTTTCAGGTTTTAATGCAAGGAATTGGTTTTTGAATCCACAATACAATAACAAAATATATTCAACTGCGAACGAACTTAAACTTGTAGACCCGTTCAATCTCACAAATCCAGCACCAATTCCATTGCCTAATTCTCCCTTAATTGGCATAGCTGACTTTACAAATCCAAGACTGCGAGATTTAACGCCTGTAAATTGGGTCGGTGCTTTCGGTCCAGACTCAACCCAAAGGTGGGATCTTGGTTGGACAAATTACGATCCGCAAAATACGGATTATTCAAGACTTGTTAAAGTTTACGAAAGGATATCAGAAAACCCAACGAAATTTGAATTAAAGCAAAACTATCCAAACCCATTTAATCCTGAGACGGTTATAGAATTTGACTTGCCTAAATCTTCAAATGTTAAGCTAGTAGTTTATAATTCACTTGGTCAGGTGGTAGATAAGCTCGTTGATGAATACCTTTTGAGCGGTTCATATAGAGTGAAATTTAATGGGGGGAATTTGCCAAGCGGGATTTATTTCTACAAGCTAACAGCTGACGGTTACTCAGCTGTTAAGAAAATGGTACTTATTAAATGATATTTAACAGAGCGGGCGAATGCCCGCTCATTTAAAATTAAACTTTAACTTGTTATGTATAGGAAACTTTACATAGGTCTCTTCATAATGTTTTTGGTCTTGACGCTGGTATCAATATATCTTTCCGCAATGAATAAAATCTTTGCTTTGTTCGCTTTTTCGATGGGGATTTCTACATTTTATTCAATTGCGGCTCTCTTTTCAAGTGGTCAAAGAGGTGAAACTAATTAACCCCGTTTCCACCAAAGTATAGATGTTGTGGTGTGTTTTTGTGTTTTCTCTATAAAGCTTTGCATCTCCGATTGGCTCATTGGCACGAAATTTTTAGCGATTTCAATGTTCTGTTTTAACTCATCGAGACTTTGCATTCCCACAATTGCAGTGCTTATAGGGAGCGAAAAAACATAACGTAAGCTCTCTGAGACAAATTTTGTATACCTGCCGTCCGCTAAAACTTTCATTGCAATTATACCAGTGTTTTTCTTTTTAGCCACTGGGAAGATCACATCGCCGAAGTCATTTAAAAGTTTATCAACCGGACTTAGCGGGACAAGAACTGTTTCGAAATCAAATCTGTTTAATGCTTCTTTTATAACTTCAGGATTTTTATGCCCTGTGATCCCGATATGTTTGCAAAGCCCTTCCTCTTTAGCTCTTATGACAGCGTAAAGGGAACCGTTTTTTGAGGTGATTTTATCAAGCTCATACATTGTGTTAACTGAATGAATTTGAAGAAGGTCAACATAGTCTGTTTTTAATCTCTCAAGGCTCGTATTGATCTCTCGCCAGGATGATTCTTTATCTCGTTGAAGCGTTTTTGTTGCAAGTATAACTTCTTTCCTTCTTGATTTCATAACCTCTCCGACCTTTTCCTCGCTATCGCCATATGAGCTTGCGGTATCAATGTAATTTATCCCTAAATCAATGGCTGTTTCAACAATTTTTACAGCTTGTTTAAAATTTCTCATTGAGCCAATCTGCGCACATCCAAGCCCGAGTATTGTCACATTGAGCCCTGTTTTACCAAGTTTTCTTTTTTCGATCGTCTTTTCAAATCCAGTTAAACTCGCTCCAATCACCGTTGCTCCTACTTTCTTGATAAATTCCCTTCGTGTAAATTTCATAATATTTAAGTTTTTAGTTTTTTCTTCTTTGCAGCTGGGAACAAGACATTGTTAAGAATTAATCTATAGCCTGGGGAATTTTTGTGGAGGGAAAGGTCAGTTGGAGGGTCACCAACCGCATGCTGATAATCCTCGGGGTCATGTCCGCCGAGAAATGTAAATGTCCCGCGACCGTAGTTGCCGTGAATGTATTTTACTTCATCAGTGCCTTCTTTTTCAGCGAGTATGACGACGGATTTTTTTATAACTTTTCTATTAAATGAGGTCGTTTGCCCCAGGAAATTTCTAATTACATTTACATGGTTTTGAGTTAACATAGTTGGGACGGGGTCATATTTAGCGGAAAATTCAAAAAGTGTGAAATAATCGGTTGACGGGTCACGTATGGGTGGTGGATCACTTGGTGGTAGGTCTATGTCGGAATATTCGTATCTATATGGGTTCATCTCAAGTTTGAAATTTTCAAAGGCGAGTGTCTTTGAGAAATCAAGTTTTTCTTGACAATCTGGGTCTGGGGGATCGCCATCATACATCACATCGCATATATCTGTGTTTTCAGCAGAAAGAGCGATATCAAGGGCGTCAGTTGCGGAACACATCGCGAAGACAAATCCACCTGAAGCGATATATTCTTTTATCCCACGCGCAACTGCTTTCTTGAGCTCGGAAACCTTTTTAAAGCCAAGTCGTTTCGCTTCCCTTTCATACATCATTTGCTCTTCAATATACCATTGCGTTCTTCCAAATGAAGCGTAGAATTTCCCATATTGTCCTGTGAAATCCTCATGGTGAAGATGAAGCCAATCGTATTCGTGAACTTTTCCATTTAAAATTTCTTCATCCCAAATTTTATCATATGGAATTTCAGCGTATTCAAGGGCAAGCGTTACAGCATCATCCCAAGGTCTAAAGTTAGGTGGGACGTAAACCGCAATCTTCGGGGCTTTTTCGAGGCGCACGATATCTGTATTGCTGTTTTCGTCTTGAATTTGAGCGTAAATCTTAAGCGCATCATAACTTGAAATTACGTCAAATGCGACCCCACGAATCCTACACTCGTTTGCAATCTCATCATGATAATCCATCATAAAAGAACCACCGCGATAGTTTAAAAGCCAGTCGACATTTACTCCATGTTTTAGCGCGAAATAGGCTATGCCGTATGCTTTTAGATGATCTGTTTGATTTAAATCCATATATATTAAAATCTTATTCTGCGGGGTCATAGTTTGGGAAAGGGAAACGAGCAAGACGAAAAAAATTTTTTTCATCATTGAAGTTCGCCTCTTAGTTCTCGTATTCTTTTCCTAACTTCATTCACAAATATAGAATTCGGAAATTTGGAAATAAGTTTCATGTATGCATCAATTGCCAGCTCATTTTTGCCGAGTTTTTGATATATCTCTCCCTTTTCCATAAGCGCGTCATCAGCGTAAATACTTTCAGGATATTCGTTCAGGAGAAGTTCTATATATTCAATTGCCTTGTCAAATTTTTTTATCGTTCGGTATATTTTTGAAGCGGTGAAGATAGCGTCATCGGTTATTGGGCAGTTTGAACATGTTGAAATTATGTGCTCAAGAAGTGAAAGCGCATCGGTAAATTTTTTCTGCTTTATTCTTAGTTCTGCAAGAGACATCTTTTTAAGATTTTCTTCTGAAGGGAAACGATTTGATTGAATTTTCAAAAGCAATTCAATCGCATCATTTGAAAAATCTGAAGATGTGAATTTTGAAATTTCCTCAAGCGTTTTTACCGCTGAGGTAAAGTTTCCTTCATAATAATCAAGTTGCGCAAGTAGAAATTTTACTTTGAGGGTATCGGCGAAATTTTTAAACTTCATTAAATAAAGGTATTTCTCCCTTGCTAAATTGAGATCCCCTTTTAACGTAAGGACCTCACCAAGTTTTAATATGGCGTCCTTCCCATGTGAGAGAATAAATTTTTTCTCAACCTCTTCAAAATATCTTTGTGCTTGATCGAGGTCAAAGTAAAAGTCAAGTTTTATAAGCCCCATGCGGAACAAAGCTTCGGCTTCATACTTCGTCCCTGCGTATTCTCTTGAAAGATTAGCATAATCATTTTCAAGTTTTCTTAGTTCAGAATAAAATGTGGTATCATATTCACCTATGGCGTTGAATTTTAGCCTTAATAATTCTTCGTTTGATCGAATTGCTCTAAACTTCGCTTCGGGCAAAATTTTGGGGTTTGGGTAATTTTGAATTATTAATGTGTAAGCTTTCAATGCTATGTGATAAATTCCTTGATTAAACATATCGCGCCCGAAGTTCAACATCACCTCACCATTTGCGTTTGTAGTTTTATCAATCTGATCTTGAATTTCGAGCGCCTTTTGGTAATCTTTGGCTTCAATTAAAACCCATGTGTAAAGGTCAAGTATACCGATGGCGGATTTTGATTTTTTCGCTTCAACTTCAAGTATTGGAAGGATTTGTTGTAAAACTTCAGCTCTATTTATGTATGATGACATTCGCGATTTAATGCTTGGAAGCAAGTTTGGGGTTTTTCTCAAAATTTTTATGTATTCTTCAACTGCTTTATCGAATCTCATCGTGAACTCATATAGCATCGCTATTTCAAAAGAATAAAGCTCCGAAGCTCCAGCGATTTTTTGAGCTGTGGTAAGGTATTGAATTGCTTTGTCATACAGGCGGTTTTGAATTAGGTAATCCGCAACCATTCTGTAAACGCCGGGATTATTTCTAAAAGTTTTGATGATGTTATCCCATATCTCAATTGCTTCTTTTTCGTTTCCGGCTTTAAAGTTAATATCACCAAGTCTTGCCATCATATCGATGTCATCTGGATGGGACGAGAGCCATAACTGAGCAAGTTTGATTGCCCGATCATAATTTTTTGTTTGTGTGTTTAATCTTACAATTGCCTCAAGATAAACTCTGTTGTTGGGATTGCCATTGTAAAGTTCCTCATAAATTTTCAATGCCCTTTCATATTCACCTGCTTTTTCAAATGACTGAGCCAGTCGTAAAAGATTTAATTCGTTTTGAGTTTGAGCGAAGATGAAATTTATTGTAAAGACAAGAAGGGAAAGCCAGATTGTTTTTATTTTCATCAAAACATAACTCTCGATTTTTGCTCGGATGTATGGATGTCGCATTGTTTTACCGGTAGATATTTTCTGATGAAAAGATCAGTTATTTTTTGCGGGCAGTATTGAGTTGCAAGTTTTTGCGATTCAGCACATATCGTTGCGGATACAACATCAGGAGGCTGTTCAAAGTCAAGAATCGGCATATTTATTTCAGGGTCCTCATAAACATATTTCATAAATCTTCCCCACAACGGTGCTGCTGCTCTGCCACCTTGCCCAAATGTTCCACCGAAAATAATTCTTCTATCATCAAATCCAAGCCATACGCCAGCGACAAGATTTGGGGTATAACCTATAAACCAAGCGTCAGCGAAATCCTGTGTCGTCCCAGTTTTACCTGCGCATGGAAGGTGGAAAAACTGCCTTACTCTGGTTCCAGTCCCCGAATTAACCGCGTCTTCAAGCATATCTGTTATGATATATGCAGTTTCTCTACTTATAACTTCTCTCTTCTCGGGCTTTGCTTCCTCAATTACATTTCCAAATCTATCTTCAATCCTTAAGATTGCAATTGGCTCAACATAAACACCCTCATTTGCGAATACACCATAGGCTGATGTGATTTCTAATGGAACAACCTCAGCGGTGCCAAGCGCGATTGATTCGTAGGGTGGAAGTTTCGTTTTTATCCCCATCCTGTGAGCATAATCAATAACTTGATTTATCGGTGCGAGTTCCTGTAGAACTCTTACTGCGACGACATTTATTGACATTTTAAGGGCTTCTCTTAAAGTGACTTTGCCACCGAAAGTACCGTCAAAGTTTGAAGGGCTCCATTTCTCCCCATTAGCCATTATTAATGTAATTGGCTGATTTAGAAGTTGATATGCTGGTGAATAACCGTTGTCAATTGCGACTGTGTAAACAAAGGGTTTAAAAGCCGAGCCGGGTTGTCTTTTTATCTGTGTCGCATGGTTTAATCCGTATTTGAAAATTTCAAAGTTAGAGCTTCCAACCATTGCTTTGATATATCCAGTTTGTGGTTCAATCGCAACGAAGCCAACTTGAATTCGTGTTGCTTCTTTTTTTACAGAGTCAACAAATGCTTTATCGTTAAGCAATTCAAGATAGACTTTATTTTTTTCGGATGAATCAGCTTCAATGTATCGAGGGCTTTGCTTTATCGCTTTGTCAAGTATTAAATTCAGAAGTTCTCTTTTCCATTTCCATTCTTTATCAAATTCCTTCTGAAGTTCGTTAAGTTGTTCTTTCACAGCCCTTATCGCGTGTCTTTGCATTCTTGCGTCAAGCGTAGTATACACCACGAGTCCATCCTTGTAAATGTTAAATCCGTATTTTTCCGCTTTTTTCAAAAGTTGAAACCTGACATATTCAAGAAAATGTGGAGCGATGCCGGAGTAGATATATTCACGCCCACGATTTAGATTTAGCGGTTCCCTTCGTGCTTTTTCGTATTCATTTTCTGTTATGAAGCCTGTGATGAGCATATTTTTCAAGACGACATCGCGGATCCTCAAAGCTCTATCTGGATATTCAAATGGATTATATCTCGCTGGTGATCTTAACATTCCAATCAGAAGGGCACATTCTGCCAGTGTTAATTCACTTGGTTTCTTCCCAAAATAAACAAACGATGCTGATTCAACCCCATAAGCGTTCAAGCCAAAATAAGCGATATTCAAATACATTTCAAGAATTTCTTCCTTTGTATAGCTTCGCTCGATTTGAATTGCCGTTATCGCCTCACGAATTTTCCTTGTGAGGGAGAGTTCTTGGGATAAGTAGAGATTCCTCGCAAGTTGTTGAGTTATTGTGCTTGCCCCTTCGCGAATTCGGAAACTTAAGATATTTTTAACCATAGCTTTTAAAACTCTGTCAAAATCTATTCCCCAGTGCTTATAAAATTTCCTATCCTCCGTCGCAATTAAAGCGTTGATCAAATTTTGTGGGATGCTGTCAATGGGAGTGTAAGCTCTTTGTTTAATATAAAATTGCCCGAGAAGTTCACCGTCGTAGGAGTAAACCTTCGTTGCAAGTTCCGGGGTTGGGTTTTCAAGCTGTTGGAGCGAGGGAAGACCGAGGAAAAGGTAAATGGAATATGCAATGAATAAAACCGCAAGCAGGATTAAAATTGTTATCTTTGCTCTCTCACGCAGTTTAGCTTTTTGTAAAATTTGCTTTCTGTATTCGGGGTCGTTAAAATATCTCTCCTTGTCAATTTCACTTTTGAAGTAATCTCTGAGCCTTTTCATCTGCGAATTTCCATTTTTTTATTTCAAACTCATCTGAAAAAATTCCATAGGTAAAATTCCAGAGCCAATCGCCCGTGTTAATATAAAAACCGCTCCCAATTTTCAAAACTTTTGGCTTATGCAGATGCCCCATCACAACGTAATCAAATCCTTCTTCGATTTTTTTTCTGGCAAATTCAATTGCGTTTTTTTCATCGTTGCTGGAGTCCTTATTTGTTGAATATTCTCTGCTTTTTTTAGATGACGCTCCAGCAAGCCAGAGACCAAAATCCGGATGAATTAAGGAGAAAAGCGCAATGTTTAATTTGTTTCGCAAGATTTTTTTTAAGACCCTGTATCCTACATCATTTTTCGAAAGACCATCACCGTGGATGATGTAAAATTTCTTGCTGTTGATTTCAATCTTTAACTCATCTTTAAAAACCCTTATGCCAAGCTCCGATTCAAAGTAATCCCTGACCCAAAAATCGTGATTGCCAAGCACATAGAAAATTTCAACTCCGCTATCTGAAAGCTCAGCAAGTTTTCCCAAGACGCGAGCAAAGCCTTTTGGAACAGCAAGTTTATATTCGAACCAAACATCAAAAAAATCACCAAGAATAAAAAGCTTTTTTGAGTTTTCACCGACATTATCAAGAAAACGAACAAGTTCTATTTCCTTAGCGCGATTGGCTTCTTTTTCTCCGTGTCCTAAATGGACGTCAGATATAAAAAATGCCTTCTCCAAATGAACAAACAAATTTAGTTTGAAAATTGTTTTGCCTTTACCTGGTTTAAAGCTGCTTTTAATGTGTTTTTCATAAGCATAGCAATTGTCATTGGACCGACACCGCCCGGGACAGGCGTTATAGCTCCAGCGACTTCGTAGGCTGATTCAAAGTGGACATCCCCGACAAGTTTATAGCCTTTTTCTGAATTTGGGTCTTCAACGCGGTTGACCCCAACGTCAATTACAACAGCTCCAGGTTTTATCATATCACCTTTTATGAATTCAGGCTTTCCCATTGCAGCTATGAGGATATCGGCTTGCTTTGTGAAGTAGGAAATATCCTTTGTTCCAGTATGGCATATTGTTACGGTTGCGTTTGCCCACTCCTTTTTTTGAAGTAGTATGTTTGCAATTGGTTTGCCAACGATATTGCTTCTTCCGACTATAACAACATGCTTTCCAGATGGATTAATTCCACTTCTTTTTAAAAGCTCCTGAATTCCCGCAGGTGTGCAAGGTAGGTAGGTATCGAGCCCTATCACAAGCTTCCCGACATTTATCGGATGAAAACCGTCAACATCTTTGATTGGATCGATTGTTTGCAAAATCTTTTGTTCGTCTATATGTGAGGGAAGTGGGAGTTGGACAAGAATTCCGTGAATTCTGGGATCAGAGTTAAAGGTATTAATCTTTTCAATTAATTCGTTTTCAGTGGTTTCAACTGGTAATTTTAATGTTACGGAATAAAAACCAAGTTCTTTACATGCTTCTCCCTTCATTTTTACGTAAACCTTTGATGCCGGGTTATCTCCAACAAGTATAAAAGCAAGCCCCGGGACTATGCCAGTTTCATAATAAAGTGCTTCTGCCTGCTGTTTCACTTCTTGTTTGATTTCCTCAGAAATTTTCTTCCCATTTATTATTTGCGCTGGCATTTTGAAGTGCTCCTTCGTTAATTGTTTTATTGAACTCTGGGTAAATAATACTTTCAATTTTTAAAGTTTTTCCAGTTTGAGAGTCTATGGACAAAAACACCGCAGAGAATTTTACATCGTTTTGTGCAACTTCGTATTTATGTGGCGTTTGATATAGAAACCTTAAGATTGATGCTCGCTTTTCCATCCCAATCACTGAGTCATATGGACCTGTCATCCCTACATCTGTTATATAGCCGGTTCCATTTGGTAGAATTCTTGCGTCCGCGGTTGGAATATGTGTATGCGTTCCAATCACAGCGCTTACTCTTCCATCAAGATACCAACCCATCGCCATTTTTTCAGATGTTGCGTCAGCGTGCATGTCAACTATTATAACCTTTGTCTCTTTTAAAATTTTAGCAAGCGCCATTTCTGCTGCTCTGAATGGACAATCAATAGGGTAGAGAAAAATTCTACCTTGCAAATTTACTACTGCAACTTTCCCTTTGCCATTTTTGAGATTATAAATGACATAACCTTTGCCGTAAGTTCCTTTTGGGTAGTTCAAAGGTCTTAAAATGTTCGGCTCAGTTATAAGATAATCTTTAACCTGTTGTAATTTATCCCAAACGTGGTTTCCTGTTGTTATGACATCAACGCCTGCGTTAAAAAGCCGTTGCGCTGTTTCAGGGGTTATACCTTTGCCGTCTGCTAAGTTTTCACCATTTGCGATGCAAAGGTCTATTTTATATTCCTTTTTGAAATTTGGCAAAAGCATCTCAACTATCCTTATGCCCGGTTCCCCAACAATATCACCTATAAAAAGCGTATTTATCTCCATATCGTGCGAACTTCTTGAGTTTGTTTTTAATAATATAGCAAAACGAGTGTAGAAATAAAAACCCCCCCATTAAAAATAAAAAAGCTCCCGCGCGGGGAGCTGATAAATTAGTTAATCTTTTACCCCGTTCCTTTCTCTTTCGTCTTGTGTCAGTTCAAAAACTTTTCTAAAAAGCCTTTCATCAATTTCCGTAAATTGGACTTTTCTTCTTGCCATCACCCTTTTAGCAACTTCTATAGCCTTGTCGATTTTGTATGTGACAAATCCATTTTCAGCGCCACCCCATGAAAATGACGGAACAAACTTTGGCGGTAGACCAGCCCCATAAATATTACAACTAACTCCGACAACCGTTCCAGTGTTGAACATAAGATTTATCCCGCTCTTTGAGTGATCTCCCATCGTTAAGCCAACAAACATAGAACCTGAATCAACTAATTCACCATCAATGTAAACTTTGACATTTCCGTAATCGTTTTTCAAATCGCTATTGTTCGTATCTGCTCCAATGTTAACCCATGTCCCAAGATATGAGTGCCCTATAAATCCTTCATGTTGCTTGTTTGAATATGAATGAATTATTGATGCTTCAACTTCGCCACCAACTTTGCAAACTGGACCTATGCTTGTATTCTCGTAAATTTTCGCTGACACTTTTATAAGGCTATCGTCGCCGATGTATGCAGGTCCCTCAATTACTGCGTTCGGGAGTATTTTTACATTTTTGCCTATGTAAATTGGTCCATTTTCTGCGTCAAGCACAACGCCGGGTTTTATTTTAGCGCCCTCATCAATATGAATGAAATGTTCATTCAAAAGATGAACACCTTCATAAACCTTGCCTAACTTTTGAGGTTTTCCGTCTGTTATAATGTTAAAGTCAATTATAATTTGCTCGCCGTTATTGTTTACAAGTTCCCAAGGATAGGTTATTAACTTTACATTAACTTCGACCTTTTCAAAACCGCCAAAATCCTCCTTTGAAAATGGCTTACCCAGTTTTTCTTTTAATTTTTGAATGTTTTCCCCAGTAGCCCAAAATGCAACAATATCATCACCATTGACATAGGCGACATCCTTACCGCTATATTTGAACTTGTCAGCAAAGTGTAAATCTGCTAAAACCCTCCCGTTGATAAAAAGAACTTGCTTTACATCATTTGGAAATTCATTGACATAAAAATTTGGGTAGTTTCTCTTCAAAACATCGGTTAAATAATCCCTCGCGTGAAGTATCACGGTTGGATTGGAAAAACCCCGTATAATTTTATCCATCAATAAACTAATTCCACATCTCAGTTCGTAAACAGGTCTAAAATAAACAAGCGGTAAAAGTTTTCTGTATTTTTCATCTTCAAATATGCAGATGTTCATAGTTCTAACTTGAATTTAGTTTTTTAATTAAGGACACCCCAGAGCGACGCTCTGGGGGATTTATTTATCCGTAATATATGAATTCCGCTGAAAGTTTGGAAGCAGCTTTTTTATCGACAATTATAATTGCTTTCCTGTGCATCTGCAACATTGAGGCTGGGCACATAGCTGTGATTGGACCTTCAACCGCTGCTTTTACCGCATCTGCTTTATTTTCACCGCTTGCCAGCAAAATAACTTCTTTTGCTTCCATAATTGTGCCAATCCCCATGGTTATTGCATATTTCGGAACTTCATCTATGCTTTTGAAAAATCTTGAGTTATCTTGCCTTGTTTTTTCAGTTAATGTTTTAATTCTCGTTCTCGAACCAAGTGATGAACCGGGTTCGTTAAACGCGATGTGTCCGTTTGCGCCTATGCCAAGAATTTGCAAATCAATTCCACCATACTTTTTGATTTGTTCTTCATACCATTGGCAATAAGCCTCAACTTTTGGGTCGGTTTCATATGGGCTTATTTTGAGATCTCCAAATACTCCTTGGGGTATATGCACATTTGCTGGGTTAATGTTGATGTGTTTAAAAAAGTTTTCCCACATGAAATAATGATAGCTCTGATCGTGGCTTGGTGGAAGCCCGATATACTCATCGAGATTGAAAGTTATAACCTTTGAAAAATCAAGCCCTTCTTCCTTATGCATCCTTATAAGTTCTTTGTAAAGCCCAAGTGGGGTGCTACCAGTTGCAAGTCCCAAAACTAAATTTGGTTTTCTGCGAATCCTATCAGCCACAATTTTGGCTGCTTCTTTGCTCATCGCATCATAGTCTTCTTTTACGATTACAAGCATTTGGTTCCTCCATTTAGTTTTTGTTTTATTTTTAAGTTTGGTTTAGGTTGAAATTCTGCTATTAAAAAACAAAAAGGGAAGGCGAGAAACCTTCCCTTTTTAAAATTTTCATACTTGGACTCGTGGTCATTCGCCTTTAAGTTTTTGATAATCTTTTCCATAACGCTTCATAAAACGTTCAACTCTACCTGCAGTGTCGACAAACTTCTGTTTCCCAGTAAAAAATGGATGACAATTTGAACAAATCTCAACTTTGATCACTCCACCTACAGTTGACCTTGTCTCGAAAGTATTTCCACAGACACATGCAATTACAGCCTTCTTATAAGGAGGATGAATTCCTTTTTTCATTCTCTCTCTATCTCCTTTATGTTGAGTTATTTTTATTTTCGCACTGTAAATATAAACAAAACGCGAATTAAAGACAAGAAAAACGAATGGAGAAAGCAAAATTTCAAAAATTTCAATTTTTCCCCAAAAATTACTTGCTTTTTATCTAAGGCTAAAATGGCGTTCTTCCTCTAAATTGGAACGGCTGCGATGCCGACGGATTATTGCTAACTGCGGTTGGGAAAACATAGCCAGTTATTACCTCATCGCCTTCTTTGAGATTTCCAGCAACAATCTCAGTATAGTTTCCATCAGTTATTCCAGTTCTTACGAAAATTGGTTTAGGATTTTTGTTTTCATCAAGAACCCAAATTGTAGCCCTATTTCTACCAAATGGTGAACCTCCGCCTGGGAAACCACCAAATCTTTGTCCACCCTGTCCTTGTGGGGTTTGAGCTGAGAGTCCGGGTCCGCCTTCTTGCTGTCTTCTCTTCATAAATTCCTCTCTTCTTTTCTGCATCTCTTCCATTGCCTTTGCAAAACGCTTATCTGTGGGATCTGGTCTAAACCGTAATGCGAGATTTGGAAGTCTCAATACGTTCTCACGTTTCTCGATTAAAATCCTGACATTTGCAGTCATACCCGGTTTCAATTTCAAATCTTTGTTATCAACATCTATAATTACTGTGTAATTTATAACGTTTTGGATGTTTATCGGTTGAAGACGGACTTGTGAAACTCTTCCAGTAAAAGTTTCCTCTGGGTAGGCATCAACGGTGAAAAATGCAATTTGTCCGGGCTTAACTTTTCCTATATCCGCTTCATCTACGTTTGCTTCAACTCTCATTTTTCTTAAGTCGTTTGCTATCGTGAAAAGTGTCGGTGCTTGTAGACTTGCAGCGACAGTTTGACCAACATCGACATTTCTAGATATCACAATTCCATCTATTGGGGAGTAAATCGTTGAATACTTTAAATTCACGCGGGCTCTTTCAAGTTGGGCTTCCGCTGACTTAAGTTGCGCGAGAGCGGTTTCGTAATTTGTTAACGCTTGATCATAATCCGCTTGGGATACGAGATTTTTAGAGTAAAGCTCTTTTATTCTATTTAAATCTCGTTGTGCTTGATTTACTTGAGCCCTTGCTCTTTCAACTTGGGCTTCAGCATCCCTGACCTGTGCTGAGAGAAAAGTTGAGTCAATTTGAGCTATCACTTGACCCTTTTTTACAATGTCGTTAAAATCAACATATATCTTGGCAATTGTCCCGGATACTTGCGTGCCAACTTGGACAAGTGTGACAGGATTTAATGTGCCAGTAGTTGTCACATATACCTCAATATCTCCAACGTCGACTTTTGATGTTTTAAGTGAAAGCGTCCCAGATTTTTTATTATTAAGGTAAAAAGCTACCGTAAGTCCAGCAGCAATTAAAATAACAGCAATTATAAGAATGCTAATTGTTCTTCGTTTCATTTCGGTTTGCCTCCGTTCATTTTTTCTGTTTCTTTTATCATTTCCTCAAACTTTTTGATTTGCTCTGGATTTAAAATAGTTTTAATTGAATCTCGGAGCGCATTTTTTAAGGAATCATATTTCGGGCGAAATTCTCTGCTCAAATTTTTAAATTCCCTTTGGGACCAACTCAGAATTGAATCGAGCTGAATTTGCTGTGTTTGATTTAACTTTAACCTTTCGATGATTTCTTTTCTGTATTCTTTTAAACCGGGCTTTCGCGGTGGATGGTGCTTCAAAAGAAATAACCTATCCAACAAAATCCCAAGGATAAAACCAATTATAATACACCCGATAATGAGTATCGCTGCTTTAGTTTTACTGCTCATTTTTTCTCTCCATTTGATAGAGTTAGTTCAAGAACATCATCTTTTGTTAGATCACCACCGGTTGAAATAACTTTTTGAACTGAGGGCATCTCATTTAAAATTGCCTCATCAATTTTAACCGATGTCTCTTTTGAAATCAACCTAATGCTTGTTAGAACGAGAAAGATTAAAATTAAGGCTATGACGAGCTCCCGAGAGAAGCCAATTATATAATCCCATAGATTTTGCTGCGATTTCTGTTCTTTAAATATTGCCTGTATTCTTGTTGATAGATATGGCGAAACCTCAATAGTATTTTCCTTTAAGGTTTCGTTGACAAGATAATGAACTTTAACAAGTTGCTTGCATTCATCGCAAGTTTTTATGTGCCTTTCAATCAATTCAATATTATTTTTCAATTCGCCATCAATATACTCGGAGACGAGCTTTTGTATTTTAGCGTGTCTCATTTTAGCAGGTCCTTATATTCTTTTAAATGTTCAGCGAGAAGTTTTCTTGCTCTGAAAATTCTTGATTTCACGGTCCCAATTCTGGTTTTGAGAATTTTTGCTATTTCATCATAAGGTAAATCTTCAAATTCGCGCAGAATTAGAGCCGTTTTATACTCAGGCGGAAGCTTTGAAATTGCTTCCTCAATTATTTCTCTCATCTCTCTTTGTTCAACCGTTTTTTCGACATGTGAGTGTGATGGCTCTGCCTTTGGATTTTGGCTTAGTACATCTGATAGGGAATAAGCTCTTAAACGTTTCCTTCTTCTGATTTCGTCAATACAAATGTTAACCGTGATCCTGTAAATCCATGTATAAAGGGCAGAGCCAAATCTATATTCTTTCAATGATTCGATCATCCTTAAAAACACCTCTTGAGTTAAATCTTCGACAATGCTTGCGTCACCAATTATCTTAAAAATTAAGTTTGCAACTCTATTTTGATACTTTTTAACTATGAACTCAAATGCTTTTTCATCGCCATCTTTTGCCAGCTGTATGATCTCAACTTCGTCAAGTGTCTCAAATTTTTCTTTCATATTCCAAAATTATGACGGATTAAATTTGATAAGGTTCCTTCAGAATTCGTCGGTTTTTTCCCTCCATATTTGAGCCCCGAGCTGTTGAAGTTTTTTCTCAATATGTTCGTATCCCCTGTCTATATGATAAATCCTTAGAACCTCGGTTCGTCCCTCAGCGATAAGCCCAGCTAAAATTAGCGATGCACTTGCCCTCAAATCAGTTGACATTACCTTTGTCCCTTTAAGTTTTTTGACACCCCTTACAATCGCCACGTTTTCGTTTACTTCAATATCCGCTCCAAGACGAACAAGCTCTGGAACATGCTTAAATCTGTCATAAAAAATTGTCTCTGTTATAATCGATGTTCCATTTGCAATTGACATAAGCGCAATCCACTGCGCCTGCATATCAGTAGGAAATCCTGGATACACAGCGGTTGTGACATCAACTGGTTTAATTTCACTCGGGGCTTCAATTTCGACGAAGTCTGCTCCAATATTTAGATGGCATCCAGCATCTTCAAGTTTAAAGAGGACCGCCTCAAAATGTAAAGGGTTACATTTTTCAATCTTAATCCTTCCGCCGGTTATCGCCCCAGCGACAAGAAAAGTTCCAGCTTCAATTCTATCAGGTATAGTTACAATATCCGCAGGGTGAAGCGTATCTACACCTTCAATTTCAATTTTATCTGTTCCAAGACCGCTTATTTTTGCACCCATTGAGATTAAAAACTCACCAAGTTGGACAATTTCAGGTTCCTTTGCAGCGTTTTCAATCACAGTTGTTCCCTTTGCGAGCACCGACGCCATCATAATGTTTCCCGTCGCACCAACGCTTGGCTTATCAAAATGTATTTTTGTCCCTTTTAATTGTTTAGCCCTTGCAACGATATAACCAGCATCAAGTTCGATTTCAGCGCCAAGTTTTCTAAGTCCCTCAATGTGCAGGTCAACGGGTCTTGGACCCCATGCACATCCACCCGGCAAGGAAACACGGGCATAACCAAATCTTCCAACGAGCGGACCAAGGACATAAATTGATGCCCTCATTTTTTTCACGAGCTCGTAAGGAGCTTCAAATTTTGATACATTTTCCGTATTGATTGTTAAAACATGATTTTCAAATTTAATATTAGCCCCCATTTCCATAAGAACTTGGCTCATCGTTTTTACATCCCTGAGGTCGGGAGTGTTATAAATTTTGTAAGTCCCAGGTGCAAGAATTGTTGCTGGCATTAAAGCAAGAACCGAGTTTTTAGCTCCGCTGATTTCAACCGTTCCGGAAAGTTTTTGACCTCCGATAATTACAAATTTTTCCATTTTTACCTTCTTTAATTTTTTGCTTTCTGCCTCAAAGTTCAGAAAAATAAATCCAAAAACAAAATTTTGCAATACTTGGGATTTTTTCGTATTTTTGAATGTAAAGTAAGGGAACAGGAATAAAAAACCTGAAGAATATGACAGAGCTTGAGGATAGATTGTTTAAAATTAAATCAGATGTTGAAAGCAAACTACTACCATTTGTTGAAAAGCCCGGTAGATACATAGGTAATGAGTTTAATATCGTCATTAAGCCAGAGGCACAGATTAGAATTGCCCTTTGCTTTCCTGATATTTATGACATAGGGATGTCGTACCTTGGGTTTAAAATTCTGTACAACGTTGTAAATAAAATACCTTGGGCAAGCGCTGAACGAGTTTACGCTCCTTGGGTGGATGCCGAGGAGATAATGCGAAGAGAGAAAATCCCTTTATATTCGCTTGAAACCAAAAGACCTCTAAAATTTTTTGATATCGTTGGTTTTACTTTACAATACGAACTTCATTATACAAACATTTTGAATATGCTTGAACTTGGTGGAATCCCAATCTTTTCAAAAGATAGATCTGAAGAAGACCCAATAGTTATTGCTGGCGGTCCGGTCGCTTGTAACCCAGAGCCGATGTCTGCCTTTATAGATGCTTTTTTGCTCGGAGATGGGGAAGAGCTCTTACCAGCGTTTCTTGAAATCGTTCGCAGGATGAAGAAAGAAGGGAAAAAAAGAGAAGAAATTTTATTAGAATCTGCGAGGACTTTACAAGGCGTCTATGTTCCTCAATTTTATGAGCCAGTTTATGAAGAGGGGAAATTGAAAGGGATGAAAAAACTTTTTGATGACCTTCCTCTCCCAATTAAGCGAAGCGTTCTTCCAGAGTTGAAGCGTGAATATTACCCTGATAAGCCAGTGGTTCCCTTAGTTGAAATTGTTCACGATAGATTTCAACTTGAGATAATGAGAGGATGTACACAAGGTTGTAGATTTTGTAACGCGGGGATGATTTATAGACCTGTGCGAGAAAGATCGGTTGATGATTTGATCAACGAAGCGAAAACTGTGATTGAAAATACTGGCTATGAGGCGATGTCCCTTATTTCCCTTTCAACATCGGATTATTCTCTATTGCCCGAGCTTATGAGCAGAAATTATGAACTTATTGCCGATAAAAAAGTTTCGCCAAGTTTTCCATCGCTTCGCCCACAAACATATACAAGAGGAATCGCGAAATTTTCTCGCGAAGGTGGCTCAAGTGGTCTTACATTTGCTCCTGAGGCTGGAACTGAAAGATTACGTAGGGTGATAAATAAACAAAGCTCTGAAGAGGATTTTTATCGTGCCATTGAAATAGCTATTGACTATGGCTGGCGTCTTGTGAAACTTTATTTTATGATGGGACTTCCAACGGAAACTTATGAAGACCTTGATGGAATCTTAAGAATTTCTGAAAATGTTGTGAAGATTGCTCAAAGGAAAAGAATCTATAATATGGAGGTTCATGTTTCCGTTTCGCCATTCTCACCCAAGGCACATACTCCATTTCAATGGGAGAGGCAAAATTCAATTGAAGAACTCCTTGATAAAACAAGATATCTAAAGTCAAAAAATAGGTACAGGAATATAAAACTTGACATCAGAGATCCAAGGGTGACAACGCTTGAGACTATTCTCGGGCGGGGTGATAGAAGAATGTCCAACGTAATTTATTTAGCATGGAAGAAAGGTGCAAAGTTTGACGCATGGACTGACAAAATGAACTTTGATCTGTGGGTTGAAGCCTTGAGCGAAAATGGTTTGAAAATTGAAGATTATATTCGCGAGTATGGTAAAGATGAGGTTTTTCCATGGGATCATATTTTTATGGGTGTCTTGAAAAAGTTTTTATGGAGGGACAGACAAAAAGCTTATCAAGAGGCGATGATATCTGATTGCAGACCTGAAAATATATGCCATGCCTGTGGGGCTTGCGATTTTAAAACGATAAAAATGTTAATAAGGGAACAAATTGACAAGGATGTGAAGAGCGCACAAGGTGGCGAAGTGTTAAATATCGGTGAGGAAGCCGTTTGGGTTGATAAAGAACATCATAAGAAGAATGTTAAAGTTCAAACTTTTGTCTACAGGATGAAATATACGAAGGAAGGGGATTTAAGATATATTTCGCACCTTGATTTGATCCGTCTTTTCGACCGTATCTTTAGAAAAGCTAATTTAAAAGTTGCATACACTCAAGGGTTTCATCCGCATCCAAAATTTTCATTTTCAGCACCGCTTCCAATTGGATATTCAAGTTTATGTGAATTTCTTGATTTCGAGCTTGAAGAATTTCTTGACCCAAGCGAGATTAAAGAACGACTTGCCTCTAATCTACCTAATGGGATGCGCATTATCAATATAAAAGCGATACCCAAACAAAAAAAATCGCTTGATAAACAAATCAATCTTTTTGAATACAAAGTTTATTACGTAGCTGAAAACCTTCGAACTCAGATTGACTCTTTACTTTCTAAGGACGAAGTTTTAATCTATAAAATTTCTCAAGACGGGAAGGTAAAAACTATCAATGTTCGCAAGTATATCGCTGGGGTTTATGTTGAAGATGATGGTTTTAAATTGCAAATCGTTCGAGATGAAAACGGTGTTATGCCGAGAGTTGATTCAATTCTCAAAGTTATTTTGGGTTTAAATGAAAATGAAATCAAAGAATTAAGAGTTGAAAGAACGGGTCAATTTATTTGGGAAAATGGTGTGATTATTGACCCAATCGAAGATAATGTTGGAGAAAACAAAATAGGGGTTTTTTGTTATGAGGAAGGAAATTTATATCAGCACGAAAAAGAAAGAAACGCGTATAGCAGTTCTTGAAGATGGTCAACTTGCGGAGATGTTCTTTGAGAATCCAGAGCAAGAAAGAATGGTCGGGGATATTTATCTTGGCAAAGTTGCGAGGGTTTTGCCTGGGATAAAGGCAGCGTTTATAAATATCGGGCATAAGCAAGATGCGTTTCTTCATTTTGCTGATATCGATAAGACGTCAATTGAAGAATATGCAGACCTTCTCGGGGATGATACAAGCATTGATGAAGTTCCTGAGGTTGGCGCTGAGACAGTGAAGGAATCAGTTGATGAAGGAGAATTAAAGTTGTTACAACCGGTTTCAACGACCCAACGCTCGAAAACTGCGGAAACATACGCGCCAAGTAAATCTCACCTTCTTAAAAAAGGACAAGCAATTCTTGTTCAAGTAATAAAGGAACCGCTTGGTAGAAAAGGGGCGCGAGTTACAACGCGAATAACTTTGCCGGGTCGATTTCTTGTTTTAATGCCGTTTATGGAGAATAAAATTGGGATATCGAGAAAGATTTTAAATCAAAAGGAGAGAAGAAGATTAAGAAATATAATCAAAGCTCTTCTTCCCAATGGATACGGCGTCATAGTTAGAACTGCAGCTGAAGGAAAGGATACCAAGACATTGCGGGGTGAGCTTGAGCAATTGATAGCAACATGGGAAAAGATAGAAAAAATGCTTCCTAATGAAACTCCACCTGCTTTGCTCTACAAGGATATCAGCATTACATCAACCGTGATGCGCGATCTTTTGACCAAAGATGTTGAAAAAGTTGTTGTCGATTCAAAGTCTCTCTTTCGCGAAATTATCGCATACGCAAGATGGGCAGCACCTGACATAGTCGACAAAATTGAACTTGATGAAACGGAAGATATTTTTGAAAAGTATGGGATAAATAGAGAAATTGAAAATTCACTTGGGCGGAAAGTTTACCTTAGAGGTGGAGCTTATATCTTGATTGAGCAAACGGAGGCGATGACAGTTATCGACGTGAATACAGGCAGATACGCTCCGAGGCAAAATCAGGAACAAGTTTCGTTGAGAATTAATCTTGACGCTGCGAAAGAAATCGTGAGGCAATTGAGATTGAGGGACATAGGTGGATTGATTGTTGTTGATTTCATTGATATGGAAGATGAAAAAAGTAAAAAGCGTTTATTTGATGAACTTCGCAAGGAGTTCAAAAAAGATAGGGCTAAGGTTACCGTTTTACCGATGACTGAATTTGGGCTGGTTCAAATTACAAGGCAAAGGGTGAGACCGAGCGTGTTTGAAAAATTTAGTGAGCCGTGCCCAACTTGTGCAGGGACTGGAACAATTTTTCTTAGAAATTTGATCTTTAGGAGAATAGAAAGATGGTTTGCTAAGTTCAGGGCAATTTCAAACGAAAGAAAGGTTATTTTAAAATTACATCCGACAGTTGCAAACTATGTAAAGTCGAGCCTAAAGGGCAAGTTTAAGATTTTAAAACTTATGGTCAAATACTTTGTTTGGATCAAGATTGAACCTGATCCAACTCTTTCGGTGGAGGAATTTAAAGTTATCTCTGCTAAAACTGGGAAAGAATTTTCAGAGCCAAGCGTTGGGCATATAATTATGCAAAAGGAAAATCAAAATAAAAAAGAGGAACTTTAAAATGAAAATCTTTCTTGATACGGCAAATTTAGAGGAAATAAGGGAAGCCGTGAGCTGGGGGATACTTGATGGCGTCACAACGAATCCAAGCTTGGTTGCAAAGGAAAGAAGAGATTTTAAAGAGCTTATTCAAGAGATATGCTCTATCGTTGACGGTGATGTTAGCGCTGAAGTTATATCAACTGACTTTGAAGGTATGGTCAAAGAAGCAAGAGATTTGGCAAAGCTTGCTGATAACATTGTTATCAAAATTCCATTGATAAGGGATGGTTTAAAAGCTGTTAAATTTTTAAAATCAGAGGGGATAAGGACAAATGTCACACTTTGCTTCTCACCTTCCCAAGCAATCCTTGCTGCAAAAGCTGGGGCTTACTACATAAGCCCATTTATTGGTCGCCTTGATGATATATCAAGCGATGGGATGAATCTTGTTAGACAAATCGTTCAAATTTACAAGAATTATAACTTTGAGACGAAGGTCCTTGTTGCAAGTGTGAGGCATCCGATGCATGTCGTTGAGGCTGGTTTGATAGGTGCGGATGTTGTCACTGTTCCGTTTAAAGTTCTTGAGCAGATGATAAAGCACCCGCTTACCGATATTGGGCTTGAGAGATTTCTTGAAGACTGGAGAAAAGCGCAAACAGAGCTTGAGAAAAAATTTGAAAAAGTTAAATAAAATGAGGAGAGCAAATTTATGAAACGCACCCCATTTTACGAAGTTCATTTAGAACTTGGCGCAAAAATAGCACCTTTTGCAGGCTATGAGATGCCAATTCAATATGACGGCATAATAGCCGAACATAAGCGAGTGCGCGAATCCGTCGGCGTTTTCGATGTATCTCATATGGGAGAATTTAAAGTGAGCGGAAAAGATGCTTTAAATTTTCTTCAGAAATTGACAGTTAATGATGTCTCAAAGCTTACCTCTGGGAGAGCACAATATTCAGCAATGTGTTATGAAGATGGCGGAATAGTGGATGACCTTTTGATTTATAATCTTGGCGATTCATATATGGTTGTTGTAAATGCTGCGAACATAGAGAAAGACTTTGAATGGATGAAGAAACATCTTGATGGTGATGTTAATCTTGAAAACATAAGTGATGAAATTGCTTTGCTTGCTGTTCAAGGTCCGAAGTCTCTTTTAACTTTGCAGAAATTAACAGATGTCGATTTAAGTCAGATTAAGTATTACCATTTTGTTAAAGGGAAACTTGCGGACGTTGATATGATAATTTCAAGGACTGGATATACGGGTGAGCTTGGATTTGAGCTTTATTTTGAAGCTGACCCACAACTTTGCAAAAAGGTATGGAATGCAGTGATGGAAGCGGGTAAAGAGTTTAATATAGGACCTGCTGGACTTGGGGCACGGGATACACTTAGAACTGAGATGGGTTATATGCTTTATGGGAATGACATCGACCAAAGTACGAATCCATTTGAAGCTGGACTTGATTGGATTGTAAAATTAGATAAGGGTTATTTCATCGGTCGAGATAGTTTGCTTCGAGTTAAAAATGAAGGGCTTAAGAGAAAACTTGTTGGTTATATAGTTGATGATAAAATTCCGCCAAGACATGGATATGAGATCTTTAAGGACGGCAATAAAATTGGTTATGTTACGAGCGGGACTTTCTCACCAATTCTTGAAAAGGGGATAGGGATGGGATATGTTGATATTAAATTTTCGAACCCAGGCGAGAGGATATCGATCAATGCTCGCGGGAAAGAGTTAACAGCTGTGATTGTAAACCTTCCATTTGTCCCAAACAGGGCGAGGTAAAATAAAATTTGGGTTGAAGATGAATATTGATATATTTTTTACACCCTTGCAAGTTCAAGATGAAATAAGCTTGCAAAATAAAACGGTTTTGATAGTTGATGTTTTAAGGGCTTCTACAACAATTGCAACCGCATTAAAAAATGGGGCAAGGGTTATAATTCCAGTGGCATCTGTTGAAAGTGCAGTTAAATATGCTTCGACGCTTGAGGAAGGCGCATTTCTTTTGTGTGGGGAAAGAGGTGGAGAAATAATCGATGGCTTTCATCTTGGTAACTCACCGTTTGAATACACCGAGGAAAAGGTTAAAGGGAAAACTTTAATTTATGCAAGCACGAATGGTTCAATTGCGATAACAAAAACAAAATATGCCAAATATTCATTGGTAGTTGGATTTGTGAACATATCTGAGGCTGTAAGGTTTGTCAACGAAAAGGACAGTAATGATATTTTGATCCTCTGTTCGGGTAAGTTGAACCGTTTTTGCATTGAGGATGCGGTATGTGGTGGGATGATTACTTTCTTGCTCACAAAAGGTAAATCCAAAAAGAGTGTTAACTTAAGCGATTCGGCGGTTGCTGCTTTAAAACTCTATAAGTCATACAGAAAAGACTTGTTGAAGATGTTGAAAGAAAGTGAACATGGCAAATTTTTAATTAGCCTTGGTTTTGAAGAGGATTTAAAAGTTGCTTCATCTGTGGATTCAATTCCAATTTTGCCGGTTTATTCTGATGGTGTAATAAAAGCCCTGTGAAAAATTTGGTTAATCCTTCAAAATTTTGCATATTTGAGTAAAATTTACAAAAACACAAAAACATTTCATCATGTTAAAGCCACGAAAGAAAATAAAAAAGCAGGAGCTGAAAGAGGATAAACTCGTGGTGACATATTATAAAGCCCGTGAGTTCGTTGAGAAAAACAGAAAAATTTTAGGCTATATTTTAACGGGTATAATCATTATAGTTGCTGGGGTCATTATTTACAGAAATAATGTTAAGGCTGAAAATGAGAGGGCAGAAGCACTTTTTTCTAAAATCATAAGTTATTATGACAATGGTGATTACAAAACCGCGGTTGATGGTATTCCGCAGAGAAATATACAGGGTTTAAAATACATCGTTGAAAATTACGGAGGAACGAACGCAGGAGAAATAGCAACTTATTATCTTGCAAGTGCTTACTTTATGCTTGGTGATTATGATAACGCTTTAAAGTATTTCAAAAAATATGATGGTAATGATAAACTCCTTTTCTCTGCTTCCCTTGCAGGGATAGCATCTGTCTATGAGATGAGAGGAAAATACAAGGAAGCGGGGGAGTACTTCGAAAAAGCAGCACAGAGATTTAGAGAAAATATACTCGTTCCAGAGTACCTTTACAATGCTGCGAGAAATTATAAACTCGCTGGCGAAAGAGAAAGGGCGCTCAGATTATACGAGAGAATAAAAAAAGATTATCCAAATTTCGCAAAGATTCGTGATGTCGAAATTTACATCGCATCTTTGAAAGAGGTGACGGAGTAAAAACACATTGTTGGTTCAATATGTATCTTCTTCAAAAAATTTCCTTCTTCCTTCACATTTTATCAGGTATGCTTATAGCAGTTTCCGCTTTCGGCTTTCCAATAGTTGAATCAGCATTGAGGAAAGGTAACAATCTCGGTTTGCATAGATTATCGCTGAAATTTTCGGAGCTTGCTCGCAATGGTGGGGTTCTGGCTATAATTACTGGGCTTTACAACTGGATATCAATTGGTGGCGTTCCAAAATGGTTAATTGTTAAACTTATTTTGTTTCTATGGTTTGTTGTGTCTGGAATTTTTGTTGGAATAAAATATGTTTCAAAACGGGAAAATATCTTAGAGACTGGAAAGACCTCGTCGGAAGAGCTTTCGAGTATAAATAAGGTAATCAAGGTTTATTCGTATATAAATCTCGTTGTGTTCGTTGTGATCGTTTTTCTTGCTGTCTTTAAGCCGTTTTAGTGTAATAAAGTGTAACAGCAGGTATTTGTAAAAATGCCAACGGCACGTGTAAAAAGGTAAATTTGTAATTGGTATTTGTCTTTGATTTTTAATCAATTTTTGAGTTGTGATTTGTGGCACGAAAATTTTTGCTTTATGTGCAAGTGTGAGCGAAGAAACTTGACTTTTACAAAATATAAAGTTATCTTTGGGTTAGAACGGTTCTTTATTAAACATTTTGTCCAAACAAAATCAAAACTAAAATTAAATTTGGGAGGTAATTAACTATGGGTCAACAGCAACTTTTACTCATCGTCCTTGGCGTCATCATAGTTGGAATTGCAATTGCTGTTGGTATTTCAATGTTCAAAAGCAGTGCAGTTGACGCCAATAGAAGCGCAATAGCAAGTGATCTTGCAAATCTTGCTTCAAAGGCGCAGAGATATTACAGAACACCGGTTGAGCTTGGTGGTGGTGGAAATAGCTTTGTTGGCTTTACTCTGAGTCCGTTTGATACTGGTAATGCTAATGGAAGCTATAGGATTGCATTTGTAAGTGATACTTTGGTTGTCATTCATGCCCTTGGCAAGGAGAAGGTTGGCGCTGGGTTTGTCGCTGCAGTAGACAGTGTAACCCCTGATAGGTCTATAATTAGACACGGTACTGCACCAAGTATAGGAGCTGATGGATTTCCTGGTGGCAGTTTCCAGCAGCCTCAATAATTAATGAATATGGGGATGCTTAACGCATCCCCGTTGTGTTTTTCAATTTATTTTGAGGAGGTGATTCAAATTGCCTGATTATCGCTTTGAGGGAGTGACGCTAACGGGGCGACCTGTTCAGGGGATTGTCTCCGCTGATAGCCTTGCCGAGGCAAAGAAAAAGAT
>CALJEK010000033.1 GCA_938074445.1 Candidatus Kryptoniota bacterium | reverse complement strand
TCATTGGCTTCGTCTCCACTTCCCAGAGTTCGCCGATGAAGCCTTGACTAAGGACATGGAAGAAAAAGGCGACAAAATTGAAACTGGCGAACTTGATTATCAGTCCGTCCTTTGGGATTTGAAGCGAAGTCGCTTGTTCACATCACAATGAAAATTTGGGTTGAACTTTAAAATCCCGCGAAAACTGTTGCGTGATTTTAGCGGATTTATTAGATTTTCTGTGAGTTAACTTGAAAACTAAAACTTTTGACCCAAAATGAGAAGCCTAATCATTGCTTTGACGTTGATTTTGTCAGTTGGAATTTATCCTCAGGATTTGAAAGAGTATTTTCGACTTGCAGGGGAAGAGTTTGGTGTTCCAAGTGAGTTATTGGAGGCGATTGCATTTGTAAATACAAGGTGGGTTCATATAGAACCCGAGAAGCTTGCACCAGCTTGCGATGGTAAACCGCCTGTTTATGGGATTATGGGTTTAAGGGATGATGATTGGTTTGGGCATAGTTTAATTGAGGGTGCGAAGATTATCAATGTACCGATTGAAGTTGTTAAAAAAGATGTTTATCAAAATATAAGAGCGGGTGCAGCCTTACTTGCAAAGTTTTCATCGGAAAGAGGATTGAAAAAGGGAATTTCTAAAATTGAAGATTACAAAGAAGTCGTCGCGAAATTTAGTGGAATACCACAGCCTGAAATAGCTCAAATTTTTGCTTACGATGTTTATAAAGTTTTATCGACGGGCTTTAATGAGTTTGGCATAGAGATTGAGAGAAAAGAGATTGACATGTCAATTTTCCCTGAAAATCTATTTGAGAGGGCTGGTTTAAAGATTGTAAAACCCGATGAAATAAATTCAGAAGATTACCCACCTGCAGTGTGGGACCCAAGCCCAAACTATAACCCAGATAGACCCCACACAACAAGAATTGTAATTCATGTAACGCAAGGAAGTTTTGCAGGAGCTGTTTCATGGTTAAAAAATCCTGCCTCGAAAGCAAGTGCACACTATGTTATTCGCAGTTCCGATGGCTATATAGTTCAGCTCGTTAGAGAAAAGGATAAGGCATGGCATGCGAGGTGTTGGAATAATTTCACGCTTGGAATTGAACATGAGGGTTATATTGAGGAGCCCGATCGTTGGTTTACCCAAGTGATGTATCTTGAGTCTGCTAAACTTGTGGTGAATATGGTAAATAGATGGGCAATTCCTGTGGACAGCAACCATATCATAGGGCATAACTTTTGGCAGCAACCTCAGTGGCCTATTGTTCGGCAAGAATGGGATTTTGCAACTTATGATCAAGGCTCACCTTCATGTAATACTCATACCGATCCTGGTCCAGGTTGGAATTGGGGATATTATTTAAGCCTAATTCGTTCAAACCAAACTCCTCCAAAGGTTATTTCGGTTTTCCCTGAGTTCGGAGCTCGTAACTTTCTTGCTTATAAATCCGTTGTGATTAATTTTTCTGCACCTATGGATAAATCTTCTGTTCAAGCAAATCTTGTTATAACTCCCAAAGATACTGTAAGTTTAATATGGAGTTCCGATCAGCGAACGCTTGAAATTAAACCGAATAAATTCTGGGAGTTTTCAACAACATATACAATAAAAATCGACACTGGCGCTAAAAGTGTTTTCGGTTTAAAGATCGATGGGGATGGCGATGGGATTCCAGGTGACCCATATTACATAGAATTTACCACAACTCCACCGGACGTTTATCCACCTATTGTTGAAAAGGGTTATCCAACTGGTGAGGGTGTGAGTATTTATGCGGAGATGAAATTTGTTTTCAACGAGCCGATCGAGAGTGCAAGTTTGGCAAGTAGAGTTAGATTAGTTGATGAAAATGATCAGACTATTTCAATTACAAGTGGGAAGCATGTGGTAAAAGATGATAAAAGCGTAGTTACTTTTAAGCCAGCGTCTCCGCTTTCGAACGATAAACTTTACAAGGTTAAGTTTTTAGCTGGCTTAAAGGATTTATTTGGAAATGCTACAACATCTGATTATGTGTTCGAGTTTAAGACTGAGAAAGGAATTTTTTATCGTGGGACTGTGATTGATTCATTTGAGACTGTTAATTCGTGGTGGCAACCATCTCAAAGTGGAAGCACAACGGGTGTGGAGATAGCTAATCTGGTTGCTTCAAGTGAGAAAAAAATCGGCGGATCAAACTCGGGCAAGTTAACTTATAAGTTTTCAGGGGTAAGCGGTGGTGTGATTAGAATTTACAATCCTTCAAAACCATCTGTTTCAGATGCACAAGAGAGCATTGGACTGTGGGTTTATGGTGATCTAAGCGGAAATCAACTTGAATTTTGGTTCTTTAACCCTAATAATTATGTGGTTAATCTTGGACCGATAAATTGGTATGGCTGGAAATTTATCTCCTATCCAATTGCTTCGGTTCCCGGTTCAAGCAAGCAATTTCATAGCATTGTGATAAGACAATCTCAAGGAGCTGATAGAGATGGCGAAATTTACTTTGACGATTTACAAGTCGGAGGTAAAATTACATCTGTTGCCTGGAATGAAGTTCCATTTAACTTTTCACTTGAACAAAATTATCCCAATCCCTTTAACTCATCTACTTTGATTAGGTTTAGTTTGCCCGAGCGAGCGCTGGTTAAACTTTATGTTTATGATGTTCTTGGGAGATTGGTCGATGTTATTGTTGACGGTGAGTTTGAACAAGGGGTTCACACTGTAAAGTTTGAAGCCAAAGATTTGCCTTCAGGAATTTACTTTTATAGAATCACCGCCGGGAGATTTTTCGATGTTAAAAAGATGGTTCTTGTGAAGTAAGGATTTAAATTTTGCATAATTTGTTTTATTTTCTGTCGTTTCATAAATTCTTTTGACGGTTTTTTAAAAAATCTCTTGGCGGTAATGAAAAGCATCGCAATCCTTGGATCAACAGGTTCAATAGGGAGGAGCGCAATTGAAGTTATTTTAAATTTTCCAGATAGATTTAAGGTCACATATCTCGCAGTAAACAAAAATATAGAACTTCTTCACGAGCAGGTAAAACTTTTAAAGCCAAGGGGCGTTGTAGTTTTTGATAGGTATAAAGCGAAAGAATTTTCAAACTTCGTCAATGGTGAGGTTGAGGTTCTTTCGGGCGAGGAGGGTTTGCTCGAGGTTGTAAGCAGAGATGATGTTGATATCGTTTTAAATTCCCTTGTTGGTTTTTCAGGTTTAAAGCCAACTATAAAAGCAATTGAGAGCAAAAAAAAGATTGCGCTTGCAAATAAAGAAACGCTTGTCGTCGCAGGTGAAATCATCACCAAGCTTTTAAAAGAAAAAAACGTTGAGCTTATTCCAATTGATAGCGAGCATAACGCAATTTTTCAATGTCTCGTTGGAGAGAACATTTCAAATATTAACAGGATAATTTTGACTGCCTCCGGAGGTCCATTTCTTTACAAGGACAAAATTGAACTGGGAAACGTAACTGTTGAGGAGGCTTTAAAGCACCCTAATTGGAAGATGGGTAATAAAATAACTATTGACTCTGCAACTTTGATGAATAAAGGTCTTGAAGTGATTGAAGCGCACTGGCTTTTTGGTTTACCTGTTGATAGAATAAAGGTTGTAATTCATCCACAGTCGGTGATTCATTCAATGGTTGAATTTGTCGATGGCTCTATAAAAGCACAGCTTGGCGTACCAGATATGAAAATACCAATTCAGTATGCTTTGACTTACCCCGAAAGGGAGAAAGCAAATTATGGTCAGGTCGACTTTATTAAACTTGGGCAGATGACATTTATTGAACCCGATTTTGATAAATTTGAGTGCTTGAAAATTGCCTACGAAGTCGCAAAGCTTGGCGGGACTTATCCGACCGTTTTGAACGCTGCTAATGAAATTGCTGTGGAAGCCTTTCTTAACAGAAAAATAAAGTTTACAGAGATACCCGAAATGATAAAAAAGGCAATCGATGCTCACAAACCTACGTTTAACCCTGATCTCGAAGACATTCTAAGAGTTGATCTTGAAACGAGAAAATTTGTAAAAAATCTGGAGGGGATTGATTAACATGGAAGCTATCAAAACCATATTCTATTTTGCCATAACAATTGGAATCCTTGTCCTTGTTCATGAATTTGGTCATTTCATAGCTGCGAAGCTTTCAGGGATGAAAGTTGAAATTTTTTCCATTGGATTTGGGACGAGGTTAATAGGTAAGAAGATAGGTGAAACAGATTATAGAATTTCTGCCTTTCCGCTCGGTGGCTATGTTAAGATTGCTGGAATGGTTGATGAAAATTTAGATACAGATTTCATCGCTTCAAAACCTGAACCGTATGAGTTCAGAAGTAAACCATTTTACCAGAAATTTTTTGTTATCACCGCTGGTGTGATTATGAACATGCTTCTTGCGGTGTTTCTTTTTTGGATGGTTTTTATGATTGAGGGTAAGACATTTAGAAATGTTAACGAGGTTGGCTATGTCATTCCAAATTCCCCAGCGTTTGAGTCTGGGTTTAAGGAAGGGGATAAAATTTTAACTTTAAATGGTAGGAAAATCGATTATTGGGATGATATAATAAGAATAGCCTTTGTGGATGATTTGGCAAAGGATCTGCTTTTCGAGGTCCAACGCGGGGGTGAAAAGGTTCTTATATCAATCCCGCGTAGCAGAATTTCTGAGTTTTCATCTGAGGATGCGTTGGGAATTTTGCCTGCGCATATTGAGGTTATGGTAATGGCGGTTGAGCCGGGTCGCCCGGCGGAAAGAAGTAAAATTCAGCCTAAAGATGTTATAATTTCTGTTGACGATGAAAAAATTTATAGCGCTTCACAACTTACTTCAATAATAAAGTCGAACGCTGGCAAAGAAATAACTTTGAAGATAAAGCGCGGTAATGAGATTTTTGACCAGAAGATCACTCCAGATGCAGATGGGAGAATCGGGATACAGATTACAAGTTTTTACAATGGTCCGATAAAAAGGGAAAGTTACAATCCACTTGAGGCTTTATGGGTTGGGTTCAGAGAGACTTATAGAGTTTCTGCGCTCACCGTAAACGGGATAAAACAGCTGATAACTGGTAAAATTCCAGTTCAAAAAGGGATAGCTGGACCAATAAGAATTGCGAAGTTTGCCACTCGAAGTGCGGATGTAGGTTTTACCGCTTTTCTTGGGTTTATGGCAATTTTAAGCATAAGTTTAGCATTTCTAAATATCTTCCCGTTTCCTGGACTCGATGGGGGACACCTTGCGATTTTAATGGTTGAAGCAGTCATAAGGCGGGAGCTTTCTTACAGAGTTAAGATTGCAATTCAGCAAGCGGGAATAATCATACTTATAATTCTGATGATATTCGTGCTTTATAACGATATCGTTCATTTTTAAGTTGTGATTCCGTTCACTGAAAAAGATGTTTTATGCGGTTAAACTTTAGGTGAGAAAAATAAAATTTCGAGGTGGATCATGAAAAAGATTTTGTTTTTTGTGTTTCTTTCAACGCTCGCATTAGGGCAGGTTAAAATTCAGGTTTCGGCTCCTGCTACACTTGATCAAGTTAATATTGCTGACCTCGATGTTAGTAGGTTGACCGATTTGCCTCTTTTATTTGTGGTGACAATCACAAACACAGGCGAACCGATCAATATAAAATTACATTTCCAAGTTTTTGCTAAAATTGGAAATGAGCCAGAAGATATTTTTGCTGATGCGTGGAGTTTGCCATTTACAGTTGAAAGAGTATTGAATTTCACAAATCAGGATCTTGCCTCTGGAAGGACTAACATAAAAAGTGATAAAGGCAGGACTCAAATTTATGAGGAAAAAATAAAAAGAATAAAGGAACTGGCTCAATCAACTGGAAGGCTGCCTGCGGGAAGGTATAGGTTTGTAATTCAACTTCTGAATGAATCTGAAACTTCGGTTTTAGGTACATGGGAAAAAGTTTATGAGGTCGTGAATCCATCAAGAATTGATCTTGTTTCACCGTCCTATCAGGCTGAGGTTAGGACGCAATTTCCAATTTTTAAATGGATTGCCCCGTATTTCAAAGAGTTTGAAATTTACGTTTACGAGAAACTTCCAAATCAAACAACGCCTGAAGAGGTTGTATCTGGCGATAAAAATTTGAGATGGAGATATAAAACATCTGAAACCCAAGTTCAATACCCACGGGAAGCTTTGCCACTTGAAGATGGCAAGACATATTTTTGGTATGTTAAATCATATCTTCAAGGTAGTCGCGGAGTTGAAGAGGTGAGAAGCGAAATATGGAACTTTGATGTCAAGCTTGGTGTGCCGTCAGTGCCCCGAGCAACTTTAAGTCTAACACCAGAGCAAAAAAGAAATCTTGAAAATTTAATCAGAATTCTAAATCAAAGCGGAAATAATGAAATTGCAACTTTGCTGAATAGCATTGTATCTGACTTTATCGTTTTAATTAATGGGAGACCCGCAACCCCGTCTGAAATTGAGGAAGTTTTTAGACTTTTGGGTGACAGGAACAAATATGAAGTGATAGAGGTAACAATCGAAGAAAAATAAAATTAAGCCATAAAAATGTGGAAAGAAATTTTAAAACTTGGTTTGGTTGGAGCGTTTGCCTTTCTATTTCTTGGTTTTATAAATTATGCTCCAACTATAGCTGTTGTTCAACTTGTTAAGAATAAAGCATATCATAAACCGCCAAAAATTGACAAGTGGAACCCAACGCAAAAGGGAATAGGGCTTGAATCCGGGACGCTTGTTAAAACTGAGGATAAGTCTTTTCTCCTTATCAAATTTTTAGATGGTAGTTTTTTAAGGGTCGATGAAAACACAACGCTTGAAGTTGTCGGTGAAAATCCAAAGGGAAATTACTCAAGGAAGGTTAATATTGAAAACGGAGGTGTTGATTTTAAGGTCACGAAAGTAAAAGGCAAATTTGAATTTACAACACCTTTATCTGTTGCGACAATAAGAGGAACGGAAGGAGTTTTGTTTTCAAGGGCTGATGCAGATACCCTTATGGTAAGAGAAGGTGAGGTTGATTTCTTTAATAAAATTTCGAATTTAAGCAGAACTGTAAAAGCGGGGGAAATTGGCATTTCAACAAAGACTGGAGATATCACAACACGTTCAATGACTGAATCTGAACGAGGGAGATCTGAAGAGGTAAAAAGAGCGATTGAGAAAAGAGAAATCGAGATAAGAGGAAAAACGGGGGAAGGAAAAGAAATTAAAATCAAGATAAAGGAAAAATAACAAGGTGAACAAAATAATCACCGCGCTTGCCCTATTTTTTCTATTTACAGCGATTTCCCCCGCTCAAAAAAAACATATTTTAAGTGTTATCCCGACTCAAAGAGGGATAGAAGGTAAAGATTTGAAGCTTAGGATTGAATTCGCAAATGTAGCTGAATTATCCAAGGTAAAATTATTTTACAAATCGGCTGGAGAAAGTGAATTAAATCAAATTGAGGTTCCCTTACCGCGCGAAAATATTGTCGTAATCACGATACCAGGAAAAAATATCAAAGCCCCTTATCTTGAACTTTTCATTGAGGTCACTGATAAAAAGTTTGAGCTGAGTTATTTCCCTGGGGAAGCTCCTTACGAATTTATGCAAATTCCAATTTCAGCTTCAGAGGAGTTGAGTCCGATTATAATTTTAAGTCCCGATAAAGGCGCAACTATTCGATCAGATGAATTGGTTATATCCGCCTCACTTATAGAAGTTGAAAATTTTGATCCTGGGAAAACTCAAATCTTATTTGATAATATTGATGTCACTAAATGGGCGATGGTATCTGCTGAGATCATTACTTTTGTCCCCGAGAATGCCAATTTACAAATTAAGCCCGGCAAACATAAAGTTATGATAATTTTAAAAGATACGCTTGGCAAGGTTGTTGCACAAAGTTCATGGGATTTTTATGTTCTGTCGCCTGTTGAAATTGCGCGAAAGGAACGGGCAATTAATTATGGTGCAAATTTTGAACTTGAGCTGAGACAGGAGTCGGTAAGGAATTTAAGCCATTTCTATGTTCGCGGTAGGGGAAACTTCAATAGCAGTTATAGGTTTTTAAATCTAAACACAAATTTGTATTTGACAAGTGAAGAGCGTTCGAACATTCAACCGCAACACAGATTTTTAATTGAGGGCAATTTATCTGACTGGGTTAAGTTTGGGTTGGGAGATGTTTACCCAAGTTTTTCCCCTCTTGTGTTAAGTGGGTATAGGGTTAGGGGATTTTATGGAAAACTTGATTTGAGATATTTTCAGATTGAGGTTGTAAACGGTGAGACTAAAAGAGGAATTGAAGGTTCTTTGGTGAAGGAAATTCCGATCGACAGTTTAGTAGGAACACTTCCCCAAAATAGCATTTACGATACTGCGACTGGAAGAGTTCAGGTTTTTAGTTATGGTGTTTACAAAAGGAATCTTTTTGCTGTTAAGCCAGCTATTAAGTTCAGAAAAAATTTTGAACTCGGTTTTACTTATCTTGTTTCGGAGGATGATAAGACATCAATAATGTTTGGGGGCAACCCGCAAAGAAATGTTGTGTTAGGTCCTAATCTTTTGCTTTCATTTAATGGTGGGAAAGCTGAGATAAGGGCACAAAGCGCTTTAAGTATAAGAAATGAGAACCTCAAGGCAAGAAGTTGGACAAACGAAGATATAGATTCGCTTTTCAAAGATATGCCAGATTTAAGGGATAATCTGAAGAAGTATCGTTCCTTGATCGAAAAATTCGTCCCGCTGAATCAATACATAGTTCCAATAAATCCACTTGGTTTTTCATCGCTTGCTTACGAAGTTGGATTAGCTTTGAACTACTTCGGGAACTTTCTAAAATTTGATTATATCTTCCATGGGAACGAGTATTTATCTTTCGGTCAACCTTATTTGAGGCAGGATATTCAAGGTTTTAAAATTTTTGACAGAGTAAGGTTGCTAAGGAATCAGGTGTTCTTGACATTCAGATATGAAAATTTAAATGATAACACGAAAAAGCAGAGGGATTATACAACCAGATTTATCAATTGGGAAGTTTCAGCGATGTATTCACCGCTTGTGAATTTACCGAACTTGTCTGTGACATATTCACAATCTGCGAACAACAACGGTTTGCCATATACCGACACACTTAAGGCATTAGATGTAATTATAAGAAAATTGAGTTTCGATGTCGGCTATAATTTTGAGTACATATTTAGGAATCGTATAAATTTTACGTTTTCTTTAACTGGCTCGGATGATAGAACTGTTTTAAATTCTGATTTTGATAATACGAATTTTGTTTTTTCGCTTTATTCCGACTTGAGGGAAAATCTTCGCGGAAGCTTTCTTTTAGCTTTTAACAAATCAAGGTTTAACAAACCTCTTGAGAGGTTCAATTATATTTCGCTTAGCGTTGGAGCTGATTATAGCACTGGTAAAACGAGGGTATGGGGTAATTTGACGCCAAGTTTTGGAAATCTGGGACGACTTTATATTTACTTTGGTGGGTCCTACGAGATCGTGAGAAATCAAAGTTTAAACTTTAACTGCAACCTGCTGTTTTACAGGTATGTTGATGTCGTGGCATATTTAACTTATAGAATAACTTTTTAAGCGATGGATAGGACGAGTAAATATGAAATTTTAAAAGTTTCGCTATTTATCGCGTTAATAAGTGCTTTTATTTCCTTTTTCACTGCTGAATACATTCCAGTTTTAAAAGGGATCGAGTTGAAAACAATAGATTTACGCTTTGGGTATAGGGGTCCTGTGGCGAACTTTGCTGATTCGTCTGGGATTGTAATTGTTGCCATTGACGAGTCTTCGCTCGATCGGGCACCTAATAAGTGGCCGTGGCCGAGAAGTTATTATGCTAAATTGTTAAGAAATTTAAAGAAAGCTGGGGCACGCGTTGTAGCTTTTGATATTAACTTCGATTCACCGGATAGCGTTCCTCAATTAGATGATGAATTTAAAAAAGTGATAGAAGAAGTTGGGAATGTCGTTCTTGCGGGTCGCGAAGTAAAAGGAGCCACTTTCAAAGGGAAGTTCATTGAAACAAAAAATTTGCTCAGGAATATCTTCATTGGAACCAAAGGTTCGCATCCTGGAATCGTTGAAGTTTTACGTGACTATGATGGCGTTTGCAGAAGGTATGTCCCTGTATTCTCTGTTGGTGATACAATGTTTCCAAGTTTTGGGCTTGCTGTTTTACTTTTGTATTATGGTTTAACTATAGATTCAGTTTATGACTTGTCACCTAAAAGTCCATTTGAAACTGGTTATTTTAAACTCGGTGATTTAAAGATCCCAAAATTCGACGATAAAACCTGGCTTATAAACTTTGCTGGACCGGCTGGAACCTTTAGATACATAAGTTTTATTGACGTCATCGACGATAAGGATTTTAAGACAAAAGATGAGATTAAATACGGTGATATAAACACATTTGATGACCCTGAATTTGGACTTTTACATGATGAAGTTTTCAAGGATAAAATTGTGATCGTTGGGAGTGCTATCCCTGAGTTTAAGGGGGAACTTGGCGATTTATTGCCAAGTCCATTTGTAAAAGACGAAAGCAATTTGATGTATGGTGTTGAAATTCACGCAAACGCAGTTGCAACTGTTCTTGAACGAAAGTTTTTAAGGCGAACTTCGGGTGTTGTTTCGTTTTTGATAATTTTTATGTTTTCTTTTTTAAGCTTTATGCTTACTATGATCGTTAGGCGTTTGAAGCTCCGGCCGGAGTTCATAGTCGAACTTTTGGTGGTATTAAGTTTACTTTTGCTTTCGGGGTTGTGGGCTTATCTTACTATTCTTGTCTTTAAAAATAATTTTATTCTACCTGCAATATCTCCAGTCCTTGGCGGTCTTACTTCTTATCTTGGCTCGGTTGTTTACCAATATTTAACCGAGAGAAAGCAAAAGAAAGTTATTAAGACGATATTTAGCTACTACGTCCATCCTTCGGTTGTTAATCAACTTATTTCAAATCCAAGCCTTGTTCATCTCGGTGGTGAAAAAAGGGAAATGACGGTTTTGTTCACTGACCTTTGGAATTTTACAACGATAAGTGAAGCATATCCTCCAGAATTTATTTTCAATTTTTTGAATGAATATTTCGAGGCGATGACCAAAATAATTTTCAAATATGGCGGGACCCTTGATAAATATATTGGTGATGCTCTGGTTGCCTTTTGGGGTGCCCCTATTTATTACGAAGACCATGCTTTGAGAGCATGCCTATGTGCGTTAAGAATGCAGTTTGAACTTGAAAAATTAAGAGTAAAGTGGAAAAAAGAAGGAAAACCCTTGCTTTATATGAGGATCGGAATTAACACAGGGGAGATGATCGTTGGGAATCTTGGTGGATATGGTAGATTTAATTACACCGTGATCGGTGATAGTGTCAATCTTGGTGCACGACTTGAAGAAATAAATAAAGAGTTTGGAACGAATATAATCATAAGTGAATACACCTATGAGAAGGTTAAAGATTTTTTTAGTGTTAGGGAGCTTGGCAGTATAACTGTGAAGGGGAAAACCAAACCAGTAAAGATTTACGAGCTGCTTGATGTTTTAACCATGGATAAAAAACTTGTTAAGATTATTGGGTAAGAATCCTATTTTTCACTCTGTTGTAGATTATGTAGATTCCATCAAGGACAAGGGTAGGTTCGTAGAAATCTATTGAACTTGTATGTTTGATTATTGTTTTTGCAAGCCCACCTGTTGCGATGACCTTTGCTTTATGACCTATAACATTTTTGATTCTTTTTATCATGCCTTCCATTGCATCAACTGCTCCATACATTATTCCTGATTGCATACTTGAAACCGTGTTTTTCCCTATCACATCCTTTGGAAAATGTAGTTCAATTTTTGGAAGCTTTGCAGCTCTTCTGTGGAGTTCAACTGCGCTTGTTTCAATCCCTGGAGCTATAACCCCCCCAAGGTATTCTCCATTTTCAGATACAACATCATAAGTTGTTGCTGTCCCGAAATCAACAACTATAATCGGACCACCATACTTCGTATAGCCTGCAACCGCATTGCATAACCTATCTGCGCCGACAGTGCTTGGATCATCATATAAAATTTTTATCCCGAGGTCAAGTTCAGATGAGATAATCACAGGGTCGATTTTAAAATGTTTTTGGCTCATCCAAACAAAGACATCCGTAAGATTTGGGACGACGGAGGAAATTCCAATACCTTTTATGGCTTCGGGTTTTACATTCGCATCATTGCAGAAAAATTTTACAAGAAGCCATGTCTCATCTTCTGTTCGAGTTATCAAGCTTGACACTCGCCAATCATATACCAATTCCCCATCCCTGTAGATTCCGAAAACAGTATGTGTGTTACCGATATCAATCGCCAAAAACATTTTACCCTCCAAGGCTGGTTTCAATTTCTTTTATAAAAGAAAGAATATGTTCTTTGATTTCATCTCTGACTTTTCTAAAAACTTTCATTCGTTCTTCTTTCGTTCCAGTTGCTTCTGCTGGGTCTTCAAAGCTCCAGTGAATTCTTTTGACTTGTCCTGGGAATGTAGGGCATGATTCTTTGGCTTTGTCGCAAACGGTTATGACATAATCAAAATTTTGTCCAAGGAATTCAGACACATGTTTTGATCTATGATTTGAAATATCTATTCCGATTTCTTTCATCGCTTCGATGGCAAGTGGATGGACAACTGAGGGATGGGTTCCAGCTGAAAAAACTTCAAATTTGTTATTTCCGAAATATCTTAGCAATCCTTCAGCCATTTGGCTTCTGCAGGAATTGCCTGTGCAGAGGAATAAAACTCTTATCATTTTTTTAATTTTCTTTGTTTTAAATCCAAAAGGGAGACGCAAAGGGTCTCCCTGTGAAATTATACTGGTTGGAGGTATTTTTGAAGTCGCGCAAGGAGGTTTTTCTTTGGCATCGCTCCAACTATTTGTTCTACAACACGACCATTTTGAAAAAGCATAAGCGTTGGAATGCTCATTATTCCATACCTCATTGCTGTTTTTGGATTATAGTCGACATTCAATTTGCCAACTTTTAATTTGTCGCTATATTCATTTGCGATTTCCTCAACAATTGGTGCTATCATTCTACAAGGAGCGCACCATTCAGCCCAGAAGTCAACCAAGACAGGTTTATCTGAGTTGAGCACCTCCTCCTCGAAATTTAGATCGGTGAGTTCAATTATGTTTTGCGCCATTTTTTCCTCTTTTTTATTTTGGAATTAGTTTGACATTTTTTTCACCAAATATTTCCCTTAAACTATCAATTAAATTAAATGTTGGCTTGACAAATACATGTGGAATTTCAAATCTTTGTAGCAAACCTTTGTTTTCTTTAACGTCTATTTCAATTACGCAGTTTCCCTCTTCGCACTTTTTAATAATCTCTGCCAAATGTTCTACCTTTTCGGGCGATTCGTTTTTATCAACTATTATAGCAATTTTGTGTGTGAAATTTTCTTTGATCTCTTCGATCGGGTAAATTTCTTTAGCAACGATTCTTAATGAATTGCCTTGTTTTTTCGCCTCACCGATGACCATAACAAGACCTTCAATGAAAAGATGCCTTGAATAATTTTTATAAACCTCGCTGAAAGCAACGCATTCTGCTTTCCCCGTGAAGTCCTCAAGTTCAAAAATCAACATCTGGTTTTTGTTTTTATCGAATTTTATTTTTACGTCCGTTATAACCCCGCAGGCACGGACGATGTTCCCATCTTCAACTGTATCTGGTTCTCCAAGTTTAACGGTTGAAAAGGTTTGAACTTCTTCAAAATATTTCATCAGTGGATGTCCAGAGACATAAAATCCGAGGACACTTCTTTCATAAGAGAGTTTTTCTGTTTCGCTCCATGGCTTCACATCGGGCAAAGGTGGATAATCTACTTCTCCGGATTCCACATTGTCTTGAAAGTCAAACAACTGTGGTTGCCCATTTCTTCTATCTCTTTTAACTTTTTCAGCATAATTGAGCGCCATTTCAACTGCCTGTAAAAGTTGTGCCCTGTGTCCGCAGTTTAAAGAGTCAAAAGCCCCAGCTTGGATTAAACTTTCAATGGCTCTCTTATTGACAATTCTCGTATCGACCTTTGCACAGAAATCAAACAAGTTTTTAAATTTTCCATTTTTATTTCTCACGCTTATTATCTCATTTACAGCATTTTCGCCGACATTTTTGATTGCGCCAAGCCCAAATCTTATCGTATTTTTATCTATGATGGTGAAATCAAGGTCGCTTTCGTTAATGTCTGGGGGTAAAACTTTTATCCCCATTCTCCGGCATTCTTCAATTAATTGAACTATTTTATCAGTGTTGTTCAATTCGCTTGATAGCGTGGCAGCCATAAATTCAGTTGGGTAGTGAGCTTTAAGATAAGCAGTTTGATAAGCGAGATATGAATACGCAACAGCATGGCTTTTGTTAAACCCATAGGAAGCAAATCTCTCAAGCATGTCAAAAATTTCTTCCGCAATTTCCCTGTCAATTCCATTTTTAATGGCACCATTGATAAACTCATCTTTTTGCTTTGCCATCAACTCCTTGTCTTTTTTACCCATTGCTCTTCTCATTAGGTCAGCTTTTGCAAGTGAAAAACCAGCAATTTGATTGGCAATTTGCATCACCTGCTCTTGATAAACAATGATGCCAAAAGTTTCCTTTAAAATTGGCTCAAGCTTTGGATGGAGATATTCAACAGGTTTTCGTCCATGTTTTCTTTCAATATACTCATCGATCATATCCATTGGTCCAGGTCTATAGAGGGCGTTCATGACAGCAAGATCATGGATGTTTGTCGGCTTTAACCTTCTCAAGTATTCCTGCATCCCGGAACTTTCAAATTGGAAGACGCCTATTGTTTTGCCCTCGCTAAGGAGATTGTAAGTTTTTTCATCATCAAGTGGAATTTCATCTATGTTTATTTCGAGACCGTGATTTTGTTTTATCAGTTTTAACGTGTTAACTATAACTGTAAGGGTCCTCAAACCAAGTATGTCAACCTTTAAAAGCCCAGCTTTTTCAAGATAATCTTTGTCATATTGTGTCATTAATTCGGTTTGCGGGGTTTGATAAAGTGGCACATAATCACTTATATCTCCAGGGGCAATTACGATTCCAGCAGCGTGAGTCGAAGGATGTCGGTTTAAACCTTCAAGAACAAGTGCATATTCCACAAGTTCTTTTAATTTCGGATCGGTTGTATTTTTAAGCCATTCTAATTCTGGTATTTCAAGTGCTTCTCTTAAAGGCAATGGTTTACCTTGATGAACGGGAATGTTTTTTGTGATCGAATCAACAGTTTGGAGCGAAATCCCAAGAACCCTTGCAACGTCCCTTATCACAGCTCGGGATGAGAGTGTCCCAAATGTAATTATTTGTGCAACGGATTTTTCTCCATATTTTTTCTTAATATAATCAATCACGAGTTCTCTTTTATCATCGGCGAAGTCAACATCAATATCGGGCATTGAAACTCTTTCAGGGTTTAAAAATCTTTCGAAAAGTAAACCATATTTCAATGGATCAATGTTTGTGATTCCAAGCGCATACGAAACTATAGAGCCAGCTGCGGAACCTCTCCCAGGTCCAACTGCGATGCCCATTTTCTTTGCTTGATGTATAAAATCGTGAACAATTAAAAAATAAGTTGAAAAACCCATCTTTTTGATCACATCAAGCTCATATCTACATCTATCTTCAATCTCTTTAGTTATTGTCTTATACTTTTTTTGCAATCCTTCAAAGGTAAGCCTCTCAAGATATTCATCTGGGGTTTTAGCTCCCGAATCTTTCGGGATCGGGAAGTGCGGGAGATAATTTTTCCCGAGTTCAATCTCAAGATTACATTTCTCAGCAATTTCAAGCGTTGATTCAATCGCTTCCGGAAAATCTTTAAACGCTTGATACATTTCTTCTGAATTTTTGAAGTAAACTTGATCCGTCCCGTACTTTAATTGGTAAATGTCTTTGATGGAGTTTTTATCCTGAATCGATATAAAAATGTTGTGTGGGATCGCGTGTTCTTGCTTAAGATAGTGGCAGTCGTTTGTAGCGACAAGTTTTATTCCGAGTTCTTTCGCGAGCCGTGGAATTCCTTGTAAAATAGGTTGTTCCTTGTCTATGAAATGATTTTGAATTTCAAGGTAGAAGTCATCACCGAAAAGGTTTTTAAATTTTATCGCCATTTCTTTTGCGCCTTCGTAATCCCCATCAACGAGATAAGATGGGACAACCCCACCGATACATGCTGAAAGTGCTATAAGACCTTCATGATATTTTTCAAGAACTTCAAAATCTATCCTTGGCTTATAGTAAAATCCCTCCGTATGTCCAATTGATACAAGTTTGCTTAAATTTTTCAAGCCAACACTATTCTTCGCAATTAAGACAAGATGTTTGTAGTGGGTTTTTCTCTGTCTTACTGCAAGGTCTGATTCCTCATCTTTGCTTCCCTTCGTTTTTTCAAATCTTGAGCCGTCCGTAACGATATAAACTTCGCTTCCAATTATCGGCTTTATCCCAGCTTCTTTTGCCTTGATGTAAAACTCAAGCGCCCCAAATAAAACCCCATGGTCTGTTAAAGCAACTGCAGACATTTTATTTTTAACTGCTGATTCAATAATGCCATCTATTGTGCTTATTGCGTCAAGAATGCTATAGTGAGAATGATTGTGAAGATGAATAAACTCAGGCATTTATCACCCTAAGGTTCTTTGTTTAACAACGGTAATTTGAAGACACCAAAATATACGCAAGGGAAGTGATAAAGTCAAGGTTT
>CALJEK010000032.1 GCA_938074445.1 Candidatus Kryptoniota bacterium | reverse complement strand
GGTCAGATTCCGCTTACAACTGTCGATGCCCCTGATGGGACTGGTGAAACATTTAGCCCCAATTATCTTACCGCTGCACTTTCATATTCGAGAAAAATGACCGACAGAATTTATGTTGGAGCGAATTTTAAGCTTATAAGCGAAAGAATTTTAAGGGAGTCAGCGGTTGGTTTTGCAGTTGATATAGGTTTGCAATATCGTCTTGAAAGCGGTTTGAGATTTGGTGCAGTTATGAAAAATGTTGGCGGAAATATGAAATTTGATGGTCCAGATCTTGAATGGGGTGTTGTTATCCCTGGCTCTGAACCAGGTGCACCTGTGAGATCTTTGAGGGTTCCGCTTCAAGAGTTTGAACTTCCTGCTGCGTTTGAGCTTGGCTTTGCTTATAATTTGAAATTTGGCGAGTCACACTCGTTTACACTTGCAGGAAGTTTCCAGAATAATAACTTTACACTTGATGAATACAAAGGAGGGCTTGAGTATTCATTCAACAATATGCTTTTCTTAAGGCTTGGGTATTCTTATGTGAATGAAACGGATTATATATTCAACTCACCAAGTTTTGGCTTAGGCTTAAATATACCGCTTGGTGGAACCCTTGAGGCAAGCGTTGAGTATACATATAGGAAAGTTAAATTCTTTAACAACAATCAATTCATTACGGTTAGAGTTGCAATGTAATTTTATCTGTGTTTGATTGTTGTTTTAAGTTTTGGGTGAGCTTGGACCTATAACAGGATCTGAGCTCACCCTTTTTTATTTAATAATTGAAGCAAAACAAAAGTTAAAAATATCGTAATGAAAATCTTAGCCATCGCTTTGGTTAATTTATTCGTGAGTTTTTTTGAAGGCAAACTCGGTTTGAATGTTGATTATTCTGTATTTCGTCATACCGAAACTCAAAGTTACCTTGAGATATTTTATTCGCTTCAAAAGTCAAGATTTTCCCCTGAATTTAGGGATGGTAAATATAACATTTCCGCCTATTTGCGACTTGATGTCATCAATGTTGCTAAGGACTCGATTTTAATCAGAAAGGGGTGGAAAGTTGAGACAAGTTTTGAGGACACGAGTAGAATTGCAGGTGAGGATATTGTGGATGTTTTGAGGTTTTATGTTCCAAGCGGAAGATATCGGGTGATTATGAGGGCTATTGACCTTCACAATACTCAGAATTATGACAGTGTTTCGTTTGATGTAAATGTTCCGGTATTTGGCAAAGATAAGTTGATGATAAGTAGTTTAGAATTTTGTTATTCGATAAATAAATCAACGGATACGGCGGATGTTTTTTACAAAAATTCTTATAGGGTTGTTCCGAATCCAACTGCTTTGTATGGTTCAAATGTCCCTGTGCTCTATTATTATTTCGAAATTTACAATATCTTAAGCGGGGTTAAGGGCGAGCAATATTATCTTAGCATAAGCATTCTTGATAACAATCAAAACAAAGTGCCCGATATTAGGGAAAGAAGATTTGTGAGAAATAAGGTTTACAATTCCGTTGTTGAGGTTGGAACTATTAATGTTAATACTTTGCCAACTGGGATTTATTATCTTGATGTTGTTGTATCTGAAATTGATGGAATGATTCTTGCAGAAAACAGGCGAAAATTTTTTGTCTATAATCCAGATGTTGCGCCAAGAGTTGATACGTCTTCAATTATGTTTGAGTTATCAGGTATTGACGAGAAATCGCTTGATGATGAATTTTCAAAAGCAGTTTATATTTCCACACGGGAAGAGACGAATATATATTCGCAATTAAAAGGTGTTGAAGCAAAGCGTAGATTTCTTGGAGCTTTCTGGGCAAGAAGGGGTGGCGTTGAATTTAGGAAAAAATATCTTGAGAGAATTGAACAAGCGAATCAAAAATTCACAACAAGATTCTCTCCCGGCTGGCGAACGGATAGGGGAAGAGTTTATATTGTTTATGGTGCACCGGATGAGGTAGAAAGATATCCATACTCTGAGAATATGAAGCCATATGAGATATGGCATTACTATAATTTACAGGGTGGGGTTATATTTGTATTTGGTGATAGGACAGGATTTGGTTCGTATGAGCTTTTGCATTCGACCCTTGTTGGCGAGATAAAGAATGAAGAGTGGATGTATCTTTTAATGCAAAGGTAAAAGTCTCTACCTCCCCACAAGGGTGGAGTATTTTAAGAATTTTCAGGTGCTTTCGAAATTTGCAAGTTTTCTCTTGACAAGGTTTCTTTAAATTTTTATCTTTTAATCGAAAAGGAAGCACCTATTTGTTTTTGCATTTTCAATTACAAAAATTAAAACTAAAAACGGAGGTGACAATATGAAAAAGGGATTTTTGGCTTTGTTAATTTTATTCTCGTGGTCGCGTGAAAAATTTTGAATTTTCTTGTTGACATTGAACTTTGTTTTTTATTTTTGGCAAAACAATGGTCAATTAAAAACAAAGAGAAAATATTAAAATGAAAAGGTTAACTGTTCTGCTCGGGTGTATTTTTATTATTTGCTGAGATTGCTTTCACGCAGACTTGGCAACTTGTCTACAAAAATAAGGGGGTGGGTACTAAAGATACCGTCCTTGGTCAACTAGGAGTGGGTCGCTCCGTTCTCGTTGCAGATGTAAATAAGGATGGTGTGAAGGAAATTTACACCACCGCCTATGCTGGACATAAGGTTATCCAGTTTACAGTTGTGGGCAACGATAGCGTTGAGTTGACTTATATCTTTCCAGATCAACCTTCTGCTTATTATAGCGAGCCGAGAGATGTAGAAGTTGGCGACCTTGATGGAGATGGAAAACTTGAGATAATTTATCCAGTTGGCAGACTAAAAACTGATTTTACTAATCATGTAAATCAGCGTGGTTATCAAGTTTGGGAATGGAACCCAGACCAAAAGAAATTTGATGGACCTTATGTTATAATTCCAGATACAGGGATGACAAGATTTAGACCTGAGAACTTCGTTATTGATGATGTCGATGGAGATGGTAAGCAAGAGTTAATACACTTTGAGTTTGCATTTGGTGGTGCAAGTGATGGTGTCTATATTATTTCGGTTGAAGGTGATTTTGAAAGTGGATTCGCAACTGTTGTTAAAGAAGCATATTTCCCAACATATAATTTTGCAGTGATTGGCGGAGTTGAAAGAAATATGGCTGTTGTAAGTGGGACTGTTGCAGATGTTGACGGTGATGGGAAGAAAGAGATTTGGTTTATGGGTAATAATCTTGTTGGAAATGAAACACCAGTTTGGTTCATTAAAGCGGTTGGACCAAACACATATGAAGCGGATACTAATAAAATCGTTGTTCTTCAGTCGGCAAATAGTTATCCGTTAAAAGCCGTTGCGAGAGGTGACTTTGATGGAAATGGGAAAGATGAGGTTTATTTTTCGTTTTTCAGAGCGGTGACACAGACTGAAAGCGTGCCAAATACAGTTTATGTCATTGGAAATCTTGACAATGTTGATAACTTTGACTCAACAAAAATCAAGGTAATTTATTCCGACACCACCGACAGAATGTTTTATTTATATAACTTGCAAAATGTAGGGGACAGATATCTTGTTTTAGGTGGATACTATGTTGTGTATGAAGCAGAATTTCAGGGTGGTTCTCCGCTTGAGCCGACATCTTGGGCTGTGAGTAAGATAATTGACTATAACCCTGTAGATTCAGCAGCAGGGGCTGGATGGAGTGGTGGAATTTGGAGAACCGGGGCTACAAATGACCTTGATGGTGATGGGAAACCCGAAATTATACTTTTCCTGCAGGGGATCAGCGATAGCTTGAATAAATACTCCGAAAATAAGGTCTTGAGAATTTATGAGAAAACAGTCACAGGTGTTAAAGAGTGGACCGTCATAACCCCGGATGATTATGAACTTTATCAAAATTATCCAAATCCGTTTAACCCGACGACAAGTATATCCTTCTATTTGCCTGTTGATAAAAAGATAAGCTTGATAATTTATGATGTCACCGGACGTGAGGTTGTTAGATTGGTTGATGAGCAAGAATTTCCAAAGGGTAAACATACGGTGACGTGGGATGGAAAAGATAAAAATGGCAAGCCAGTTTCGAGTGGGACATATTTCTATAAGCTTAAATTTGGAAGTTTTGAGAAGACAAGAAAGATGATGTTGGTTAAGTAAAATTTTAATGAGGGGCGTGGGAACCACGCCCCTTTTTGTTTATCTATAAATTTTTAGCTGGGTTGAACTGACCGTTATAATAACCTTTATTTTCTATCGAGAACCTCCCTTATCTTTAAAGCGAGCGATTCGTAAGAATATGGCTTTTGAAGGATATCAAAACCCTGAAGGTTTAAGTTCAGCCCATTCAAACTATATCCTGTCGTGAAGAGTATTTTGACGCCCGGCTTTATCTTGACAATTTCCTTCATTGCCTCGTATCCACTCATAATTGGCATAACTATATCCAGAAGAACAAGGTCAATTTCATTTGCTTTTTCTTTGAATATTTCGACAGCTTCGACTCCATTTGCAGCAGAATAAACTTTATAACCAAGACTTTGTAAGATATCTATTGCTGTTGCTCTCAACTTTTCTTCATCTTCCGCTATAAGAATTGTTTCAGTTCCGCCCCTTATTTCAACTTTTTTCTTCTCCTCTAGAACTTCTTCTTCGTATTCATGAACTGCAGGTAAGTATATTCTGAAAGTCGTTCCTTGATTGACTTCACTATAAACATTTATAAAACCACCGTGTTGTTTTACTATTCCGTAAACTATGGAAAGCCCAAGCCCTGTTCCATGCTCCTTTGTCGTAAAAAATGGTTCAAAGATTTTGGGCAATATCTCTTTATCTATTCCAATTCCAGTATCTGATACCGAAAGAACAACATACTCTCCAGGTTTTGCTTCAAGATGAAAATCGCAGTATTCTTGATCAATATATCTTGTGTATGTTTCAATTATTATCTTCCCTGCCCCAGGAATTGCTTCTTGTGCGTTAATTATAAGGTTTAAGAGAAGTTGATTTATCAGTGCTACATCTACCTTGACATTTGGAAGTCTCGGGGCAAGTATGAGCTCGATTTGGATGTTTTCGCGAAGGGTTTTAAGCATAACTTTTGTGAAATCATTTATTACGCTGTTTAAATCAGTTACTTTCATCAAAGCTGGTTGCTCTCTGCTAAATATCAAAAGTTTTTTTGTAAATTCGCCTGTTTTTCTTATTGTGTTTTCAATTTCGGTAAGCCTTTCTGTCACATTCTCCACATCACCTTGAGTAAGAAGCCGTTTGGCAATCTGTGTGTTTCCGAGTATGACTGTTAAAGCATTGTTGATGTCATGCACGATGCCCGTTGCTAACCTTCCAAGAGCATCCATCTTTTGCGTGTGCAGTAGTTGTCGCTCAAGAATTTTTAATCTTGTCACATCGTGTAATATTCCCTGATATGCAATTATGTTCCCTTTATCATCGTAAATCGGCGTTGATGTGTCATAAACTATGAGTTTTTCTCCATCTTTAGTTTTTAAATGTAGTTCATAATCTTTTACGTATCCCTGTTTCTCGATCGCTTCTAAGTTTTTCTTTCTATCCTCCGGGTTTTCGTAAAGTTCTTTGGCTATGTCAACTTTTAAAATTTCTTCCTTTGAAGGATATCTGAAAAGCTCGACAAATGCAGGGTTTACATCAACAAGCTTTCCTTCAGGTGTGCTTATATAAATTGGGTCTTTTGAATCTTCAAAGAGTTTTCTATACTTTTGTTCGGACACGCGCAATGCTTTTTCATTTTCGCTTCTTTGAATTGCGAATCCAAGTATATCCGCAAATGTTTTAATTGCGTCAATTTCAGATTCTTCCCATTCACGCTCAGTTCTGCAATCGTTCAAACTTATGAAGCCCCACCATTTATCCCCTAAAAATATAGGGGCTACAGCAATCGATTTAATCCCAAGAAAGCTTAAAAACAAATACTCCCTGAAGGGAAAATCTCTGACGGCACCACATATAACATCTTTTTTCCCAAGGATATCGACCCATCTTTCAAATCCACTTAACTTGTACGATATGTTTTGAAGTTGTTCTTTATCTACTTGTTTCTCCAGATTTTGTGGATGCCATCTTGAAATTAGACTTGTCACAAGTTCCCCATTTTTCTCCGAATTTTGAAACACATAAACAGAGCTTACTTCCATTGATTTGCCTATCTCTTCGATCAGCTTATCTATTTCCTTTTCCCAGTTAATTGTTTTAATCAAAAGACCCGCTGAAAAGTTTATCGCCCTTAAAACTTTTTCTCTCTTGGAAAGCCTTTGCTCTGTTTCTTTAAGTTTGGTTATATCAAGAATCATCCCGATTACTTTTGTGGCTTTCCCAGTTTCATCGCGGATTATATAGGCATAATCAAGACAATAAATGGAACTGCCGTCTTCTCTTCTAATTCTGTATTCGGTTTCAAGCGTTGGGAGATCACTCTTTAACGCCTCATTAATTTTTGACATAATGGAATCAAGGTCATCGGGGTGAACAAAATCCCTCCACATAAGTTTTCTTGTTTTAAATTCTTCCCTTTTGAGACCGAAGATAGCTTCGAAATCCCCTTCCCATGTCGTTGTGTCGTTTTCAAGGTCCCACTCATAAACGATTTCTTTCATCGCATAAATTATCTTTTCAAATTTATCACGCCAATTTGCTATCTCAAATTCAATTGATTTTTTGCCTATCGCAAAAGAAACTTGAAATGAGGTGGTGAGAATTAAATTTATCTCTTCTTGTGTAAATTCATGGGGTCGATCGTAATAAACCATAAATTTCCCGAGCAATTTGCCCTTGAAAACAAGAGGTATAAAAGCAAGCGCTCTAATTCCCTCGTTAAGAATTACTTTTTTTAAGCTTTCATCCAAAGTTTTGTCTGTGGTGACATCGCTGATCAAGATTGGTTGTGGATTTGGTTCATCAGGTTTCCAAGGGGAATGTCCTTCAACCGCTTTTCTATAACTTTCTGATATGCCAGCCCATGCTTTAAATCTCATCACTCCATCGGGGTCAAAAAGAAGGATTGACGCTTTATTTGTGTTAAAAGTTCTTAAAATTCCGTTTAATGCCGTTTGATAAACTTCTTCTATTGATTCGGCTCGTATAATTGCGTTTGCAAGGTTATAAAGCGTCTCTGTTGCGGTAAGCTGCTTTTCAATTTCCTTTTCTGCTTCGATCCTTTTTATAATCTCATCCCTTAACTTTTTTGAAGGTATGTTGGTAAGGAGTGCAAAGATGAAGAAGATAACTATATATGAAATCACGAGAACCAATTTTTCAAGGTCAGAAATTGGAAGTGTAAAGATCGTTTGATGATAAACCCTGAATTTTTCAAGAAGGGCGATGGCGATGACAGAAATTGAGCTCAGAACCGAAAGGACAAATGCTCTTGTCGCTCCTCCGAAGATTCCATTAAAAACGATGACTATAAGATACAAAAACCCTATAAGTACAAACGAAATTCCGCCAATATAGTAAGTGACAATACTTATAACTATTATGTCAATTATGTTTGTCGTAAATAGAACTCTGTCCGCGCTTCCAAATATCTTTCGCAGAAAACGATAGGGTTGGTTTATAAGTGATTGAAAAATGGCAGCAATTATGAAAACATGGATTGGGAGCGAGAGATTGAAGGTGAAGTTTAAAATTATAAATGTCAAAGCAAGCAGTGTCGAAGCAATTATCCTCGCTTTAATTGAATAACTGCAAGCAAAATCCGCAAGACTTCGAGTATCATTGGTTGACATTTTTAAATACTCAATTTATTTGCAATTTTCTTTGGTGAAGTAATCAAATATAAGTTTTGAAATTTCCGCTATCGCAAGGTGTCCTCTATTGTCAACCGCATAGGAGATTTCGGGGAGTTCGTCGCAGAAAATTGCAACCGCATAAGTAGTGCATTTGGCGTAGACGATTCCAATATCTGCTTTCATTCTGTCGATTGAACCCGATTTATTTGCGACGATGACATTTTCGGGCAGATACCTTTTCATCATTTCGTAGTCTTGGTTGTTTTTCATTATGTTGATAATTTCTGCTGAGACCTCAGGACTGATGATCTTTCCATTTACAAGGAGCTCAAGAAGTTTAACCATATCATTTGGTGTTGTATAGCCCACGCCAAATCTCATTGCTTCGGGCGTTTTCTTTTTGGTTTTGAACGACATCAGCTTGTTCAAAATTTTCGTATTGTTTAATCCGAGATTTTTCATTCTGTTATTTACAGCTTCAAGTTTCGCATCGTGTTCATCCCCAAAGCAATCGAGGACAAGATTTGTTGCTGTGTTGTCGCTTAAAATTATCATCAAAACTGCTGCGTCGATTAATTTAATTTTTGCGCTATCGTAAAAATATTGTAAAACGCCTGAACCACCGTATTTAAGTGAGTCGTCAAATGAAATAAGCGTATCTTTTTTCAATTTTCCTTCCTCAAACTTATAAAATAGTTCTACAAGTATAGGTACCTTTATCACGCTTGCGGTTGGGAAAAGAGAGTCTGCGTTAATTTGAATTGTTTCCCCTGTGACAAAGTTTTTTGCTGAAACCCCAAGTCGACCAAGCCCGTATTTTTTCCCTATTTGATTAATTTTTGAAACCAAGCCTTCGTTGGTTAGTGTTAATTTTGATGAAGCACAGGCTGAAAATAAAAGTGCCAGTAAAGTAAGCCAGAGGAGTCTCATTTGAAGAATCTGCTTTTTTGAAAAGATAATTTTTTTATTGAAATTATTCAAGTAAGTCTCAAGTCAAAAGTTAAAACAAAAAAAATTGGGCTTATGCGTAGGATAATTTATCTTTTCGCTTCGTTGCTCTTTTCTTTTTTAAATGTCAACTCGCAATCTCTGAAAGTTGGGGATAAAGCTATTGATTTTAAATTGCCATATGCTACAAAAGACACAATTGCCCTCAATGGGATCAGCTTATCTGAGTTGATTGGCAAAAGAAATATCGTCCTTGCTTTTTACCCAGCGGATTGGAGTGGGGGGTGCACAACAGAGATGTGCACGTTCAGAGATAATTTTGCTGAACTTTCAAAGCTTGATGCGGAGGTTTTAGGCATAAGTGGTGATTATGTTTTTTCGCACCACGAGTGGGCGAAACATTTAAATTTGCAATTTAAACTTTTGAGCGATCACAAGCATGAGGTTGCAAGGCTTTACAACTCTTACGACGAGGCTTCGGGCTATAACAAGCGAACAATTTTCGTCATAGATAAGAATGGGAAAATAGTTTATATAAACTGGCGCTATAATGTCAGGGACCAGAAGCATTTCGAAGAGTTACAGAAAGTTTTACAGTCCTTAAAGTGAGTTTTGACAAAAGAGCAATAATTATGTAAATTTAAGAAAAGCCGTACTTTGTAATGAAAAGAAAAAGGAGCTTGCCATGAACAACGCGGACAAAATCCGTGAGGCAAAAAAGAGATGGCTGGAGAAAGCTGAAAATTCCTCAATGAAGAGAAGTGGGATAAAATTTACGACGATCAGCGATATAGAGGTTCAAATGCTTTACACGCCTGATGACCTTGAAGGATTTGACTATATGGAAAAACTTGGATTTCCCGGTGAATATCCATATACTCGGGGGATTCATTACAATATGTATCGTGGAAGATTATGGACTATGAGACAGTTTGCAGGTTTTGGGACGCCTGAAGATACAAACCAAAGGTTCAAATTTTTGCTCAAACATGGGGAAACAGGTTTAAGTGTTGCTTTTGACCTGCCAACTTTGATGGGGATAGATGCTGATGACCCTATGGCTGAAGGTGAGGTTGGCGTTTGCGGTGTATCTGTAAGTTCGCTTGCGGATATGGAAGTTGTTTTTAAAGATATACCTCTTGATCAAGTTTCAACTTCTATGACGATCAATGCTCCAGCTGCTATGATCTGGGCTATGTACCTTGTTACGGCGGAAAAGCAGGGCGTTAAATTTAATCAACTTAGGGGGACAATTCAGAATGACATTTTAAAAGAATACATTGCTCAAAAAGAGTGGATTTATCCGCCAGAGCCATCAATTAAGTTAATCGTTGACACCATAAGATTTGCAAAGGATTATGTTCCGCAGTGGAATCCAATTTCTATAAGTGGTTATCACATTCGTGAGGCTGGAGCGACGGCGGTTCAAGAGCTTGCTTTTACGCTTGCCGATGGTTTTGCATATGTCGAAGCTTGTATAAACGCTGGTATGGATGTTGACGAATTTGCGCCGAGATTATCTTTCTTCTTTAATTCACATCTTGACTTTTTTGAAGAGATTGCCAAGTTCAGAGCAGCTCGTAGAATTTGGGCAAGATATATGCGCGAGAAGTATGGGGCGAAGAACCCGAGGTCTTGGATGTTAAGATTTCACACTCAAACAGCTGGATGTTCTCTTACAGCGCAACAGCCAGAGAATAATATCGTTAGAACAGCGTTTGAAGCACTTGCTGCGGTTCTCGGTGGAACTCAAAGCTTGCATACTAACTCAATGGATGAAACTTATGCTCTCCCAACTGAAAAAGCTGTAAAGATTGCCCTGAGAACTCAGCAAATTATAGCGTATGAAATCGGTGTGGCAAATGTGATTGATCCACTTGGTGGGAGCTATTACATTGAATCGTTGACAAATAAAATTGAAGAAGAAGCTGAAAAATATTTCCGTAAAATTCAATCATATTCACCAAACGGTTCAATGCTTGAGGGTGTTGTAAAAGCGATTGAAGATGGTTTCTTCCAGCGTGAAATTGCCGAATCCGCTTATAGATATCAACAGGAGATTGATAAAAAAGAACGTATAATTGTCGGCGTGAATGAATTTGTTGAAGATGAGCCCGTAGAAATCCCAATCTTGAGGATACCACCTGAGGTGGCGGACAAGCAAAAGAAACGGCTTGCGGAGGTAAGAGCGACGAGAAATCAAGCGGAAGTTGAGAGAACACTTGCAGAACTTAAAAAAGCAGCTGAAGAAGATCAACCGCTGATGCCGAAGATACTTGATTGTGTAAGGGCTTATTGTACTCTTGGGGAGATGACCTCAACTTTGAAAGAGGTTTGGGGTGTTTATCAAGAACCGCTTGTGTTTTAAACTTGTGTTGACCGGAATGCGAGTGATTGCTTGTATGGATAAAATCAAATTAAAAAGCGGTAAGGGATTTGCTTTTTGATTATGTCAGGCTTGCAAGGATAAAACAATGGTTAAAAAATTTCTTTATCTTTGCCCCGCTTATTTTTTCGCATCATTTGTTAGATTTTGAGAAAATAAAAATTGAGTTTGTGGCGTTTCTTTCTTTCTCTTTGTTTGCTTCATCAATTTATGTGATAAATGACATCGCCGATAGGGAATCAGACAGGGCTCATCCCGTGAAAAGAAAGCGACCGATTGCCTCCGGTCGCGTTAAAGTATGGCAAGGTTTAGTATTTTCAATTTTGCTTTTTGTCACCGGTTTCGTTTTGGTTTTGCGCCTTCCATTAAAGGCGGGGGCTTTGATCATTCTATATTTTTTGCTTATGATATTTTACTCTTTCAAACTAAAGCAAATAGTCATTTTGGATGTTTTTGTCATAGCAATTGGTTTTATGTTCAGGGTTCTTGTTGGGGCATATGCAATTGATGTGGTCGTTTCAAAGTGGCTTTTTATAACAACGCTTTTTCTTTCGCTCTTTCTTGCTATTTCAAAGAGAAGAATGGAACTTTATTTTGCAATTCAAAATCCCAATTCGGGATTAACTGAGCAAAGAAAAGTCCTTGATGAGTATAACATAAAGTTTGCCGATCAAATGCTTGGCATAACTGCGGGTGGAGCTGTCATTTCTTATGCTCTTTACACTATTTCAGAAAGAACGGTCTCTCTTTTTAAAACAGAAGCATTGATATATACAACTGTTTTCGTTCTTTACGGGATTTTCAGGTATATGTATTTAATTTACCAAAAGAGAAGCGGGGAAAATCCAACGGATGTAATTTTGGGCGATGTTAGCATTATCGTCAACATCTTTCTGTGGCTTGTTGCCTGCATAGTTATAATTTATCGATGGCAGATTTTTAAATTTTTGGGGATAGAATTTTAAAGAAATTAACATTGTTGAGATGAAAGAAAAAATAAGGATCGCCTCGGGGCAAGGGTTCTGGGGTGATTGGCTTGAAGCCCCGGTTCATCAGGTCACAAAAGGACCTGTGGATTATCTTGTGATGGATTATCTTGCTGAGGTTACAATGTCAATCTTACAAAAGCAAAAGAAAAAAGACCCGAATCTTGGCTATGCTCGCGACCTTGTAAATTTGATGGAAAGAATTCTACCGATAATTGTTGAGAAAAATATTAAAGTTGTGACAAACGGTGGAGGCGTCAACCCAATAGCATGTAGAGACGCGATTTTTAAGGTTGCGCAAAAACTGGGAATAAAGGACTTAAAAATAGGGGTTGTGTTTGGGGATGATATACTTGATAAAATTGATGATTTCATCAAGATGGGCGTTGACTTCAAAAATATGGACACAGGTGAGCCAATTGAAAAGGTCCGCGATAGAATAACGAGCGCAAATGTCTATTTTGGTGCGTTCCCAGTTGCGGAAGCATTAAAGCAAGGTGCTCAAATTGTGATAACTGGAAGAGTAACTGATACAGGTATCACGCTTGCACCAATGATTTATGAGTTTGGATGGAACGAAACCGACTATGATAAGCTTGCCAGTGGAATAGTCGCGGGGCATATACTCGAGTGCGGGGCTCAGGCTACAGGTGGCAATTTTTCATATGATTGGCGCTCTGTCCAAGATATGGCTAATATCGGTTTTCCAATTGCGGAAGCCTATCCAAATGGAGAAATTATCATAACAAAGCACGAAAACACCGGTGGGCTCGTAACTATTCAAACTGTGACAGAACAACTTGTTTATGAAATTGGAGATCCGACGAATTATATAACTCCTGAAGTTATTGCCGATTTTACAACCATAAAACTTGAACAAGTTGGGAAAGATAGGGTTAGAGTTTACGGGGTTAAAGGGAAACCACCGACCAAGTTTTATAAAGTTTCAATGTCTTACTTTGATGGTTATATGGCTGTTGGAACTTTGACATATTCATGGCCTGATGCCCTCGAGAAGGCGAAAAAAGCGGATGAAATAATAAGAACGAGATTAAAAAACCTTGGACTTGAATTTGAAGAGATACACACAGAATTTCTCGGTTATAATTCTTGCCATGGTCCCCTTGCACATAAGATCGAAGAACCAAATGAGGTTGTCTTAAGAATCGCTGTTCGAGGTAAAAGTTTCGAAGCGGTTGACAGGTTCGGTCGGGAAGTGCCAGCCTTGATATTGACAGGTCCCCCAGGTGTGACTGGTTTTGGTGGCGGTCGCCCACATCCCAGCGAAGTTATAGCATACTGGCCAACTTTGATACCGAAAGAACTCGTTAAACCTGAAGTAATTGTTGAAGGAATTTGAAATTTTGAAATAAAGAAGTTAAAACAAAATGCAATCGATAAGTTTTCGTCATCTTTTCCCAAATTACGGCGGATTAACGCTTCTGTTCATCGATTATGTCTATAACTTTAAAAGTGTTAAAGAGTTCTATAACCACGACTTTAACGATTTCGAGGGTTTGCGTGATTTAATTGAAACTGTTTTGAAAAATTACAAAAATAGGGAAAAAGTCGTCCAAGTTTTAAAAGAGCAAAATTTCTCTTATGGTAACTACCACGCCAAGGAAAATCTTGAGCTCCTTTCTCGCGATAACACACTAGCTGTTGTTACAGGACAACAGGTGGGATTTCTCTCGGGTCCGATTTATACGATTTATAAAATTATGACGGCAATAAAGCTTTCTCATTTTTTGTCTGAAAAATTTCCCGAGTATAACTTTGTCCCTGTTTTTTATCTTGAAAGCGAAGATCACGATTTCTTCGAATCAAATCATGCTAAAATTTTTAATGCGAATAGCGAACTAACCAAAATTGAGTTTATCCCTGCCGATGGGTTTAAGGAAAATTACGGTCCAGTTGGAGAAGTTAAATTTGATGATAAAATTGGCGATGCTCTCCAAAGACTTAAAGATGAACTTCAGGACAGCGAATTTAAGAACGATGTTTTAAACCTTATTGGCTCAGCATATCGAAACGGTGTTAATTTTGCTGAAGCGTTTTCAAGATATGTTGGGGAACTTTTTAAAAATTTCGGTTTAGTTTTTTTAAACCCAAACAATGTCGAGCTCAAGAGACTTCTCGTATCAGTTTTTGAGAAAGAGATAGATGAACACCCGAAGCTTTCTAATCTAATAATTGATGTAAGCGCTGAGATTGAAAAAAGAAATTATCATGCTCAAGCTAAACCGAGGGCTGTTAATCTGTTTTTATTTTATAGAGGTGGGAGATATCCGATTGAACCGGCTGATGAAGAGGGGATGTTTAGATTGAAGGGTGTCAGATTTAAATTCAGCAAGGGAGAGCTTAAACATATACTTGAGACAAATCCGCAGGCATTAAGTCCTAATGTAATTTTGAGACCGATATGTCAAGATACGCTTTTGCCGACGATTTTTTATGTTGCGGGTCCGTCTGAAATCGCTTATTTTGCACAGCTTAAACCTGCTTATGTTTATTTCGGCGTCCCAATGCCAGTTATTTTCCCGAGAATGAGTGCGACTTTAATTGAACCAAAGGTTAAAAAAATTCTGGAAAAGTATAGCATTGATATTCGCGAAATTTTTTCAGATTTTTCAGCTGTCGCAAAGAAAATCACATCTATGAGCTCAAATGTTGATATTGACGGATTTTTCTATACCGTAAGGTCAAGGATTGAATCGCTTTTGGGGGAGGTTAAAGATTTTGTTTCAAATATAGAGCCATCCCTTGGTGGAGCTGTTGATAACTCCACTAACAAAATCCTTTATCACATAAACAGCATTTACGAGAAAACGATCAATGCAAATCAAAAACAAAACGAGATTGTAACGAGGCAGATTGAAAAGTTAAAGCTTAACTTGCTCCCTGAGGATGAGCTTCAAGAGAGGGTTTTAAACATAACTTATTTTCTCAACAAATACGGACCAAGTCTAATAAGTAGATTATTTGATGATCTTGAGATGTTTGAGTTTAACCACCAGATCGTTTATTTGTGAGGTTTATTTCGTTATGATTTTCTGTGGTTCTTTGCCAAGGTTTTCAAGTTCAAATTTTGCTGATACCGCGAGTTCAGAATTTGGGTATAGATCGAGAAATTTCTGATAATATTCCTTTGCCTTTTCATAATTGTGAATTTCGTTGGCGTGGATGAAGCCAAGCATAAAAAGTGCATTCATCGCTTCCTTTGTGTTCGGATAGTCTTGGATAATTCTTTCTAAAAATTTTATCGCTTCTTTTGGCATACGAAGTTCGCTTAAGTAAATCTGTGAAAGTTTGAAAAGCGCTTCGGCTGATTTCGGGCTTTCAGGGTTCTTTGAAATGAAGTTGTTGTAAAGTTCAATCGCGCTCTTTAGATTTTTCTTTTGATATTCTTTGTCAGCTCTTTCAAGTAAAGATGTGTCTTCTTTCTTAGCGCAACTTGTTATAAGCAGAAGAATAGCAAAAATAAGGTTCTTTGTTTTCATTTCTTCGCTTCTTAGTTTTTGGTAAAATTTAAACCAGATGAAGATAAAAATCAAATGAGGGCAAGTGAAAATGAAATTGGGAAGGATCTCTGTTGGGGTTTTTTGGCTAATTTTATGCTTTCAACTCTCGCTTGGGATTTCTTTGTCTCAAGATTTGATCGATAAATTTAATCACGATGTTAAAATTTTTGCGAAAAATTCCGTGAGTTATCTATCTTCCCCGCTGAGATTTGATAATAAAGATATTTTACGCGCATCTATCGTAGGTGCTGGGACAATTTTTCTTTTTGGTTTTGACCATTTTAATAAAGATTTTCAAAAGATTGACAACGTAGCTTTTAAAACTGCAATGAAGATTGATGGTTATTATGGAACTGTGTGGATGTGGGGATTGATAGGCGGTACGTTATACTCATCGGGAATTTTATCTGGTGATGATGGGCTCAGGGAGACAGGGCTTATGGTTTTTGAAGCGGGTGCTTTATCGGGGTTTGTAACGACATGCCTAAAAGTTGCTTTCGGTAGAGAAAGACCATATGTGAGCGGAAATGAATTTAAGTTTCATCCGTTCAGTTTTAAGGGAAACAAGTTTTATTCATTGCCATCGGGGCATTCAGCATTAAGCTTTGCTATTTCAACAGTGATTGCGTCAAAGTTTAGAAATAAATTAGTGAAGTTTTTAATTTATACCCCAGCGGTTTTAACTGCACTTGCACGTGTATATAATAATCAGCACTGGTTTTCAGATATCTTCCTCGGTTCCGCTATTGGATATTTTACGGGAGTTTACATTGTTAACGCACATAAACAAAATTAAAGATAACCCGTTATCAGAACATCATCCCCAAAGCTTTGAACTGAAACCTCTTTCAAAGTTATTATATCGCGAATTGATTTTATCCCGATATCGCTTATACTTTGGATTCCCTTGCCGAGAATCTTCGGAGCGATAAATACAAATACCTTGTCGGCAAGTTTTCGTTTTATAAACTCGGTGAAAATTTTTCCCCCACCTTCGACAAGAACAGAAGCTATTCCTTTCTCAGCAAGTTTTTCGAGGACATCTTTCAGATCGAGTTTTCGCCTTTTTGATTTTACGGGTAGGATTTCTATCCCAAGCGAATTAAATTTTTCGATCTTTTCTTTTTTGGCTTTAAATGAGCTTAATGAAGTGAAGACAATTGTTCTATCTGTGAATTTGTCCGAAAACACATTTAGCTCAAGCGGTAGGCTAAGGGCAGAGTCAAGTATAACCCTGTAAGGGTTTCTGCCCTCGACAAGTCGAACGGTGAGATTAGGGTTGTCAAATTTTGCAGTGCGACTACCTATTAAAACAGCGTCGTATTCACTTCTTAATTGATGAACGAAGTGAAGGGATTGCTCGCAGGTTATCCATTTTGAGTTTCCTTCAACATCGGCGATTTTCCCATCAATCGTTTGGGCAATTTTAAGAGCTACGAACGGGATTTTTTGAGTTATGTATTTGAAAAATGCTTCGTTTAATCTCTTTGATTCCTCTTCAAGAACCCCAACTTTAACCTCAATTCCTGCCTTTTTGAGTTTTTCAATCCCTTTCCCATTGACAAGCGGATTTGGGTCAATCGTTCCGATTACAACTTTTTTAATTTTTGATTCGATTATCAAATCAACGCACGGCGGGGTCTTTCCATAGTGAACGCAAGGTTCGAGGTTGACATACAAAGTTGCTCCTTCAACGCTTTCGGTGGCATTTTTTATCGCGATTACCTCTGCGTGTTCTTCTCCAAATTTTGCGTGGTATCCTTCACCGATGATTTTATTGTCTTTAACAACTACGCACCCAACCATTGGATTTGGGCTGACATAACCCTTACCTTTTAGCGCAAGTTGAATGCACCTTGCGAGGTAGAATTCATCTCGCTTTTCAATTTCAATTGTAGAAGGCATAATCACCTTTGTATGACTTTAATTGTTTTAGTAATTGTTCTACTTTTGCTGATAATTGAAATTTTGAGCGTATCAGCGTTGCTTTTGGCGATAAGGTCTACAAATACAGTGCATGGTTGGATAACTTGGGCGCAAATTTTTGTCTTTTGTCTTCTCGTTAGCGGGGTTATTTTAAACTCATTTTTAAGTTCCTCAACTTCGGTTTTGTAAACTTCCCAACAAGGGTCTGGAAGATAACCGTATATTTCAACCTTGAACCTGTGGTTAACCCCTATCGTGTCGGCAATTTTACCAGTTTCGTCTTTAATTACGATTTTTTCAACGTCCCAAATTTTGTCATAAATATACTCGTTGTCTTGCACCCCTATTAAAGCGCATCCGATGATTACAAACGTCATAAACACAATTGCTATACGCATGTTAAATTTCATAACCTTTGATGATTTTGTTGTCTTTAACAAACGTACATCTAACTACTGGGTTTAGGCTGGCATAACATTTACCTTTTAGCACAAGTTGAATGTGTCTTGCAAGATAAAACTTATAACGCTTCTCGATTTTAATATCAGATGGCATGTTTACCCTTGTATGACCTTAATTGTTTTCATGATTGTAGCTCTGCTAATAACTGAAACTTTGAGTGTGTCAACAGTAGTTCCGGCGATAAGTTCAACGGATACTGTGCATGGCACTAAAACCACTGGGCAAATTCTATATTTTAGCATCCTTATCATCGGGATTATCTTAAATTCATTTTCAAATTCTTGAACTTCAATTTTGTGCACTTTCCAACATGGGCTTGGGAGAAAACCCTCGTAAATATATTCATCTTCTTCAAACAGACCGCATCCAACTATTGCAAGCGCCACGAGTATAATTACTGCATCCGTATTAAATCTCACAGCTTTTGGCTGATTTTTCACTTATTAAGTTTAAGAAATGGAACAAAAAAATCAAAGAGCGAACTAATTTCAAGTTTTTGATTCAAAAGTTATATCTGAAATCCAGTTCATCGCTAAAACTGTTCCAGAAATTAATAGCCCAGGTAAAATTGGTAACCACCAAGTCGAGATCAAACTTTTCTCTGCCTCACTTATCATATTCCCCCATGTTGGCGTTGGTGGTTGAACTCCAAATCCGAGAAAACTCAATATTGATTCTGTGAGTATTATATCCCCAACCATTAATGGAATGTTTATAAGAGCTGGGACGATAGCATTTGGGAGGATGTGTTTTAGCGCTATCCTTAACCCTGGCAAACCAACTGATTCAAGTGCGAGTACGAATTCAGCTTCTTTGAGTCTTAAAAATTCAGCCCTTATGAGTCGTGCAATTGACATCCAATTCAATAGTGATAATACAAGTACAAGCGATAAAATTGTTTGGCTTGGCGTGAGTGCAATGATTACCAAAATTAAAAATAACTTTGGGAAAGCAAGGAAAACATCCGTTGCCCGCATCAAGATTTTATCAATAATTCCACCGAAATACCCTGAAATAGTTCCGACGAAAACACCAATTATAAAAGCAAGTAGGGATGAAAAAATACCAATAATTAATGAAAATTTTCCCCCGTAAATTGTCCTGCTAAGGACATCTCTTCCAAGATTATCTGTGCCGAAGACGAACAAAAGCGTTTTGACCTTTTTAAGTTTATCAATTTCAATCTTCCCAGATGAAAATTTTTGATCGTAATATACGAAGCGATTGTAAATTCTATAATTTAGAACAAACATTTTTTCACCGCTTTCGATTGTTAATTCGTATGCTTTTGAGAGGGGTGGCAAGTTCGAAAGGTTCTGCTTATCTGGTGAAGCAATCGGGTCAAACGGAATTATTATATCAGCCAGAGATAGATATAAAATGATTAAAATCGCAATCCCGAGTATTTTTCTTTGGTTTTTCATTATTTCAACCTTATTCTTGGATCAAAAATTGAGTATAAAACATCTGAGATCAAATTACCAACTATCACGATAAACGAAACAAACAGTGTTATCCCAACAGTTAAAGGGTAATCTCGCTGAAGTATCGAATCAACCATTGATTTGCCAATCCCTGGTATTGAAAAAATTTCCTCTATCACAATCGAGCCTGCGAAGAAGACAGGAAGATAAAGTCCGAAGAGAGTTATGACTGGTAGAAGAGCATTAGGTAAAATATGTCTATAAAAAATTGTTTTTTGGTCAAGTCCTTTCGCTATAGCTGTTTTTATATATGTCTGCGATAAAACTTTTAGCATTGTGTTTCTTGTAAATTTTGCTATCGCAGCCATTGGTGGTGTTCCCAATGTTAAAGCTGGTAGAAATATATGGTGAAGAAGGTCAAAAGTTTTTTCGAAGAAATTCATCTCATTAAAGTTAAAAGAGTGAAGTCCTGATGGTGGGAGCAGGCGAAATGTATAACTGAATAAAAGAATTAAGATTATCCCAAGCCAAAACGATGGAATAGAATATAGAACGAGAAGTGATGAGCTTGTGATACGGTCAATTAATTTACCATAGTTGCGAGCGGATTGAACCCCGATTAAAATTCCTACCCCAAAGCTATAAACAAGGGCTGGGATTCCTATCGTTAAAGTTGAACTTAAAGATTCCATAATGCAATTTATGACGGGTTTGCGGTGGATAAATGAAAAACCGAGGTTTCCTGTGATTATTCCCTTGAGCCAGTTTAAGAATTGAATTAAAAGGGGTTTGTCAAGTCCATACGTTGATTCTATTTTTCGGATCATTTCTTCGGATAGTCTGGGGTTAAGATAAATATCTGGGAAAGATACAGATGGAAGAATTCTTATCAAGAAAAAAACGAGCGTAGCAATCCCGATCGATAAAAAAATGGAGTTTACAAGTCGTTTTAAAACGAGCCTCATATCATCATTTACTTAATTCCCACTCAGGCAAGTTGTATAGAAAACTTATACTATTCATTCGAACTGTTTTTAAATCTATCCGTTTGCTTATACCACTTATTCGTATCGGCTCATAAAGGAAAGTATAGGGTTGATCCTCATAAATTATTTCTTGAACCTTATCCCACAAGATTTTTGCCTCTGAAAGATTATTTAGAACCGCAGCTGAATCATTCAGTTTATCAAAGTATAGATTTGAATATGAGACGATATTATGTCCTGCCTTTATCGCTTCGCTATGAAATATGGTTGCTAAGTCTGGCTTTGTCGCGACTCTCCATCCTGAGAGCACTGCGTCGAAATTTTTGTTTAGTATATGGCGCATAAATGTATTGAATTCAAAAACTTGTATTTCCATTTTGATGCCGAGTTTTAATAAATCGTTTTGAATAGCGGTTGCAATTTCCTTTCTCGTAAGGTTTTCAGCATTTGTTATTAATGTGAATTTGAAGTTAACTTTTTTGCCGTTTATTACGTTATCAAGAATTCCATCCCCATCCCGATCTTTCCATCCAGCTTCAGATAAAAGTTTTTTGGCTTTTTCGGGGTCATATGGATATGGTTTCAATTTTTCGTTGTGAGCCCAGAAAATCGACGGAAATGGGGAAGTTGCACGAACTGCATTCCCTTTGAGTATAACTTTAATTATTTCATCAACATTTATACCGTAAGATAGCGCCTGTCGAACCCTTTTATCAGCAAAAATCTTGTTTTTTTGATTCCATCCGATATATTCGTAGGCGAGGAAAGGATATTTTATAAATTTAAAGTTTGGATTGTTTTCATATTTTTCTGCAACTGCTGGGGGAATTGAGGGCAAAACATCAATTTCACCATTTAAGAATTGAAGAAGCAAATTTGATTCATTTGGGACTATTTTGACGAAAATTTTTTGAATCTTTGGATAATTTTTGTTGAAATAATTTTCGTTTTTCACAAGTTCGATTATCTGTCCTCTTTCCCAACGGGCAACTTTATATGGTCCGTTGGTAACAGGTTTTTCGTCGAAATAGCCATTTCTCCTCCATTCAGAGAAAGGAATTTTTTCATAGATATGTTTGGGAACTATCCAAACGTCATTTATATCGGTCAACTGATACGGATAGACATAGCGATACTTGACGATCAAAGTTGTTTCATCCAATGCTTTTACGAATTCAATATTTCTAATTATATCTTCAGCGTTTAACCATGCGACATCGGGGGAGGTTGCTGCCTTGAAGCTGAACTCAACATCGTAGGCAGTTGTTTTAACCCCATCGGTCCAATAAACATCGTTTCGGAGATAGAATGTTATTTGAGTTGAGTCTTTTGACCATTCCCAGCGCTTTGCAAGGAGCGGGGTAAATGTTTTGTAATCTTCATGTTCAACCGCAAGACGCAAGTATACCCTGTCGAGCAAGTCTTGCGTAAAAAGCGAAGTGCTAAGATAGGGATTAAATGAGTCGATATCGATTGTGCTACCTATTATTATGTAATTTTTTTCTGTTTTTCTTGTACAGCTCGCAAAGATGATTAAAGTGATCAGGAGAAAAAGCGGAAGATGATTAAAGCGCATTTAATTTGTTTTTTTATTTATTCAAAGTCGTGCTCGAAATATCTTGTTATCCTTTCGATTGGAATATCGTCTGTTTTTAAAGTTGACGCTTTTTGCTTTAAAATGGTTTCAAGATTTTTGTTAAACTCCTTTGCGGAGTCATATCCGTAATGTTTTAAAAGATGATTAAGCGCTATAACCTCTGCAATTACAGTGATGTTTTTCCCAGGGAAAATAGGGAGTTTAATAAGAGGAAGATCAACGCCAAGTATTGAGATATGTTCTTCGTCAAGACCCGTCCGCGTGTATTCTTCTTTAGGGTCCCAGTCCAAAAGTTCAACGACGACTTCAACTCTTTTTTGATAACGGATTGCCCTTATCCCAAACATATTTCTCACATCAATTATGCCAAGTCCTCTTATCTCCATAAAATGTTTCGTCACTGAGTTGCATGTCCCGATTAAGATATTTTCTCCTTTTTTTGTTATCAGTACTACATCGTCAGCAACAAGTCTATGACCTCTTTCAACGAGATCGAGGGCTATTTCACTTTTCCCAATCCCAGAGCGACCAACAAATAGAAGTCCTATACCGTAGACATCAACGAGATCACCGTGAACGACGGTTTGAGGTGCAAATTGGTCATCCAGAAAATCGCTGACGAAGTAAACGAGTTTCGTTGTCTCAAGCGGTGTTTGAAAAACTGCTATTTGTTTTTCCGTGAAGAGGTCGAGCAGATTTTCGGGCAGTTTATTGTCGTTGGTTATGACAACGCAAGGGATTTCAAACTGCAGGATGTTTTTTATCGATTTAATCCTCTGCTCGGGCGACAAACTTTGAAGGTATTTTATCTCTGTATTTCCAAACACCTGAATTCGATTGTATGTAAATAGTTCAACGTAACCAGCAAGTGCAAGTCCAGGACGGTGGATGTTTTTATCTGTGATTTTTCTGCCGAAACCAACATCGCCATTGAGCGATTTAAGTTTGAAAAATTCTTTGCCGAACTCATAGAAAAAACCAACAGTTATATGAGTCTTTCGAATCTCTTTAAATTCTTTATTAAACACGGTTTTGCCTGTGTGATTTTAGTTTATCTTTAAACTTTATAAGTTGTTTTTCAACCTTTGTCAGGGATTTATCGAAAGCTTTGAGTATGTCCTGATCGTTAGCCTTCGCTGTAAGTTTATGTTCATAAACCTTCACCATTATTCCAACCTCTTTTAAATGATTGTGTTTCGTATCCTGTTTGAGGAGCACCTCAACGTCGATAATTCCATCAAAAAATTTATCAAGCCGTGTTATCTCCTTTTCAATGTAATTCCTAATTTGTTCTGTCACTTCAACATGATGACCTGTGATTCTAACTGCCATAGAGATTTCCATGGTTAATTTTTGTTTTCATATGTAAATATAACAATTAACCTATGATTTGTCAATTTCTCCATTGAATTTTTTCGATTTCCCTTCCGTTCGACCTAAAAACGCCTGCTCCCTCTTCATCAGTTCTGTGGATTTTAGCCTTGATTAAATTATATCTTCTCAAGACTATATCAGATGGGTGGTTGTACTTGTTGTATTTTCCGACAGAGATTACAGCCCATTCTGGTTTTACTTTAGCGACAAACGCTGGGGAACTGCTTGTTTCACTCCCGTGGTGTCCCACCTTTATCCAATCGCTTTTTAAAAATGTATCATAAATTTTTATCATCGACTCCTCCGCTTCCCTTTCTGCGTCGCCGGTGAAAAGAAATGATTTGTCACGATATTGAATTTTTATCACGACCGACGAATTGTTTATATCATGTCCAACTCCGTATCTATCTTCCGTATCGGAACCCTTAATAAACGAGTCGGTTGGATGAAGGACGTAGATTCTCGCCTGTTCTGTTATTTCAATTTTATTTCCCGCCCTTGCTGTTATGTGCCTTATCCCCTTGCTTTGGATAAGTTCAATATATTTTTTGTAAATTAACGAATTGTAATTCATACCGTTGTCAATTACAACCCCGACATCAAATTTTTCAAGGATATACGGAATTCCACCGATGTGATCGTTATGTGGGTGTGTGATCAAAATTGCGTCAATTTTTTTAACTCCCTTTTTCTTTAAAAATGGTTCAATTATCCTTTCGCCTGGGTCAAAATTGAAGGTCTTATTTCCTCCATCAATTAAAAGATTTTTTCCATCTGGAAATTGAACAAAGATAGCGTCGCCTTGCCCGACATCTAAAACTGTGATTTCAAGGTTTGAGTTTTCGGGTGTATATTTTTTCGTTAAAGTTGAAACGACACCATTTGGAGCAAAATAAATGTAAATGTTTGCTAAGATCAAAAGCGCAAAAACTAATCTTTTCATATTGCTTTGAAATTTTATTGTTAAAATGAAGGTGAAAAAATAAAGCAGAGCGAGGTAAATTGCCAATGTTTTACCTGCTTCAATATAAGCAAATGGGAACTGCGCAAAAAATTTCGCAATAGAAAGCGTTATCTTCAAGACCAACCAAAGGCTATTTGCGAACATTTGGGCGATGAAGTTTGACAAGGGGTAAAATAAAAGCACCGCAAACCCGAGCGGTACAGCAAGACCGACAAGCGGAACAATGAAAACATTTGCGATAATTGATATCAGGGAAATTTTATTAAAATATGCAATTGTGAACGGCAGCGTTAAAATTTGCGCGCTCATTGAGACCAAAAGCAATGTTGTAATCGGAAGAACATATTTTTGAGCGATAAAAGGGAAAGCCTTTGAAAAGAATTTGAAAAATTTGGGATAAAAATAAGAAATTGAGGCAACTGCTGAAAATGAAAGTTGAAAACCCGGGTGAAAAATTTGTTTTGAGTCGAAAAGTAAAATTATAATCGCTGAAAAACCGAGAAGATTAAAAACATCAACCCTCCTTTCAATTGCCATTCCGATCAAAATGATGGAAGCCATCAAAGTTGCTCTCACGACCGATGGTGGTAAGCCAACTGTGAAAGCGTAAAAGATTAAGCCAAATATAGTTATAAGAATCCTTAAGGTAAAGCCGACTCTCAAAAAACTCGTTAAAATAAAAAACACGGAAGTTATTATGCCAACATGCAAACCTGAAACCGCAAGGATATGGTATGTTCCGGTGTTGATGAAGTATTGTCGAATTTCTTTTGGGATTTCACCTCTGTAGCCAAGAATTAAACCCTTAACAAATGACGCTTCTTCAGAAGGTAAAAGCCTATCAAAAATTTGTAAGCCGAAACTTCTAACTGTAAATGTGATTCTTTTGAAAAGTTCAATGGGGTTGAAAATATCAAACTTAAACTTTTGTATGATTTTAACATGGCTGAGCATATAGGAAAGCAGAACTGCATCAATGTCATTTATCTTCAAATATTTTGCGAAATCAAATTCTTCAGGATTTCTTGACTTTATCGGTTGTTTTAAAATTCCTATGATTTGTATTTCGTCACCATAGCCAATGTTCGGTAAACTATCGAATGGTGATTTACCTCTTTTTATTGAAACGAATACATTGCCCGAAACATCAATAACTTTATCCCGTTTAAAAAGCTTATTTGCAGAGATAATTAAATTCGTTCTATCGTTTCTAATTTCGGGAAGTGAGATGAGTTTGCCTTGAATTTTTACAATAGTTGTGTCGTTTGCAAAATTAACGATTGAATCTTTGAGCTGAAATTTAGCGTCAGATGCATATTTCAAAGCGCCGACAACTAAAATAAGCAAGTAGATGGGGAAAGAACTCAGGGGTTTAATTTTTAAAAATGTGAAGACGAGGTAAAGGATAAGCAAAAATAGGAAGGACAAGATGAGGATTTCAAATTTAAAATCGAAGAAATATTGAGCCAGGATTCCGAGAATAAGAACGAGCGAAAATTTAAAAGCTGGTCTATTCCTCACGTAGTTACTGAAATCCCTATGTTGAAGATTTTATCTGCTGGTTTTGCGGGTATAAATTTCCCAGTTGGCTTCCCGTTGTCCCCAATTTCTGGCACTATTCTCGGTTTGTTGTCATAGTTGAGGTTAAAGTTTAAATTTACAGCGAGCCGAGTTGTAACCTTTAGATTTAGATATGTTTGTGAACTTATGCGATAATTTTTCAATTCTTGGAAATCGACGAAAAGGTTTGAATTATTGCCGAATTTTACGTTTTTATTTACCAGTATTTCAAATTCTGGTTTTAAAATAGCGAAGAAAATTTCATCATCTGCACTCCCTTTGACGACCAAATTGTCTTTTGAATAATCGATCCCAAGCCCGAAGTTTAGTTTAAGCGTGTCAACATCATAGAAAAAGTTATAGCCTGCGCCGAGCTGTGCGTTTCTTCTTGACCAATATCCACGAAATTTATTTCCCGATAATCCACCTGAAATAAAAAGATAGCTTTTTCTTTTATCAGAGGTGAACCAGTCAAGTCGTGTTGAAATCGCCCAATTATTTGTTGTCTCTATTCTTGGGCCACTTCCGTAGCGCGATGTTCCGTAAGCAAGATTTGACCTTGTATACAGGATAAATCTTGTAAATGTTTTTTTAACATTTGTATCAAACGTTAAAATTCTTGTGTCAGAGTTTCCAGCTGTGAGCGTAAATCCAAGTGTGGTTTGAAATTGAAGAGGTTGCGATTTTGGTTTAACGATAGGTTCAGGTTCGTCTTTTGAAAAAAGCATCGTTGTTAAAAGAAGAGCAAAAAATAAAAATTTAATGCCCATTTCATCACCTCTTTAATTTTGATTTTTTAAAACGAAAATTTTCAAATTTATCAAGTTTCAGAAATCTTTCAACGCTCTTCTAACCTCCGCTTCGCTCATCCCAAGATAGTGTCCTATTTCATGGAGTACGACCTCTTTTATCTTTTTTCGCAATTCATCCTCCGTTTTGCAGGTTCTTTCAATATTTGCTTTAAAGATAAAAATTCTATCTGGGGTTGTTGGGTACATCCCATAGCTTGTTCCTCTTTTCGAAAGAGGTATGCCGGTGTAAAGACCAAGAAGATTATGTTTGCTCGTTTTGGCTTTTTTTAATTCTTCAATATCTGGGTAATCTTGCACGATAAAGACAACATTGTCAAACCTTTGTTTTATCTCGTCGGGGAGATTTTCAATTGTTTCTTCAACTATTCTTTCGAATTCCTCAAGAGTCATAGTTTATATATCCTTGGCAGATAAATTTTGCGCTTCCCTCAAGATAGATAAATTCAGGTTTTTGGGTATCCCATCCAACTATTAAGATTTCACCACTTGAAGTTTTTACCTTGACGGGGGCTTTTATATTTCTTTTTTCTACAGAGGCGATGACGCTTGCAACGGAACCAGTCCCGCACGCAAGTGTTTCACACTCAACACCGCGCTCATATGTTCTCATTCTGATTGTGTCTTTGTCAATAATTGAGACGAAGTTCACATTTGTTCCATGTTTAAATCGCGGGTGAAAACGCAGTTTCTTCCCGAGGTTATTTATATTGATTTTTTCAATGTTTTTTATTCCGTTTTCGTCTGTGAATACCACGAGGTGTGGCGCGCCTGAGTCGATGAAGTGGGCTTTGAAGAGTTTATCATCGAGTTTGAGTTTTAAATTAAATTCTTTTTTGCGCGGATTTGGCAAGTACAATCGAACTTTTTCGTCATCGATTATCTCAGCGAAATATAATTTTTTATTTGCTTCAAATTTCATCTTTTCTTTTGCGATACCTAACGCGTACGCAAGTTTTGCAACGCATCTTCCACCATTTCCGCACATCCCACCGAAGCTTCCATCTGAATTATAGTAAACCATTTTGAAGTCTGCTATTTTGCTTCTCTCGATTAAGATTATTCCATCTGCACCTACTCCAAAATGTCTATCGCAAACCCATTTGGCGAGTTCAACTGGATTTTTTATTTTTCCATCGCGATTGTCAAACATTATGAAATCGTTTCCTGCGCCGGTCATTTTGAAAAATTTAATTTTCATCAGAGCTGTGGAATTGCTTCGTGGTTACGAGTTGAATTTAAAAAATCCGCAAAAATTTTCACAATTTTGAACTTTATTTAAAAAAGAGTTATATTTTTCAAGTGAAATCGAGCTCTTTTGGGCACGTGGCGGAATTGGTAGACGCGCTGGACTTAGGATCCAGTGGGTAACCCCCGTGGGGGTTCGAATCCCCCCGTGCCCACTGAAGAATTTATTGAAAACAAATAGAGAACAGCGCTGGTGGAACTTAATATCAACAAACTGAGCCAAACTGAGCAAGAGGCAGAGATAAAACTGTCCTGGGATGAACTTGCACCTTACTTCGAAGAAGCATATAAGAAATTTCAAGCCGAGGCTGAGATAAAAGGATTTAGGAAAGGGAAGGCGCCACTTGAATTAATAAAAAGGCAATTTGGAGAACAAATCGAATACGACGCTCTTGACGATATTGTGAACGAAGTTTATCAAAATCTTGTCAGGGATAAAAAAATTGAGGTGATAGGAACGCCTGAACTTGTTGACGTCGATTACAAAAGAGGTGAATCATTGACATTTAAAGTGAAATATGAAGTTTTGCCGGAGATTCAAATTTCAAACTATAACAATTTGGAGGTTGAAAAGATAGTTCATGAGGTTGATGATAAAGAGGTTGAAAATGAAATTAGACGTTTGCTAATTGCGAACGCAACTTATGAAGAGGCTGATGAAGTGCAAGGTGAACTTTACCGAGTTACGGTTGATCTTCAGGGAGTTGACCAAAATAATTTGCCGGTGCTTGGGAGAAGAAGTGAAAACGTTGTAATTGATCTTGATGATGAGTCGATAGTCGAAAGTTTGAGACAGCGACTTTTAAGGGCAAAGAAAAACGATGAATTTATAATTGAACTCACGGTCGACAATAAACCTGAAAAAGTTAGAGTTAGTGTTAAAAAGATAGAGAAAAAAATTCTGCCAGATTTAAATGATGGTTTCGCTTCAAAGGTTACGGGTGGGAAGGTTAATACCGTTGAAGATTTGAGAAATTACATTAAAGATGAACTTCAGAGATGGTGGAATGAATATAGCGAGATCAGGTTTTATGATTCTATAGTTTCTGAGCTTGTAAGGACAAATGATTTCAGCGTTCCAGAAAGTTTGGTTGAGGATTTTATTCAGAGCATGCTTGATGAGGAGAAAAGTAAATATCCCGATGGTAAATTACCGCAAAATTTTGACGAGCAATTTTTCAGGCAAAGAAAAAGAGCAGATGCTGTTTTTAGTGCCAAGTGGTATATTATAAAAAACAAGATCGCTCAAGCTGAAGGGATTGAAGTGAAGGACGAGGATTTTGAAAAGTTGGCTGAGGAGGATTCCGCTGAGACTGGGATTGAGAAAGAGAAACTCATTTCGTTTTATAAAAGGTCTGAGCATATAAAGGAAAAGATATTGAACAGAAAAGTTCTGCAGTTTTTAAAAGATAAGGTCAAGGTTGTTGAAAAGTTTGTCTAAAGTTTAAACGGAGATGTAAAAACAAAATTGAATTCAGGAAGTTATGAGCGTCAAGATTTATGATCAACTTGTTCCAATAGTTGTTGAGCAAACAAGTAGAGGGGAAAGGGCTTATGATATTTTTTCGAGACTTTTAAAGGAAAGAATCGTTTTCATAGGAACACCTATTGATGATACAGTTGCCAGTTTAGTGATCGCTCAGTTGCTTTTTCTTGAGTCGGAGGACCCTGATAAAGATATTTACCTTTACATAAATAGTCCGGGCGGAATAATTTCGGCTGGGCTTGCGATTTATGATACGATGCAATATATAAAACCGGATGTTGCAACAATTTGCATTGGTATGGCTGCGAGCATGGCTGCAGTTATACTTGCTGGTGGAGCGAAGGGTAAAAGGACTGCTCTTCCGAATTCGAGGATTATGATCCATCAGCCGTGGGGTGGAGTTCAAGGGACCGCTGCTGATATAAGAATTCAAGCGGAGGAAATTTTGAGAATGAAAAAAAGAATAAACGAAATCTTGGCGAAACACACTGGAAGACCGATTGAACAAATAGAAAAAGACACAGATCGCGATTACTATATGTCTGCTGAGGAGGCAAAGGAATACGGTATCATTGATCAGATACTTGTGAAAAGGGAAGTTGCATCAACAAAAAAGAAGTAAGGAGTTAAGAAGATGTCAGAAAGAACAGAACCTAAACTAAAACCAATTTGTTCATTTTGCGGACGTAGCATCGACGAGGTTGGGAATATGATTGCTGGACCTGATGTTTACATTTGTGATATCTGTGTGAGTGAGTCGGTTGATATTTTGAGAAACAATATGCCTGCTTATTCATCTCATAGTTATAGAAATAACGGCAGGGTACCGCTTACACCAGTTGCTATAAAGAAAGCTCTCGATGAATATGTGATTGGGCAGGAAAGGGCAAAGAAAATTTTGTCCGTTGCGGTTTACAACCATTATAAAAGGATTGAAAATAACCTTGAGACAAATAACCATGTGAAAAATTTATTTGATAATGTTGAGATAGAGAAAAGCAACATACTTTTGATAGGTCCGACTGGCACTGGTAAGACACTTCTTGCTCAAACACTTGCAAAGATTCTTGATGTTCCATTTGCAATTGCTGATGCGACAACTCTTACAGAGGCTGGTTATGTTGGGGATGATGTTGAAACTATACTTCTTTATCTTTTGCAAAATGCTGATTACGATGTTTCGAGGGCTGAGCGTGGCATAGTTTACATTGATGAGATAGATAAGATTGCCAGAAAAACAAGCAGTCCTTCGATAACACGTGATGTTTCTGGCGAGGGTGTTCAGCAGGCGCTTTTAAAGATTCTTGAAGGCACAATCGCTGGGGTTCCGCCTAAGGGTGGGAGAAAACATCCTGAACAAAGTTTGATTTACATTAACACAAAAAACATACTTTTCATATGCGGTGGGGCTTTCGAAGGGCTTGAGAAAATCATCGCAAACAGGGTAAATAAAAATTCAATCGGTTTCACAGCTGAAATCCGCGGGAATAAAAATGAAATGATAGATGAACTTTTGCCGTTAGTTGAACCAGAGGACCTTCTGAAGTTTGGATTTATACCTGAATTTATAGGGCGTCTTCCTGTGATAGCGACGCTTCATTCATTGTCGAAGGAGGCTTTGATAAAAATTCTGACCGAGCCAAGAAATGCAATTGTGAGACAGTATAAAAGGTTGTTTGAATATGATGGGGTTGAGCTTGAATTTGAACCCGATGCGCTTGAAGCTGTTGCTGAACTCGCCTTAAAACGTGGAACCGGAGCCCGTGGTTTGAGGGCAATAATTGAAGAAATTATGCTTGATATAATGTTTGAGTTGCCTTCTAAACTTAAAGAGCAACCAATTTCAAAATGCATAATTACAAAAGAGACGATTTATGAAAGGGCTGAACCAATTTTCATTTATAAAGAGCAAAGGCTTTCAGCATAGCATAGTTCAAAAAAGCACCTGTTTATGCTTTAAAGGAGTTTAAAAATCAAAATCCCGACCAAAAGTCGGGATTTTTTATTTAAAAATAAAAACTCGGTGAAAAAATGATGCCAAATTCAGTTTTAGTTGAAGAGAAAGTCAAACCACTCCACATCAAGCACATAATGGAGCAGATTAATTTAACGGATGATGATTTTGAATACTACGGGAAATTTACGGGGAAAATTCGACTTGAGGTGATGGAGAAATTGAAAGACAAACCGGATGGCAAATTGATAATTGTCACTGCAATAACCCCAACACCATCTGGCGAGGGCAAAACTTTAACATCAATTGGTTTAAGTCAGGCATTGAACAAAATTGGTAAAAAATCAATCGTTACTCTAAGAGAGCCTTCGCTTGGACCTATTTTTGGGATCAAAGGTGGTGCCACAGGTGGAGGGAAATCGCAGGTTATTCCATCTGAACTTATTAATCTTCATTTTAATGGCGATATTCATGCGGTTGCCTCAGCACATAATTTACTTGCTGCTTTAATTGATGCACACATTCATCATGGAAATGAATTGAAAATTGATGTTAATAACATTACTTGGGAAAGGACAATTGACATGAACGATAGGGCTTTACGCCATATTGTTATAGGTCTTGGTGGTAAGGTAAACGGCGTCCCAAGGGAATCGGGATTTGTTATCACAGCTGCCTCTGAAACTATGGCGATTTTGTGTATGGCGAGTTCGAGGATGGATTTAAAACGGAGGTTATGCGAGATTGTGGTTGGTTATGATATTGATGGGAAACCAATAAGGGCGAGGGATTTGAAGGCATGCGGTGCGATGATGGTTTTGCTTAACGAAGCAATTATGCCAAACCTTGTGCAAACTACGGAGCATACACCTGCAATTATTCACGGCGGACCGTTTGCGAATATAGCTCATGGGACCAACAGTGTTATAGCAGATAAAATTGCGCTTAAGCTTGCTGATTATGTCGTTGTTGAGACAGGATTCGGCTCCGACCTTGGGGCTGAAAAATTTTTCGATATAGTTTCACAAATTCATCATCTTAAACCAGACGCTGCGGTCATAGTTGTCTCGGCTAAGGCTATAAGATATCACGGTGGAATAAAATCCAAGGATGATTTTACAGTTGAAAAGTTCAAAAAAGGGCTTGAGAATCTCGAATTTCATGTGAGAAATATTCGTAAATTTGGCGTTCCTGCTGTTGTTTCGATAAATAAATTTGAAACAGATTCAGAACTTGAGATTTCTTTAATAATGGAAAAATGTGCTGAGATTGGGGTTGAGTGCGTAGTTACGGAATTTTTCACAAAAGGTGGTGAAGGTGGGATTGAGTTAGCAGAGAAAATTGTCAAGATAACTGAAAACATCCGTTCCGATTTCAAGCCTCTTTACAGGTTATCAGTTCCACTGCTTGAGAAAATAAAACTTGTTGCGACCGAAGTTTACGGCGCTGATGATGTTTACATTGAAAGAAAAGCGATGAAAAAGCTTGAGAAATATATTGAGCATGGATATGACCATCTTCCAATTTGCATCGCGAAGACCCCAAACTCAATAAGTGATAATCCCAAACTTATCGGGGTTCCAAAAGGATGGACTTTAACAGTGACGGATGCTCGTTTGTTCGCTGGCGCTGGTTTTGTCGTTGTAATTTGTGGCGATATAATGCTTATGCCTGGTCTTTCTAAAAATCCAGCTGCTTTTAATATGGATGTTGATGAACATGGAAATATAATTGGGCTGTTTTGAACTTGAAAACGGGGGCAAACTTTGCCCCTGCTGATTTTTTAAAATTAAATTGGACTTTAAGATGCAAAAATATATTGATTTGAGAAGCGATACAGTTACAAAACCGTCACCAGAAATGAGGAGGTTTATGATGGAGGCGGAAGTTGGGGATGATGTCTTCGGCGAAGACCCGACTGTTAATAAACTTCAGGAAATGGTTGCTGAACTTTTAGGGAAGGAAGCAGCTCTTTTTGTTCCAAGTGGTGTTATGGGGAATCAAACCGCCATAAAAGCTCATACTGAGCCAGGGGATGAAGTGATCGTCGAGGCTGAATCGCATATAATGAATTACGAAACCGCAGCACCGTCGATGCTCTCGGGCGTTCAACTCTATCCAATTCAAGGTAAGCATGGCGTTGTAACTGTCGAGCAGATAAAAGTAGCCGTAAGACCGAAGGCATATTATATGCCAAGGACGCGCCTTATTTGCCTTGAGAATACGCATAATCGTGCGGGTGGGACGATTTATCCGATTGATGAGATAAAAAGAATTCGTGAATTCGCGCTTGAAAACGGGATTAAAATGCATCTCGATGGGGCTAGGTTATGGAATGCTTGCGTTGCAACTGGTATAAGCCCGAAAGAATACGCACAATATTTTGATTCCGTGCTTGTTTGTCTTTCTAAAGGTCTTGGTGCTCCTGTTGGTTCTGTCGTTGCGGGTGATAGGGAGTTTATTGAAAGGGTGAGAAGGTTCAGGAAAATTTTTGGGGGTGGAATGAGACAAGCTGGAATTTTGGCAGCAGCTGGAATTTATGCAATTCAACACAATATTGACAGATTGAAAGAGGACCATCAAAAGGCAAGGTTTTTTGCAGAGGAAATTTCGAAATTGAAGGTTTTTGATATAAACCTTGAAACAGTTCAAACGAACATCGTTATAATTGGTGTTGAAAAGACAGGCAAAACACCTGATGAAATTTTAAAAATGCTTAAGGACAACGGCGTATTGTTAAGTTCAGGGAGTTATATGAAAATTCGGGCGGTCACTCATCTTGATGTTTCGATGGAAGATGTGAAACAAGCGGTCGAGGTTTTTTATAGACTGTTTGGTTGATCTGTTTGTAGTTTATTTTAACAGGACAAGTTTCTCAAGCGCTGTGAAATTTCTTTTGGGTATTTGTTCGCTCGTTGCTTCAATTTTTAGAAAGTAAACACCGGAAGCAAGGGCTTCCGGCGAAAATATAAATGTATGTTTCCCCGCTGAAGACCTCTCGTTAGCTAAATTGCGAATTTTTTGACCCAATACATTGTAAAGGTCGATTTTTAAGAATGAGTCGAAAGGAAGATAAATGCTTATGTTGGTCGTCGAATTGAATGGGTTTGGGTATATGTTTATCTCAAAATCTTTCGGCATAATTTCACTTCTATCTTTTACCGAGGTCACAACAGGTGTTAATCGCCTGTTCAAGATTAACATCACTGCGTCACCAGTCATAAATCCAGGCGTATTCAAATTTTCGTTCGTTATTTTTAGGATTTTTTTCCGTCCCTTTTTAAAGTAAAAATCCCCAATTTTATACCATCCGTCGTAGACAGCTGGATTGGTCTGATCAATCATAAATTTCTTTTCCGTGCTTGATGAATCATACACATAATAAACAGCATTTTTTGAGGTTGAACGAACCACAAAAGCGTAAAGTTCATAATACCCATCTTCGGGGATATCGGCGTAGTACTCTATCCATTGAGGGTTTGTTGATTGCGTTGCGAGATATTTATCTCCCCAATGTACATAAGCTGATTGCTTTACCCAGCCGTTTGAATAAAATACATTGTTTGTGTCGGCATCATCAATCACAATTGCTGGAATCCTCCAGTTGCTGGGTCTATCGGGAACGAGCGCTTTTGTGTTGAGAAGCGTTTTCAATGAATCGAAATCGTCCGAAAGCGAGCCATAATACCAAACGACGAAACCTTTCAAGTTTTGTTGTCTGACATATTGGATCATCTTTAAAAATTCTGAAGTTGGCACATTTTGACTGCTAATTCCGAAAAGAATTTTATTTTTATCTCTAACCTTTCCGAAGATGTTCACACATTCGGCGATAAATTGACTTGCGGTGTTTCTATAGTTCATCGGTTCAACATAATCAAGCCAGCCATTGTTGATCCATGTCACCCAATCTTGAAGTTTTTCAGATTTTGCCCAATCTGGACTGACGCCGACTGCGTTTGTAAGCCTCATATCGCTTCTGTAAAATTTTACGGAATCGTAAACAGCCTTTGCAAATTGATTTAATTTTTGAATTCTCCAGTTTTTCCATTGGTAATCATTGTAATCATACGGCGGTGGGGTCCCGTTATGTTCTTGCTTGTAGATTTCAACCGTAACGCTGTCATATCCGCAATTTGGGTCGGGATAGCGAATTCTATCAAGTTCAAAGCCATCAAGGTCGTATTTTTTCACCATCTCAAGAATTAATTGAATCAAAAAATTTTGAACCTCCGGGTTGACATGGGACATCCAATAGAAACTTTTTGTTAGCTGGTCCTCTGATGAACCAGCATCCGTTCCATCGTTTCTTTTCGCAAGCCATTCGGGATGAACATCAAAAATCTTGCCTTTTCCGCTGTTTCCCGGCAAATATCCGCCCCAACCTCCGATAAATCCATATTCAAACCATGCGTAAACTTCAAGTCCAGCTCTATGTGCTTCTGCGATCATCTCCTGAAGCAGGTCTCGGTCGCCAAGTTGAGGATCGGTGTAAAGCCCAGTTTCTTTGTAAAAAACTTCGCTTTTGAAAAGTGGATAACCCCTTGCCCAAACAAGGACATAAACCGCGTTAAAATTATTTCTCGCTATGCTATCCATATCGGTCGCTATTTCGAATTTCGTCTTATAAGCATTTCCGTTCCTTGGAACATACCATACGCCCCTGTGTTCGTAGATTTGAGAAAACAGATTGAGAGTTGATATCAAAAGGAGCAGAAAGATCTGAAATTTTTTAGTCATATTTTTGTGCCGATTTATTTTAAAAGTCCGTAAAGATTTCTGCCGAAAATTTTCTGAACTTCTTTAAGGTTCCATTTTTTCTCGAGCAGATTTGAAATTAAAATTTTTGACTCCTGAGGCGTTAAATTTAAAAACACTTTCTCCGGGTTAACAGAGTTAAACATTGAGAGAAACTTCTCACGGTCAGTGAAAATATAAAAGAATTCCTTATCTTCCGAGACTGTATCGGGGTCAAAAACAAGAGATGTTTTCCTAAAGTTAAAGTTTTGTTTCGCTTTCCCTTTAAGCACTGGAATTATGTCAAGGTAAAAGTCGTCCACAATGTTAACGACGCTTCGAACATTTTCAATATTAGTTGATTCGTCAAAGACTACAAGTTTTAACCCTGACCTCGATAGGGCTGGCAAAGATTGGGGCAAATCGCTTAAAGATTCGGCTTTGGTTGAGAAAATTATATTTAAGACATCTGGAGATGTGGTGAAATCAGATTTATTTGAAACAATGTTGAAAAATTTATAATCTCGCGTTGCTAATGAATCGACTAAATAAATTGACTTAAAGATATCGTTAATTCTTCTTGTGCTGATTTCAAGGATGACTGCTTCTACTCCGTCGTTTTTTGCTATTCTCCAAAGGTTATAAAGCCAGTCTTTGCTTAAAGAGTCTGGGCTAAGTTGGATATAAAGTGTTGTTTGTGCGTTGGCATAAATGTAGTCAAAATATCTATCTTGTCTCTTCAAGCTTTGGGGATAATTGGCGAGCCCGAGGATTACATCATATGCTGTATTCCCAACCTCTCCGAGAACGAAAGGTTGAATTTTGTCGCTTGTATCATCAGTTCGATGATACTCCGGATGTTGTCCTGCAGATATAAAGAAGAATGCAGGAATCCCGAGTTCTTGAAAGGGATAATGATCGGAGTTTGCACCAGCTCTAAATTTACCTAAATTTTTCAATTTGTTTTCGGGGAAAAATTCTTTGATTATTTCCCACATCTTTGGGAAATTTTCCGTTCCAGCGATATTTATATTTCCGTTGCCACGCCCGACCATATCAAAGTTAAACATCGCCACAATGTTTTCCTTAGGCACGGGGAGATTTGAAGCGAAGAATTTTGACCCGAGCAAACCTTGTTCTTCCGCAGCGAACAAGACAAAAATTATTGAACGTTTTGGCTTTTCTTTATTTGCCATCATACTTCGCGCAAGTTCCATGACAAGACATGTCCCAGAAGCGTTATCATCAGCGCCCGGATATATAAATCCCTCTGCGTCAATCCCGTTATGATCCATATGCGCTCCTACGACAATATATTCATCTTTTAAAATTTCATCTGTTCCCGGAATTAGTCCAACAACATTTTTCGTCCAGCCGTTGAGTTTTTCCACCTTTGTTTCTATTTCAAAGATTTTGTCAATTTCGAAGGATTTTGTTTTAAAATTGATTTCGCTTTTCAAGGCATCAAAACTTATACCCGTGTTATAAAAGATATCGTCGACAATTTTTCTTCCAATCCATAGTGCAGGCAATTCAGGCGTATAATATTCTGCTGTGATCGCTCCACCTCTTATCGGTCTATCACCTTGAACATATAAAACTGCCGATGCCCCTTTTTCAAAAGCCTTTTTGATCTTATATCCTCTCGAAGATTCAAGTTCAAACTTTTCTTGCTCGTTTTCAGGAGCTCCAGCCAAGATAAGCGCTATTTTGCCTTTCACATCTACATTTTGATAATCGTCTCTACCTTTTTCAGGTGCTGAAATTCCATATCCGACGAATACAACCTTTGCCTTTATCTTTCCACTTCCACTATTCGTTAAAATTGTAAAATCGTCCCCAAGTTGATATTTTGTTTTGCCTTTTCTGCCGTTTAACAGTGTTAACTTTGTGACTTTATCTTGAGTTGCAAGGATTTTAAAGTTTTGAAAATATGTTCCATTGTCCCCAAATGGTTTAAGCCCGAATTCTTTAAATTTTTCCGCTATCCATTCGCTTGCTTTCTCACCGCCTGGGGTTCCTGATTTACGCCCTTGAAATTTTTCTGATGTTAAAATCTTGTTGAAGTTCCAAGCGGAAATTGAATCAAATTTAACTTGGGGGTAGATCTGTGTTAAGTTGAAAATCAAGGCTAATGTAAGACAGACAAATCTTTGCATACCGATGTTTTGATTTTTTTTATAAAGATAGCAAAAAAAATTGACTGGTCAAGTTTTTTTGATGGAATTTGTTTATATTTCTAAAAAAATTTGAATCCCAAAGAAAATAACAGGCTGAAAATGGAGACGTTGTTCACATACTTTCTTGGTCCGAAGGGGGAGAACACAGAACTTTTCAAAAGGCTTATCAACTTGACAATTGAATGGAATAGAAAGTGGCGTGAAAATTTTTTTGATGATGAGACGGTTTATCCAAATAATTTTTTTGAGTCCGAAATTTACAAGGTTGAATCCGAAAAACTTGAGAAAATCTTCGACGAGTTTCTAAAACGACTTGAGAAAAATTTACCATACTTTCATCCGAGATATTCAGCGCAAATGTTAAAAGACCCGTCCATCCCAGCGCTTCTTGCTTACTTTGCTGTTATGCTTACAAATCCAAATAATCATGCTTATGAAGGTGGACCTGTGACAACTGAAATGGAAATGGAAGTTGTTGATGACCTTTTAAATCTCGTTGGGTTTAAGGAAGGGTGGGGACATTTGACAAGCGGTGGCTCGCTCGCAAATCTTGAATCTTTATGGGCAGTGAGGGACTTGAGGAAGAATGGAATTGCTGTATTCTCAAAAGGTTCGCATTATTCGTGGAGAAGGATTTGCTCAATTTTAAAAGTTGACTTTATAGAGATTGAAGTAGACGAAAATTATAGAATCGACTTAAATCAACTTGAAGATGTTTTAAAGAGAAATGATGTCATGTTTGTGATGGCAAATTTTGGAACCACTGGCGTTGGCGCCGTTGATCCAATTGTTGAAATTTTAAAATTGAGAGAAAAATATGGATTTCATCTTCATATCGACGCAGCGTATGGTGGTTATATGCGGAGCTTGATAATTGATGAACGTGGGGTGGTAGTTGATTTTTCAAGTGTTGAAGCTCCGTTAAAGAAATTTGTGTATGATAATCTTATTGCAATTTCAGAAGCGGACTCGTTGACAATAGACCCGCACAAACATGGGCTTGTTATGTATGGGGCTGGTGGGATTTTGTATAAAGATGAAAATTTAAGACAGGTGATACTTAACACATCGCCTTATACATATCACAAAAAAGATAAACCTAACATTGGGATGTTCCAGCTTGAGGGTTCGAGACCCGGGGCATCGGCAGGGGCTGTGTGGCTTACGCATAAAGTTATCCCACTTAATAAAAATGGATTTGGGAAAATTTTAACACAAACCTTAAAAACCGCAAATTACCTTTATGAGAAAATAAACAAACTCGATGGATTTTCACCGTTAACCCAACCTGATCTTGATATATTTTGCTTTTATAGGCATGATGGAAGTTTTAATTTAAGCGAGATAAACGAAAACACGCTTAAAATTTACAATTGGCTTTCGATCGAAAATCCCGCTCCAAAGTTTATACTTTCAAAATTTATCGTTGACAAGGCAACCGCTAAAAAAATTAACCCGAAGTTCGAACTGGACGATGAATCTCTGACAACTCTTCGGTCTGTCTTTATAAAGCATTGGAATGTGATAAACGAAAGGATAAATTATGTTGATTTGCTCGTGGATGAGTTGCTTAAATATTGACTCGTTATTTTTGAGATAGGTTCTTTTTGAAAAATTTATCGATCAAGTCCCATGCATTTTTTGTTGAAATCTCGTCGTAATTATTTTTGTTATTTGGGTTCATAAAGGCGTGGTTTACGTTTGAGTAGATTTTAACTTCTATCTTTTTTCCGAGTTTTTTCATTTTTTCTTCAAATTTTTTCACTGTTTCGGGAGGTATCCCGCGGTCTTTTTCAGCGAAGATTCCAAGTATTGGGGCGTTAATTTTTTTAAGTTGCTCCTCATCCTCAACGAGGCGACCGTAGCAAATGACCCCGGCGGAAAGCTCGGGGATCTCAATCAGACTTCTTAAAGCGAAACCACCGCCCATACACCATCCGATGATCCCAATTTTATCGGAGGCGACATCATCCCTTGACTTTAAGTATTCAACAGCTGACTTTATATCTCTTAAGACGACATCCGGGGATAGCGATTGCATATATGTTCTTGCCTCATCTGGTGTTTTGGCAAGTCGTCCGCGATACAGATCAATTGCTATAGCGATGTATCCATTGCTTGCAAATCTTATCGCGTTTTCTTTTTCCCAATCTGTTAAACCCCACCATTCGTGAATGAGCACGATCGCAGGGAATTTACCTTCAATTTTTGGTATAGCAAGAAAGGCTGAAATATCTTCATCCCCACTTTTTAATTTTATCGTTTGTATCACAACATTTAATTTTCTCTCTTGAGTGAATGCGAGAATCGTAAAGATGATCGACAAAATCATCGCTATAACGAGAAGAAAAAAAATTTTATCAAACATCTGGTTCGTCCTTTTACTTTTGTTGTGTTAATGGAAGTTTAATGGTTATGGTTGTCCCTTTGCCAAGTTCACTTTCGACAAAGATTTCACCCTTATGTTCAGTCACAATTTTTTTCACTATTGCCAGCCCAAGTCCTGTTCCGTGTTTTTTGCCATATGTGACGAACGGTTCAAATAATTTTTTCTTCACCTCTTCTGGCATTCCTTTCCCTGTGTCTGTAAATTGCATGAAAAAGAAATTATCCTCTTGCCATGTTTTTATGATAAATTTCCCACCTTCAGGCATAGCATCTCTTGAATTGTGAGCGATGTTGAAGACAACCCGTGTCATTTTATCGATGTCAATTTCAACTTCGCCGTCGAATTCAATTTGTTTCTCAATTTCGATTTTATTTTTCTTGAAATCTTCCTGAAGGAAAGAGATCGTCCCATTGATAAAATCTCCAAGGTTTACCTTTAAAAACTCTATATTTGTCACCCCGCGTGAAAAATCAAGAATTTCTTGAGTCATATTGACAAGTCGGTCAATTTGCTTTATGACTTCGTCAACGAGTTGGGTTGCTTCACTTTCCCCGATCTTTTTCCTCAAGACCTGGGCATATGCTTTTATTGTCGTCATTGGATTTTTTATATCGTGAATAATTGAGCTTGCCATCTTTCCAACTATAGCAAGTCGCTCGTTATTGACAAGTTCTTGCGCCATCCTTGCGTTTTGAATTGCAATTGAGGCGTGGATTGAAATGGCGTTTAACATTTCTTCATCTTTTTTCGTAAATGGACCATCCTTTTTGTTTATCAATTGGAAAACACCGACTATTTTGCCGTTTTTATCCTTTATCGGTGTGCACAGTATCGTTTTGGTTCTATATCCAGTTTTGCGGTCGATTTCGGGGTTAAACCTGGGGTCTTGGTAAGCATCTTTGATGTTCAGTGTTTCCCCAATTTGAGCTACATACCCTGCGATTCCCTTTCCGATAGGCAAGCGAATCTCGGTGAGTTCGTCCCCCTCCAAAACCTTTGACCAGATCTCACCTGTTGCTTCATCAACGAGATAAACTGTCCCTCTATCCGCAGTTGTAACTTCAATTGCGATTTCAAGTATGATCTTTAAAAGTTCATCGAGATTTATAGTTGAGTTAACACGTTTCGTTATCTCAATTAAATAGTTTAGTCTGTTTATCTGCTCTGTGACTTCTTTTTCATATTCGATAAAATCCCTTAAAAGCTTTTCGTTTGTCACCCTCAATCTTTCGCTTAGCGTTTTTGAAATGTTTATTAGAATTTGAGGGTCAAGATGGATAAGACGGTCAAAATACTCTGCGGGAATTGATACAATTTCACACTCTGTTAAAGCCACGATGCTTGCCGAACGGGGGCGCAGGTCTATTAAAGACATTTCACCAAAGAAATCACCTTCTGTCAACTCCATTAAAGCCCTACCGCTTAGATCTGCAATCTTTACAACTTTTACCCTTCCCTTTGCGATCAGACAAACTTTATCTCCAGGTTCGCCTTCATGAAAGATTATATCGCCAGGTTTAAATGTTTCAACAAATATATTTTGTGCGATTTGATTAATTAAATCTTCATTGACGCCGAGCAGTAGTTTGTTTTGCTTTAATAATTCGATTTTCACTTGTGTCATTTTTTATCCCTGATAAATTGGCAAATAAATTGAAGCATTTGTCAACACAGCAATTGAGCCTGTTAAGCTTTTTAATTTTTTAACATCGTCAAGAGGTTTCAAACCCATCATTTCGAGCAATTCGATTTCCAATTCGCATCTCACAATAATATTACAGATTTTTAACTTTTTTTGCAACGATAAAGCGGTGTGACCATTCATTGAATAGTTTTCAAGTAAACACTTCTTCATTTCGTCAATATTTTTAAACTTGAACCAGTCGAGGAAAGTTTTTGAGCCAATCCCATCTCTGCATTCAATAAATGAGAATAAGCGTCCACCCTCTTTTAAAATGTGGTGAGAGTGATGGATTGATTTATGTGCTTGAATGAAGTTGACATCCTTTGGGAATCCACCTGCGCTTGAAATTACAGCGTCAAATTTTTTATCGACAGGTATCGTAAAAAACTTCTTTACAAAATCTGCCCCTGCTTTGTGCGATTGAATTACATCGCCAAAGAATGCCCCGACAATTTTATCAGTTTCATCAATGACGACGCCAAGATGCAATACTTTAAGATTGGAGAGTTTAAATGCTTCGACTATATCCTCATAGACGGGGTTACCTTCAAGTTTCAAATTTGTCGCATTTGGGTTTATATCTCCATCTTGGGTTAATGTAAGTTTATGGTTTTGAATTGCAGTTTTATATGATGCCACACCCGGGATCAATAGTTTTGCTCCTCCGCCAAAGCCAGCGAAATAATGGTGAGTTATTGAACCAACGAGTAAAATTTTGTCCGCCTCTGATACAAGCCGATTTAAAAAAACTTCCGTGCCAAATTTAGTTTTACCAAAGTAAGTAAAATCATCACTCCATGCGTCATTTTCAAAAACTTCGAATTTATCATAGATTCCATCGCCCAAGATCTCCCGTTTTTCGTTTTCAGTTTGTTTAGCATGCGTTCCATTTGCGAACAAAATTTTTATGTTTCTATTTTTAATCCGCTGTAAAATTAATTTCAAAATGAAATCAACTCGCGATTTTCTTGTTTTATCCGGAACAATTATCAGGATTTTGTCATCGTTTTGTGTAAAATTTTCAAGCCTCGGTGAGTCGATGGGGTTATCTATAGCGTCATTTAAAATTTCAATTTCATCTCGTTTTGTGGGTTTAAGCTTTGGTGTTAAGATTTCAGCGTGATCTGGAAGTTCGATTTCTAATTCAGTTTTTCCATACCTTAATTTAACTTTTTTCATTGTGCTTTTCACTTTCTATTCATAAGCGTTGCTGCAAAGGCTGCGCCGAAGCCGTTGTCAATGTTTACTACTACAACCCCGGGGGCACAACTGTTAAGCATTGTAAGAAGCGGAGCTAACCCGCTGAAATGCGCTCCATACCCGACGGAGGTTGGAACTGCGATAACTGGAACCCCAACAAGCCCACCGACGACGCTTGGCAAAGCTCCCTCCATTCCAGCTATAACGATTATCACACTTGCATTTTTAAATTTATCAAGATTTGATAGCAAGCGATGTAACCCTGCAACTCCAACATCATATAGAAGTTCAACTTCATTCCCAAGAATCTCAGCGGTGACCTTTGCTTCTTCAGCAACGGGCAGATCTGCGGTTCCGCCTGTTATGATCAAAATTTTTCCTTTTTTATCATCTTTTTTTATTTCACCGCGAACGACGGTTATAGTTCTTGCAAGTTCGTTATATTTTGCGTCTTTTGCGATTTTTTTCACCTCTTTGAAATGTTCTGGATTTGCCCTTGTTGCGAGAAGAAGGTTTGATCTTTCAAGAATTCGCTTCGCAATCTCGCGCACTTGTTCAGGTGTTTTCCATTGACAGAGTATAACCTCGGGGAAATTATGCTTCAAGGTTCTATGATGGTCAACGTGTGCAAATTCAATTCCTTCAAATGGGAACCAACGAAGTTCATTTATAAACTCGTCAACATCAATTTTCCCGTTCTTGTAATCGTTCAGAAGTTTTTCTATCTTTTCGCGCATAAGGTTTTAAAACTTAAATTTTGCTGTAAGCATAATACCTTTGTTTCCGCTTTCAATTTCGATTGGTGAATCGTTTAATCCAAATATATCGCCAGCGCCTTTGTCAGATGTAAAGAGTAAAACATCGATTATGTTTGCGACCCATATCCCTGCAGTTATACCGAGGAATAGATTTCTTCGTTTATAATCTTTGTCTATGTCGGATTTGACCCTGAGCATTTCTTGCCAGATTTGTTCCGCTTTTTCCCAGTTCATTGTGCTTATATATTGTATCTCAAGGTTTTCGAGTCGTTCGTTCCCTCCGACGAGATTATTTTGTGAGACGATTGTTACAACGAGTGAGCCGAAAGTTGTCAGGGTGAAGAATGTTCCTTTAATTTTATGTCCAAGGTAGAATTGCCCGGCTCCTGGGATGAAAGTTGAGTAAGCCAAAGCGGTAAGTTTTCTTTTCGATATGAATTCATCATTTTTTAGAGATTCGACGTTTTGGGACTTTAATTGAGCGAGTAAAAGTGTCGGAATGAGTGCGATTAGAGTTAAAGTTCGTTTTATCATAGCGTCTTTTCAATTGGTTTTGTTTACGCTAAATAAATTTAAAAATTTAAGTGGAGAATTAAAATGAGGTTGAATGTAGGGTTGGTCGTGATGGTAGGGGCTGAAATGTTTTCCATTTCTCGGCATATGACCCTCTTGACTTTTTATTTTTAGTTTTTTATATTTTTGCAGAGAACTAAACATAGAGGGATGAGGTAAAATGAAGCGCCTTATTTTAGTTTTATCTGCCCTCTTTTTATTTTACTCTTCATTACTCTCTCAGCAAAGGGACACAACAGAATCTCTCAGGGGGATAGGTTTGAAAATAGGGGCTGAAAGGGGAGGAAGTCCATTTTTTAAGAGAAGTTGGGCTTTGATAATAGGAATTGATGAATATACTAAAGCGAGCAAGTTAAGGTATGCAGTAAATGACGCTGAGGCGGTTGCAAATCTTTTGATTAAAAAATATGGGTTTGGCTCAAAATATGTTATTAAACTTTATAATTCTGAGGCCACAAAGGACAACATACTTAGGGTATTTGAAAGGTTGATAAGAGAAACATCCGAAGATGACAGGGTTTTTATTTTCTTTGCTGGTCACGGTATAACGATGCCTTTACCTGAGGGGAAGGAGCGGGGTTATATTCTTCCTGTTGATGCAGACCCATCCCAGCCTGTTTTAACTGCTATATCAACTGATCAATTAAATGAAATCTCAGAGGCAATTCCTGCGAAGCATTTATATTTTGTTATGGATGCTTGTTATGGTGGATTGATATTTGCTCGTTCACAACCATCCGCTATCTCTGCTGATGTTATCAGTTTTGTTGAAGTTGTTTCAAAAAGAAGAGCAAGGCAGGCATTAACAGCAGGTGGCAGAGATCAGCCCGTTTTTGATACAGGTCCAGGCGGACATAGTGTTTTCACATTTCATTTTCTTCAAGGGCTTGAGAATGGATTTGCTGACCTTGATAAAAATGGTATAATTACGGCAAGTGAGCTCGCAAGTTATATACTCCCGAGGGTCACGTCTGAATCAAGGGGGCAACAAACACCGCAATATGGAATACTCGTTGGAGATAGGGGTGGTGAGTTTGTTTTCATACCGAGAATGAGAGTGTCGGTGCTTGAAGTTAAATCAGAGCCAGAAGGTGCAGATATTTACGTCAATGGGGAGAAGGTTGGCAAAACACCACTGGAGGTAGATGTATATGAGTTTGGCAAACTTAAGGTTGAACTTAAGCTTGATGGCTATTTTGAATATGCAGGTGAGGTTGAAGTCAGTGAAGATTATCATGATTTAAATGTAAAACTTGAGAAAGCCGGATTTCTTGAAGTTAAAAGTATACCGACTGGAGCGGATGTTATTTTGAATGGTGAAGTTGTGGGCAAAACTCCTCTTTACCTCCCCAAAGTTAAAAAAGATAAACATGTTATAAAGCTTGCTCTTGCGGATTATCAAGATTATTCTGAGGAAGTTGATTTAACCTCGGTTGACAGGGTTAAGGTTGAAGCTAAACTTGAGAAGATGCGTTCAAAAGTAAATTTAGTTGGAATCAAAGGTAATGTTAATGTCTTGATAAAAGGTGAAGGGATTGAAAAAGGCGTTTTTAAGTTGCCAGCCAAAGAGATTGAACTTGTCTACGGTGTTTATGAAATCAAACTAAATAAACTTGGCTATTATTCTACTGTTCGAAAGATAAGGGTTAATAAGCCTAATATGGATATCGTCCTATCGATAGAGCCAAAGTCAAAGTTTACATCTATTGTTCTTTCTGCTTTTCTTCCAGGGGCTGGGCAGATTTATATGGGCAGAGAAAATATCGGGATGCCTTTAATTGTATCTGAAATACTGGCTGGGGCATTCACGGTTAACTATTTCCTCAAGTACGTAGGTTATAAAAACGAATACGAGAAGTATAGAAACCTTTATTTGTCAGCTCGTAATACTGATGAAATGGAGAAATACTATTCGCTTATGATGAAAAACTACGATTCAATGAAAAAGACCAAAAGTTACTTTTTCATAGGTTCAGGCGTTGCATCTGCAATATGGCTGTTCAATCTCGTTGATGTGATTATCTTCTCGCCAGATAAGGTATATGAGGATAGGATGTTTAAAGTAGGGGTAAGGGGTAATTCAATAAGTTTGAGCATTGGTTTTTAAAAGCGCTTCGTTTGGTGTAAAGTTGGATTATAGAGGAACGTAAATTCACCAGAGTGAAATTTTAAATTGTAAACAAAGAACAAAGTTTTTATGAGATACTTCTACGTTTTTTTGGTTTTTCTAACTCTCGTTGGTTGTAATATTGTAACTGAGCCACCTCCACCTGAGAGGGAAAATCCAATTGACCCGAAAAGCCCTGCTTTTCAACCGCCAAAGGCTGAGATTATATCTGGACCAAGCGATAATAGCACCGTCAGCGAGCATACCGTTACATTTAAGTGGCGTGGGAATCAGGCGGATAATTTGATGCTTTTTAGTTATAAGCTTGACAATCAACCGTGGTCTGAATGGAGCAATGCTAAGGAGGTGACTTTAAGTTATCTTGATGAAGGGAGACACACATTTATGGTAAAAGCGAAATATGTAAATAACATTGAACAGCAAACACCAACGCAGGTTAATTTCACAGTTGATGCCGTTAAAGGACCCGCACTTATGTTCGTCCCGAGAAAGGTTGAAACCAGATCAAATTTAAGCTTTGAC